>PFAZ01000011.1 GCA_002773535.1 Candidatus Harrisonbacteria bacterium CG10_big_fil_rev_8_21_14_0_10_40_38 | reverse complement strand
TTGGCCCCAAAGCTGAAATCTGTGGTAACGGGATAGATGAAGATTGTAATGGGGTGGATAAGAGTTGTGGGGGTTATGACAATAACCCTCCTTTAGCTCCATCAAATCTTTATCTTTCAAATGTTTCAAGTAGTAGAATAACCCTTAACTGGACAGACAACGCCTCAAACGAAACAGGATTTCTTGTTCAAAGAAAAATTGGAGAAACCGGAACCTTTAGCGACCTTGTTGTTATAAGCCAGCCTGATGCTGTTGCGTATAACGATTTAACAGTTGTACAAAATGCCTATTATGCCTACAGAGTTAAAGCTTACAACAGTTATGGCTCATCAGTTTTTTCAAATGAAGTATCAGCCGTAACCTCAGACGATTATTCTCCAACCCCAACTCCTACATACTCCCCAAATCCAACCCCAACAGGGGACAGTAATTCCTATTGTGGGGATTATATTTGCGACCCAGGTGAAGAGGCATATTGCTATAACGACTGCGGTTCCCCAAATCCAACCCCAACTCCTACATACTCCCCAAATCCAACCCCAACACCAGAACCAGGCGGAACTGAGTGTTCAGATTGGAGCGATAACGATGGAGACGGGAAAGTTGATTTTCTTGGCGGCCAAAACGGAGAACCGGCAGATCCCGGCTGTGCGGATCAAAACGACAATAACGAAGACGCCACTCCAACAGCCCCATCAAATCTAACATCTTCAGTCGGTGAGCTTGTTGATGGTTCACCTCGGGTTACTCTAAATTGGTTTGATAACGCCACAAATGAAACAGCTTATGTGGTTCAAAGAAAAATACTCGGAGACATAAATTTCAACGAACACAAAACTATTGCCGCAAATTCCACTGCATATAACGACACGGATCAGTTAATGAGGCAGACCACATATGTATATCGAATAAAAGCTGTCGGAAACGATGGAGTATCATTTTCAAATGAAAGTTCCGTATATATTCCCACTCTGCCAGAGTGTCGTGATGGAATCGACAATGATCATGACGGCGCCACAGATTTTGGTTTTGATTTCAGCTGTTTTGGGTTAAATGATAACGATGAGGGGGATCCGTTATCCCAGTGTCAGGATGGTCAAGATAACGACGGTGATGGAAAAATAGACTACGGGACATCACTTAGTAATGACCCCGACTGCACAAGTCTTCAGGACAACACAGAAGCCGGACCATCCCCATCGCCATCTCCCACGCCTACTTCGTCCCCAAGTAGTTTACCAACCCCGTCTCCAAGTAGTTTTCCTACTCCATCCCCTTCCCCCTCCCCTTCGTCTTCAGCATCTCCTTCACCTAGCCCTACACCTCTTGGATCCCCATCAAATCAGCCCCCACCATTAGGAGAAATAGATTTAAACTGGCAAAAAACTCTAACAAATATACAATCACCCTCAAACTATATCTGTAAAATTTAAAAACTTCGTCGAACTTCATGTATAATATATACATGTTCGACATCATCTCAATCGGAACAGCAACTCAAGATGTTTTTTGGAAAAGCCCATTATTCAAAGTTCTTCGAGACCCCGAGCACCTTGAGGCACTTGGTTTTCCTACGGGCGAAGCTGAATGTTTTGCATTAGGATCAAAAATCCAAATCAAAGATTTAAATTTTGATATTGGCGGAGGCGCAGCAAATGCCGCCGTTACCTTTGCTCGTCAGGGACTGAAAACAGGCGGGCTTATCGCTATTGGCAACGACGAAGTTGGGAAAAATATAAAAATTGGATTAAAAAAAGAAAAAATAAAACTTTTTCCCGTAACAAAAGACACCTCAAAAACAGCATATTCAACCATCCTTCTTTCAAAGACAGGGGAGAGAACAATTCTCTATTACAGAGACGACGATAGTAATATCATTTCCGAAAAAATTCCATGGCGAAAAATAAAAACAAAATGGATTTACATCGCAACAGGCACAATTAGTTTGAGTATATTAAAAAATATCGTTGACCACGTAAAAAAACAGGGTGGAAAAGTCAGTATTAATCCATCAAGTCATTTTATTAAACAAGGCCTCAAAAAGACAAAATCAATACTCAGAAAAACTGATATTTTATTTCTAAATCAGGAAGAAGGCTCATATTTTACAAAGATCCAATTTTCCAAAGGAAAAGCTATAATACAAAAACTCCAAAGCGAAGGACCAAAAATGGTTGTAATGACGAAAGGGAAAGACGGTGCTGTTATTGCGAACAAAAAGCATCACTACAATGTAGGAGTATTTAAAGAAAAAACCATCGCAGACAGAACTGGGGCAGGTGATGCTTTTGGAAGTGGTTTTATAGCTGGAATTATTGGCACCAAAGAAAAAGATTTTCAAAACGAAAAAGTTATTCTTAGAGCTGCAAGACTTGCTGCGGCAAACGCTACAGCCGTAGTCGAAAAAGTCGGAGCCCAAAGAGGCGCATTAACAAAGTCGCAATTCGAAAAAGAATCACGCTGGAAAAAATTACAAATAAAAAAAGAAGAAGCATGAATCAATCACCAGAAGTTATTGGAAGTATTTTAGGAGTAGATCCAGAAAACTTGCATTTATTAGATAAGGAAATGGAATCAAGGACTGGAAAGTCGGGAATTCTAAACACAGTTACAGAAGAACTCGAAGCTAATGTGGAAAAAGCTTTAAGATTATTAAATCTTTCAGAAAAAAATTCTGGAAATGAAGTGCGTTCAGCTCTTCACGGAAAAGTTAAAGAAACCGAACAAATTTTAAAAAAACATATCGCATTGGAAGAAGGCAACACAGATTTTGATAAAGCCGCAAATCTTGCAAGAAAAATGGCGCATGTTGGTAAGGGTTTTTTTCTTAAAAGAGAGAAAGCTAGAGATATCCTTGTGGAGTCAAATCCTGAAAATCTTTTAAAATACCGCAATTGCAAAACCGGGCAGGAGCTTGTAGAAAAAGAGGATGTTTTAGAAGCAATGAGCGCGCTCAGGTTTACCGAGTCCGATGAATGGATGCACGAAACATTTGAAAAATATTACAGTAAGTTTACCAAAGATGATCTTGAGGAAAGAGATATAGATCTTAAAGTTTTATCTCCAGGATGGGAAGAAATCGCTCAAAAGTTCGTTGAAAAAAAACATCACAACGTAAGTCACTTAAAAGAATTCGGCGTTATTTTTTTAAACCCAATAGCGCAGGATGTTGAAGGAAAACTAACAAGAGATTTTGCTCTTCTGCTTCACTATCTTCACGAAATAAATTTTTACGCCTCACTCTTTAAAGATCACTCCAACGAGTCTGATTTCAACGAAAGGTTTAAATCTTTCTTAAGAGGAGACGTTCCGGAATCCACTGATCTTAAAAATGGAGAATGGTTTATAATACAAAGGTACCTTTGGAAAATAAATCCTAATGATCTGCGGTTAAAAATGCCCCATATAAACCCGGAATCAGTTCATTGGCAGAAAGGAGAGCGGGATTTCACGAATTACTTCAAAGAAAAAGGCGAAGACGTATCTATCTGGGAAAACAGAGACTGGGTAGGATGGCGCTTTAATGGTGAATTGGTTAGCTTTGATCTTGAAGACAATGCCATGTCCCTCGTCTCCACTCATGAGAATAAAGACGATCATCTTACATATCACGAGCATGAAATGCTTTGGACAAAGCTTTTTCAAAGCTACGCAGGCAGTGAGGACGAAACACATAAACTTCTGATAAAAAATTTTCTAAAAGGAATAATAGCGTTTTAAAAATATGAATGAACTAATTAACTTAATTCAAAAAGCTTCTCAAGAAAAACGCGCTATCGGCCACTTTAATGCAGCAGAAACGGTAACTTTGAGAGCCATTGCCGAAGCCGCAAAGAAAACAGGAGTCCCGGTTATTATCGGCACATCTGAAGGTGAACGAGGATTTTTAGGCCCAAAAGAAGCCATAGCTTTAGTTAGAAGTCTTCGTGAATCATTGGGTGTACCCATCTTTATAAATGCAGATCACACACACTCTTTCGAAAAAGTTGTTGAAGCAATTGAAGCCGGCTACGATGCAATTCTTTTTGATGGAGGAAAACTTTCTTTTGAGGAAAATATAAAAGAAACGAAACGCGTGGTTGAGTATGTAAAATCAAAAAACCCCATGGCCATCGTAGAAGGCGAGTTGGGTTACATCGGCAGCTCATCAATGATTTTAAAAGAAATACCACAAGGAGCAGCTATTGAAGAAAAAGATCTCACAAAAGCGGACGAAGCCGCAACATTCGTAAAAGAAACCGGCGTAGATCTTTTGGCTCCAGCTATAGGGAATATTCATGGGATGTTTAAGAACGCCCCAAATCCAAAAATAAACATAGATCGTATCAGAGAGATAAAATCAAAAACAAATATACCCCTCGTGCTCCATGGCGGGTCAGGAACTAGCGATGAAGAATTTTCAGCAGCCATTGATGCAGGAATTAATATAATTCACATCAATACTGAGCTTAGGGTTGGCTGGAGAAGCTCACTTGAAGCCTCTTTGGTGGAAAATAAAGACGAAATAGCTGCATACAAAGTAATGGCAAAGGTTCAGGAGGCTGTTGGACACATTGTTGAAAAAAGGTTGCAACTATTCAGCAGGTTGTGATAATATTCACCTCTCGCATGTAACGACCGAATAGCTAAAGTCGTTACCAATTATATATAAAAAACAAGCAAAAATATGGAGCTTACAGCACAAAAAAGAGAGGTTTTCGGCAAATCGGTAAAGAAAATAAGAAAAGAAGGCTTAATTCCTGCTGAATTATACGGTCACGGTGTAAAAAATGAGCACCTCTCAGTTTCAGTAAAAGAATTTAATAAAGTATTTAAAGAAGCAGGTGAAAGCACTGTTATAAATCTTAATTTTGAAGGACAGAAAAAACCTGTATTAGTTCAGTATGTTGGTACAAATCCAAGAACTGACGAAATACTCGCAGTAGATTTTTATGAGGTAAACCTTTCTGAAAGGATAAACGTTAATGTTCCTATTGAATTTACAGGCGAAGCTCCGGCAGTAAAAGAAAAATCAGGCATTCTCATCAAAGCTCTTCAAGAGCTTGAAATTGAAGCATTGCCTACGGACATACCTCGCGAAATTACAGTTGATCTTAGTTCTCTTGCTGAAATAGGTTCATCAATACACGTGGGTGATATAATAGTTCCAAAGAACGTTAAAGTTCTTGTAGATGCCGAAACCGTAGTCGCAACAATAACAGAACAGGAGGCAGAAGAGGAAGCGGCAGGTTCAGAAATTACAGTTGATGACATTAAAGTAGAGGGTGAAGAAAAAAGAGCAGAAAGAACTGCCAAAAAAGAAGGAGAAGAAACCTCCGAAAAAAGCTAATAATGCATAAAAAAGCCACAAGTAAACTGGCGTCAATAATTTTGCTCTTTACTGCAATTTTTATAGTTTTAGGGTTTAGTCCCATAAAACAGATTTTTGCTGCGCCAAGCGACGAAGAACGCGCAGCGCTAGAACAGCAATTAAAAGACCTTGAATCAGAAATTTCTGAACACGAGGCAACCATCGCTACTCTTAAAACCCAAGGTAAGTCACTAGAGTCGGAAATTAGCAGACTAAATGCCAAAGTTTCAAAACTCAATCTCCAAATAAAAGCTGTCAACGTTCAACTTCAACAACTTGATAATGAAATAGAAAAAACAGAATCAGAAATAGAAGTCACCGAAGGGAAAATCGATTTTAATAAAAGCGCACTCTCTCATACACTCCAGATTTTGTATGAACAAAGCAATCAGAGCTTCGTTGAGGCTCTAATATATAACCCCACGCTCACCGGTTTTATTGGTAGTATGAACGACCTCATATCTGTTCAGGACAACCTTTCAGTTGTCATAGATAAAATAACTTCACTTAAAAATAAACTCGAAGACGACAAAGAAGTTTTATCACTAAAACGAAGTGATGCACAAGCTCTTAAGAGTTACCAAGACAGTCAGAAGAAAACTATAGAAGTCACTAAAAAAGAACAAGCAAATCTTCTTGCTGTTACAAAAGGCAAGGAGTCACAATTCCAGAAAATTGTTGCAGAGCGTAAAAAAACCGCCGCGCAGATAAGAAGCCAGATTTTCCAACTTTTGGGTGGGGGAGAGCTCTCTTTTGAGCAAGCTTATGATTTCGCAAAACTTGCTGGAGGCGCAACAGGGGTCAGGCCAGCACTAATTATGGCCGTTTTAGATAGGGAGTCTGCGCTAGGCAGAAACGTTGGTCGCTGTAGTTATAAAACCGCCATGCATCCAACAAGAGACATCCCAACATTTCTCGAAATTACTGCAAAATTAGGCATAAATCCTGATTCAATATATGTTTCTTGCGCAAACTCCGATGGTGTATATGGTGGTGCAATGGGTCCAGCACAGTTTATCCCTTCAACTTGGAAATTATATGAGGCAGAAATTGCAACAATAACTGGAAGCAACCCGCCTTCTCCATGGAACAACGCTCACGCATTCGTCGCAACGGGTCTTTATATAAGCGATGCATTAAATTCCAGCGCTTGCGTAAATTATGCCGTGCAAAATAGCCATCTCGTCGATAAACAAACTCTTCAGGAGCGATGTGCCGCTGCTAAATATTATGCTGGTGGCAGATGGTATACGTATAGGTTTGCCTACGGCGATCCAGTTGTAGAAAGAGCAAATGAATTTCAGCAGGATATCGACATTCTAAACTCCTAAGGTTTAGGGTGTTGAGTATCCCTTTCCTTAAATGCTTCAATTATAGGATCAAGATTTCCTTCAAGAATTTTTTCGATCCTGCTCCATTTTTTTCCGATACGATGGTCAGTTATACGATCATCCGGGAAATTATAAGTCCTTATTTTTTCAGATCTATCTCCGGATCCAACTTGTGCTTTTCTATCAGCGCCAACCAACCGAGCTTCTTTCTCTTTTTCTATCTCATAAAGCTTGGAGCGAAGAATATTCATAGCCGCGTCTCTATTGGCGTGCTGGCTTCTTTCAGCTCTTGAAGAAACAACTATCCCACTCGGTTTATGTAATATTCTAACGGCAGTCTCAACTTTATTAACATTCTGACCTCCTGGTCCTCCTGCACGTGAAAAAGTAACCTCTAAATCATTTGGGTTAACCTCAAAATCTCTAGATTCAATTTCTGGCAAAATTGCTACTGTTGCGGTAGATGTATGCACTCTCCCAGATCTTTCTGTTTCAGGAATTCTTTGCACTCTATGCACACCAGATTCTTGTTTTAAGGCGTTATATACACCTTCACCAACAATTCTCGCGACAAATGACTTATACCCTTTAAGACTTGTTGGATTATCATCTACAACACCAAAACACCACCCTTTCTGTTGGGCATATCTTTGATACATTCTTGCTAAATCACCAGCAAAAAGAGCGGCCTCATCTCCTCCTGTGCCAGCCCTTATTTCTAAAAATATCTTATTTATTTCTTTTTCCATGGTAGTTGTATAGTTAAAACTATTGTATACTTAAAAACAAGTATGCCGCCAAAATACACTTATTGCTAGAGCATTAAGCGCGGTATATGGTATAGTATTGATAGTGATATGACGACAGCAGTACCCGCAAAGGTTCTTCTAGTAGATGATGACCCGGATTTTCAAGGGGTTCTCGCGACAAAGTTTCGCGCGAGCAGCTTTGAAGTCTATACTGCAAATGACGGTGAGATTGGAATAGAAATGGCAAAAGAGAAAAAGCCAAATCTTATCATGATGGATGTTAAAATGCCCAAAATGGACGGTTTGGCAGCCTTAATAAGACTCAAAGAAGATCCCGCAACAAAAGACATCAAAGTTGTCCTTTTAACAGCCTTTGGTGATCCACAACCAGAAATTTATGGTAACGACAAGAGATTTGCCGGCGAGCTTGGAGCCTTTGAATATTTTTTAAAAACACAAGACATTGACGATATTGTTGAAAGAGCAAAAACACTCCTCGAAAAATAATAATGCATAATCCACCACTCATACTGGTAGCCGACGATGATATCGGCTTCCAGGAAATTCTTGCTACAAAATTAAAACGTAGTGGTTTTTTGGTTGCTGAAGCACACAATGGCAAAGAGGCTGTTGAAAAGGCCGTAAACCTTACGCCAGACCTTATTCTTTGCGATATAAATATGCCAGGGGAAACAGGAACAGAAGTTGTCCTAGACTTAATGAAAGGCAATGAAACAAAGGGAATAAAAGTTTTACTCATAACAAGCATGGACAATCCTTGGCCTGCTATAAAAGAAAAAAATGAAAATTTTGCCAAAGAAATAGGCGCAACAGATTTCATTAATAAAAGCACCGACCTAGATTCAGTTATCGAAAAAGTAAAAGAAGTTATCAAATAGAGTACAATCAAAACATGCGCAAGAGAATACTCACAGGCGACAGACCAACCGGGCCTTTGCACTTGGGTCATTATGTCGGTTCTCTAAAAGCCCGCATAGATTTACAAAAAGAGTACGATACATTTGTTTTAATTGCAGACGTTCAGGCTTTAACCGATAATTTTGAAAATCCGGAAAAAGTTACCAGTAATGTATACGAAGTTGCGCTTGACTATCTCTCTGTTGGTATTGATCCATCAATATCATCAATAGTTATTCAGTCCATGATTCCTGAAATCGCAGAGTTAACAGTATATTACTTAAACTTAGTAACTGTTAATCGACTTCGGCAAAATCCAACTGTTAAAACCGAAACAAAAGAAAAAGGTTTTGGGGAATCATTACCCGCAGGTTTTTTTATGTATCCGGTAAGTCAAGCAGCTGACATAACAGCCTTTGGGGCTGAATGTGTTCCCGTTGGCGAAGAACAACTCCCAATGATTGAACAGACTCGCGATATTGTACGTAGATTTAATGCCCTATACGGAAAAGTTTTAAAAGAACCAAAAGCTCTTTTGTCGCCAATATCGAGATTGGTGGGAACCGACGGAAAGCAAAAAATGTCCAAATCGTTAGGCAATGCTATATATCTTTCAGATGATTCAGAAACGGTAAGAAAAAAAATAATGAAGATGTACACTGACCCAAAAAGAATTCATGCAACAGATCCCGGACGCATAAAAGGAAATCCAGTTTTTATATACCACGATGCATTTAATACCGACAAAGATGAGGTAAATGATTTTAAAAAAAGATACAAACAAGGAAAAGTAGGTGATGTGGAAGTTAAAGAAAGCCTATTTAACTCAATAGAGTTATTTTTAAAACCAATTCGCGAAAGGAGGAATGAATACAAGAAAAACAAAAAAGTAGTAGAAAAAATATTGCGGGAAGGAACTGATATGGGTAGGGAAGTTGCTTCAAAGACGCTAAAAGATGTTAAAAAAGCAATGGGTATTGCTTACTGGTAATTTTTATCCACAGAGGACAATCCAAAACCAAAATAATATTGATAGTATAATAGATTACAAGTCTACTTCGCATGCGTCTCACCATGAACACCCAAGTCTCTCTAGGCATACTCGCAACATTAGGAATATTCTCTCTTTCGGTATTCACATATTTCCTAGTAG
>PFAZ01000001.1 GCA_002773535.1 Candidatus Harrisonbacteria bacterium CG10_big_fil_rev_8_21_14_0_10_40_38 | reverse complement strand
TTCTTTCAAGGACAAAACGAAACTCCGCAAGGGTTCGAGCCGATTCTTTCCCTGTTGCCCAAAATCCCCCAAACTTTCCTCCAGCTTCGCTTTTTGGCACAGGAGAGCGTCTTTCTTGGTGAGATACAAGTCGCGTTCAATGTCGCCGTCTAAGTAGAGCGACACAAGCCGGTCTAGCTTCTCCAACTTCAATTTCTTCGAGAGGAAGCGACACTGATTGAAGCAGTGTTTGCGCTTGAGTGGCGAGTAGGTCGGCGGCAAGATACGGCTGGCTGCACTTTCCACTTTTCTTGGTGCAACGATAGTAAGTGTAGTGAGTGCCGAAGCGGTTAGTGGCATATTGCGCCGTGATCATATTGCCGCACTCGCCGCACCGCGCAAACTGCGTAAAGGGAAAATCATATCGCTCTTTCTGTTTGCGCGGTCTTTCTTTTGATTTCAATACCTTCTGCACTGCTTCAAACAGTGTCGGGGAAAGAATCGGCTCGAAGTTTCCGTCGTGATATTCGCCATGAAATTTTACAAATCCTAAATACGCTCTATTCGTGAGCATTTTCACGACGGAAACTTTTGCAAGTGGCGTTCCTTTCTTTTGAACAATGCCATGCTCCGCCAAAAACTCCGCTAAACCGACAAGGGTATATTTTCCGGTGGCGTATTCTTCAAACGCTCGCTTGATAACTTTGGAATATGTGGGGTGTGGGTCAATGTTGCGCGTTTTGTAATTGTTCACATATCCCAACGGAGCGAGCGTCAGCCATTCGCCACGGCGGAGTTTTTGGCGGATACCGCGCTTCACATTTTCAACCAAGTTATCCGAGAAATACTTGCTCTGTCCGAACGCCACTTGCAACATGAATTTCCCTTGCGGAGTTGGCTCAAACCAAAATTGCGGAAAGCGCAAAGAAGCAATAGCTCCAGTATCAACGAGATAGATAATCCTTCCGCCATCCACGCTATTGCGGGCGAGACGATCCGGGTGCCATGAAATAATACCATCCGCTTTTCCTTTTTCGAGTAATGACAACATTTCTGCGAATTTAATTCGGCCGGGCTCTTTGGCGGTTTTGGCCTCGCAGAGCGAGGCAACAATTTCCAATTTTTCTTTGGCGGCATACTCTTGCAACTCTACGAGTTGCGCTTCAATACTCAAGACTTGTTTATCATCCTCTTCAGTAGATTTACGAGCGTAAAGTATGTATCTCATAGTTTCGTTGGATTAAGGATTAAAAATTTTTCTTTTCTTCTTTCAAAATCGCCAATTCGTTTTTGCCCCGAAAATCCAATACAAATTAGTCGCCGAGCGAAGCGAGGCGAATCTTCAAAACTTGCAATTTCCTCAATGGTGCAGCATTCTTGAATTAGTCCGAACGCATTTCGGCGAAAAAATCCCCCCGCGAAAAAAATCAGAATTTGCGGCGGAGCCGCACCGATCAAAACCACCAAAGAGCCCGGAAAAACAATCGGCTCGGACCATGTTTTAACAGAAAGAAGAAAAGAAAATTTTTTAACCAAGAAAGGTATTGGAAAGAGGCCTAAAATAAAGGTCTTTTTTGGTGCCTCGTTGGGCTTGACAAGCTCAATGTAATCTGCTATACTGGTGGCAGCAAAATACAGTTCTTTTCTATAGGTTACTTTACGCAATTTTGCTTGTAATATCGCAAATTTTGCTGGCAAAACTGCGTAAAGTAACCCCAAAATCCAAACACTGAAAGGAGACATACGATGAGCATGAAATTCGGTTTTGCGGCCGTTCCCTTCAAACAGGACGGATACATGCACGAGTTGTTCAAGGACGAGCCGGGTGTGGACGATCCGAAGGAAGGAGTTGTTCTTCTCGACACGAAGGGCGAGGACGACCTGTCGATCGGCTACCTCGGCTTCAACATCTATGGTGTGCGGGCGATGAACGAGATGACGCAAGGAGCGTTCCTTGAGCTCTGCGAGGGGGACGAGAACCAGCGATACATCCTTCTCGAGCCGCGCAAGCAACACCTCGCTCGCCTGCGTGAGATGCTCCCGAACCTTCCCGAAGACATCGGGTGGCAGAGGGAGCTCAAGAAACGGCTCGCGTGTCTTCTCGACAACACGGACGCCTATCTCGCCGAACACGGCGCCCGAGCGGTCATGCTCATCTACTGAATGGAGGAAACTCCATGAGAGTAGCACATGGCCAACCACGAGCCCCTTGCGAAACACGTTTTCGCTCGGGGCTCTTCTTTTTTCTAAAATTGCATTTTTCATAAAAATTGATTATTCTTTAGGTATTAGCTTTGCGAATTCTGAATTAGTTGCCGCCAAAGAAAAATTGGAAATTGTTATCAGTGCGGCTCCGCCGCAAATTTTGATTTTTTTCGCGGGGGGATTTTTTCGCCGAAATGCGTTCGGACTAATTCAAGAATGCTGCATAAAAAAAGCTCCGCGGGTGGCGTACCGCGGAGCGGGGGTGGGGTGTTCAAGTAGACTAGTGTGTCTCCTTCAAACAAAGATTCCTTGTTGAACTCGTTTTAATGGTCTTACGAACCTGTCGGTGCGTTCCGTGCGGCGGCTCATAAGACGGAATTCAAGGTGCCAACCTTTTTCTTTGTTGAAGACAAGAACTGCCATCATACTTCCGAGTCTGGGATTGGCAATCCCTTGCACTTCCGGAAACAGGAAACTGAACTCGCGGAGAGATTCTGGAATTTGATCCCTGTTTTCAAGAATCTTGCGGAGGCCTTCGAAGCTGATGTTTGCCTCAAGTTTTTTGGCTCTTTGAAGGAGGTTTGTGAGGGGGATCGCGAATTCTCCACGACTTAGAAAACTCACTACCTCGAGCCTTCTGCAGTCAACTTCGTTGATCGCAGACTGACTTTCGGGAATTCCTGACCAGCTTTGTGGGAGCTTGTCGAGCTCGGTAAATAGCGACATGTCAGCAGGGTCGGATGCCATCATGCCTTCTCCTTTCTAGGTTATCAATTTACGGAGGACGGTATTTAAATTACACTCAAATTTATCTTTTTGTCAATATTAGGTGTGGATTTGGGTTTTTTGGTATAATTTTATTGTATGTCAAAGAATTTAAAGACAGTGCTTTATTTTGCTGTTGTTTTGGCTGTGGCGGTTCTCGTGTATTTTAATTACAGTTCGCCGTCGGTTTTTTTGCCAAAAGTTCCCGAGAAAACTTGGGTACAGATAGATCCGAGACAATGCAATATGAATCCGTGGCAGGAAGTGGTTATAGACGAACCCGCTCCTGCAGACGATGACTCTCTTATACGTTCTTATTATGCGTCACAGAATGTTGAGGTTTTTGATATAAAGAGGAAGGTTACGCAGGAAGTTGTATGTCTTGCATGTAGTTGTCCTACGGGGGAGACTGTTTATCTGCTTGTTTCAAACGGTGATGTAAATTCTATGCTTGCTTTTGGATTTCAGTTAAGTAATCCGGATGGTCAGCCTTAGTTTTTTTAGGTTGGAATAAGGCCTTTATTTTGCTAGTATTTTATAAGTTCCATGCGGGAACATTTTACAGAGGCAATTGTCCTTAACAGAGAACCGTCTTTTGAGCAGGATCTTAGGGTTTTGCTCTATACCCGTGCTTTGGGCAAGATTTCTGCAAAAATCACGAGTGGGAGACGAATCACTTCAAAACTTTCTCCGCATTTGGATATTTTGAATATTGCAAAAATTCGTTTGGCTGAAGGCGGAGGGTTTCAAATAGCTGATGCGTTAAAAATTGGTTCCTTGCCTCTTACTCCTGAAAGTTTTCGGACGATCCATGTTATAGAAGAGTCAGTGATTTTTTCAGAGCCGGATTTTAGACTTTGGTCGGCTTTGCGTCATGGGGGCAATACTCTTCGAAAAGCTTTAGCAGTTTTGGGTTTTGATCCATCACTTGCGTCGTGTATCCGATGCGGATATGCTAGACCACGATATTTTTCAGTTTGGGCGAGTGATTATACGTGTTCTTGGTGTTTTGCTTCTTTAGGGTCGCCGCATCATGCATACGTTGATCTTCTTGTGTAATTTATGTCTTTTAAAGCAATTTTTCTTACAATATCTGCAATAATAATTCTCGCGCTTATCGGCGGCGGGGTTTTTCTTTGGTATCAAGCCAAAGGATTACGGGGTTTGCAGATTAATCTTGTCTCACCACCACAGGTTTCAATAGGTGAGCCTTTTGATTTACAAGTTGATATTTTAAATGATTCAAATAGCGTGCTTTCTGATGCAAAGCTCATGGTTGAGGTTCCTGACGGGATTGTTTTTATAGGTGAGGATTCTGACAAGACTATAGTTTTTAGAGATCTTGGAGACATAGGCGCAGGTGGAGCTTTGCACGAATCTTTTCGAGTACTTGCTATTTCCGATTCTCACAGCGTTAAAGATTTGAATGCTTCGGTGAGTTATCTGCCAAGTTCTATTGGTTCAAGGTTTGAGAGGAGTTCTAAAACAAGTGTTTCAATACTTGGGGAAAGTCTTGTTTTGGATATTGATTCTTCGACGAAAGTTTTTAGCGGAGAATCTTTTGATATAACTATAAAGTATGAGAACTCAAGCGATGTTGATGTCAGTGGCGCAAAACTTCATATAGAATTTCCGCCGGCTTTTTCGTTTACATCGGCGACTCCAAAACCGAGTGAGGGGAATAATGTTTGGGAGATTGGAACTATTAGTAAAGGCGAGAATGGGGAGATAAAAATAAAAGGCGCGCTTACCGGTCCGGATGATGCATTTTATTCGGTTGTTGCTTCGATATCTGCGGATTTTGATGGGAGGTCGTATGATTTGGCTGAAAAGTCGGCAAGCATTAGCATATCGCCGGCACCGCTTTCTGTGTCTCTGGTTGTAAATAGAGATCCTAATTATGTTGCCGGTTTGAATGATGACCTAAATTACAGCATTGCTTATAGAAATAACACTGATGTGGCTCTTCGTGAAGTGGTTCTTGCCGTGAAGCTTTCAGGAGCTCTCTATGATATTTCTTCGATTTCATCCAACGCTTTTGTGCGATCTTCTGATAATGCTCTTGTGTGGAATGCTTCAAATATTCCATCGTTTGGCGTTTTGCCGCCTGGGTCATCTGGATCGGTTGATTTTCGTATAAAAACCTTGGGGCAATATCCGATTCAAAAACTAAGTGATAAGAATTTTATTCTTAAAGCTAGCGCAGAAATAGAGTCTCCGACTGTTCCGTATTCTGTTTCGGCAAATAAAACTTCCGGAAGCGGATTTTTGGAAACAAAAGTTTCGGGAAGGATTTCACTTGATACAAAGAGTTATTTTCGTGATGCGTCTTCCGGTTTTGTAAACGGCGGTTCCATGCCTTTACATGTCGGGAAAACTACAAATTTTACAATCCATTGGGTTTTGGCAAGTTATGCTGCTGACATGGGAGACGTAAAGCTTAAAGCTAACCTCGGGCCGAATGTTGTAGTAACCAGTAATATTTCAAGCACAATCAGCTCGAAGCCTGTATATAATGAGCGAACACAGGAATTGGTGTGGGATGTCGGTGGGATTGCTGCAGGAAAAGGGGTTTTAACAAAACCAGTTGAGGCGATAATACAGGTGGCGGCTACACCTTCGGTATCGCAGGTTGGGTCAAATATGTTGCTTCTTTCTGAGACGACACTTACTGCAACAGACCTTTTTACGAATCTCGACTACACTGTAAAAAGCTCTTCGGTTAGAACAGATCAGTTAACTGATACTACTGTTTCTGGTTCTGATGGGAGGGTTGATCCTTAGATAAAAATTTATGGAATCAAAAATAGAAAAAATTGTAAGTTTGACGAAAAGAAGGGGATTTATTTTTCCCGGTTCGGAAATTTATGGCGGTCTTGCAAACTCATGGGATTATGGGCCTCTTGGTGTTGAGTTGAAAAATAATATAAAAAAGCTTTGGTGGGATAGGTTTGTGAAATCTAGGAGTGATGTGTTTGGAATAGACAGCGCTCTTTTAATGAACGCAAAAGTTTGGGAGGCGAGCGGACACTTAAAAGAATTCTCTGATCCGTTGTCTGAATGTAAAAAATGTCATAACAGATTTAGAGCTGATGATGAAGATTTTAAAAATGGAAAATGTCCAAACTGCGGAAGCAAAGAGGTAACATCTGAAAAGCAATTTAATATGATGTTTAAGACTACTCTTGGTCCTGTTGAAAGTGATGAAAATATTGTTTATTTCAGACCAGAGACTGCGCAGGGGATGTTTGTGAATTTTAAGAACGTGATGGATACGACGCGCGCGAAACTTCCTTTTGGGATAGCTCAAATAGGTAAGGCTTTTAGAAACGAGATAACTCCTGGGAATTTTATTTTTAGAACTCGTGAGTTTGAACAGATGGAGATGGAATACTTTGTAAGACCGGAGGAGGCAGAAGAAAAATTTGAGATGTGGAGAGATGAAATGAAGAGCTGGATGGAGGACGTTGGGATAAATCTGAAACATATTCATGAGCTCGAGTTGCCAGATGGCGAGAGGGCGCATTATTCGGCAAGGACAATTGATTTTGAATATGATTTTCCATTTGGAAAGAAGGAACTCTATGGACTTGCGAATAGGACGGATTTTGATCTTAAAAATCATTCAAAAGCTTCGGGTGTTGATTTGAAATATAAAAATGAGGACAGCGAGGCATTTTATCCTTTTGTAATCGAACCGACTTGGGGGGTTGATAGGTCTGTTTTGGCTGTGCTTTGCGATGCTTATGACGATAGCGACCCTAAGCACATCGTATTGCGGCTAAAGCCAAAACTTGCTCCATATACTGCCGCTGTTTTTCCGCTTCTAGCAAATAAGCCGGAGCTTGTAGAAAAGGCGCGGGAAATCTATGACGATCTTCGGGGAGAGTTTTCAGTCGCGCTTGATGATAGGGGGAATATAGGCAAGAGATATTTCAGCCAAGACGAAATAGGAACACCGTACTGCATAACAGTCGACTTTGATACGTTAAACGATGATACGGTCACAGTTCGTGACAGGGATACCGGTGAGCAGGAAAGGAGAAAGATCGATGAGTTGGCTGACTTTTTGAGAAAGGGAATTTCTTAGGATTTGTTTTGGTGAACTTTGATTTTTAGTTACTTAACAAATTTTGACGATCGTCCAAATTTGCTATGTGGCTTTTTTGTGTGTTTTTTTGGTTTTAGTTATACTTGTTTTCATGAATCAATCATTTGAAAGATTTAAGCTTCCCAATGGGATGAGAGTTATTTTTGTTCCAGAACCTCAAAATGTGGCTACTACCATTTTGGTTTTAGTTGAGGCCGGCTCGAAGTATGAGACAAAAGATTTGAATGGTCTGTCTCATTTTCTTGAGCATATGTGCTTTAAAGGAACTGAAGAAAGGCCAAAGGCGATTGATATTTCCGGCGAGCTTGATGGATTGGGCGCAGAATATAATGCATTTACTTCACAGGAATATACCGGTTATTACGTAAAAGTTGCGGCGAATAAGAGCGAGCAGGCGCTAGATATAATTTCCGATCTTTACATGAATCCTGTTTTTGATGCTACGGAAATCGAAAAAGAGAAAGGAGTGATCATTGAAGAATTGAATATGTATGAGGATATGCCTCACAGAAAAGTACATGATCTTTTAATGGAAGCGCTTTATGGAGATCAGCCAGCCGGTTGGGATATAGGTGGTAGAAAAGAGGTTATCAAAAAAATTACTCGCGATGATTTTTTGAAATATAGAGGCGAGCATTATGTGGCTTCAGCTACAGCTATTGTTGTTGCGGGAGCTTTTGACTCTAATCTGTTTAAAAAGAAAATTGAGGGGAATTTTGAAAAATTGACCAAAGGAAAGAAGGTGGGTAAGGTTGCCACTTCTGAAAAACAGTCAAAGCCAATAATAAAAACTCAATATAAAAAATCTGATCAGACTCATTTAGTTATTGCTTGTAGGGCTTTTGATACATATGACGATCGAAGGTTTGCACTTGAGGTGCTTTCAGATATTTTAGGAGGAGGAATGAGCTCTAGACTTTTTCAGAGGGTGCGGGAAGAACTTGGAGCGGCGTATTATGTTCGATCAGAGGTAAATTTGTTTACAGATCACGGATACCTTGGGATTGCGGCTGGTGTTGATCATAAAAAATTTTCAATAGTTGTTTCCGCAATTCTTGATGAACTAAAAAAACTTGCAAAAGAGTCGGTTTCTGAAGCGGAACTTAAACGCGCAAAAGATCATCTTGTGGGTCGTTTAATGCTTGGTCTTGAAACTTCTGATGCTCTCGCTACATATTTTGGCGGTCAGGAGATTTTGAAGCAAAAAATCGTTTCTCCGAAAGATATCATAAGACATGTAAATCAGGTTAAATCATCTGATATTCTGGTAATTGCGCGTGAGTTTTTTGTTAATTCAAAGCTTGCTTTGTCTGTGATAGGGCCATACAAAGATTCTACTAACATTGCTCCTATATTCAGGTTTCGTTAGAATTATCCATAGAGGATAATGAAAAAATATTTTACAGCCGCATTCGTGATCGCAGCGCTTCTTTTTGGGGCAGGTGTTTTTTCTTTTGTTTCAGCTCAAAACTCTACAGCTCTTGGGATAGTTGCCGGATTTATAAGAGATAGTGAGCAAAGGGTTATACAGGGCGTACCGCTTTCAGTTTTTGCATATAGAGAGGGTGAATGGAGAAGTGGTCAGTATAATCCCAAAACGGGATCGTATTCGTTTTTATTATCACCCGGAGAGTGGTATGTGGGCGCAGAGCTTGATCCATCAAATGGTTTTACTGGATCAGGAGTAAATGTTCAGGTTTACCTTGGGCCAAGAGGTATAACTATTCGCGATGTTGCTTTGAGGCGACTTGCTGGAGTTATATCGGGTTCTGTGTTGCAGCCTTCTGGGGCCTCGGTTGATAGAGGGATCGTTCAAGTATCTGATACAAATTCTGATAATTTCTTCTCGACCGAGATAATGTCCGATGGTTCTTTTAGTCTTTCGGTTCCCGCGGGGGAATATCTTGTCTGGGCTTTACCTTCTTCTCGAAGTGGTGTTGTGAATGTAAAGACAACAGATGTGATTGTAAAAAATGGTGAGGTTGCATCAATTGCGTTAAAGCTTCAGAAGCCAAACCGCAAGATAAGCGGTATTGTGAAAAATTCTGTTGGAGAAGTTGTTTTTGGGGCTCGGGTTTGGGCATGGTCTGATGATGGGGGTTATTCAGAAGGGAGTACAAATGAAAATGGTTCGTATGAACTATTTGTAAATCCTGACGAGTGGCACCTTAATGCAAATTTTCATGTGGGGTCAGATGCCTATATTTCTGATGAGCACATTTTAAAAGTTGATGAAAAGAATATAGTTTTTGATATTACGCTATCTCAGTCGGTTATTACTCTTCCAGCCCCGAAAACCATTACGGTTGATAACGATAGAGATGTGTCGTTGCAGCTTGATAATGGTATGAGGTTTTCAATATTAGCCGGTGCGCTTCCCGTGTCACAGGCCGTATTAACAATTACTCCGGTTTTAGGATCTGTGCAGAAGGGTCTCACGCCTACGGGGTTGGGTTATAAGGTGTCACTTGTTGATATGGATGGCAATCAGATTAATATCTTGTCAGAGAGCGCTGTGGTTGAAATACCTTATGATGGTGGTAGTCGAGGTTTTGTTAGACTTGTTTATTGGGATAGTAATTTGTCTGCATGGAGAACAAATGGAAATGCTGTAGCAGATGAAAGAAATGGAAAGATAGTTGGTCTTACAAAATATCTTGCAACATATGTTGTAACCCAGCCACAGCAACCACCAGCAACACCGAGTCCACAGATTTCTCCTGCTTCGAATCCAACTCCGACTCCAACTCCGACCCCGACTTCGACACAGGGTCCGCCTGGTGCAACACCTACGGTTCCTCAATCGTCACCAACTCCAACCCCAACCCCAACTCCAACTCCAACGCCTACACAAGCAATACCTTTACCAAGTAGTCCTACCGGCATCAGTCTTGTTTCGAGGACAGGGAATCAGATTATTGTTTCCTGGACAGATGTTTCCGGTGAGACGGGCTATAGAGTGGAGAGAAGTGTAAATGGTGGAGCGTTTATAGTTGTTGCTGCAAATCTTAGTCAAAATACATCGTCTTTCTCTGATTTAGATGTCTCGCCAGATGTTTCTTATGGTTATAGGGTTGTGGCGTTTAACGGATCAGGCGCTTCTTCGCCTTCTCAGATTCTTTCTGTGTTGCCGCCTCCGGATTCAAATCCTCCTGTAATAGCTAATATACAAATAAATGTTTCTGGTGATTCGAGGAGCGCGCTTGTGACGTTTACAACAAGCGAGCCTGCAAGGTCTCTGGTGGCGTGCTCAAACACAGAATCTTCTCAGATATCAAACTCGGTACTACTTCATTCTCATAGGGTAAATTCTTTGTCGCCCGGATCTTTCTCTTGTACTGCTACAGTGACTGATGATTCTGGTAATTCCGCTGTTTCCGCATTTTCTATATTTGTTCCTGGTGTTACAGGTAGTACTGCTCCAGTTGCATCATTTCAACCTGTTCCGAGTACAAGAATCACTCCGACGCCTATTTCATCTCCGCAAATAACCTCAACACCAACTCCAACCCCTACGCAGACTTCTTCGCCAACGCCTTCTCCGGAACCGGATCAAAACCAAGATCAGTCGTTGTTTGTTAGAATTATTCGTAACTTCACAAACGCAATTCAGGAAATAATATTTAAAGTCTTTTGATAAATGGAACAAAAAGTTTTACATATCGGATGGGCCACTCTATGGAGGTTTTTCTTTTTAGTTGTTTTTAGTTGGTTGCTTTATCTAGGAAGGGGTGTAGTGACGACTCTTTTACTTGCCATAGTAATATCTACCGCATTTGATATACCAGTAACTTTTTTGGAAAAACGAAAAATACCCAGGATATTGGGTACAGTGGTTATTTATCTTATTTCTCTTTTTTGTGTTGGGGTTCTTATATATGCTTTTGTTCCAATTGTTCTAGCTGAAATAACAAATCTTCTTCAATTTTCGGGCTCTGCGCTTGGTCCACTTACTGGCGAGTTGCAACTCAATACGATCATTAATGAGTTGAGTAGCAGCTTTACTAGACTTTCGGATCTTCTTTTTAGCGGACAACTTTCGGTTTTGGATATTGCAACGAGATTTTTGGGAGGTGTGTTTTCTGTGATAGCTATATTTGCACTTTCTTTTTATCTTACGGTTGGACGAAATGGAGTTGAAAAATTTCTTGTCGCTGTCCTTCCGGCGGCTTATGAAGCAAAGGCAGTTAATGTTTATTCGAGGATTTCAAAAAAAATCGGAAAGTGGCTTACCGGACAGCTTTTCGTGAGCTTGGTTGTGGCAGTTCTCATATTTGCCGGACTTTCTATTCTTGGAGTTAGGTACAGTTTGTTTTTAGCGATTCTAGCTGGAATTTTAGAAATTATTCCTTATGTTGGACCTATATTTATAGGGGGTTTTTCATTTGTGATTGCGCTTAGTGATTCTCTTACTCTTGGTGTTTATGTTCTTGTCTTGTTTACAATTATCCAACAACTTGAAAATCATATTTTAGTTCCCGTTGTAACAAAGTATACAGTCACGTTAAACCCTGTAGTGGTTTTAGTGGCGCTTCTTATAGGCGGGAAGGCGTTTGGGGTGGCGGGTCTTATACTTGCGGTTCCTGTGGCAGTTTTGTTTCAGGAAATCGTTGAGGATTGGACTGAGACCAAGCAAGCAAGAAAAGGGCTTGGTCTTTAAATGTGGAAGCGACATGCAGAATGCGACAAATAAAGAAATCACTCGCAAAATACGACAAGTGTTATGTGCAGCGTAAGTTAATTGACCCGGATAGGTTTTCGGTGGCACAATCTTCCTTATGAAGAATTTTTTTGTTTCAACAGCTATTCCATATGTGAATTCGAAGCCTCATATCGGCTTTGCACTTGAGGCAATTCAAGCAGATGTAATTGCAAGATATAGGCGCTTTGCCGGCGATAGTGTTTTTTATTTGAGTGGAACTGATGAAAATTCTCTCAAGAATGTTCTTTCTGCAAAAGAGGCGGGAATGTCCGTATCTGATTTTGTTACAAAAAATGCAGAAGTTTTTAAGTCTTTAAAAGCTGCCCTCAATCTTTCATGGGATGATTTTATACGCACAACGGAGGAAAGACATGTTTTTGGGGCGCAAAAACTCTGGGAGGCATGTAAGGACGATATTTACGAAAAGGAATATAAAGGATTGTATTGTGTTGGTTGTGAAGAATTTAAAACAAGTAAGGACATTATAAATGGGGAGTGTCCGGAACATCCGAATAAAAAACTTGAAGAAGTTCAGGAAAAAAATTATTTTTTTAAACTTTCAAAATATCAGGATAAGCTTGAGAAAATTATTTCTTCGGATGAGCTTAAAATTGTGCCGGAGAGAAGAAAAAATGAAATTTTGAATTTTATAAAGAATGGTCTTGAAGACTTTAGTGTTTCGAGGTCTCGGGAGCGCGCAGGGGAATGGGGTATTCCGGTTCCTTCCGACGAGTCTCAAATCATGTATGTGTGGTTTGATGCTTTGTCGAATTATATAAATACACTTGGATATCCTGACCTCGGAGGTAATTTTGAGAAATTTTGGAACAACGGAGAAACCTTGCATGTTATCGGTAAAGGAATAAACAGATTTCATACGGTTTATTGGCCGGCGATGCTTTTGTCGGCTGGTTTGCCTTTGCCAAAAAAAGTTTTTGTTCATGGCTATATTACGGTTGATGGGCAGAAAATTTCCAAATCTTTGGGGAATGTAGTTGATCCGTTTGAACTTGTTCGAAAATATGGAACTGATGCTCTTAGATATTATCTCCTTAGAGAAATTTCTTCTTATGAAGATGGGGATTTTAGTATCGAGAAATTTGAAACCAGATACAATGCGGACTTGGCTAATGGTATTGGAAATTTGGTTGCCCGTGTTTCGGCATTGGGAGAGAAGCTTGGGAAAATAAATCTTGATAGCGAGAAGTTGTCAGCAATTGAAAATCAAACGAATCTGGAGCGGTATGATATTTGGATTGAGAATTTTGAATTTGATAAATATTTAACTGGTGTATGGGAAGATATAAGCAAGGTTGATGGAAAGATTAATCTTGATAAGCCATGGGCTATTTCTGATGAGAGTGATTTAAGAGATAAGATTATTGATTACAGCATCAGTATTGCTGTTATAACAAAACTTTTGAAGCCATTTTTACCCGAAGCAGTTAAAAAAATTGAGAAATGTTTTATTTGGAGTGAAGGGAGTTTGAGTCTTAAAAAAACAGAAGCAATTTTTCCAAGACTATGATTTTTGATGCACATACGCACGTGCAGTTTCCTGCCTATGACAATGATCGTGATGCGGTTATTTCACGAGCAAGAACTGCAGAGGTAAAAATGATTGCTGTCGGGACGCAAGTCTCGACATCAAAGTTAGCTATTGAGCTTGCTAAAAAATATCCGAATGAAGTTTGGGCTGTTGTTGGGTATCATCCAAACCATGCAGACTCACTGGATTCGACTACGCTCACCACTTCAGGTTGGTATCATGATAAGAATGAACAGGCAGATTCCGAACCAGAGGTTTTTGATGTGGATACTTTTAGAGAGCTTGCAAAAAATGAGCAGGTGGTGGCTATCGGGGAGTGTGGATTGGATTATTTTAGATTGGCGACAGGTGAAAAGCGACAAGTGGAAAGCGTGAAGGAAAAACAGAAAAAGATTTTTTTGGAACAGGTAAAGATCGCGACCGAAGTTAATAAACCTCTCATGATACATTGCAGATCCTCAAAAGGAACCGATGATGCATATGAAGATCTCCTTAATGTTTTAAAAGGCGCAGGTCGTGATTTGAAAAAGGTTTTGCATTTTTATGCCGGTGGTTCTCAAGTTACAAAGAAATTTATTGATGAAGGATATTATTTTACTTTTGGCGGAGTTATAACTTTTGCCAGGGATTATGATGAAATCATTAAAATGATACCAATGGATAGAATTATGCTTGAAACAGATGCGCCTTATGTATCGCCGATGTCTAGACGTGGAAGCAGAAATGAGCCTTCGTTTATAGTCGAGGTCGCGGTTAAACTTTCAGAGCTAAAAGGCCTTTCAATAGAAGAAACTATTGAGGTAACAAATAATAACGTAAATAAGGTTTTCTTTTCGTAGGTAAAAAATTGTAAACACGACTCTGTTTCACTTAGTGTATTGTTTTGCGTTACAATTTCTACGTCTCCTCTATGAAATATAATTTTAAATCTACACAGAAAAAATTTAGTAAAAAGTGGCTTGATAATATGGTGTATGAGCCATCTTTTTCTTCGAAGAAAGGAAAAGAACGAAGGCCTTTTTATAATCTCATGATGTTTCCATATCCTTCGGCAGAAGGACTTCATGTTGGCAATATGTATGCATTTACAGGTTCGGATATTTATGGGCGATTGAAGAGGATGCAGGGTTATGATGTTTTTGAGCCAATTGGTCTTGATGGTTTTGGAATACACTCTGAAAACTATGCGTTGAAAATTGGGAAACATCCGGCGGTTCAGGCAAAGATATCGCAGAAAAATTTTTATAGACAACTTACGGAAATTGGAAACGGTTTTGCATGGAATGAAAGATTGGAAACTTATGATCCTGAGTATTACAGGTGGACGCAGTGGATTTTTGCTCAGATGTTTAGAAACGGTCTTGCTTATAGAAAGAAGCAGGCCGTTAATTGGTGTCCTTCGTGTATGACCGTGCTTGCTGACGAACAAGTAATAAAGGACTCAAAACTCAATAATCAAGACTCAAAACAAACAGATGAAAATGTTCGAGGTGGTTATGTTGGTGTGGGTCTTTGCGAGAGGTGTGACAGCGAGGTTCAGAAAAAAGAACTCGAACAATGGTTTTTTAAGATCACAGATTACGCGGAAAAACTTCTTAATGGACTCGATGATATTGATTGGGCTCAGAAAATCAAATTAGCACAAAAACATTGGATAGGGCGGTCAGATGGCGCTTCTTTTAAGTTTAAGTTTGCGGATTCGGATTTTAAAATTTCTGATTTCATTGAAGTATTTACAACAAGGCCAGATACTATTTTTGGCGTTACTTTTCTTGTCGTGTCTCCTGAAACTGCGCTTGGCTGGGTTCTTGACGGATGGTCTCCTCGGGATGAAGTAAAAAAATATCTTTCAGAAACTCATGGTGGTGAGCAGAAGTCGGGAGTTTTTTCTGATCTTTATGTTATAAACCCGGCGACAGAACAGAAAATACCTGTTTGGATATCTAATTATGTTCTTTATGAGTATGGAACCGGTGCGATCATGGCTGTGCCAGCACACGACGAGCGTGATCTTGAGTTTGCGAGGCAATTTGATTTACCAATACGACAGGTGATTTCAAAAAAAGATGCGCCTATTAAAAGTTACTTAATGGGGGCGGAGGATATTGAGGATAGTGATCTTACGGATATTGGCATAACGATATCCGGGCGGACTTCAAGCGGAATTAGAAAACTTATTATTCCGCACGATAAAACTCATGCTTATGAATCGCTTCTAATAAAGAAACTTTCGCCGGGTTTTTGGAATGAGTATGTTGGTCCTGAAACTGTTTTTATTTTCAAACACAAAGATGGAGTTGTTGAAAGAATCGAGCTTGATCACAGGACGGAAGCAAAAATTGCAAAGCTTGCAAAAGAATTTATGGGTGCTGACTGGTCTCATACTAACCAATCCGTATGGAGGTGGCTCTATGAGAATAAATGGTATTCAGATTTAATTTCACATAGTGATTCTGGGATGCTTGTTAATTCTGGGCGTTTTAATGGTGCCGACTCAGAGATTGAGAGATGGAATGTCGCTGATTTTGCCGGGGGGGAAAAGCGTGTCCAATATAGACTTCGCGATTGGCTTATATCAAGACAGAGATATTGGGGCCCGCCGATCCCAATGATTTTTTGCAAGTCGTGTGAAGGGAATAATGTAGGGGAAAGAAGAGATATGCCCGGATGGCACACTGTTCCGGATTCTGATTTGCCAATTGTGCTTCCAAGGGTTAAAGATTTTAGGCCTCAAGGAACTGGCGAATCTCCACTTGCTTCGGCTGTTTCGTGGGTAAAGGTTCCTTGTCCGCATTGTGGAGGTGATGCAAAAAGAGAGACCGATGTATCGGACACATTTCTCGATTCGGCGTGGTATTACATCGGATATCTTGCAAAGCTAAACGCGAAAGGAAAAAAAACAAAGAAGGCGCAAAATCCGTTTTTAAATCCACTTATAAATTCATGGCTTCCAGTTGATATGTATATTGGTGGAGCGGAGCATGCTGTTCTACACCTTCTCTATGTTAGGTTTTTATCATACGTTCTTCATGACTGGGGATTTACGCAGTTTCACGAACCGGCAAAAATGTTCAGAGCTCATGGACTGCTTATTCGGGATGGAAAAAAGATTTCAAAATCAAAGGGAAATATTATCAATCCGGATCAGTTTATAACCAAGTTTGGAGCTGATGCTTTTAGGATGCATCTTATGTTTCTTGGGCCGTTTGAAGATGGCGGGGATTTTCGTGATGCGGGTATTGCCGGGCCTGTGAGATTTTTGGAAAGAGTGTGGGCTGTTGGTTCTACTATAATTGGTTCGAACAAGGAGAAGAAAAAAGCGAAAAAGGAAAAAGAAAGCGATGTGATGGGGCCTAAGATTCATAAGGCGATTAAGAAAGTTACCGAAGACATTGAATCTTTGAGATATAATACGGCTATAAGCACTTTAATGGTTCTTATAAAATCTTTTGAATCAGATACTCCAACAAAAGCGGAGTTTTTGGCGTTCATAAAACTTCTCGCCCCCTTTGCGCCTTTTATGACTGAGGAATTGTGGCAGAATCTTTCAAAATCAAAATCGAAATCATTTCAATCAATTCATCTATCAGAGTGGCCGAAGTATGATGAGAGTCTTATGCAAGAAGATGTGATAGATCTCATAGTTCAGGTTAACGGAAAATTGCGTGGAACGATTTCTGTTTCTAGATATATTGGGGAGGATGAAGCTATTGCGCTTGCAATGGCCTTGCCTAAAATCGATTCTTTTATTGGGCAAAATCCTCCAAAGCGTACAGTGTATGTACCGGGGCGTCTTGTAAACTTTGTAGTTTAAACTGGCTGTGGAAATCAGGAGTCTTTCTTTGTGGTAAAATTTTTTTTGGTCGGGAACTTTGTTCGCTATTTTTTTTACACATGAAAACAGCACTAGGTCTTTTTCTTCTTGGAAGTTTGGTTTTGATTTCTACTTATGCTTATAGGCACGGTAGGGATTTAACGGCCAGATTTGACTTACAAGTTGATAAGGTTTTGGAAAATTATTAGGTATAAAAAAATACCCTCCCCGTAGAGCGGGGGGGGTATTTTTATTATTTTCTTTCGGTAAGTGTTACTTTCGCGTTGAATTGTTTTTTGCCACGTATGACTTTCAGATTTAGGATTTTACCAACTTCCATTTCTTCCATAAAGTCCTGAATTGTTTTTTCGCTTGTTATATCTTCGCCGTTACAAGAAAGAATAATGTCTTTTTCTTTTAGTCCGGCTTTCGCTGCGGGGCTGCCGGGGATAATTGCCGGTGTGTGTGGTTTTTGACCAAAGAGCATTGCGCCGTGGTCTACTGGGAGTTTCATCCTGTTTTGGATGTTTTCATTTAGCATAATATATCGGAGGCCAAGTAGTGGCCTTCTGATTCTTCCATAGCTTTTTAAGTCTGCAATATCTCTTTTTACGGAGTTTATAGGAATGGCAAACCCTAGGTTTTGTGCGCCAAAGACGATAGCTGCATTAATCCCAATTGCTTCGCCGTTTAAGTTTACAAGCGGGCCACCGGAATTTCCCGGATTTATTGCGGCATCTGTTTGGATTAACCCTCTTAACTCCTGCATGGTGGGTTCTTTGCCCCCTGTTTCCGATGCTGCTCTGATTGATCTTGCGAGTCCAGAGATGATGCCGGATGAAACAGTATTTTTGAAAATACCTAGTGCGTTACCTATTGCTATGACAGATTCGCCAAGATCGATACTTGAGGAGTTGCCTAGATCAACTATTGGCAGTGGCTCGTCTGAATTGATTTTTATTATTGCTACGTCATCAATAGGATCTCTTGCCAAAACCTCTGCGGTGAATTTTTTCCCATTATCCAGTATGACTGTGTATTCTGCGTCTTTATCTGCTACGACGTGTTTGTTTGTTATGATGACTCCTGTTTTGTCTACAATGAATCCGGAGCCGCCGCCGATTTTAACCATACCTTTTCCATCAAGAAGTTCATCAGGAATTTCCAGATGTCCTCCATGGAATGGCAGAAATGGTGCGAGTTCCTTAGGGATATCTTTTTCAATTTTTTTGACGCTTTTTGATATGCCGATCGAAACAACGGCGGGCATGATTTTTTTAATTATTCCCACAACGGGGGTGTTTTTTGTGTTCATAGTGTTCATTATATCAATTGCTGGTTTTATTGGCTATATTCCAGATATGTTACTTTTAGTTACTTTTTGAGTTGTATATTATTGTCTTCTCTATTAAAGTTGAAGATGCTTTTTTATTTATGAGTACAGAAAAATCTAACAAAACAGTAGCAGTTGTTGGTCTTGGGTATGTCGGTCTTCCATTGCTTTTACTTGCCTCTAGATCGGGATATAAGGCAGTTGGTTTCGATATTGATACTCGGAAGATAGATTTATTAAAACAAAAAAAGAGTCCATTTGTGGACAATTTTATTGAAAAGGAGCTTAAAGAGACTTCTTTTGATGTAACGGGTGATTTTTCCCAAATTAATTCTGCGGATATTGTTATCTTGTGCGTGCCAACTCCGGTGTATGAAAATCATATGCCGAATCTTGAACCTCTCGAAGGCGCGTGTAGATCAATAGCGCCTTTTATTAAATCAGGACAACTTGTGATTCTTGAGTCTACAGTCAATCCTGGAGTTTCTGACGAGATAGTCATCCCTCTTTTAGAGAAGGAGTCGGGTTTAAAAGGTGGAAAAGATTTTTATTTTGCTCATTGTCCTGAAAGGATTAATCCTGGCGATGCAGAGTGGAATATCAAAAACATTAATAGAGTTGTTGGGAGTATTGAACCTATTGGTCTTGAAATGGCGTGTTCGTTTTATCGTTCAATTATTTCTGGTGAGATAAAACCAATGGGCTCGCTAAAAGAAGCGGAGGCGGTAAAAATTGTTGAGAATTCTTTTCGTGATGTAAATATCGCTTTTGTTAATGAGCTTGCGATGTCATTCTCTCATCTTGGGATTGATGTTTTGCGAGTTATTGAGGGTGCTGCCACAAAGCCATTTGCTTTCATGGCTCATTTTCCAGGGTGTGGGGTTGGTGGCCATTGTATACCGGTTGATCCTTACTATTTAATACAATATGCAGAAAAAAACGGTTTCAGCCATAGGTTTCTTGCGCTGGCGAGAGATATTAATAACGGTATGCCGAAATTTACTGCGAATAGAGCTGTGGAGGCCATAAAGAGAAAAGGAATAGATCCTTTCGGGGCGAAGGTTGCAGTCCTCGGGCTTTCATATAAGGCGGATATTGATGACTGTCGAGAAAGTCCAGCTTTTCAGATAATAAAAGAATTAGAGAAAGATGGTCTAAAGGTTTCTGCCTTTGATCCATTTGTACCCGAAAGATCAACTGCGTCTTCTCTTGATGATGCGGTAGATGGCAGTGCGGCAATTGTTCTTGCTACTGCACATACGCAATTTAGGGGATTAAAGCCGTCTTATTTTTTGGATAAGGGTGTGGACGTTTTAATCGATGGAAGAAATTGTTTTTCGAAGGAGGAATTTCTTGCTGCGGGAATAAAGTATGAGGGTGTTGGCAGGTAGCCTATAGTATTGGCTGGAAGAGTTTGATTATTGGTCTTATTGCTTTGTAGTAGATTGGAAGAGAGCTATACGCTTTTTTAAGGGATTTTGAATTGATCTTCCAGTTTTCAATTATTCTGTATAGGTCGTGAACCATGTCTTTTCTTTCGACATGAATACTTACTTCGAGATTGAAGTCGAAGCTTTGGGCATCTATGTTATTTGAGCCAATTAAGCCCTCTTTTTTATCTACAAGAAAAATTTTTGCGTGATTCATTTCTGAAACGAAAAAGAACTCGATTTCATTTTCTAGTTCTGAGGCAAATGCGAAATTTGCAACCGTGGTAAACCAAGAGTCTGTTCTTTCCGGAAGAATGACTTCTATTTTTATTTTTCTTTTTTTTGCGGCGCGGAGAGATTTTATCAACCAGCGGTGGGGGATAAAGTATGGGGTTACGATTGTGATACTTTCCTTGGCTTCTTTACAAGATTTTTCATAATAGTCTTTTAGAGCGCGAGTGCCTCTGATGGGCCAGTGGTCTATAAACCATTGTTTGGTTTTTTCGCTTCTTGGTTTTATCTCTTTGCCTTCTTTAAGAGCTAAAATTTCTTTGTCTTTGCCTCCGGCAAGAGAATAGACTTTTGCAAAAGATCTTAGCGTGTATCGGATGAGAGTTTTTTTGTTTGTTTTGAGATGGAGATCAAACCATTCGGAATATTTTCCGCTAAAGTTAACACCGCCTATAAAGGCGATAGATTTGTCTATGACTAAGACTTTTCTGTGATTTCTGTAAAGCCAACGTCTAAAGCTTAGAACTTCTGCTCCCGCCTTTTCGAGTGGCTTTCGTATGCTTGATCCTAATGTGAAGCTTCCTACGGCGTCAGCTATAACCACAACCTTTAATCCTTCTTTTGCTTTTTTTTCTAGAGCATCGAAGATATATCTGGTTTTTTTGTCGTTAATTAAGATAAAGCTTTCGAGGAGGATGGATTCTTTGGCGTTAACTATGGCTTCGTGCATACCGCGCCATGCTTCGCTGGTTTTTGTATAAAACTTATATTTCTTCATCCCTTACTTATATATAATGCTCTCGTTTTGGCTTTGAGCGCAATAAAAGTAGGAGATTGATATTATTTGTGGACCTAAGGAGAATCGAACTCCTACCTCCTCCATGCCATGGAGGCGTTCTACCACTGAACTATAGGCCCGGATTGGTAATTCTTTTATCCCGAATATTTTTTCGATGATATTCCTATTTTTATAAGATTTCAATTTTCTTTCTACATGTCGCGCTTCTTGTGTTGTGTTAAATTTTTGACTAAAAACCAATTTGACGGATCTTCGATTTTTTAAGGATTTTGTTTTACCACTATTATGTTCAGAAAGTATTCTTTCTAAGTTTCTACTGCTTCCAATGAAATATTTTTTGGTTTTTATACTTTGCACAATATAAACAAAACACATTTTTTTAATGATCGTTCTACCAAGCCGACGTCCGTCGGCTCCCCGATTTCTTTATTTTTATTTTTATAAGTGCATCGGGGCTGAACTATAGGCCCGTGTAGTGATTTATACTTTATTGATTTTTTGGCTTTGCTGCAAGTTTATCCGCGGATGACGAGGTATACAATATAGATTGCATAAAGAGTTAAAAATAGAACTCCTTGCCAGCGATCCATTGCATTTTTATTTCCAACAAATGCTGCAAAGAAGAGGATGACTGTGGCGCCTAGGGCGACAACGACGTCGCTGATAAGATTTTGAGAAAAGGGAATTGGTCTTATGACGGCGCTTATTCCTAATACGAAAAATATATTAAATATGTTTGAGCCGACAATATTACCAACCGCTATATTACTTTTCTTTTTGTAGGCGGCGACTGCTGAGGTAGCAAGTTCGGGTAGCGATGTTCCAATGGCGATAATTGTTAGGGCTATCAATGATTCACTTACGGCAAATGCACGGGCAATCGTCACTGCTCCGTCCACTATCCATTTTCCTCCAATTATGAGACCAACGATCCCGAGAGCTATCATTATGACTGATCTTGGTATTGGCAGTTTTTCAACTTTGATTTTTTCTATGCCGTTATCTTTACTTACTGAAATTGCGTAATAGATGAATATCGTAAAAAATCCAAGAAGGATTAATCCATCAGATCTTGTAAGAAGTGAAAAATCAAAACCATCAATTAGTGCATCATTTGCGAGTATGGCACCTGCGAGAACGGCCCAGAGCGCAAAGGGGATTTCTCGCCAAACAGTTCCACGGCTAAGTGTGAGACCAGAAATAGTTGCTGCAACACCTAGAATAAGAAGTATGTTTGCGATATTGCTGCCAAGAATGTTGCCAATGGCGATATCGCTTTGTCCGTTTGCGCTTGCAAATATGTTTACAACAAGCTCCGGCATAGAGGTGCCGAATGCGACTACGGTAAGTCCTATAAAAAGAGTTGAGACTCCGAAGCGTTTTGCGAGTGAAGACGCGCCTTCAACAAGAAAATCCGCTCCTTTGAGGAGCGCTACGAACCCTACGACAAACAAAATAAGGTCCAATGCCATTGGGTTAATAATAGCAAAAATCAGCGATAAACTTAAAACTATTTCATGATGTGCCCTTGGAGGGAATCGAACCCCCATTTTATCCTTAGGACGGATCTGTTCTATCCATTGAACTACAAGGGCTTGTTGGATATAGTTTAGACTGCCACGGAGCTTCGATTTTGCCAAGTAAGCTTTAAAGATATACGGTGGGATGGCTGAGTCCGGTTGAAGGCGCCGCACTCGAAATGCGGTATACCCGAAAGGGTATCGGGGGTTCGAATCCCTCTCCCACCGCCATAAACCACGTGGGGTTCGTGACAGGCCCTAAACTACACAGGGGTTCATGGCGGGCTTTAAATAGGCAATATATATATGATCTTAATATTTGTGGTTGTTTAACATTTTTATTTTTTGTGGTATATATAGGATTACTTTTGGGCCTATAGTTAAATGGTATAACACCTCATTTGCAATGAGGAGTTGGCAGTTCGATTCTGCCTAGGTCCACTGCTTAAATCTCTTAGTGGGTGTTTATATCTGTTTTTTGTCCTGTGTTATAATTTTTTTGAGATTGCTTTTTTGGTCGTGGTGTTTTTATTAATAACTTAATAATTTAAAAATAATGAAATATTTAATTCCTTCCTTTCTCGTGCTCGGCGTTTTAGGATTTGCGATTCCGGCTTTTGCTCAAGAGGCGCCAGCGGGTCCTGCTACGTTCGTAGGAAGTTATACTCTTTGGGTTGCGATAGTTATCGGCTTTATTGCAAGCTTTATGACTTTTATTTATGCCCGGCAGCTTAAAGGTTCTGTTACTGCTGGTATTTTGAATCTTTTAGGCGCGGGTATGTTTGTCGTAGTTTTTGGCTTTCTCGCGGTTGTTATCGCGTGGGCTGATCCTTCTATTGAAAAAATCGTACACGATTTGTGTTTTATTATCGGTTATATCTTGATTCTTGTTGGTGTTAGCAGGGTTAGAAAACTAAGCGTTTAGTTCAATGAAGGGCTTCTGGGAAACTACTAGAGGTTTTTTTGGTGTTGGAAATAACAACAATAGACAATTCTTTGCCAGTGATCGTGAGGCGGATAAGATTATTCAATTTTTAATTTCTCTCGTACCGGAGGCGAATAAAATACAGGATGCTTTAAATGCTTATTCCAGAGCTCAACAACTCACCGGACCAGATAGATCGTTGTCTTTTGTGACAGCTTATTTTTCGCTGGAAAATTTTATTGTAAATAGGCGTCCACCGGATGTTTCAAGAGTTTATACAAGATCGGAACTTAGATCTGCAGTAAGAGATGTTGCAGACATAAATATTTTGGATGATGCTTTGCGATTGGTTTTTTTGAGTGAGAGTGAACAGGCTGCGGTTTTTTTGTTTTTTGGCGTAGAAAAGATTTTCAACTTTTTGTCTTCAAGATTTGGAGAGGCTCATGTAAAGAACTTGGTTTCGTCTCCAGTATCGAGGACTTTTTTATCTAATGCGATTTCTCCTCAAATACATAAACTTGATATAAAGAGAATTGCAAATGCGGCTGTTCCCGTTGAACGTGATGTTGTGATAGCAGTGTTTAAAGAACTGTACAAACTTCTTTATGAGGATATGTTTCGTTTGGTTGGGTCAGAGGTTTCTCAAAAAGTTGTTGATGAATTATTTAGATCAATACAACGTTCCTATGATTATGATCTAACTTCGTTGTTTGTGAGGGTTTTACCGGATGGTGTTTTGGATAATGAAAGGCTGACTTTTTTGAGTCGTGAGGAATTGACTCGGAAAATCCGTGAGGCGACGAAATCTGAGACGGAAAAGAGGGAACTTGCAGAGCGTCTAGCAAAAGAGCTTTCTGAAGCAAAGGAAAAAATTGAGGAGAAAGTTAGGGAAAGAACCGTTGAACTTGAGAGAGAAAAAATAAAGCTAGATTATATAGCCCAAAATATGGATATGGGCGCTTTGCTTTTTGATGGAGACGGAAAGCTTCTTTTTGCAAATCATGCTGCAAGGAGATTTTTAGAGGTAGGGGATGCCCACGATGAAAAAGTCGTGGAGGCGTTGTCATCAAAATTTTCTTCATGTACTCCTCAAAAATGTATTGAATCATGTAACGCAAAAAAACCACTTTCTGCGGTAGAGGTTGATACGGGTAGGCGAATTTTTCTCTTTTCATCGACGTGTCTTTTTTCAGGAACTTCTAATCAGGAATTTTTCGGGGCTCTTATATGGATTTACGACATAACTGATACGAAACTTTTAGAGCGTTCGAAAAATGAATTTATTGCGATTGCTTCACATGAAATGAGGACGCCACTAGCGATTATTCGTGGATATGCTGAGACGGTGGGTGAGATGATGGCAACAAAACTTTCTAAAGTTGAGCTTAAAAAAATGATGGATGGAATACTCACAAATACGGTGCGTCTTTTAGGAATTGTTAATAATTTTCTTGATCTTACACGGCTTGAAAACAAGAAGATTGAGGTGAATTTAGAGAAGTTTGATGTAGTAGAAATTGTTTCTCAAGTTGAGAATGATTTTAGAGAACAAGCTAAAGAAAAAAATATTCAACTTATTGTAAAAATTCCGAAACAGAAGCTTCCGTTCATTAATGCCGATAAAGCGATGTTGCAGGAAGTGTTGGTGAATCTTGTGGGTAATGCTTTTAACTATACAAATGCCGGAAGTGTGACTGTAGATGTTTCGATTGAGGGCGGTTCGATTGCGATCAGGGTAATTGATACGGGTATTGGTATTTCCCCCAAACAGCAATTAACTCTTTTTCAGAAATTTCAGTCTCTTGGGAGATTTTCAGAGAGGAGAGAATATGGCAGTGGGTTGGGTCTGTATATAACAAGATTACTTATTGAGATGATGGGAGGATCTATTTCTCTTGAATCAAGCGAGCAAAATAAAGGAAGTGTATTTAAGGTATTTGTGCCGATTGCTACTTAGGTTTTGATTTTTGTGATATTATTTTTTTTGAATATGGATAAAAAGGTAATCCTTTTAGTTGATGACGAGCCGGAGATTCTTTATCTTTACGGTAATAAGTTAAAACGCGAGGGTTTTGATGTCCTTATGGCAAAAGATGGTCAAGAGGGTGTGAATGTTGCAAGGGAAGAGATTCCGGATTTGATACTACTTGATCTTAAAATGCCGGTGATGAATGGCATGGAGGCTTTTGTTGAGTTAAAAAATGACCCTGCGACGAAGGACATCAAGGTTGTTTTTCTTACTGCATTTTCAGATCCAACAGTTCCTGAAATTGACCAGAAGATGGCAAAAGATATAGGGGCAATGGATTTTATTAGAAAAGGAATTGGTCTTGATGAATTGGTTGAAAAAATAAGAGGATTTTTGAAATAGGTTTTTGCGTGGTAAAATTCTTTTGATTTATGGATGAGCCTCAAATAAAAAAGGTGCATTTTGTTGGTATTGGTGGAATAGGGATTTCTGCGCTTGCCCGTTACTATCTTTCTGAAGGATGGAAGGTGAGTGGATCTGATATTTCTGCTAGCGATCTTACTCGCGAGCTTGAGGCAGAGGGAGTTTTGTTTAGATTAGGACAGGAGGAGAGAAATATACCGCCGGATCTTTCACTAGTTATTTATTCTGCTGCTGTTCCTAAAACAAATCCGGAGCGAAAAGCGGCAGAGGAGATAAATATTAAAACTCTTAGTTATGCTCAGGCGATCGGTGAGCTCACTAAAAAATATTTTACGATTGCGGTTTCGGGATCTCACGGGAAAAGCACAACGACTTCGCTTTTGTCCCTTATTCTTATCAAGGCTGGTTTTGATCCAACTGTTATAGTTGGCACAAAACTTCGTGAGTTTAAGGGAAAAAATTTTAGAAAAGGAAAAAGCCAGTATCTCGTTCTTGAGGCGGATGAGTGGAATAAATCTTTTCATAATTATCATCCGCAAATGATTGTTCTTACGAATATTGATGCGGAACACTTGGATACATATAAAAATTATGAAGGCGTGGTTTCGGCTTTTGAAAAATATATAAAGAAGTTGCCGAAAAAAGGTGTTCTTTTTGCTAATGCAAAAGATAAAGGAATGCTCACTATAACTGAAAACTTATCCGCCAGTAGGCGGACAAAAACTAAAAACTCAAATCTAAAGGTTGTTTGGTACAATAAGGAAAATTTTGAAGAGCATCCACTGCAGATACCGGGGAAGCATAATCAGTTGGATGCGGAAGCGGCATGGCAGGCTGCAAAATATCTTGGAGTGAAAGAGTCAGACGCGGATATGGTTTTTTCTTCGTTTAAAGGAGCGTGGAGGAGAATGGAGCTTTTGAAAAAGAAAAAGGCGGGTTTTACTTTTTACAGTGACTACGCGCATCACCCGACAGAGATTAAAGCGACTCTCTCTGCTCTTCGGGGGGCATATAAAGATAAAAAAATTATCTGCATATTTCAGCCACATCAACAGGATCGTCTCACAAGACTTTTTTCAGATTTTTTGACTGCTTTTCGTGATGCGGATGAAGCAGTGATTGTGCCGATTTATAAAGTTGCTGGCAGGGAGGAAAAACAGGGGACGGATGCTTTTTCGCTTGTTCAGAAAATAAAGGAAAAACAGAAAAATGTTTTTTATGCTCCAACTTTTGAAGATGCGGTTCGTACTGTTCGGAACAGGTGTCCGGACGGAGGAGTTGTGGTTTTTATGGGGGCGGGGAACATAGACGAGATGGCAAGAAAAAGTTTAGGTTAGGGTTTGTGTTGGGTTTTGGTTTGTATATCCAGCACCGGCGTCGCCTAGCTCCAGCGGCTAGGCGCGCCTGCATCTCGCCTCGCAAATGCCTCCCTATGCGGGAGGCAGCCAAGCTTTGCGAGGCTCCGATACCTGCTGGATTATACAAACCCAAACCTAAGCTTTTTTGTGAGGTTGAGTAAGGTAGGTAGGGGTAGATTTTTTCTAGAAAATTAGTGATAATGGGGCGAGTTAATTCGATTAATTGGAGGGGTCGGATAGTCCTGCCTACGGCAGGCAAGGATTTTGTGAGAGTATAGTTTGAAAATATAATTTTTTTGGAGGGGTCGGATAGTGGTTTATTCCACCGCACTTGAAATGCGGCGGCCGTAAGGCCTCGTGAGTTCGAATCTCACCCCCTCCGCAGAGAAGGACTGGTCGCCGCTAAAACGGCGATTTGTCTTTTAACATCTACGTTTTCGGAGGTTCGAACCGCAGCGAGTTCTTTCTCCACGTTAGGCAACGCTTCGAATATCATATCGAACACTTTGTGTCGTGTTATAGCCACCTTTTGCCCAGTAAGGTAAAGGTGCGAACCTAGACATGCGAAGATGGCACGTTTTACTTCTCTGTCGCCTTTCTCGAACCACAACCGAGCATATCGGGCAAAATTGTACACGCGCTCACTCAATTCTACCCAGTCCTCAATCGCTTTACCCTGTGCCTGCACTTCTCTTTCAAGATTTGTCCGCTCTTTGAGAAGATTAGTTTTGAGTGCTTGGTATTCAGTGTCGGTAATAAGCTGCCCACCCTGATTCTCTGGCGAAGTGTACTTAACGAGCAGCGCTTCAAGTCGCCTCGTAACATCACTTAAAACTTTCTGTTTGTTTTCGAATACACTTTGATGGCTTTGTGCCTCCTCTTTTCGTAGCTCGTGAAGATATTGAATTGCCCAATCCTTGAATCTTTCTGAAATGGCGAACTCACCGATGGCTGCATCAATCTGCTGATTGAGTTCGGCAAGTTCAACCATCTTCTCTGGGCATTTTGTATCAATGCGTTTGGTGCAGTGATAGTAAATGTAAGTGTGGACGTTACCGTTCTTCTGTCGCTTTACTTTCTCCTCCGCCGTAACCATTGCACCGCAGTTGGCGCAGCGCATGAGTCCAGTAAATGCAAAGCGATGTTCTTTCGGGCGTGGCTTACCTTTGCGTCCTAGAATCTTTTGTACGCGGTCAAACTCCTCCTCGGTAATCATCGGCTCGTGATTTCCCTTATAAAGTTGTCTGTCCGCACCTTTGCCATATTCAAAGTAGCCGTAATAAAAAGGGTTAGTGAAGATTTTGTAGATGTTGCTGCGGGAAAGGGGTTTTAGTCCCGCATATTTCTTTGTGGGGCGTGTCTTCAACTTCCAATCTTTATTCACAATTTCGAGAATCTGCGGCGGGGTGTAGTTACCCGTGAGCATCATCTGCCACATCTGCTTTACCATATCGAAACGCTGCGGGTCTTTGAGAATCCAATTCCTGCCTTTGTCTTCGCTACGCTCCGAGTTGAGGTAGCCGAGAGGTGCACGCGAAGGATACCAACCCATCTGCAACTTCGCTTTCAACCCACGCTTAACATTCTTACTTAAATCGCGGACATACTGGTCTGCCATACCAAAATCTACGTAAGAAATGATGGCGTTGTCTTCGGGGCGATACTCTCTATCGCTTGTGATTATGTGTTTGAGGTCGCCGCGCTTTAGTAAGCCGAGAATGATACCTGCCTCCTCTGGATTACGTGCCAGACGGTCTAACTTCCATTCTACGAGCGCATTGATGACACCTGTGCGAACGTCTTTTACCATCTGGTCGAACTCTGGGCGAAGGTAAGGTGTCTCGGCAGATTTCTCCTCTTTGTATGTTTTCGCAATCCTGATTTTGTATTTCTCGGTTGTTTCTTTAGCCCAGTCAATTTGTGAGCCAATACTCAAAACCTGACGCTCCTTCGCCTCGCTACTTTTGCGATTATAGTTTCCGTATTTGAGTTGTACGTTATCGTTTGTCATTGTCGTTTGGCTTTATAGGAGGTTTCTGACGGAAGATTACTTGAAACTCGCCATCGTCATTCACCGCTCCTTTCTCTTGCAGTACGTGCTTTACCTCATCAGCCAGTTGCTTCTTGGTCTTACCGAATCCTTTGATGAGGGCAAGTAGTTTCTTCATGGGTCTATTATAGCAACCATGACAAAACATGACAAGCCCCTGAATGTGCACAATGTGTGGGGTATCTTTCATGAAGATATAATCATTCGATACCTTTCTCATACTTCCAGTTCTCGACGGCTGTTACGACGCATCTATTAAAAAGGGCGGCAGGATTCTCAACCCGCTTTCCCTCGCGTTCGTAGTTTTGGCGGGCGGACAAAAAGTTGTCGTATCCTTCTTCGATAGGTTCGATGTCGTTCTTGCATTCTTTTAACATCGCTATGATGAAGTGAATATACGGGTCGCCTACGGCTTCCGCGATTTCCTTGCATCTACGCTCGGCAGGACTTCGCGGTTCGAAGTCGGGAGTCGCCACCTTCTTCCGCATCCCTTCTTCCTTAAAGGCAGTCGAATAGTCGTCTGCTTTTGTATACTTCTGGGTATCGGTATTCGTATACCTACTTCGGAGTTCTGGGTTTTTGAAAACATCATTCAAAGCCGTAAAACCATGCTTATTCCCCGTAGCCAACTTCGGAGGAACAGGGGTTGAGTTCTGACTGACTTCCGCTTCTTCTTTGGTCAAATCTGCTCCCGCACTTAGGAGTTGCTCCCGCTCAAAGAGTTCGTTAATGTGCTTGATTCTTCTGCCTTTGAGCATCCAATCGTCGAAATGAACCTTGAACGAACCTCCGACTCCCTGCCGTGGCGCGTAGTAGATGTACTTCTTCTTGCGTAACGACCGAACGAACTTCGAGATGTTGTCCGTGCTCTGGTGGTGTGGCAAATCTGCAAGTAGACCAGCGATACTCACGGTTGCGACTCCCTGCATGTCCGCTTGCAACCGCATCCAGATGTAGATTTCGTATTCGCTGTACGTCAATCGGTTTTTTGCGTTTTTGTCGCCTTCTCTCACGCGCTCAATGATGTAGCGCGGCACGCCAACAAACGGCTCGATTGGCTCATTTTGTCTGTTCGGTTGGTTCATGTTTTGGGTCATAGTCATTTCTATCCTCTGGGTGTTTCTCCAAATACTCCTGCAACCACTCTTTCCGAATCGGGCGGTAGGTAACGTTCATGATGGTGAGAAGAGCCGTTGCCTCCTCCAATGCCTCCTCGCGGGAGATTTCTTCGCCCTTCTCCTCCCGCCAGATGGTCATGAAATCTTGTAACGCTTGCTCGGAAATCATGGTGGTTAGCGCTCGTAAATACGCGTTTTGATGGTTTTCAGCTCGTTGAAGAAGTCCTGCGGCTCGACCTTTATTTCCCGCCGCCAGTATCGCGCTACCGCTTCCGCCAACTCTCGTGTATTCTCGAAAGTAAAAACCGCCCTGCGCGAGTTGAGCTGTTCAACGTCTTGAATGACGAAGCCCAAACACGACAAGGCGGCGGTCAAACTTAAATCCGCAGTCCTATACAGTTCGTTTGTGTTGTAGGTTTGGTTCATCGTCATGGTCATACGCAAACTAAAAAACTGTGAGCGTATGCCCACAGGTTAGATGATTTTAGGTTTTCGGTCGTAACTCTGGATAAGCCCATCCAGAGTAATGCTTTACTCGCGCGCTCTCTTATCGTTGTTCAATCCTAAACGCTTTCTGAACGTCGTAATGATTTTACGAGCATGTGTCTCCGTCATACCGTCCTCGGTTTTCGTGCCGTATTTCTTATCCATCTCCAAGCATATTTCTGAAAACGATTTCCCTGACATATAAAGCTCGTAAAGTTCGTTGTCCCTATCAAAGTTCTCCCATAGTTTGAACTTGGGAGATTTCAAATTGAATAGCTTTCTCATCTGCTCGACCTTATTCCAAACTTTCTTCACGTCTTGGAGCGTGCTGTTTGTCCGCAGCTCGATAACAATTCTTGGCTGCGTATCCCAATCTTTCTCTGGCGGCTTGAAAGTAACGAAAGGTATTCTGTCCGCATAAAGCGCGTGTACTTGCCCGACATCTCCGTATTTTGCGAGCTTCCAAACGAGAGGCATGTGATGTCTATCCAACCGAAACCGTTTCAGTAGTTCGAACATGTCTTGGAAATATGACGAATTGGGTTGAACCATAATGCCGAAATCTGGGTCTTTCTCTCTTGAAGAGTCGGCGTAGACAAAATCTCTATCGTCCATCTTTTTAAGATTTTGTTTCCGCTTGGGGTTATCCGTATTGATGCCCCACTTTATTCTCAATTCCTCGATGGCACTTCGAAACTGTGGCTTGGCAAGCAGAACATTTACCGCCTGTTCGGCTCTCCGCCGATTTTCGGGTGTATCAAACTTATTCCTCTTGTTTCTTTTCATTTTCATGGTCATTGTAAGGAAAACTGTACCCTGACAAATCTTGTCGTCCTCACTTTAATAGCATAAAATAAAGTTACGAGCGAATACAGAGCTATGAACAAAAGAAATAAAATCTACACACTGAAAGACCTCGAAGGAATCCTGCATGTGGACGAACGCACATTGTTTCGCTATTTGGAGAAAGGTGTACTCAAAGGTTCGAAGGTCGGTAAGTGGCGCTTCACCCAAGAGGATATTGATAACTTTTTGAAAAGAGGGCGCAAGAAATCTAGTGCAAGGAAATAACTAGCTTGCTACAACCATGACAAAGACACTTGCACCAATACAAACTGCGCGGACATATTCAATAACTATGACTACTCCAAAAAAAACAATTACTCGTCCGAACGGGGTAAAACCGTTTCTAAAATGGGTAGGAGGTAAGTCGCAGCTTTTACCACAACTTCGCGACTTCTATCCGCGTACTTTCAAGAGGTATTTCGAACCATTCTTGGGAGGAGGGGCGGTCTTCTTTGATGTGAAGCCAAAGGAAGCGTTCCTAAACGACATCAACACAACTCTCATCACTGCTTACAAACATGTTCAGAAGAAACCAGATGACCTCGTAAATCTATTGCGACGATTGCAGGACAAGTATGATAGACAATCAGAGGAAGGGCGAAGTGCTCTCTACTATGAAATACGGAGTAAGTATAACGATTTGAGTGAGGGAGATTTGAACAAGACAGCATATCTCATCTTTCTTAATAAGACGGGCTACAATGGCCTCTACCGCGAGAGTTCAAGCGGCGGCTTCAATGTTCCTTTTGGCAAGTATAAGAATCCAGCAATTCTCGATGAGTCAAATCTTCTTGCTGTATCGAACACGCTCAAAGGTGTGTCATTAAACGCTCTTTCTTTCGAGAAGGCAGTTGCAGAGTCAAGGCGGGGTGATTTTGTATACTTTGATCCGCCCTACTATCCCCTGAATGGAACAGCCAAGTTCACAAACTATCACGAAAAGGATTTCCTTGAAGAAGAACAGGTGAAGCTCCGAGACATCTTTGCCGAGCTGGATAGGCGCGGATGTTTCGTTATGATGAGCAATTCCTACACCGACTTCATCGGTAAGCTCTATCGTGGTTTCAACAAGCACACCGTGCTTGCAAACCGTGCCGTCAACTGTAAGGCCGAAGGACGCGGAAAGGTAAAAGAATATGTAATCACCAACTATAAGATATGAGTAATAAAACATTCAATCTTTGGGAGCAGATTTTCGACGCAAAGAAGTTTGATGTTGGTGAAGATTTGCATTTCATCACTGCGGACGAAATCAAGGCAATAACTCACGCTGAACCGCGAATCATGGCGAAGATGGATAGCTCTGCTGACTTGCCGCCCATATTCAAAAAGCACGGGTACTTCTTACTACCCGTAAAGAATGGCAAGTATGCAATCGTCCGCGGCGATGGTTTTCACCGCTTGGAGGAAGGGACAGGTGCTACCGCGAACCATGTCTCGCGTATCAAGTTTCCACTTACAACTGCGGGCAGAGGTTCAAGTGAGATGCAGTACCTTGATTACAGTTTCAATTCTGGTGCACTTGAAAATGTTTTGGGCAAGCAGCCACTCTATCAATCCATACGAGGGAGAGAGTACAGCAGAGATTTTAGATTTTCGGTGAACAAGACGCTGCTCGAAGTATCCTCTGTACAGCTTGAAGTTGATTCTGGCTTGGAGGGTGAGGATTCAATCGTATTGATTGAAGCGAAAATGGATACACCAGAAGATTTCATCATTCGGCAACTGTTCTATCCTTACAACCATTTCAAAGTTATTTCTCCCGACAAAACAATCGTTCCTGTGTTCTTCACATACGAGCCAGCGACAAAGACCTATAACTTCTGGATTTACGAGATTCCCGACGCCGCAAACTACAACTCTATCAGTTTGCGAGAGATGAAATCAGTAAGAATTGCGAGTGAGCATGAAATTGTAATTGAAGACATTAAACCGAAGGGTATTGTCGCTTACAAAGACCTGATACCGCAGGCCAATGATGTGAGCAAGGTGATAGAACTGGTTTTCAAAGTGAGCGAGGGAACAGACAACTATCGTGATGTGGCCGCATACTTCGAGTTTGACGAGCGCCAAAGCAGCTATTATAGAGAGGCAGCAGAAGCATTAGGATTGGTTCTCCCGAAGGACGGAAAGTATCATCTTACCGATGTAGGTAAAGAGTTGGTGCAGCTTCCCGCAGAGAAACGCAACCTGTTCTTCGCTGGGCTTCTTGCCGATTTCAATTTAGTAAAAAACTCTCTCGACATTCTCAAAGAGAAAGGCGTGCTAGCACAATCAGACGTTGAGAAAGTTATAGCAAGAAGTTCAAATCTGACTGGAACTACAATAGGTAGGCGTGCTGGTTCTATGATGTCTTGGTTACGATGGATGGCAGAAGCAACAGGTTCGTTTAGTGCAGAAGATGGTACATTCCATCTCAACAAATAAAATGTTTGGAGACGACCAAGAAATAAAAGAGCTTCGAGAGAAATGGCCATCCATGTCTGAGCAAGACAAGAAGGATACTTTTTTATGGAAGATGGTTTGGTTTCATCACACGAAGCATGTTGCTGGAAACCCAAACCAAGCGATAGAACACCTTACTGATGAACTAAACAAATCATCTCAATCTTCTGAAAAGCTAACGAGGTCTATTCGCAATGCAACTTGGGTCGCTGCGATTATAGGGGGCATAGGTGTTTTAGTTGCAGTAGTCAATTTACTAAAAGACCTAAAAGTTTTCGGCTAGATTGTTGCTCTAAGAGACGGTTTCCCCCGCGAGAATCGCAAGCCCGTTTGAGAAACACCCACTACCCCTTTTTGGTTTTGGGAGAATCAGCCCAAGACAGACAAGATATACCCCTTCTTGTATGTACGTATATAACTTACTAGGTATGGATATGTCTATGCGAGGTGCTTCACACTCGTACATAGCGGTCTACCATTACAAAGACATGGACAACCGTCTTGTTCTGTATGACATGTAAGAACGGGCTATAATGAAAGGGAGAGAACGGTTATACCAATACTGCCTGTTCCTGTGAAAGATTGGGTATGAAGAAACGGTCTGTACTGGTTTGCCAATAGGTTCTAACGTCGTCCACTAACCTCCGCCAATTGGAATTTTGCAAGAAAGGAGGATCAAGCTCGCGGCGCGAGACGCGCCACTCGCATAGGATTTGAAAGGGCTTTTTTGGCGAAAAGGAAAAGGATTTATAAATGAAGGGCAAAAGAAATTTTTTCATCAATTTTTTCCAAGAAGCGGCAACTTGTCGCCTCTTGACTATTATTGTGTAATATGCTATCCTCTTGAATAAGATTCGGGCGTGGTGTCTGAATCAAACTGTACCTTGAAAGGAGAAAAGCAATGCATGAAGTCCAATTGAAGTCGAAATGGGGTGAAAAGCAGATCAAAGCGCACCCGACCAATGAGTTCTGGGATATCGTTTCGCATAGGGCCGGTTTGGTGAAGGCCCTCAATCTCATTGGGCCGGAGTCTTCGGATATCCTACTCTACTTCGACGGGTTCTCGACAGTCAGAGTTCCGAGCAAAGACGTGAGCTTTCACATCGCAACAGAGAATAGCTCAGAGCTCGAGGAATGTCCGATCGCAGACATTCGTTACAGTCAACGAAAGAGCGACGTGGGGGTCGGTTGGCGAGAAATCAAGCTGTGGTTCAAAGATCGTGCTCAACTCGAGCGATACGTCCAGGTAGTAGTACTTCCTATCGGTGAAGCCAAGCTGGTCCCAGAGCAGAAGTCGCAGGCGGAAGGTTCTTCTTCCAGTTAAGGGCTTCTACCCTTCGTTATCGGTCTTGGTCTTGGCATCGCGATCGATTAGTCGAGACAATGCCCACATGTAGGAGCCACTTGCAGAATTAACTTCTGCTCGTGGCTCTTTTTTTGAAGCGAGAATTTGCCGCCAAAGCCAGTTAATTTTTCAATGACTTTAAATTGAAAAATTAACTGAATTGAGTTATACTTAACTCAATTAAAAACTTGAAATTGTTAATGCTTTCGGCTTCGCAATTCATTTTGCCCGCCCGCCCATTCCGAGCCGCGCACAGCGCGGCGAGGGCAGAATTCCGTTCGAGCTATTTCAAGAATACACCGCGTATAGTTCTTTTTGATTTTCCTTTTTTGGATTTTGGAGTATTCTGTAGATAGGTTCTTGTTTTGAAAGGAGTGGGTCATGTATTCGATCTTCGTAGTTAGTCACACGCGGCAGCAGGTTGAAGGGAGTAAATTGGTTAGTTTTCAATATTGTTTTCCTCGTAGTCTCGGGATAGAGTTTACTATGATTGCAGGGGAGAGTTTTGCTCGAGAGACCATTGGTGGGGTGTGTGATCACCCTCATCAAACTGTTTCGGATAATTCCAACTCTTCGGGTTCTCATGAGTATGTGACGGTAGCTGTGCAAATATATCCGACAAGCGAGGATAAGCTTAGGGATCTGGTTCGTTCTTTTTGTGAGGAACATTGTTTGAAATTGCCTGACGGTAATGATTCTGAAGCTGTATGAATAGGAGCTTTTCTCGTGGGAGTGTTGAAGTTGAGAGCGTCTTTCTCTTGCGAGTGGACGCTCTTTTTTTATTTGAGTTAAAATTTACTTATGTTTGAAAAATTTATTTTTAAACGAAAAGTGCGTGCTCTTGTAGTGGTTATTCTGAGAATTGAAAAACAGCTTAGTCGTTTTGAGTCGTCTAAGAACCCTGCATATGTTGAGTCATTATATAGGGCATTCAGTTCTCTTTCCGATAAGTTTATGTTTTTTGTCAGAGGAAAAGACAGATTTGGAGTGCTTGATGTGCTTTCGCGAATTCAGGCGATTATTTATGAAATTGGGAGCGCATGCACAAAGGGGGAAATGGATTTTGTTTCAAAAAAAGACTTGGATTTGTTTTGGAAATTAAAGCCGGTTTTTCAGGAGAAGAGATTTAAGGATATGAATTTGTAGTATTGACTATTTTTGTTTTGACTGTTAATATATTTTTGCGTTTTGAAATATCAGATCTTCTAAAAGGAGTGGAAAATTGGTGGATGATAAAAGTAACGGTGGGCACACAGGAAGCTCTGCCTTGTTTCTTCTCTTGATCTCTGTGCTTCTTATTTTGGAATATTTTTCTTGCTCGAAAACCGATCCAGTAGGAGTGGATAGTGATCGAGGCGCGGTGTCTTCAGATTTTGTCGTGATGAGGTCTGATAGTGGGGTTGAAATTGGCAAGCTGGAAGACAAGGATTGCTGGAAGGTTAGAAACAAAAATGGCTTTCCGGTTCGTCTTCGCGAATTTGCCCAACTTCCAAGTGGCGGAATAGAATTTTGTGGAAGCACAAACCTTAAGGCGGGGGGGGAAATATTTCTTTCGAGTGATGTGAGGTTGCATGAGTTTTCTATAAATCGGGATGTGAATGGTAAGGAGGTTACGATAGGATATCTTGCGCCGCCCGTTTCTGGGGATCGATAGCACTTTTTTTCTCGCCGCAGATTTTAGGCTTTTTGCCTTTGGTCTGCGGCGTATTTTTATTGACGTTATTTTTGTTGTATGCTATTAGTAGTCTCTGTTGCTTTAGTTTTTAAAGCGACTTTTTGTGTTCATTCACATGTTTCACAGGCCTTGTGGTTGGAGGACTGTATGGGGGTGATAGGATGGGTACGACTTCGGAGACTAGAATATATAAAAGGGTTCGATTTTCTCAGGTGGGTGCTCTTTTTGGTGAGATTAAACAAATCAAGAGGAGTTTTCTAGCTGAGAATGTTCCTGGATTTGGGGACTGTATAAGAGCTGTCTTGCCAAATGGTAGTGCTTGTAAGGTTCGTGTTACGAATCTTGCTGTTGATCCTCCTAAAAACGTTGCTCGAATACTTGTTCAAAAATTTGACTTGATTGTCTCATTAAGACAATTCGTTAAATCTGGACAGAAAAACGAGGAGGTGAAAAAATCAGAAGTAGACAAGGATTGGAATGATCTTTATGTCGTAGAGATTGAGATACCACTAGATCTTACTACGATTGAAAATGTTGAGTGTTTAGTGGAGGCAGTGGCAGAAAAAAAACCCAACAGGACAAGACAAAGCGGGGGAGGAACTCTCGTTGCGGAATGCCCAAGAAGGAAAATGGGTACTCTTAAGCTGTACCCCATGATATCGTCAAGTATCGAAAAGGCGCTTGGTCTCGGAGAGGAGGTAAAGCCGATCATGTTTCATCCAAACTTAATTCAATCAGATTCGTAACGTGCTTCACGTTGCAAGGATTGCAGACACTCTTTCTTTTAGGAGATTGGGTGTCTTTTTTTTGTAAAAAAGGTAGACTATAGCTATATTTGTTTAATTTTTATGAAGAGTAAAAAAACGAGCAGTTCAGACACAAAAACTTTATTGACTAGGGGAGTCCATGAAATAGTTGACGAAGCGCATCTTAAAAAGAGATTGAAAATAGGGAAGCCGTTGAGGGTAAAACTTGGCATTGATCCTACCAGCCCAAATATTCATTTGGGGAGAGTTATACCGCTTTTAAAGCTTAGAGATTTTCAGGAGATGGGACATAAGGTGATTTTGATAATCGGGGATTTCACGGGTCTTATTGGCGACACGTCTGATAAAGAGAGCGAGAGACCGATGCTTACCGAGGATCAAGTTGCTTTGAATGCCAAAACTTATATCGAGCAGGCTGGCAAAATAATTGATATAAAGTCGGCGGAGATTTACTACAATCGGGAATGGCTTTCGGATCTTCGTTATATGGACATCGGGCGGCAGGCTGATATTTTTTCTATCAATGAATTTATTTCGAGAGAAAATATTGCGAAGAGATTGAAATCCGGGAAGAGGGTGTCTCTGCGCGAGGTGTTGTACCCACTTATGCAAGGGTATGATTCTGTGCGAGTAAAAGCTGATGTTGAAATTGGTGGGACTGATCAAAGGTTTAATCTTCTTGCCGGAAGAGATTTACAAAGACTTTATAGTCAGGAACCGCAGGACATAATAACAAACCCTCTCATAGAAGGTTTGGATGGCAGAAAAATGAGTTCGAGTTATGGGAATACAATAAATCTGACGGATTCTTCGGATGATATGTTTGGAAAGGTGATGTCATTAAAAGATGATTTAATCATTCAATATTTTAATCTGCTTACGAGAATCAATCTCGGAGTGGTTGAAAAATATGAAAAGGAGTTGAAATCAGGAACTAACCCGAGAGATATAAAACTGAAACTGGCGTTTGAGATTACAAAAATTTTTCATGGTGAAGATGGGGCGAAAAGCGGACAGAAAAATTTTGAACAGGTTATTCAGTCAAAGAAAACTCCAAGTGATGTTGAGGATGTTTTTGTTTCAAAGGCTGAAATGAATATCGTAGATCTTTTGGTTTTTGCAAAACTTGCAGCAAGTAAAAGCGAGGCAAGGAGGCTTATCGAGCAGAAGGCAATAAAAATTGACGGGGAAGCGGTCACAGAAATAAGTTCTGTAAAAATCACCTTGCGAGGGTTTATTTTACAGAGGGGGGTGAGGAGGTTTGCGCGTGTTTCAAAGGCGAAATAAATCTGGCTTTTTTTCGTACTAATTTAAGAGTCTTAATATGACCGATACCGATGAAGCAATCGCGTTTCGCGTACAAAATGGCGACCGCGAGTCGTTTGGTGTTTTGGTGCAAAGATACGAATCTAAGATGCTTAGATATGCGAGAAAATTTCTTTCACATACAGGTGATATGCAGGATGTGGTACAGGAGGTTTTTTTGAAGGCGTATATCAATATCCAAAGCTTTGACACGAAGCGAAAGTTTTCTTCGTGGTTATACAGGATAGCTCATAATGAGTTTATAAGTCTTATAAGAAAAAATAGCCGTCAGCCGTTTTTTTCTTTTGACGCTGATACAATTTTCCCTCACCCTGTGGCGGAGGAGACTTCTGATGGTTTATTGAAAGACAAAGAACTCAAAGAGGCGTTAGATTCTTGCCTCGCAAAGCTTTCTCCAAAATATAGAGAGTTGCTCACCCTTTTTTATTTTGAAGAGTTGAGCTATCAGGAGATAGCGGATATTTTGAGGGTGCCCGTGTCTACTGTTGGAGTTAGATTAAAAAGAGGAAAAGATCATCTTAGGAAGGAATATGAAAAACAAAATGGAAAACAATAAAGACGAAAAAAGAATAGATGATTCGATGAAAGATAGGATACTCGAGCGCATTGAGAGCGGCGATGTTTCCATGCGTTCAAAAAAGCGATTTTTGATGTCTACTGTTTTTTGGGTTTTTGGTATGGCTGCGGTTGTTTTGGTTTTGCTTTATATAGTTAGCTTTATTTTCTTTACGCTTAGATATACTGGAGCTATTTTTGCTCCGTCATTTGGGTTTATGGGTTTTGGTCCGTTTATTGGGTCGATGCCTTGGATTTTGATAATTACCGGCGCTGTTTTTGCTGTTCTTTTGGAATTTCTTGTGAGGAGGTACCCCTTTGCTTATAAGAGACCATTGTTTTATTCGCTTGCTGGCGTGGTGCTTTTTGCGCTCCTTGGAGGTTTTGGTCTCTGGCAGTCTGGTTTACATGAAAGAATTTTTGATTTTTCGGAGGCAAAACATCCACCGGTTATTGAAGGTTTTTATCATGGATACACAAAAAGGATGACGCGTGGCGTGCATTTTGGAATTATTACGGAAATTACGAATCACGGCTTTATTGTGGGTAATCAAAAGGGGGAAGTTTTAGACGTCTTCATTACTGCAACAACAACTTTTCCATTAGGTTTTGATTTTGCCGAAGGCGATCCGATAATTATTTTAGGTCCCAGGCTTGATCACGCTATAAGAGCGTACGGGGTGAGAAGGATAGATTTTTCAAGAGAAAGTCCACCCCCTCCTTCTGCAAGACATATAATGCCGTTTGATTATTAAAATTTTGAAATAATAATTTTGTTTTTGCGTAGTAGTTTATAGCTCGCAATTGGTTCTGAATTTCGGTTTCTCTCACCGTTGTTTTAGAACCTAGAGAGAGGCGCGCTGTTATTATCATTAATCATTAAATTTATTATTTATGCGAAAAAAGATGTTGGCTTATGCCGCGGTTCCTGTAATAGGGTTTGGCGTTTTAGGTGTAGCGGTTTCAGCATCCGCTCATGGGTTTTTATTCTCGAACATCACTCCACAGGAAATTGCGGCAAAACATACTGAAATGTTTGATATGCAAGCGAGCCTTTTAGGTGTTTCAGTTACTGAAGTAAAGCAAGCATGGGCAGATGGCAAAACGGTTCGTGATCTTGCAAAAGAAAAAGGCATTAGCGATGAAGATCTTGCGTCTCGTATGAAAACTCAAAGATTAAATCAGGTCAAAGAACAATTGCAGACCTTGGTTAGTCAGGGGGTTATAACGCAGGCTCAGGCGGATACAAGATATTCATTTATTGAGGATCTTCCCGAAGGCGGAGCTCATAGAAGAGGAATGGGAATGCATTTTGGGGGTATGAGGCTTTAGCTTTCTTCTATAAATGTAGATAAGTGTAAATTCTTTTCTTCAAAAAATACCCCCCGCTAAGCGGGGGGTATTTTTATTTGGCTATTGGGGTTGGGCTTGGTGATTCTTCTTCATTGGTAGTCGCTGAATCATTGGCTGTGTTTTCTGCCCTAAACGAGGCAGAGCTTGGGTTATTTTTTATATTAGTAATTGTTATATCATCATCGTTTATTAATAGTTTTGCGCTTTCTTTTGTGTTTATAGCAGGAGCGATGTTTGTTTCGTCGTTGCTATTGTTGTTTGAGGTGACTATAAATATGAGCATTACAGCCATGGCCATGGGTAGGGCGAGTTTCCAATTTTTAAAAAATGGAGTTTCTGTTTTCTGTTTTTTTGAATCTTTTATTATTTTTTCGAGAGATGTTTTTGGGGCGCTGATGCTATTTTTTAGAATGCTGAGTTCTTCTACCAACTTTAAAAGAGAAATGATTTCATTGTTTTCATTTCCGATTTTGTTTATTATTGCGTCGTTATCTAAACCTTGTTTTTTGAGGTTTATGACTTCGTTTAAAATATCTTCAATTTTTCTTTGCTGATTATTCATGATTCTTGAATTGTGTTTTTAGGGCTTTAAGACCTCGAAATTGAAGTTGTCTTATAGCTTCTTCGCTTTTTCCTGTTATGTCTGAAATCTCTTTGTTTGAAAGCTCACTCAAAAATTTTAGTGTGATTATTTCCTGCTGATCGTCTGTGAGATTTTCCAGGGCAAGTTTTATTTCTTCGACGGTTTCTTTTCTTTCTGCTTCTACTGTCAGGTTTTCTATGGAGACTACATTTTCAAAAGCGATTTCCGGTTCTGCAAAAAGATATTCTTTTTTCTTGCGCCAAGCGTTGATTACTGTATTTCTGGCAACGGTAAAAAAATAGGCGAGCGGAGAGACGCCGATATTTTTAAACCTTGAAGCTGATTCAAATACCTTAAGAAATACGTTGTGAGTAAGGTCTTCTGCTTCGGCTTTGTTTTTTGTACGGGTATAGATATAGCGGAATACTTTTGTGAAGTATGCGTCATAAATTTCACCAAAAGCGGCTGTATCTCCGTTCTGCGCCTTTTCCATAAGCTCTGCGAAGTTTTTTTCGTCTGTTTTTTGGTTGTCTTCAGTATTCATAACCTATGAATTGTTGCCATTGTGACGTGTTCGCCACTGCTACCTGTATGTATTTTTTACATCATTTTCTTTTCTTAGTCAATGTTTTCTATATTATTCAATATTTTTTTCGGGTGAAAATTTTTTTGTGATATAATGTCCGTATTATGAAACGCCCAATGGTTCAGAAGCTCGGTGTTGTTCTCGAACCGACTAAGAAATCTTTTGAGAAGGAAGCTGTTTTAAATCCTGCGTGTTATCAGGAAGGTGAAAATATTCATCTTTTTTATAGGGCTATTGATGGGCATTTTAAATCTAGTATCGGTTATGCGAAGCTTCGCGGGCCGATGAATGTTGTTGAGAGGTGGAATAAGCCGATTATTGAGAGGGAGTTTCCTTACGAAAAGAAAGGAGTTGAGGATCCGCGAATAGCGAAGGTAGGTAGGACTTATTATATGACCTATGTTGCTCACGATGGGAAAAATGCGGTTACTGCGTATGCAAAAAGTAAGGATTTGGTAAATTTTGAGAAAAGAGGGGTTATTAGTCCAAAAATTGCGTATGCTGATGCGGATAAGATTTTTCAGCATCCGGAATTTGGAGGGGGGAGACTTAAAGACGCATATTCGCTTTTCGCTTCATATTATAGAGAATCGGCTGGTGAAGATGTTCTAATTTGGCACAAAGACAGTATTTTGTTCCCAAAGAAAATAAACGGGCAGTTTGCAATGTTAAACAGGATTTTGCCTGATATGCAGATAGTCTTTTTCAAGAGTTTCTCGAATCTTAAAAAAAGTTTTTGGGAAAATTATATTTCCCAGCTGTCAAAATATGTTGTTTTGGAGAATAAGCATTGGTTTGAAACAAGAAATATAGGAGGAGGGTGTACGCCAATAGAGACGCCAAAAGGTTGGCTTGTTATATATCATGCTGTTGAGGAACTTAATAAAGGACGAAGGTATCACGCAGGAGCAGCGTTGCTTCATAAAAAAGATCCGCTTCGTGTAGTTGGTAAACTTCACGAGCCACTTTTTTCACCAGAGGAGTCGTGGGAGATTTCCGGCGATGTTTCGAATGTTGTTTTTCCAACGGGTACTGCAATTTTTGGTGATACCTTGTATATTTATTATGGCGCAGCTGATACGCGAATCGCTGTCGCGTCTGTGAATCTACCAGAGCTTCTTACAGCTCTTACTGATTCCTCACTTTCGCACCATGGCTAAAAATTCATCAAACACTGTTGTTTATTTAAGCACTTATCCACCTCGTGAATGCGGCATTGCGACGTTTACTCAGGATCTTACAAATGCATTTGATAAAAGGTTTAATCCTGTAACGCGTTCAAGAATCGCGGCAATAAATGAGCATACCGCAAGTTTTTATAATTACGGGCCGAAAACAATTGATCAAATTACTGCTCCAAACCTGGATCAGTACGTGGCATTAGCGGAGAGATTAAACAGAAACGATGGAGTGAAAGTCGTTTCTATTCAGCATGAGTTTGGTCTTTTTGGTGGAGACTGGGGCGACTATCTGATGCCATTTTTACAGGTTATAAAGAAGCCTGTCGTGACGACGTTTCATTCTGTTTTGCCACATCCTGATGATTATGTGAAGAAAGTTGTTCAGTTTATTTCGGATAAATCTAAGGCGGTTGTGGTTATGAATGATCTTTCAAAAACCTCTTTAGAGAAGGAATATGGCGTTCCGAAATCAAAAGTTTTTGTCGTTCCTCATGGGATACCACAGGTCTCTTTTGAATCTCCTGAAAAAATGAAGGAAGAGCTTGGGCTTGGTGGAAAACTGGTTTTATCTACGTTTGGTCTTCTAAGTCCTGGGAAAGGCATTGAATATGCTATTAGGTCATTGCCGCCCCTTGTAAAGCAGTTTCCTAATCTTTTATATCTTGTTTTGGGCGCGACCCATCCTGTAATCCAGAGGAATGATGGTGAGGCATATAGAAATTTTTTGTTATCTGAAGTGAACCGCTTGAATCTTAAAAACAATGTTAAGTTTTACAATAGATATCTTGGTCTTGAGGAAATATTGGCGTATCTAAAAGCTACTGATGTGTATGTATCACCGAGTATTGATCCGAGGCAGTCAGTGAGTGGTACTCTTTCTTATGCATTAGGGTGTGGTAGGCCGGTTATAAGCACAAAGACTGAATATGCAAAACATCTTGTAAGTGATTTTACCGGAGTTCTTGTTCCGGTTAAAAGCGCAAAAGCTTTTACAAAGGCACTTCAACTTCTTTTAACGGATGAAAAGATGCGATACAACATGAGTCAAGCGGCGTATGAAGCAACGCGTAAAATGGTTTGGCCAAACGTTGCTGGTGAATATTTTAGGATTTTTAATAAATTTGCTTCTCTTAAGGCGGAAGAGAGGAAGCTGCCTGAGATTAAATTTGATCACCTTTCGAGACTTACGGATGATTTTGGAATAATCCAACACGCGAGATACAGCAGACCGGAGAAAAGATTTGGTTACAGCACAGATGATAATACTAGAGCTCTTATTGCCTCAGCGAAGCATTATGGAAAATCTCCATCTGTTGAGCTCGTGAGACTTATGGGGGTTTATCTTGATTTTTTGAAATTTGTTCAACAAAAAGACGGTTCTTTTGCAAATATTGTTACTTCGAAACATTCGCATGATGGAACAAAAGACGAGGATGTTTATGGAAGGGCTATGTGGGCGCTTGGGTATACTGCTTCGCGTACGGATATACCGGAAGAAATTTCAAATAGAGCAAAGGCGCTTTTCCTTGATTCATTTGGGAGAATTTCAAAACTTACTGCTCCGAGAGCAATTGCTTTTACCATAAGTGGTCTGTATCACTATTTTCAGAGGTTTCCAGAGATTGGAACTGATCTTATTTCTACTCTTGCTGAAAAACAGGTTAAATATTTTAATGCTAACGCTTCTTTGGAATGGCAGTGGTTTGAAGATCAGCTGACTTATTCAAATAGTCGCCTTTCGGAGTCTTTGTTTTATGCGTTTGATGTGACGGGAAATAAGAAATATCTTGATATTGCTGAGAAATCGTTGGAGTTTTTGTCTAATGTTACTTTTGAAAAAGATCATTATTCTCCAATTGGCGCTGCGGGTTGGTATTCGCGGGATAAAAAAAGGTCATATTATGACCAACAGCCGGAAGATACGGCTTCTATGGTTGAGACGAAGCTTGTGGCATACGGAGTAACTCATAAGAAAAAATATCTTGATGATGCACTTACTGCTTTTCATTGGTTTTTGGGGAAAAACCATCTTAGGCAGGTTATTTATGATGAGGCGACCGGTGGTTGTTATGACGGGGTAGCGGAGAGGGATATAAACCTTAACCAAGGCGCTGAGTCTACTGCGTGCTATCTTCTTGCGAGACTTGCGCTTAATGAGACTCTTTCCACGGAGCCGGCAGAGTCTTAATTTTGTGCTAGACTGACAATCTATGAAGAATATAAAAGAAAAAGAGCAGGATCCATTTTTTCTAATTCATGAGGGCTATGACGCCTCTCTTGTTGTTTTAAGGGCATGCGTAAGGGCGAAAGGCTTTTTTGCTTCTGGTTTACCTGGTGGATATGAAGCTGTTTGGGCGCGGGATAGTATGATAACTTCGCTTGGCGCGGCGTCTTCCGGTGATGAATTTAAAAAGACTTTTGAAAAAAGCATAGATACGCTTTCAAAAAAGCAGAGTAAATTAGGCCAGATTCCAAACGCAGTTGGCAGTTATAATACAGAGAGGCGGAGCGATGTTACTTTTAACTCAATCGATTCAACTCTTTGGTATATTGTCGGCAACTATGCTTTCGCGGCTGCTTATAGAGATAAATCTCTTTTGAAAAAATATGCTTCAAATCTTGAACAGGCATTTACGTGGCTTTCTTATCAAGATCCAAATGAGGATAAGCTTCTTGCACAACTTCCAACTTCTGACTGGCTTGATGCATTTCCACATAAATATGGAAGGACTATCAACACGCAAGCTCTTTATTATGGCGCTCTTAAATTTGCGGGAAAGAAAAAGTTGGCGGATCATATAAGACGAGTTGTTAACGGCGAAGTGGAAAAATATCTTTCTCTTTATGATGCTGATAGGGGATATTATCTGCCGTGGATATGGAAAACTCATGGTCCGAATGATAGAGAGCAGGAGACGTGGTTTGATTCTACCGGTAATTTTTTGGCGATTATAACCGGGCTTGCCACTCCTTCTATCGCAAACTCTATTCTTGATTATGTTGAACAAACAGGAGTTAATGATCCTTACCCATGTAAATCGATTTCACCGCCAATAAAGGAAGGTGATAGAGAATGGCATGACTATTTTTCTGAAAGTGAGGCGGGGAAGCCGTTTAATTATCTAAATGGCGGTGTTTGGCCGTATGTTGGTGGACTTTATGTTGCGGCTTTGGTTAAGGCTGGAAGACATGAGAAGGCAAAAACAGCTCTTATGAAGCTTGCAGAGGCGAATAAGAAGGGGTCAGATAGAGAATGGGGTTTTCATGAGTGGTTGCATGGGATTACGGGTATGCCTGCTGGGGGAAGCAATTTGTATCAAGGATGGTCTGCCGGCATGTATGCGTTTGCGTACAATTCCGTTAAGAGAAAAAAAGTGCTATATTTTAGATAACTGAAGAATGAAGAATGTGGAATACTTAAGACTTAAAACTAAAGACTTAAGACTTAAGACAAATTTCTAATTTCTAATTGCTCTAATTACTCTAATTACTAATTAAATACCAAAATTCTAAATGATCTGATGTGGCTTAAAAAATAGAAGCGCCGGACATGTGTGTCCGGCGTTGGGGGTGTAAGGGTTGGTGGGGGGGTTAATACCCCCACTCGTGAACGGTTGTGGAAAGGATTCTCATTGCCCATTCAATCTTGTAGAGAAGGAAGTATTTTCCAGCCTCTTCAAGTTTTCCGCGGGGTTCTAGTTTTTGAACCTCGCTTCGATAATCCATGATTTTGCTGAAAAGGATTATGAGGTGTTCGAGAGCAGTGGTGATGTGCGCTATATTCTCGTGCCGGCAACGGTGTGCTGTGCCGCCTCAAGTCTTCTCACAAGAGCGCAAACTCTTATGAGGAACAAGGGAGTTGGCTCTTGGTCTCGTAGTTCTACGACTGCTTCTTTGCTGCAGGAGGCAAGGAGTTCTGCTACGTCACTTTCAGTGACGTGAGACTTCGCCTCGAAATCCGTGACAGCTTGTTCTGCTTCGGTGAGTTCTAGTATGAGAAACCTCGATTCTTCTCAGGTTTGGGGTGGAAAGTTTTTGTCTTTATAGTAACTTATTTTTATATAAAAGTCAAATTAGACCCTTTGATGCGACTCAGGGTTATAATATTTCGCTAATAACTCAAGATTATAAAAGGTTGAGGCGTTCTTTGGCGAGGTCTGCGATTTTTTTGGAGATTTTGTGGTATTCGAAACTTGCAAGGGCATGCTCACGACCACGTGATCCCATTTTTTCTCTTAATTCTTTATTTGTAAGAAGTTTGAGGAGAAAATCAGCCAGTTCGTTTATATCTGCTCTATAGGCAAAAATTTTTGGTTTTTCGAAGTGAATTCTTCCTTCTTCTTCAAAACCCATTCCTGGGTGAACTATTTCACTTGTGAGCTCAACTGTTTCTGCAACTTTTGCGAGAAACCCTGTTTCGCCGTGTAAAATTGTTTCCTGTGGTCCCATTTTATCTATTGATATTACCGGTATTCCACAAGCTTGGGCTTCTACTTGAATCATGCCAAAACCTTCGAGACGACTTGGCGCGGCATATATGTCTGCGGCAGAGAGTAAAACCGGCATAAAGTCAGGCGAGAGTGAGCCTTCGAGGTAGATAACTTTGTCTTTTGATTCTTCCCCGAGTTCTTCAATAAGCGCCATTTCTGCGTCGTAGTGATCATCTGCAGAATCACCACCCCAGACTTTGCAAACGTATTTCCATTTTTTAAACTCTTTATCTATGTGTTTTAGTGCCTTAAGGACTTCCTGCGCGCCTTTTGAGGTGACATCGCCACCGATTGTGAGAATCATAAGCTCATCGTCGGCAATCTTTAACATCTTGCGGACCATTTTGACTCTCGGATCTGACCTTGAAATTGGTTTAAAAAGATCTAAATCAAAGCCGATAGGCACGACTTCAAAGTTTTTTGTATTTACACCATCTCTTTCGTATGTTTTTTTGACCCATGTGCTGGTTGCGAGAACCAGTGGTAGTGAGCTTATGGCGTCGTGATAGTTGGCGATCCAGCCATCTGCTACAAACCATGGTATTGGGGTAACGCCAAATTGTTGAGGGTGTAGGATGAGGTCTGGTGTGTGCCCCCAGTACCCGACACCGATGGCGACATCGGGTTTAAAATATTTATAACTCCACTCTTTTTGAAATTCGCTTGAAATGTGACAAGGGATTGCTTCTTCTCCATTTTCTTTCATACCGTGGTATAGAAGATCTCCTTGAAGGCTTAATCCATCCGGCTCTGGCGGATAGGCGTATAGAATTACTGATCGCATATTGAGTTTTATTATTTTATTTTTTTAAATCCTTTAATAAATGTCTCACGATTGAGACAAGCTTTTGACTCAAAAGAATCTTCTCGAAATCCGTATATTTTTTCGATAACGTCCCTTTTTTCTCTTAGCTCTTTTTCTGTAAGCTTTGTTTCGTATCCGTTTTTTGCACCAATTGCTTTCATGATAGGTTTTTTCTTTGAGTCATCCATTTCATAACTAAAACAGAATGCATTTTCAATTTTTAAAACTCTTTCGTTTTCAACCATATCTTTCATTGCTTTGTGAACTGCTTTGTGTCTCGGGTGTCCGTATTCGCCATTATAACCGTGTGTAAATAGATACGTAAAGGTTTTTTTTGAGAGGAGGCGCGAGAGGCGGTTTTTGATTTCAGGTATGCTGTCACGAATGTTTAATAACCCCTTGTCTTCGAGGTCGGATATTTTACCATTTGATTTTAAAAATTTTGAAACTTTTTTAAACTTTGGGGCTCTATCCGGATCGTCGCCTCTTGTGAGCACGCAAATTTCCCATTTAACTTTTGGGTTTTTGATGATGGTGCCGCCCATCCATATTGTTTCGTCATCGGGATGCGCAACAACAACTAGAGCGGACGAGCCGCTATGGAGCGATATTTTTTCCATTAGCCCAAAAGTTTTTTGAATCTTTCAACAGTTTCAACTTCTTCTGGTTCGAGTCCATATGTTTCTGAAATGTGATATGCGGTCCAATCGGCCATTACTATGCTAGAAAGTATCTTCTCCCAGCGATTTTTCCCTGTAAGTTCAACTATCTGAACCTTGTAACCCCATTCTTCGTACATGTTTTTCTGGATTTCCATGCGTTTATGGATTCTTGGGTGATCTTCGGAATCTTTAAGAAATATAAAACCGAAAATGTCGGCAAAGTTTGAAGTTTCTTTGTGTTTTTCAAATCCGATAAGTTCGTTGTGATTTGCTTCGGGGATAGTATTCCAAAACGAAGGGATTTTTCCTGTTTCGTTTATTCTTATTTTCCAGTTTGCTGCTACAGCTTCGTTGCGGGTTGAGCTATAGATTACGGGAATTTTGTTTTTTAGAGCTTCGGCTACGGTATTTGCTTCTACTCTGCGTTCTTCTGCGTTTTTTGATCCCATTGATTTTAGGGAGTTAATTTCATCCATTTTATTCATGAGCGCTAATGTGCCTATTACGCTGAAACCCACGGCAGAGCGGGGTTGGATGCCTGTATCTGGGATTTTTATATAGGGGACACCTTTGCTTTCTGCCAATTCTAAAAGTTTTCCGCCTACCGATATAGCGGCGGAGGGAGTGTTGTTTTTATTTGCAAAATCTAAGGCGCTAATTGCTTCTTCTGTGTTTCCGGAGTAAGAGCTTGCTATCAGAAGTTCATTGGTTAATCTTTCTGGTAAGTTGTAATCGTGGTGGATCTTGAGAGGAATGGTGTGATCTGCGCAGGCGATGAGGTCTGCACCAAGATGGGATCCTCCCATGCCCGCAACAATAAATTCGTCTCTTTTTTCCAGTTTTTCTCTATTTTTTACTTCTGGATCTAACTCAAGCTGTTTATAAAACCCTTTTATTGCATTTTCTAACATGCTTTAAATATAACTTATAACTTAATACTTACAACTGAAAACTAAAATGTGAATTATGGACTTGGAAGAGGTTAGGCGTGGGCTATGACTGCGACAATAACTTTTTTTGGATTATGTTCTTTTATAACTGATATAGCGGCTTCGGCTGTAGCGCCTGTTGTGAATACGTCATCTATTAGAATAATTGTTTTATTTTCTATCACAGATGCATTTTTTATTTTGAAACTGTTTTCAAGATTTTTGTGGCGTTCTTTTGCTGTTTTTGTTTCGGCTTGGGGTGGGGTGTATTTTGTTCGCATGAGTATACCGTCTGAAATTTTAAGATTTTGATTTTTTGCAAAGTGAGTGGCAATAAGTTCTGCTTGATTAAAACCTCTTTCAGCCTTTCTATTTTTGTGTAGAGGGATAGGGATAACTATAGGATTTTCAATATCTAGATTTAAAAGATTAAAATGTTCACTAAGTAGATTGGAAAGTGGTTTTGCTGCGGCGGTGATTTTTCCATATTTTAGTTTCCAGATGAGGTCTCTGATTTTTTGGTCGTTATAATTTGTGGCGGCGGCGAGATAATAACTTGATCTATGACAAGTATTTTTGTTTTGCGGAAGTCTTGATTTACAGGTTGGGCATGTAAGTGAGTTGTTTTTTTGTATATCTGTTTTGCAATTTTCGCAAAGATTTATATTTTTTTCATGCTCATTGATCAAATTTCTACTGCAAATTATGCAGATTGGTGGAAATAATATTTCGAAAAAGGCAGTTTTTGCTTTTGAAAGAAATTCCTGCATGTTATAATTCTACACGTATATGTCGTTTTTGAACTCGATTACCGGTCAAAGATCTCTTCTTGGGGTTGATATTGGCACGACTTCTATAAAGGTTGCTGAGGTTGGGATGCAGGATAAGAAACTTCATCTTGTGAATTATGGAATCCTTGAGACGTATAGTTATCTTGAGAGATTTAATGAAGCGTTCCAGACGAGTAGTTTAAAGCTTTCTGATAATTATATCGCGAGTCATCTTAAACTTCTTTTATCGAAGATGGGTGATCACACAAAATCAGCTGTTTTTTCTGTACCAGCTTTTTCTGTTTTTTCTACTTTAATCGAGGTCCCAACTGCATCTGACAGTGAGATTAAGAAATATATTGAATTACAAGGTAAGCAATATATTCCGCTTCCACTTGAAACTGTAACGATTGATTGGGTTAAAGTGGGCGAAAAATCTGTTTCAGATGGAGCGTCAAAACAACAGGTGCTGCTTATTTCTATCCCCAATGAAAATATTGAGAAATATAAAAATATATGCAGACTTACTGGGCTTAGATTGGACTCTGTCGAGGTTGATGGTATGTCTCTTGCGAGATCTTTTGGTGATTCAACGCCAAAGTCGACACTTTGTATTGATATTGGTGGCAGGTCAACGAGTCTTTCGATTGTCTCAAAAGGATTTTTGAAGTATTCCGGACAGATTGATTTTTCAGGTGGGTCAATTACACAAGCTATTGCAAATGGACTTGGAATAAGTCAGCGGAGGGCAGAGGATCTAAAAAAGCAAAAAGGAATTGGCGAGGGCGCTGCAGAACATGAGTTATCCACAATAATCTTACCCATTCTCGATGTTATAATTTATGAAGCGAAGAAGCTTGTTTCGAATTATGAAACGAGTTATCAGGAAAAGGTTGAGGGAGCTTTTGTGACTGGCGGTGGATCAAATTTAATTGGCTTGCCGCAGTATTTTACAGAACACCTTGAGATGCCCATTGTGCAAGCAAATGTTTTTTCTAATATTGCGGTTCCGGAAATTCTGAAATCTATGAGTGGTGGAATAGGTTCTTTGCTTGGAGTTTCAGTGGGTCTTAGTTTGAAAGATCTTATATAAAATGGCCACAACAAATACTACGAATATTGGCGGGCGCCTTCAGAAGGAGCGTGTTTCGGTTTCAAAGGGCACGTGGAAGCTTCTTTTGTTTATGGCGTTTGTTTTTGGTGTGACTGTTTTGAGTTACCTCGGTCTTCTTCTGGGTTACAGGCCTTATGTTCGGGCGCAGATTGATAATGCAGATCAGACTCTGCAGAGTCTTGCTCAACAGGTTCCAAAAGAGCAACAAGATGCCTATCTAAAATTTCAGTATCAACTTAGAAATTTACAAACCGTTCTTTCGAGTCATGTGATAATGAGTAAGCTTTCTCCTATTCTAAGGGCGACAATAAACCAGAGGGTTTTTTATAAAAATTTGACGGTTGATGTTGCGTCAGGAAGGGTTGATTTTCAAGCTTCTGCACCAACTTATGAAGTATTAGCTCAACAACTCGCTTCTTATCAGGCTAGGCAGGATATTGTTAATTATCATATGAGGAATTCTGGTCTTGCTGAGGGAAATAGGATTATTTTTGAAGTTTCATTATTTTTAGATCCAAATATTTTTAGGCAATAAATTTTAAAATTATGAATGCTTCAACAAGTCGATTCGCAACACTTCTTATAAGTTTACTTCTTTTAGTCGCTTCGTTTTTTGTCTATGGTCTTTTGGTTAGGCCGGAGTATTCAAAAATAAATGATTTAAGAGGAGAGCTTTCTTCTAAAAAGGCTGCTGTCGATAGACAGACTGAAATCGTTGAGAGTCTTACCCAAGCTATACGAGATTCCCAAGGGGATATAGCGACTTACAAACAGAATGTTTCTTTGGCAATACCTGATGGAATTGATTATCCAACACTTACTAACCAGATAAGCTCTCTTAGTCAGTCACTTGGTCTTTCCTTGATTTCTCTGGACTTTAATATCTTACCATCTCTTGCGACAGGTAGTGGTTCGTCAGATGTGATTCCTGTTTTGCAGTCGATTCAGGTGAGGCTTCAGGTTAAAGGAACTTATCAGAATTTTGAAAGATTTCTTTCTTCGATTGAGCGAAATATTCGTGTTTTAGATGTTGATTCTTTTACGATATCTGTTTCTCCGCCTGACCAAAACTATACCTACGACGTCGTATTACATGCTTATTATCAAGATTAAAAAATATGGCTATTGTTTTTGAACAGGAGAAAAAGCAAATTAATTGGATAAAACTTCTTTTTGTTCTATTTATTGTCGGTTTTGTGATTTTCGCGGCATATTTTCTATTTTTTGCTCCTTCTCCTCAACTGGATGTTGTTTTGCCTGAACCTTTGGAGCAGGCAGAGCGTATTGGTTCAGTAAGCTCGATAAAACCCAATGATGTTTTAGGTTTGCCGGCGTTTCGGGCTTTACAGGTTTTTGTCGGACCACCGTCAATAGGCACGCTTGGGCGGGATAATCCATTTCAGCCTCTTTGATTTTTAATATGAGTGGTTTTTGCCTGTTATTGCCTTAACGCGCAATGTTTTTTTTATTATGCAAAATCAAGATCTAATTTCTGCATTAGTTGCAAAAAATATAATATCTGATCATGACGCAAAGCGGCTTTTGACCGAGAGTGCACAGCTTAAAAGAGATGTTGAAGATCTTGTTTATAGTCAGAACTTAGTAGAAGAATCGGAAGTTGCGAAGATAAAGAGCGGAATTTTAAAAATTCCATATAAAAAAATTGATCTGGATACAATTGACGATCAAACGATAAAAATTATCCCTGCTGATACTGCGAGATCTTACCAGATGATTCCTCTTTCAAAAAAGGACTCTTTGCTTGTTGTTGGAATGGTTCATCCAGATAATCCAAATGCTCAACAAGCTTTAAGGTTTTTGGCTACGCAGCAGAAACTTAGTATTGGTGTTTATATTGTTACGCCGTCAGACATTAATGCTGTTTTGCGAAAATATTCGCCATTTGCCGATGAGATTGAGTCGGCTCTTCGGGCTCTCAAGAGAAAACCTGGCGAGGAAGCAACGACTTTTCAGCAAGTTATCAAACTTGAAGAAGGGCTTTCTTCTGGAGCTAATGATGCGCCAATAATTCGTATTGCGTCTTCTTTACTCAAAGAAGCGGTTAATATGGAAGCGTCAGATATTCACATTGAACCGGGTAGAACTAAAACCAGAGTGCGTTTTCGTATTGATGGCGATTTGCAGGAATTTACTGCTTTACCGGCGGAACTTGGCCCGGCTATAGCATCGCGTGTAAAAGTTTTATCTAATATGAAACTTGATGAGACACGTGTCCCACAGGATGGAAGGTTTAGGACAATAATTTTTGAAAAAGAGATTGATTTTCGTGTTGCAACATTTCCTACTCCAAATGGTGAAAAAATAGCACTTCGTGTTCTTGATCCGGCGGTGGGTCTTAAAGATCTTACTGATTTGGGTATCAGAGGTAAAAGTCTTGAGATACTTAAATCGAGTGTTAATAAACCTTATGGAATTGTCCTTCTTACAGGACCTACGGGATCTGGTAAAACTACTACGCTATATGCCTTGATGCGTATTTTAAATACTGAAGAAGTAAATATCCTTTCTCTTGAGGATCCTGTTGAGTATACGATAGAAGGAATTAACCAATCGCAGGTAAGACCTGAAATAGGTTATGACTTTGCTTCAGGTTTGCGGCAGATTTTGAGGCAAGACCCTGATGTAATCATGGTAGGTGAGATTCGTGACAGTGAGACGGCTGATTTGGCTGTTCATGCTGCTCTTACTGGCCACATTGTGCTTTCGACACTCCACACAAATAACGCAATTGGTGTTATTCCAAGACTTGTTGATTTAGGAGCGCAGCCATTTTTACTTCCTTCTGCTGTTAATGCCATGGCTGCTCAGCGTCTTATTTCTAAGATTTGCCAGAATTGCAAAAAGCCAAAACCTGCGCCTGAGACATTAGCAAAAATTATCAAAGAAGAGCTGCAAAAATTGCCACCAGAGATCAGGGGGGCTTACAAGGAGCCGTATCAACTGTATACGACGACGGGGTGTGCTGTATGTAAGAAAAAAGGAATTGTTGGCAGAATTGCAATTTTTGAAATATATGAAATGACTTCACAGTTGGCGGATTTAATGGTCAAGCCGGAATTTAACGAAAATATGATTTTAGAGGAAACTAGAAGACAGGGAATGATTACTCTTAGACAGGATGGAATATTAAAGGCTCTTGATGGACTTGTTAACATTGAGGATGTACTCAAAGAGACTGAGGAGTTGTGATATAATTTGTTTATCTTATGGATGATTTTTTGAAAAAATTTCACGAACTTATGAGCGCTGCTGTTAGGCAGAATGCTTCGGATTTGCATATAGCTGTTGGGAAGAAACCAAATCTCAGAATTGACGGCGCCCTTGTTGGAATTGAACAGGAACCGGTTGTAACACCTGAAATAGCTCAGGGTCTTGTAATGTCTATATTGACTGATGAGCAGAAGCAGAGGTTTTTAGAAAAAAAAGAACTTGACCTTTCGTATGCTCTTGAGGATAAGGCGCGTTTTAGGGTCAATGTTTTTTTTCAAAAAGGATTTTATGCAGCTGCTCTTAGGACGATTCCAACAAAAATCAAAACTATTGAACAGTTAAATCTGCCATCAATACTTCATGATTTCACAAAAATTTCCCAAGGGTTCGTGCTTTTTGTGGGTCCTGCTGGCCATGGGAAATCTACGGCTCTTGCTGCCATTGTTGATGAAGTAAATCACAAGAGAACAGAACACATAATTACGGTTGAAGATCCGATTGAATATTTGTTTGTTCAGGATAGGTCAATTATTTCCCAGCGTGAGGTTAGGATGGATACTCCGACATTTCATAATGCTTTGAGGTCTCTTTTGAGACAGGATCCGGACGTTGTTATGATCGGCGAGATGCGAGATCCGGAGTCTATCGCTACTGCGATGACTGCGGCTGAAACAGGTCACTTGGTTTTTTCAACACTTCACACAAACTCTGCTGCACAAACAATTGATCGTATAATCGATAGCTTTCCACCAGGTCAGCAGGGTCAGGTGACTAGTCAGCTTGCCGCAACCCTTGTGGGAATTGTTTCACTGCGTCTTATTCCACATGTTGGTGGTGGTAGGATTCCCGCATATGAAATCATGGTGGTTAATTCTGCAATCAGGAATCTTATTCGTGAGAGAAAGGCATATCAAATAGATTTGGTTATTGAGACTTCGCTTCAGGAGGGCATGATTACGCTTAATAGGTCATTGTCTACTCTTGTGAAACAAAAACAGATTTCACTTGAGAATGCGGAGCTTTATTCATTAAATCCTTCGGAATTGCGTATTCTTTTAGATAGAGTTTAAATTTCATTATGAAGTTCAGATATAGCGCGCGAACAAAACAGGGCGAGCTTCAGGTAGGGTTTGTTGATGCAGTAAACAAAGAGTCTGCCCTCAATGTTCTTACAAGTCATGGGCTTTTTATTCTAAGCCTCGAAAAAGCGAAAAAGGCACCCTGGTATACGGGCTTGTTTGGGTTTCTTCATAGGGTAAAGGAAAAGGATCTTGCTATTTTTACCCGACAGTTTGCAACAATGCTCGAGGCAAAAATATCTATCCATGATGCCTTGAAAGCGCTTTATTATCAGACAGAAAACAGCGCTCTTAGGGCGGCGTTGGTTGATATTTCAAATGATGTTGATTCGGGGCTTACACTTTCGCAAGCGATGGCAAGGCACGATGATATATTTTTTGAGTTTTATATAAATCTTATTCAGTCTGCAGAGGTTACCGGTGGTGTCGAGAGGGCAATGGTTTATCTTGCTGATTACCTTGAAAGGCAACTAGTTATTTTGGGTAAAGTGAAAAATGCCCTTATTTACCCTGCTTTTATTGTTGTTTTAGCTGTCATAGTTGGCGGAATTCTAATCGGCGTTGTGTTTCCACAGATTGCGCCTTTGTTTGAAGAGTCGGAAGTTGATCTTCCAATTATTACTAGGATTTTTCTAGTTTTGGGTAATTTTATAAACAACTGGTGGATTGCGATAATTGTTTTCTTTATTGTTTTTACGTTAATTCTTATTGATTATCTAAGAAGCAACGAGGGGCAGGCTATTCGTGACCAGATACTTCTTACCGCGCCGATTTTAGGAAAGTTTTTTAAAAAACTTTATGTTGCAAGATTTGCCGAGATCGCAAGTGTTCTTATTAAAGGCGGCATACCTATAGCGCAAGCAATTGAAATAGGTGGACACACTGTAGGTAGCGCACTTTACCGTGAGATGCTTCATGATGTTGCGGAAGGAGTGAGGCGAGGAGAACTCATGTCACAGTCTTTTGCGCGATATGGAGCCTATTTCCCTCCGATAGTGAACCAAATGATAACTGTGGGTGAGCAGACTGGAAAAGTTGATGAGATGTTTGTTCGTATTGGTACTTTTTATAGCCGTGAGGTTGAAAATGTTGTTTCAAATATCACGGAGCTTATTCAGCCGGTTATCATGGTATTTCTTGGAATTATGGTTGCGTTTCTTTTTGCGGCGATACTTCTTCCGATTTATAATCTTGTTCAGGTTATTCGATAGATTTTATAACTGTGAGTATCTTTGATTTTATATTGGTTAGAGTTTTGGTATAATTTTGTTGTAACCAATGAAAGAAAGGTCGAGTAATTTTTTTTTGATTAATCTTACAGTTGACGACTATTGAACTTAATTGGAATCGCGTACGCCATGGCCGCGAGTCGTCAGTTGTCAGTTAATTTAAAATTTTCAGAATGACAAAAAGAAAAGGTTTTACACTTATTGAGCTTCTAATCGTTATTGCGATTATTGGTATTCTCGCTGCTGCGCTTCTTGTATCACTTGGTGGAGCAAGGCAAGCAGGAAGAGACGCAAGAAGGATTGGTGACGTAAGACAGGTGCAAAGTGCTTTGGAGTTGTACTTTAATAAGTGTGGTCATTATCCGGGAGGTGCGGCGTGTATTGACGCCGGAAATCCAACTCCTGGTGCATATACTGATCCAAACGACTGGACTGTTCTTACTTCTGCTATAACAGGTGCTTCTGTTGGAGTTTCAAATCTTCCAAAAGATCCAAATAGCACTGATAGAAATTATCAGTACGGCGTTGATACATCCCCAGGAATCGGTAGGCAGAAATATACTATTGGTGCTTGGCTTGAGAGTGATAATCAGGCTCTAAAGGATGATATTGATGGAACTAGTAATGGAGTATTGTGTGGTGCAACTCCTGAGACAAATCCAAACTGGTACTATTGCGTTTCTTTGTAGGGTTTAGGTTTGTATTTGAAAGGGACCGGTGTAAAAACTGGTTCTTTTCGTTTATAATTAGTTTGTAATTTATGAAAAATAGTAAGGAAACTGGTTTTACGTTGGTTGAGATGTTAGTAGTACTCGGTATTATTGGTATCCTTGCATCTTTTTTGATCATTGGACTTACAGGTGCTCGTTCTCAGGTGAGGGATAATAGGCGCGTTGTTGATCTTCAGATCGTGCAACAGGCGCTAGAGCTTTTTAAAAATAAGTGCGGTTTTTATCCTGGTGGATATGATCCTTCAGCAACGCCTTCTCATTGTGTTGGTGGTATAAATGATGGAAATCCTTCAGCTACTAATCCTGATAACTGGGTTGAATTGGAAAATACTTTTAGCGTAGCGAAAATAGGAGTGGATTCTATTCCGAGAGATCCGCTTCAGTCGCGTACTTATGGGTATTATGTTCAATTAAAAGATGGTCTTCAGCCGAGGGCACAGTGCTATATATTGAAGGCGACTTTTGAGTCGGATAGTAGGTTGCTTAGCGGCGCTGGTGAACTTGATAATGTTGATATTATTGGTGATGGAAGCAATCCGGAGAGTAAAAGAAATAAACCTGGTTTTCCTGGTGGAAATCCTGGTCAAAATGATAAAACTATTTTTCCGGCTGGTTGGCAGTGTGATGATACTAGTAAGTCATATTGTATTGGAAATACAGAATGTGTATTTCAGAGATAGCTTAATATGACACTTTTGCAATTTTTTCTTTTGCTTTTAGGGGTCTCTTTTGGGAGTTTTATAAATGTTTTAGCACTTCGATATGATCCGGAAAAGCCTATTTTTTCAAGGCGGATTTTAGGGAGGTCTCATTGTTCTTCGTGTGGAAGGGTGATTAGATTTTTTGAAATGGTTCCAGTTTTAAGTTTTTTACTTCTTAGAGGTAAGTGCAGAATCTGCAAGACAAAACTTTCTTTGCAGTACCCGATTGTTGAGTTATCTTCTGGTCTTTCTATGATGTTTCTACTAAATGTTGTTTCAGATGCTTTTAATTTTCAATTTTTAGCTATTTCCGGTTTTTGGGTGTTGTTTTTAACATGGGCTTTGTACTTGTTGTTTGGGTTGGCGATCCTTACTTTGATTTTTATTGCAGCCGTTGATGCAAGAACTTTTATTATTCCTGATCAGAGCAATCTTTTAATCATGCTTATCGGTATTGCTACCTCTGTGTGTATTTATTTTCTTGGGTCTTTTGGTCCTTTTATGGGTTCGTTTGTTAGTCATTATGCTTCGCTTTTTGGGTTTCATTCATCTGTTGCGGGGAATAGAATATTTGCGGTTTTTGTTGGGATTTTATTTTTTGGTCTAATAGTGGTTTTTACCAAAGGAAGAGGGATGGGGATGGGTGATGTTAAGCTCGCCGGAGCGCTTGGTTTTCTTTTAGGTTGGCCTGATCTTATTTTGGCGCTTGCTCTTGCATTCATTACAGGTTCTATTTGGAGTATACTTATGATGGTGCAAAAGGAGAAAAAATTTTCTTCAAAGGTGCCTTTTGGTCCTTTTATTGTTACCGGGACGCTTATGATCGTGTTTTTTGGGGTTGATATAATTAACGGATACTTTGCTTTATTTCCATAAAATTAAATTATTTGTGAGATTTAAATTTTTAGAGAAAAAATTTAGTTCAAAAAAAGGATTTACTCTCGTTGAGCTTATTGTTGTTATTTCGATAACGGTTATTTTTACATCCATACTGCTTGTGTATTCCAGAAAATCTGATGACCAGATTGTTTTTTATAATCAGACTTCACTTTTTTTAAGTACGCTACTTAGAGCAAAAGCTTCTTCGCTCGAAACCTTTCAGCCGACACAGTTTCCACCGAATACACCGCAGGAACTTGTATGCGGCTGGGGTGTGTATGTACATAGATCTCTGCTTGGCAGAAATGATCCTCAGGGGTTTGCTTTGTTTAGAGATTTGTCGGCTAGCGGTTTTGTTGGGTGTGACCTGAATGACCCGAGAATTGGTAGGTACGATGGTGAGTTTGGAGGACCTGACCAGAGGTTGCAAGATTTTATCTTACCTCCTTCTGTTAGGATAAAGTGTTTGAGTTTAGATAATCTTGCGTGTCCGGGTGGTTTGGGTGAGATGAGCGTAGTTTTTCAGCCGCCTGACCCAACAGTTGCTCTTACTTCTCAAAGCGATACCCTTAACCATACAGAGGCGTACATAATTCTTAGTCTTTTGGATGAAAGCAGGTGTTCGAGGATAAAGATAAATAAATTTGGTCAGGTTACGCAAAAAAATATTTCATGCCAAACCTTGCAATAATATGTTTAGTTTTTGTTTGCGAGAAAAAATAAGAAATAAGGATGGGATTTCGATTATTGAGCTTATGATTTCAGTATCAGCCGTAATTGTTGCTGTTTTAGGGATTTTGACTCTGGTTAGTAAGTCATTGGGTTTAAACAGGGTAAATGCTGATTCTCATGTTGGTGCTTATCTTGCCGCTGAGGGAATTGAGGTTGTTAAAAATTTCTATGATAGGAGCTATCTTTTAGTTCATCAGAATGGTTCGGGTAATTTTTATGGATGGGGAAGTGGAGTTGCTGGTGGAATTCCTGCGGGACTTTATCTTGTTGATTATAACGACACCTCGCTTAATGCCATTTCTTGTCCGCAATATAGCGGTGGGCCTCCGACGCAGGCTGTGGTAGAGGATATATTAACCAGTTGTAATGCGGTGAGATATCTTAAAATAAATAATTTCGGTCTTTATTCAAACGACGTTGGAGGTGTTGATACTAGGTTTAAAAGAATAGTAATTGTTTATGATCCATACAATGGGACGGGGAATGACTTGGACTATAGTGTGACATCAGCTGTTGGCTGGGAAAGTAGAGGTGGGAAGTATTTTGTGCAGTTACAGGATCATTTTTTGCCATGGAGAACTCCATAATTTATGAAATTTAAGTTTTTAAAAAATAAGTTATTTGATGGAAAAATCTTTGCTCGAAAGAGGAGGGGTTTTACAATAGTTGAACTTCTTGTGTCGATGACTGTTTTTGCGATACTCATTGGTCTTATAAGTAATATTTTTATAGGTTCATTAAGAGCGCAGAGAAGGATCATGGCTCTTATGACCGCAAATGATAATGCTAGTCTTGTTTTGGAACAAATAGCGAGAGAGTTAAGAACGGGAATAAATTTTTGTATTCCGATCCAACAAGGAAATAGTTGGGTATGTGATCCCGCAAATCCTGCTAGTGGGGCTCGTCTTATGTTCGAAAATGCTCACGGGGAGCAAATAGTTTATAGGGTAAATAACGAAGTTATTGAGAGAAGAAGTGACACTGAGGGTAGATTTTTGCCGATAACCAGCGAGTTTAATGTTCGTATTACGAGATTTGGATTTTTGCTAGAGGACAAGATTTTGGGTAATGGTCCGTGGCCTCCTAGAATTACAATGATTATGCAGGTTGGTACCAAAATGGAAAGAGATGCCTTAAATGGGGTGTTTACTGATATTCAGACAACAATTAGTGCTAGAGAATTTTAAATTCGACTTAGGACCTAAAATATGAAAATACTTAATAGAAGTTTAGAGCTAAAAAAAGTACTAAAAAAAGATATATCTTGTGTTCGCAGTTTAGGGTTTAAAGTTTTTAGTCAAAAAGACGGTCAGGCGATGCTTATTACAGTGGTTTTTATTTCAGCAGCATTTCTATCTGTTACGGTTATCGCCGGATATCTTATGGTCACTCAACTTGCGCAGGCGACAAAAATAATTAATTCTGCTCAGGCTATTTTTGCGGCGGATGCCGGATTAGAAAGAGGATATTTTTGGGTTTTTAGATGTCAAGATGGTTCTGGGAATCCTGACCCCAATCATCCGGTTTGTGTGAATGCAAAAGCAGGTGACTCTTCTGGCGTGCCGCCGTTTTATGACGGAGCGGCGTATCAAAATGTGATAAGCAATAATCTTGGAAGATGTAAACAGAATGATCATCGTCCAGATAATACTGATCCGAGTAATGTTACGTGTATAAAATCAGTTGGCCGTTCTGACAGAGTAGCTAGAGCTTTTGAGGCTACATTTCGCTAGGTTTTATAGCATTTTTGGCTCTATTTGCGGTAGAATGAGGTGTATTTATGGATAGAAAAACTGCAGAATCTCGGGTAAAAAAACTTCGTCAGGCAATTGATTCTTATAGATATTCATATCACGTTAAGAATGAATCGGTTATTTCTGATGAGGCGCTCGACTCCTTAAAAAAGGAGCTTTTTGATATTGAGCAAAAATTTCCTGATCTTGTCACGCTGGATTCTCCCACGCAGCGAGTTGCCGGTGAGCCACTTAAAGAATTTAAAAAAGTGCATCATGAGGAACAGATGCTTTCACTTCAGGATGCATTTACAGAAAGCGATGTTAGCGATTGGTTTAAAAGAGTTAGCGATTATCTTAAAAAAGATATTGAGTCGCAAATCTATTGTGAGTTAAAAATTGACGGACTTGCGGTTGAGCTTTTGTATGAAGATGGAATTTTTGTACAGGGTTCTACAAGAGGTGACGGAAATATTGGCGAGGATGTAACGCAAAATTTGAGAACCATTGAAGCGATACCGCTTAAACTTCGAGACTTAAAACTAAAAACTAAAAACTTAAGACAACCCGAACGACTAGTTGTGAGGGGTGAGGTTTTTCTTACTAAAAAAGAATTTGAAAGAATTAATAAAGATCTTTCGAAACATGGAAAGAAACCATACGCTAATCCTAGAAATCTTGCTGCGGGGACTATTCGTCAACTTGATTCAAAAATAACTGCGAGTAGAAAACTTGATTCTTTTGCATATGCGATTGTAACTGATGTGGAGCAGAAGACGCATGAGGAGGAACACAAGATTCTTCACGATCTTGGGTTTAAAACCAATCCGGATAATAAATTAGTTGATTCTTTGGAAAAAGTTTTTGAATTTAGAAATTATTGGGATAAACACAGAGAAAAACTTGATTATGAAATCGATGGATCGGTTTTGATTTTGAATGATAATAAAATTTTTGATGCGGCTGGCTCTGTCGGGAAAGCGCCACGAGCGGCTATTGCTTATAAATTTGCTGCGCAGGAGAAGACTACTATCGTGAAAGATATTCGTGTGCAGGTGGGTAGGACTGGAACACTGACGCCTGTTGCTGACCTTGAACCGGTTGCCGTAGGTGGCGTGACTATTACTCATGCTACGCTTCATAATGCTGATGAGATTGAAAGGTTGGGGTTAAAAATTGGAGACACCGTAATAGTAAGCAGGGCTGGAGACGTGATACCAAAAATAATCAAAGTTTTACATGAGCTTAGACCAAAAGATGCGCGCGGGTTTCATATGCCCACAAAGTGTCCAGTTGATGGGTCGGCTGTTGTGCGTGAGGGAGCGCTTCATAGGTGTAGTAATAAGGAATGTGGCGCAAGACAGAGAGAATCTCTTTATCATTTTGTTTCTCGTGGCGCATTTAATATGGAAGGATTAGGCCCACAGAAAATTGATCAGTTTATAGATGAGGGTCTTCTTAAAACTGCCGCTGATTTTTTCACACTTAAAGCGGGTGATATTGCAGTGCTTGAGAGATTTGGTGAAAAGTCGGCAGAGAATGTTGTAAACGAAATATCTGAAAAAAAGCAGGTTTCGCTTTCAAGGTTTATTTTTGCGCTTGGAATTTTACACGTTGGAGAAGAAACTTCTCAATTACTTTCGGAAAAGATAATTGAGAGACTTAAAACTAAAAACTTAAAACTTATTAAACCAACAGATATTTTAAAAGTTTTTACGGAAATTAGCCTTGATGATCTGCAAAACATCAGGGATATTGGGCCGGCTGTGGCGGAAAGTATATATTCGTGGTTTAGGGAAAAAAGAAATATTAAGCTTCTTGAAGACTTGAGTGATGTGGGTATCGAAATTACTTATACGCCACATAGGGGTGGGAAGCTTAAGGGTAAAACTTTTGTGCTTACTGGAAGTCTTTCTTCTTTGAGTAGGGATGAGGCAAAAGAAAAAATCCGCGCTTTGGGCGGTGAGATTTCAGAAAGTGTCAGTAAAAAAACGAACTATGTTGTAGCGGGGAATGATCCCGGATCTAAATACGACAAAGCAAAAAAACTTGGCGTTGAGATACTTAACGAGAAAGAGTTTTTGGAGATGTTATAGAGAAACCGCCGACAGGATATCTGTAGGCGGGATTGTTGGTTTTGATATTTACTTCTTTTTTATTTTTCGGTCCTTTATTGAGGCGTAAGTTATCATTGCAATGATCATTGGAATCAAAATTGGGTAAAGTAAGGCTGCGATTAGTCTGGACGTAATCGACATTTTTTCATGTTTACTTTCTTTCAGTTGAAAAAATAGTCCTGCAGCGATTGTGACAATACAATAACCAATAGTTATCCAGAAAAGCATTTTTGCCTCCTAGGGTCAGGTTTGTGGTGCTTTTTGCATGTTAATTTTTATCTAATTTTTAGTCAAATTTCCTCAATTTAGTAAGTAATGCTATACTTTTTTTCGATGACACTTGATGAAAAACACTTAGAACATTTGGCGGGGCTTATAAGAATTGATCTTACTGCAGATGAAAAGCAGTCACTTCTTTCTGATCTTAAAAAAATTTTGGATCACTTTGCTGAGCTTAATGAAGTTAATACTGACTCGGTTTTACCAATGGGCGGAGGGACATCACAAAGAAATGTATTTCGAGAAGATGAGCCTGAAACAGATGCTTTGGGTGCAGATGGGCTTGTAGAGATGTTTAGAGAGCGCGAGGGGGGATATCTGAAAATACCGCCAGTATTTGAGTAGATTTATGTATTTACACAACCTTACTATTGATAAATTTCATGAGGGGCTCGTTAATAAAGAATTTCGGGCTCTTGATGTTGTTCATGATTATTTTGCACGCATTGAGGATAAGGATCATGAGATAAGAGCTTTTCTTAATCTCACTAAGGATCTGGCATTTAAACAGGCTGAAGAAGCCGACTTGGCTGTTGAAAGAGGTGAGGAGATCAGTTTGCTTGCGGGTGTCCCAATGGCTATAAAAGACAATATTCTTATAAAAGGAGAACAGGCGACTGCCGGGTCAAGGATTTTGGAAAATTATAAGGCAGCGTATGACTCGACGGTTATTTCTTTTTTGAAAAAATCTAAAGCGGTTTTTTTGGGTAAAACAAACTTGGATGAATTTGCGATGGGTTCATCGACCGAAAACTCTGCATTTCAGGTTTCCAGAAACCCGCACGATACGACAAGGGTAACAGGAGGTTCTTCTGGGGGGTCTGCGGCGGCGGTTGCTGCGCATTTTGCTCTTGCTTCACTTGGATCTGATACCGGTGGATCGATTCGTCAACCAGCGGCTCTTTGCGGTGTTGTGGGTTTGAAAACCACTTACGGAGCTGTTTCAAGATTTGGGCTAATTGCTCTCGCATCAAGCTTGGATCAAATTGGTCCTTTTACAAGAACTGTTAGGGATTCTGCAATTGTGTTTTCTGAAATTGCGAAGAAAGATTCATTGGATAGCACATCTTGTCCGCCTGTCTATGGCTCGGAACTCTTGGAACCAAAACTTGAGGATATAAAAAAACTTAGAGTTGGTATACCTGAGGAGTATTTTACGGGAGATCTTTCTTCGGAGGTTGCAGAAGGTCTTGAGGTGGCAAAACGAAAACTTGAGAGTCTTGGGGTTTCTTTTACAAAAATTTCATTGCCTCATACAAAATATGCGCTTTCTGTTTATTATATTATTTTACCGGCGGAGGCGAGTGCTAACTTGGCGCGGTTTGATGGACTGAGGTATGGGAAAGACTTGAAACAAAAAACTGAAGGCTTAAAACTTGCGGATATTTATTTGAAAAATAGAAGTTATGGGTTTGGTCCAGAACCAAAGAGAAGAAATCTTATCGGTACTTTTGTTTTGTCGTCCGGGTATTATGATGCTTACTACACAAAGGCACAAAAAGTAAGAAGACTTATCAAGCAGGATTTTGATGAAGTATTTAAATCTGTTGATGTCATTTTTGCTCCAACAACGCCAACCACTGCATTTAAAATTGGAGAGAAGGCACAGGATCCGCTTTCGATGTATTTGTCTGATATTTTTACGATCCCTGCGAATCTAGCAGGTCTCCCTGCTGTTTCTATACCGGTGAATAGCAGTTTACCAGGAACCGGCGCGGGATTACCTGTCGGTTTTCAACTTATCGGAAAGCAGTTTTGTGAAGCGGATATTTTGGGCTTGGGTCAGTTTTATGAAAAGCTAAGCTAGTAGAATGTGGAAGGTAGAATGTTAAATGTGATAGGACAAGAACAATTTGAGAAGTGTTTTGGGGGTTTGTGGATTTGAGGCGTCTGGCAAGTGAGTTGCTGTGGTTGTATTATTGAAATATGACTTTTTTAGATACAATTCTTCAGGCCTTGCTTGATTTGCGTGGGTTTTTAGCTGGATACTTTGTGCCGGCACTGCCTACAATAAAATTTGTATCATTTATAATCAGCGCGTTTTTTCTTTACGCCATTATTTATTTGTTGGTGAAGATGAAATGGCTTTCTTCGCGGATTGATGAATGGACAGATACCTTTGGCGTTGCGAGTCTGTTTCATAGAAGATCTCTACGTATATGGAGAGATGTTTTAAAAAAACTTCACTCGTCTGACTCAAAGGATTGGGGAAAGGCTGTTATTGATTGTGATAAAATTCTTGGCGAATTGCTTTTACTTGGTGGATACCGAGGTGCAAATGTCCATGAGAGGCTTATGTTTGTAGAACCAGGAACGCTTTCTAATGTTGATGCCTTGCGTCAGGCGCATATGTTTCGCGAGCGGATACAAGGAGATTCAGGCTTTGCTCTTACAAAAGAGGAGGCTGTTGCGATAGTGAGGACTTATGCTTTTGCGTTTCGTGAACTTGGGTTTATAGATTAGAAGTTATTTTATAACTTTGAGCATCCAACGAGGTGATTTTTTTGAGTTGTTTAACCAAAGTTTTTTGAATTGATTTTGGTTAATTTGAAATTTTGGTCCATGCCAAGGATCGGCGAGAATAATTTTCCCGTTTTTTATTCCAATAGGAATTGCGTAATGGCCTATGCCACCTTCCGGTTCTGTGTAATTTACTATTACTGGTCTTTTTTTTCGGATTGAATTTTTAACGTTTTTTATGCGTGCGCGTTTTTTTGTAACACCAATAAGACCACTCTCTAAAATGGCATTTAGCATTTCTCTATTTGCAGTACCTTCTTTTTCGGTTGTTTTTGCAATGATAGCGAGCTCTTCCTGTGAAATATCTTTACCGAAATATTTTAAACACATTGCAAGAGTTGCAGGCCCGCAGAAATATTCGTTCTTTTGTTTTTCGTAGGGGATTTTGAGAAGCATGTCTTCATGCTACATCAATTTTTCCTACTTTGTCAAAATTATTATTTTGGATAAATTTTGAGTATCCAGCGTTTTATTGTGTTTCTGTGATTGTGCCAGCGCTTTAAAAAATCTTTTCTCTCTAATGAAAAGCTTGGCCCATGCCAAGGATCGTAAAGAATGATTTTATTTTTTGTTAATCCCTTAACTATTGCGAAGTGTCCTATCTCATCTTCGGGTTCTACGTAATTTACTATTATTGGATATTTTTTCTTTAGCGATTCTTCTATATCTTTTATCGTCGCGTTTTTCTTTACTACTGACTTAAATCCAAATTTTTTTGGAAATTTAACTATTTCGGAGTTTCTTGTTCCGTATGGGGGTGGTTTTGTTTTTGTTATTTTTGCGATTTCTTTTTGAGAAATTTTTTTACCAAAATAACCGAGAGCCATTGATAGGACAGCGGGGCCACAGTAGTAATCATTTTCTTGTTTTTGGTAGGGAATCTTTAGTGACATGCGAAATGTAAAATGTTGAATGTGGGGATATGTGATGCGGTTTTTATTATATCACGTGAATTGGTTGCCCCGCTCTGACGTAGCGGGGCATAAGAAGCTGTAAGGACATGATTGTTGCCCTTCGATGTGACTCCTTCAATTTTATTCAGGATAAATCAGGGCAAAATAAAAAATACCATCTGGTGTTTTTTATTTTGCGCGGTGGACGGGATATTTCACAACTCGATCTATATCAGATCTTCGTTTTCGAAACCCTCGGTTTCAAATAACTTCCTATACGGAGGGGACCCGGTTGCGTCCCCTCCGACCCACCCTTTGTTCAAATCCCGTTGTTGTAAAAACAAAGAGACAATTTGAGTGTCTCTTTGTATTTTGCGCGGTGGACGGGATTTGAACCCGCGATCTCTGCCGTGACAGGGCAGCGCATTAGGCCAGCTATGCTACCACCGCATTTTTGCCTTTTCCTATAGTAGCTTTCTCTATCTATTTTTTCAAATCCATTACCAGTTTTTTAAATTGATTACCTCGGTCTTCGTAGTTTTTGAATTGGTCAAAACTAGCAGAGGCAGGAGAGAGTAGAATCGTTGTATTTTCTTTTGATTTTTTTGCGAAAGCATTTGCTGCTTTGAAAGCTTCTTTGAGGTTTTTTGATTTTGATATTTTAATTTTTTTTCGTGACTCTTGGATTGATTTTTCAATTTTATTTTTATTTTCACCGTAGAGGATTACTAACTTTACGCTTTTTTCTTTTTGTATTGTTTTTGAAAGTGGTGCATAGTCCAGTCTTTTATCTGATCCACCAGCAATCAAAATCAGAGATTTTGAACTGAAAACTGCGGACTTAAAACTTTTACCTTTTGTTTCTTGTTTTTGGTTTTCAGTTAAAGTTCTCATGGCGGCAGATGTTGCTTCTGGGTTGGTTGCGGCGGAATCATTTATATAGGTTATGTTGTTTTTGACTAAAACCACTTCGAGACGATGGGGTCGCCCTTTAAAATTTTTAAGTACAGATTTGATTGTTTTTTTCTTTACACCGAGAGATTCTGCGACTGCAGATGCGATGTCAAAATTTTTCGTAAGATTGTTTTCTTTTGGGGTTATACCGATTTTTTTACCTTTCCCGTATGATGCAATTTTTTTTGTGAGGGAGTTATTTTTAAAATAAAATGTTTTATCGTCTTTTGTTTGATGAGAGTAGATGTTTGTTTTTGCGTTTAAATATTCGTTTATATTTTTGTGAACATCTAGGTGTTCTGGAAACATGTCTAATATAACTGCAATGTGTGGGGAAGTATTTAGATCTTGTAGTTGAAAACTTGAAAGCTCTAGAACTATGTAATCTGTGTTTTTTGCTTTTTGAATCGTGTCTGTCATCGGGATGCCGATATTGCCTGCGAGGATAACCTTTTTCCCTGAGGCTTTTAGCATTTTATGAATAAGGGTTGCAGTCGTGCCCTTGCCCTTACTTCCTGTTACACCAATAATTTTTTTCTTTGGTATTTCTTCAAAAAAGAGTTTTGTAGCGCTTTCGATTTTTACTCCTTTCTTTTTTGCGTGCTGGATTTCTTTTAGTAAAAAATGGGCGCCGGGGGAGCGGAATAGGGTGTCAAATTTATCCAGATTTTTTAGATAACTTTTTCCGGTTTGGGAGTTTGTGTTTTTTGGTATTTCTATCTTGGGATTTTTGTCTAATATCCAAAAATCGCTATTTTTATATTTTTTGGATTTTTTTAGGTAGTTAAATAGCGATCTACCTTCTTTGCCGAAACCTATGATTCCTACACGATGGGTTGCGCTATTCATGTTACAAAGTATATACTGTTTTTTGTAAAACAGAATATATATCGCGGGTTGGTGTACTGGTGTGCATGGGTGGCTCATAACCACCAGGGGCAGGTTCGATTCCTGCACCCGCAACAATCATTCGGATATTTCTTTTAAAAAACGGCGGTTTACTTGCTCCTGCGGCAAGTAACCGCCTGCGTTCTCAGCGCATGAATCCCACCCCTGCGGGTGGGAACCAAGCTTCATGCGCTTCCGAAAGCTTTTTAAAAGAAACACCCTCATTCACATTGAAAACAAGATCTCAGAGACCTTCTTTGAATAGATAACCTAGTTCATATAAGAAAGTTTGTATTTTTTTGAAAACGTATTGTTTATATTAGAAATATTGAGATGGTGTTTTGTTTTTTGGCGTGTTTTAGTATACTGACTTCGCGTGCATATTTACTTGCTCTTCGGAGTATCATTATTTAACAATTTTTTCCTGCCGGGGTAGCTCAGTTGGTTAGAGCGTGGGACTCATAAACCCAAGGTCGCGAGTTCGATTCTCGCCTCCGGCACCAGTAAAATTCAAAATTGAAAAATCAAAGTTTAAAAATATTATTGAAAGACTGTTTTTAAAAGACCTGGTCATACGGTATATTGACTTATTTGTATTTTTTGTTATTGTATGGGTGGCACCTTAGAAAACCGGTGGCCAGAAAGGAGTATTGCTATGGACCATAGCAATGTTGCGCACGAGAGTTCAGAACATTAGTATGTCCAGTGTTCTCATGGAAGATGCCTGAATCATGCGCCAGAATGATTTTCGGAAGCAGTTCTATGGGTACCCGATCCTGGAGTCTTTGGAAGAAAGACATGTTGGTTTACTCGTTGTTGCAGTAAGCCGATGAAGAGGATGAAGAAGAGGCAGATGAGGAGTTATAAAAAATGTGGGCGTAGAGAGAATTTTGATTTATGTTCTCTTTTTGCGCTGTGCGACTGTTGTGGTCGCACTGTAAACAAAGTTCCAAAGGATTCAGACTTCAAGTAAGGATTTTTTGAAACAACGGGGCTGTGTGAGAGAAATCTTGCACAGCCCTTTTATTTTTGGTAATTAATTTTTGTTATAATTAGTTTATGAGTTTGAAAAGTTTTTCTGGTGGGTTGGTGAGTTTGTCCCAACGCATTGATGTGCGGCTTGGGAGGTTCGCTATTTTTTTGGTTTATTTTTGGTTCGGGTTTTTAAAACTAATAGGTCTTAGTCCTGCCGGGCCGCTTGTTTTGGCGCTTTTTGAAAAGACGCTTGGATTTATGATGCCATTCCCAATTTTTTATTCTTTGTTTGCTGTTTTTGAAATGGCGATAGGCATTTTGTTTTTAATAAAAGGTTTTGAAAAATTGGCGTTTTTGTTTCTTGCAATTCACATTTTTACAACAGTGCTTCCGCTTATACTTTTGCCGAGTATTGCATGGAATGCACCTTTCGTGCCAACGCTTGAGGGGCAGTATATATTGAAAAATATTTTAATTGTTTCTGTGGCGGTATTTATTGCTGCGAGGAAGAAAGACTAACTTAAAAGAAATCTCCCCCCGAGATTTCTCATCGAGGGGAGGGGTTTGTGAGTTCATGGATCAGTTTACTTACTGCTGATCCGAGGAGGCGTGAGTCGTGTCTTGCGAGTTCTGAGTCTTGCCAGAACTCTCCGGTAATGAATCGCGGGTCGTTGCTTTCTTTGTCATACTTTGTTGGATTTTTGTCCTCTTGCGCGTATCTTCCCATGGCGTCATCGTGAACCTTGTCATTTATCACGATTCTGACGACTCTTTTTCCGATATACTCTTCTACGGTTCGGGTCATGGACTCTACAGATTCGTGATTCATCCCCATGCCTTCAGTGAGGATGTTTGAAATGAAGATGGCTGGTGCAGGGCTTTCTTGGATTACTTCTTTGATTCCTTTTGGGAGAAAGCAAGGAAGAATGCTTGTGAAAAAACTACCAGAGCTAATACAGAGTATGTCTGCCTTTTTGATTGCCAATATTAGCGCTTCATTTCCTTCAACTTGTGGGTCGAGGGAAAGCGATTTTGGCGCTGTACCTTCGCGGAGTTTTTCGTCTATTTGAATTTCGCCTTTTATAGTTACTCCGTCGTGATAGTTGGCTACGAGAGTGCTTTTTTCGCATGAAACAGGGCAGACTCTCCCGTGTATGTGCAAAGCAGTTCCGAGTGAGTCAATTGAAAGCTGGTAGTCGTTTTCAAAAACCATCTGTAGGCCGAGTAAAAGAAGATTTCCAGCTGTATGGCGTGGGGCAGATTCAATTTCAATTCTTGCTGAAAGAATTTTTCTTGCAACTGCCTCATCTTCAGAGAGACTCAAGAGGCATCGTAGAACGTCTCCGGGTGGTAAGATGCCGTGTGAGTCCTTTAATGCCCCCGAACTTCCGCCGTTGTCGAAAACGGTTGGGGCGGCAGTGATCTTGAGCCATTTGTTTTCTCTGAGACCAGATAGGAGAGCGGGAAGACCAGTGCCTCCACCAAAGCAGACGACTTTGACCGTTTTGAAACTTCTCACGATAAATTCTCCGTGATTTTTTTGGGGTTGTGAAGATCCTAAAGTTTAGAACATATTTTAAGCGTGTTTTGTTTTTTTGTATTTTTGGGTCTTTCTGGTATATAAATGAGATATGAGATTTTTTGTTCCGGATAAACAGAGGCAAAAAAATATGGCGTTTTTTTTAAGGCATGCGGGATATAGACAGGAGGTAAAGCGGTCAGGAGCGGTTTCTTATATTAAAAGTGTTTCTGGGGGAGATTTCCCTAGGTTTCATATATATATAGATGAGGTGGATGATGGGTGGGGTGTTAATCTGCATCTTGACCAAAAGGCGCCCTCATACCAAGGGACTCATGCGCATGGAGGGGAATACGAGGGAGAGTTGGTGGAAAGCGAAGGAGAAAGACTAAAAGCAATAATGGGGAAAATATAAATCGGTGGTTGGAGTGGGTTTTTGTTTACCTAATAGTTTTTGACGATCGTCAAAAACTGTTAGGTAAATTTAGAGAGTCGCTTTAGAGGGCCGCTTTTGTAATTTTGCTTTTTTGATTTGCATTTGATTAGCATGCATTACTTTTGCTAGTTTAGAGGAGTATGGAAAAGCGGAATTTTGATTTTAAAAAAGATATTTTAGATACCGATGATTCAACTGGAGGTAGGGAGATTATTTATCGTGATGGGGTGGAGGAGAAAATACTTTCTGAGATTGAGTCTCGGGATGATTTTGATGCGCTTCGGTTTAAGCGGCTTTTGGCTTTACCTGATTTGTCAAGAAAAGAAAGCTCGCCGATAAAATTTGTTATCGATGAAATTCTCGCGATAGATGATTTTAAAGGATTTGATGTTGTAAAAACTCCGGAGACTCTTACGGTTAGCGATAGTTTTGATTTGTTTAATTTTCCAGAGGATCATCCTAGTAGAAATACTAGTGATACGTATTTTATAGGGGAAGATAGGGTGCTTAGGACACACACGACTTCGATGTGGCTTTATTATCTTACTGATCCGGATGTTCAAAAACTTCTTTCGGAACGTGGGTGGATCGGAGAGCTTTGTTATGGAAAGGTTTATAGAAAAGACGAGATAGACAGCAAGCATTTTCCTGTATTTCATCAGATTGATGGGTTATATATTCAGAAACGGGAGAAGGGAGAAATCACGCTTGATGATTTACAGAGAGTTCTTGCAAATATTGTGAAAGCGGTTTTTGGAGAAGATATAACTTATAAATTTTTGGGAGATACTTTTCCTTTTACGGATCCGAGCACGCAGATAGAAATAAAGTGGGGTGACAAATGGCTAGAAGTTGTGGGAGCCGGTGTAGTTCATAAAAATGTTTTGGAGCGACTTGGGATAGATTCGGAAAAATATACCGGATGGGCATTTGGTTTTGGAATAGAGCGGCTTGCGATGGTGAAGATGGATATTCCGGACATTAGGATTTTTTGGTCGGAAGACCCAAGAGTCACAAAGCAGTTTGTTTCCTTGAATAGTAAATATGCCTCTGTGAGCAAATATCCTGAAGTTGTGAGAGATATATCTTTTATAGTTTCTAAAAAAACTTCGTTAAACAGGTTTTATGAAATCGTAAGACATCTTGCAGGGGACTTAGTTGAAGAGGTCGCTATGACAGATGAGTATGAAAATGATGAAAAATTTGGAGCTGACAGGAAGAGCTATACGTTTAGGATAGTTTATCGTTCTCATGAGAGGACGCTTACAAACGAAGAAGTAAATAAGATTCATTCTGAAGTTGAGAAAATGGTGGGAGAGGATCTTGGGGCGGAAGTACGATAGATAACTGACAGCTAAAAACTTAAGACTAAAAACTTACAGCTTTTTTCTCTTTCTTTTTTGAGGTGGGTTTGGTATAATGAATGTGCGCTTTTCGGCGTTTTTATTTAGTTTTTTAGAGTTTAATGGCGGAAAAAGACGAGAAAAAGGCAGAAAAAAAGCCATCATATTCAGCCAAGGACATATACGTTCTTGAGGGTTTAGAGCCGGTTCGAAAGAGACCGGGTATGTATATTGGCTCGACGGGTGTAGACGGTCTTCACCATCTTATCTGGGAGGTCGTTGATAATTCGATTGACGAGGCAATGGCAGGACACGCGAAGCATATTCGGGTGGAGCTTTTACCTGACAATAAAGTTGCTGTAACTGATGATGGACGCGGTATTCCGGTTGAGGTTCATGCACAGACAAAAAAGTCTGCACTGGAGACTGTTCTTACAACGCTTCATGCCGGAGGTAAATTTGGAGGCGAGTCTTATAAGGTTTCAGGAGGTCTCCACGGTGTTGGTGTTTCGGTTGTATGTGCATTGTCTGTATGGCTTCGTGCTGAGGTTTCTCGTGATGGTGGAGTCTATGAGCAGGAATATGAACGTGGTGTTCCAAAAACCAAGGTTAAAAAAATAGGATCTAGTAAAAGTACCGGAACGAAGATAATCTTCCAGCCGGATCATACTATTTTTTCTGAAACCAAATTTGATTTAAAAAGAATTGTTGACCACTTGAGGCGACAGGCGTTCCTTACAAAAGGAATTGCAATCGAGATAATAGACTCGCGAGGAGAGGTGCCGGTTTATCATGGATTTTGTTTTGATGGCGGGCTCGCGTCTTTTCTTAGATATCTTAGTCGTTCAGAAAAATCGCTTTTAGATAATCTTTTTTATGTAGATAAACAGCAGAACGATATGGGGGTTGAGGTGGCTTTTGTTTATAACGACGAATATGAATCTAAAGAGTTAAGTTTTGCAAATAATATTTATACTCCCGATGGCGGAATGCATATGACTGGTTTTAGGTCGGCTCTTACCAGAACTTTAAATGAATATGCTCGTTCAAATAATCTTCTTAAAAAAGAAGATGATGGTTTTACAGGTGATGATGTTCGTGAGGGTCTTACGGTTATTGTTTCGGTTAAGCTTCGCGAACCACAGTTTGAAGGTCAGACAAAGGCGCGTCTTGGGAACACCGAAGCGCGCACTGCAGTTGAGTCAGTTGTGGGTGAGTCTCTGAAAGATTTTCTTGAAAGAAATTCTTCTGATGCAAGAAGGATCATCGAAAAATCTCTTCTTGCCGTAAAGGCGAGAAAAGCTGCAAAAGCGGCGAAGGACATGGTTCTTCGAAAAGGGGTTCTCGAAGGACTTACTCTTCCCGGTAAACTTGCAGACTGCACTTCACGAAGTCCGGAAGATTCTGAGCTGTTTATAGTAGAGGGAGACTCTGCTGGTGGTAGCGCAAAATCCGGTCGTGATAGGAGGACACAGGCAATATTGCCTTTAAAGGGAAAAATTTTGAATGTTGAAAAATCGAGGATTGATAAGATGCTTATCAATAAAGAGATAAAGGCGTTGGTTGTCGCGATCGGCACCGCTATCGCTGAGTCGTTTGATATTTCAAAACTTAGATATCATAAAATCATCATCATGACTGATGCTGATGTTGATGGCGCTCATATCAGGACTCTTTTGCTTACCCTGTTTTACAGGTACTTCCGTGAGATAATTGATGCCGGTCATTTGTATATCGCGCAGCCGCCACTCTTTAAGGTTCAGGCAGGAAAGTCTTTTAGATATGTATTTAATGAAGGAGCTAAAGATAAAGCTATTGATGAACTTCAGGCATTAAAGAAAGAGAGGCAGGCGGCTTCAGCAAAGAAGAAAGCCAAGGGGGAAGAGGTTGAAGTGACGGATGCAGAAAATACCGAAGAGGTTTCTTTGGAAACTGGTGATGGTAGAATGAAAGGAATCTTTGTTCAGAGGTATAAAGGTTTGGGAGAGATGAACCCACAGCAGCTTTGGGAAACTACAATGGATCCCGAGGCTAGGGTTTTGAAGCTTGTGGAGGTTGGGGATGCTACAGAGGCGGATAGATTGTTTAGCGTGCTTATGGGAGAGACTGTTGAGCCAAGAAAGAAGTTTATTCAGGCACATGCTCTGTCGGTAAAAAATCTTGACATATAGCCACTATAATTGTTATTTTACGAATATGTTTGAACGTCTTACAAATTATCTTCAGGAATCCCGCAGGGAGTTTAAGAGGATCAACTGGCCTACATTTATTGAGACCAGAAAGCTAACATTTATTGTTATCGGGTTCTCTTTGGGACTCGCTGCTTTTCTTGGTGTTCTTGATTTTGGATTTACCAGAGTATTAGAAATATTTATTATCGGTTAATTTTATGGAAAACCGTCTTTTAAAAGGAGATAAAAACCTAAAGGAAGAAGATCAGAAGTCAAATAGGCACTGGTATGCAATCCATACGTATTCTGGATATGAGGACGCTGTTGCGAGATACCTCAAACAGCGTGTTGACTCTCTTGCCATGAATGACAAGATTTTTAATGTTATTGTCCCAAAAGAGAAAAAAGTAAAAATCAAAAACGGTAAAAGGCGAGTTACAGAGGAGAAAATTTATCATGGGTATGTTCTCGTTGATATGATACTCGCTGATGACTCGTGGTATGTTGTTCGAAACACCCCACGAGTTACTGGGTTTGTCGGTCCTGATGCTACAACTCCAGTGCCTCTTTCAAAAGAGGAAGTTGATGCAATCATGGTGAGGATGGAAGAGAAGGATACGAAGTTTAATGTTGATATAAAAGTAGGGGATCTTGTGAAGATCACTGACGGATCGTTTAAAGACTATGATGCCAAGGTTGCTGAAGTTGATGGCGAAAAGGGCAAGGTCAAAGTTTTGGTGCCGATATTCGGAAGAGATACTTTGATAGAACTTGATTCGTTGCAGGTGCAGAAGATATAACGAGGTTCTAGTTGCTAGGGATAAGCCATTAGTTTTGGACTTGCAAATTTTTAATTATTTCGTTACTATCTAGTGACATAAATTATGTCAAAGCCAATAAAAACAGTATTAAAGCTACAGCTTGAGGCGGGAAAGGCAAACCACGCGCCTCCTGTTGGAACAGCTCTTGGTCCTCATGGAATAAATATTGGGGATTTTTGTAAGCAGTTTAATGACGCCACAAAAGACATGACAGGTGACGTTGTTCCTGCTGAAATAACTATTTATGACGATAGGAGCTTTTCATTTATTTTAAAGACTCCTCCGGCATCGGCTTTGCTTAAGAAATATGCTTCAGTTGAAAAAGGTTCATCGGAAGCGAATAAAAAGAAAGTTGGCAAGGTCACGAAAGCTGACCTCAAGGCTATAGCCGAAATTAAACTACCTGATTTGAATACGGAAAATGTTGAGCAAGCAATGAAGATTGTTGCAGGCACAGCAAAAAATATGGGAATAGAAATTACAGAATAGTGAAGAGTTTTTCTTCCCCATATTACTCTCTAGAGTCGGAGTTCACTCACTTTGAGCAGTGAGTGACTCCTGCATCTCGGCAAAATGTAATTTTAGAGATACCAATGTTGCATTTTGCCTCCGATAGCCTCTATAGAGTAATACGGGGAAGTTTTTGTTTTAGTAATTGATATTTTTTGCTGTGCCTTTTGTGGGGTTAGAAAAAAAGAAGGCCGCCTCATGTGAGATGGGGCGGCTTGTTGTTTGGAGAAGAGAAATAGAGTCAGTCGACTCTTGTGCCGTCGTAGCGGATGTTAAACCACTTGCCATCTTTTTTGACAGATGCTACTCCCTCAGAGAAGGAGTTAGCGCTGTCAAACCTTTCCTCGTATGCAGGAGAGCCATCATGTCGGATATGAAATTCTTTCCCATCCTTTTCAACCACTGCCAAACCTTCGGAAAATAGGCCGACATTATCAAACATTTTTTCCAGTTCTTCTCGTGCCTTTTCAGCCACCTTATCCGACCTTTTCTATGAAAGAGTTTGTGTGAGTTCTTTAGGTGTCGAGTATATGATTATTGATAAATGTGTATTTTGTCAAATTTTTGTTGTGCTTTTATTGCGATTATTTGAGTGCTAATATATGGCATATGCCTAATCGCTTTGGTGCTTTTTCATCTCAAATGATTCGTGCTCTCATGGACTCTTCTTCGATTGAAGGATCAGATACCAAACGGATTCGTCCTGCTTCACTTGATCTTGCTATTAGTGATGAGATTTATAGGATTGATGGAATTTTTCAGCCGCGATCCGGGGAGAAAGTTCGGGATCTTCTTCCTCTTGTTTCTGCTTTGCCTCACAATATTTCTTCCCCTTTAGAGCGGGGAGTGACGTATATTGTGAAACTTTCTGAGTCTTTAAAACTTCCGGCTGATGTTTTTGCATATTGTAATCCAAAATCGAGTGTAGGCAGAAACGATATTCAGGTTCGTGTTATCGCCGATGGTGTGTCGAGATTTGATACTGTTGCTCCCGCTGGTTTCTCGGGTGAACTTTGGCTTGTGATCCAGCCGAATTCTTTTGCTATTAAAATGGAGAATGGAATGTCTCTTTCGCAAATAAGATTTTTTAATAGTGATACGGGTTTTAATGAAAATGATCTTACTGAAAGTTTTGACAAGGATAAACTTCTTTGGGAATTTGACTCTCAAAAACCATTTGAATATAAAAATTTTTCAGTTAAGGATGGCGATGGTTCTATAATACTGACTTTGGCGATTTCTTCTGAAATTTCTGGATGGGAGAGTCTTGAGGGAGATAAGATCTTGGATCTTTCTAAAATTGGTGCGTATGAACCTGAAGAGTTTTTTCGTCCGATTGCGGCTCGTGATGGGATTATTAAATTGCGTCAGGGGAGATTTTATATACTCCAGACGGATGAATGTGTCCGTGTGCCATCTCATCTTGCTTGCGAAATGATTCCTATGGATGCCAGATCGGGTGAGTTTCGTTCTCATTATGCTGGGTATATTGATCCTGGTTGGGGGTATGGAAATGGTGGAGATGGTGTTGGTAGGAGGCTTGTTCTTGAGGTAAGGCCTTTTGAACCACTTACTTTTCGCAAAAACCAACCTGTTGCGAAAATTAGATTTGAAAGAATGGCAGAAGTACCGAGTCTTTCTTACGACATATTACCAGATTCAAATTATGCTTCGTTATTTAATGCACCAAGACTTTCAAAACAATTTAAATCTTTTTAGCGGGGTATGTAAATAGAATACGCCCCTTCCTGCTTGTGAGTAGGAAGGGGCGCTTTGGGTTTGAGAATTCTTTTTACACCTTGCGATGAGGTGTTTTGTAGTGAGGGAGGTTGTCAATGATTTCGACTTCATAGTCGCCGAAGATGTTTGGATATCGTTCCTGGGCTATCTTGGCGATCATACCGAATATGAGTCTTATCTCTTCTTCTGCTGCGGGATGCGTACGCATCTCGATCACGTGTCGGAGTGTTCTGAAGTTGCATGACCAGCAGATCGATGTTGCCAGACCGATGGGAGCAAAACGTCGCATGTACGATGTTTTTTTCTTTTTTTCTTCGAATTTGATCCCACTTTCGTCGAGACCGAAGTGTTTCGCCAGCCAGTCTTGATGTTCCTCTAGGAGGCGTATGATTTCGGTATTTCGTTGCTGTAGCTCAGTGTCTTCGAGGGCCCATTCGGGCTCCCAGAAAGAGAGGTCGGTGAGGCGGACGAATCGTAGGCTTTCTTGCGAGATACCAACTCCGACTCGGTGGCGAACCAATTCGTGCGTGAACACTCTTGAAGCATTCACGATGATGAAGGTCAGCATTCCGTGCTCGAGAACCGAACCGTGGCCGACTTCGAGAATGTGTTCTAAGTATTCCTTGTTCGATCCTCGGACCTTTTTCACGTTCGGATTGAGTCCGGGCGCGAAGCTGCGGTAGCAGAGCCTTCCTGCTACTTCGGGTATGAGCTCGGCGTCACTTGGGGCATCAGATTCCCATTCTAGTGCGCCAAGCCATTCGAGGTATTCTCCGAGTGCATTTTCGTCGATTTCTGGGCTCGAAAGTAGAAACACCCCAGGTTTTACTCTTTTCATTGTCTTCTTCCTTTCTATAGAAGGGGTTGGATATAGAACCAGATTGTTCTCGCAATTTCTTTTGGTTTCAATTCTGCTGACATCACTATGATGTCAGGTAGCGTTCTTGAAAGTTCAAGATAATTGACTCTGATTTTTTCGAGTTTCTCTTGTTTTGCGAAATGGTCGAATCCTTCGCCGCGAGACATGATTCTTTCCATAGCTTTTTGGACTGATAGGTCGAGGATGAAGCTAAGGTGTGGCTTAAGAAACTTTCCTTCAAATACTTCTTCATGGATCGCAATGAATGTGTCAGCGCTTTCCGTGAGCATGACGTAGGCGAGTGTCGAGAGTCAGTACCTGTCGGATATTACGAGATATCCTCTTTTGAGATGTGGTCTAATGAAGTCATTTACGTGTTCGAGACGATCTTCGATGAAGAGTCTTTGAAGAGCTTCGTTGCTCTCGATCGGTGATCTACCTTCTAGTTTATCTCGGATGAGTTTTCCTGTTGGACCATCTGTTGGTTCCATTGTAGTGACACAACGCATTCTGCCGTCTTGTAAAGCAAGCACTTCAAGTAGATTTGCAACAGTTGATTTACCAGATCCGTCGATGCCTTCGAGAGTAATAAAAACTCCTCGTTCTTGCATGGTACTCCCTCTCTTGTTTGGTTGTTTTGGTGCTGGGGGAATGTTAACAGATTTGACTGTTTTGGTAAACTTTTTTTCAGGCCAAATTTTCGTTATTATTAGAAGCGTTCTATGGCTACTTATGTGCCTGTAATAGGCCTTGAAATTCACGCAGAACTTGATACAAAGACCAAGATGTTTTGTGATTGCAAAAACGATCCCGATGAGGAGCATCCAAACATTAATGTCTGCCCCATATGCCTTGCTCATCCCGGGGCGATGCCGACTGCGAATAAAAAAGCTATTGAGTCAGTTATCAAAGTTGGCATGGCTCTGCAGGGAGATATTCCCGCGGTTTCAAAATTTGATAGGAAAAATTATTTTTATCCTGATTTGCCAAAGGCATATCAGATTTCACAATATGATCAGCCCCTTGTTTTTGGAGGAGTTCTAAAAGGAGTCCGACTGAGGAGAGTTCACTTGGAGGAAGATACGGGAGCGCTCACACACGAAAACTCCAAATTACAAGCACTAAATTCCAAAAGTGATTCAAGTCTGGTTAATTTTAATAGGGCAGGTGTGCCGCTCATGGAGCTTGTAACAGAGCCGGATATACGAAATGCGGATGATGCAGTTGCGTTTGCAAAAGAGTTGCAACTTATTTTGCGATATTTGTCGGTTTCGTATGCGGATATGGATAGGGGGCAGATGAGAGTTGAGGCAAATGTGAGTTTGGGAAAAATTCATGACGGAGAACTTGTTTTTGGGACAAAAGTTGAAGTAAAAAATATTAATTCTTTTCGCGCGGTTCATGATGCTATTGAGTATGAGCTACAGAGACAGCGAATGGTTTTGGAAGAAGGTGGCGAGGTAAAACATGAAACAAGGGGATGGAATGAATCTTCGCGTGAGACAGTGTCGCAAAGAACAAAAGAGGAGGCACATGATTATAGATACTTCCCGGAACCGGATTTGCCGCCATTGGATTTGTCGAGATTTCCTCTTAACGATATTAAATTATCAATACCAGAACTTCCTGCTCAGAAGCGGATAAGGTTTGCAAAAGAATTTGATTTGAGTGAGCCACAGGCGGATCTTCTTGTTTCTGATCCTCGTCTCGCTTCGCATTTTGAAGATTCTGTTTCGGAACTTATGAGCGAAGACAACCAAAACTTGGCGCAGGAGATAAAGCTTCTTTTTAACTATCTTACTTCTGATCTTCGAGGACTTATGATAGAAAATGGAATTAAATTTGAGGAATTAAAAATCACGCCTGAAAATTTTGCTGATCTCGTTGAGCTAATCTCTCACAATACGGTTTCAAGTAGATCAGCAAAAGATATATTGCGTTCAATGATGCAGACTGGAGCTGATCCGCATACGGTACTTAAGGAACAGGATTTACATCAGATTTCTGATGAAGAAGCGCTTTTGGATGTTGTGCGAAGAGTGATTGAAACAAATGTTTCGGCTGTCAGTGATTTTAAAAACGGGAAGGAAAATGCATTGCAGTTTCTCGTTGGAAAGGCAATGGCAGAACTCAAAGGGAAGGGGAATCCTGAAGTGCTACAAAGAATGATTCGTGAGAGGACTTAGGCTTGTCATTGACAAGATATGTAAATACTTGATAGTGTATCTTTGGAATCGTTGACAAATCATACACCATCACGTAAGGAGTGAGATAATGGCGAACGGCGAAAAACAACCTGCGGAACAGGGTGGACGAATTGTGATTCGCGATACCTGGAGGGTTTTGGGTACTTTCATACAGAGGCTTAGGGTGATTCCCAAAGGCAGAGCAGAGAGCCCTTCCGAAACTGCTGAGCGCATAGGTGCACTGAACCTCGAAGATGCAGTTACTGTTGTTGGCTCAATGGTGAGGGCAACATGTGAAGGTAATTACGAAGAGGCGTGTGGCGCGAATAATATAAGTCGCGTCATGTGGCTCATGTCCGAGATTGAGAATTTTTTTGTTCGCTCGTCGGAGTTTTCAGAGGAGCAGAAGACGAGGGTTTTCCAGAAATTGGCTGAAGCTCTCAGATTCACGCCTCAAGTTGCTGCTTGTCGTATGTCATATTTTGCCTCGGAGTGCTATAGTGCTTCGGTTAAAGATCTATTCGATGGGGTGATGAAGCCAGAGAGCGTCAAGGGTGAGATTGAAGAAACGGAAGAGAAGTCGGACAGTGGCGCAGGCGTTGTTGATAAGTCGAAGACAAAGACAGAAGAAACTCCTGTAGCGACTACAACCTGATCCGGCCTTGTGGTCGGTTCTCCTCGGGCCGTGGGAGATACGCGAAAGCGTGTCTTCTGCGGCCTTTTTTTATGATTTTTTTTCTTTTATGAGTTTTTCGGTTTTTTCGATAAAGTCTTTTAGAGTTTCGGTATTTTGTTCTTTTGAGACTAGGGATCTAATGCTTATATTTTTTTCTTTTTGTTCTTTTTCACCCACGACAATTATGTAGGGGATTTTTTCGATTTCGGATTGCCTGATTCTTTTACCTAATGTTTCGTCTGCCGAAGGGAGGTCTACTCGCAGGTTGTGGCTCTGTAATTCTTCTTTTATACTTTCCGCATATTTTGTGAATTTGTCGCTTATGGGAAGAATGCGAATCTGGGTTGGCGCAAGCCAGAGAGGGAAAAGTCCTGCGGTGTGTTCGATAAGAGTTGCCATAAAGCGTTCAATGGAACCCATGATGGCGGCGTGGATCATGACAATGCGCTCTTTTCCACCTTTTTCATTTATGCAGGAAAGATCAAATCTTTCAGGCTGATTTACATCGAGTTGAATTGTCGCAATCTGCCATTCTCTGCCGATGGAGTCTTTTGCGGTAAAGTCTATTTTTGGTCCATAAAATGCAGCTCCGCCTATATCTACGCGGTCTTTATCAAAAGCTTTTTTGTCCTCCATTATTTTCTTTAGCGCTTTTTCTGCTTTTTTCCAGCTTTCATCGCTTCCAAGATATTTTTCTTTTTGCTTTTCGTCACGGAGTGAGAGGCGTACGTTTAGCTCAAATCCAAATGAGCCATAAAATGTGTCTATAATGTGCCAGATTTTTCCAATTTCTTCTTCTACCTGATTTAATCTGCAGAAAACGTGGGCATCGTCTTGTGTGATGGATCTCACCCTTGCAAGGCCTGATAGTTCTCCAGTCTGTTCATCTCTGTAGACTTTTGTGGTTGAGGCATATCTTTGAGGGAGGTCTCTGTAGCTTTGTTGTTTGCGCGCATAAATCTGGGCGTGGTGCGGACAGTTCATTGGTTTCATTGCAAAGAAATGACCTTCACGGGTTTTGATTTTAAAAAGTTCGTCCTGAAATTTTTCCCAATGACCGGAAGTTTCATACAGTTCTTTTTTTGTAATATGAGGTATATCTACTCTTTCGTAACCTGCTTCCCTTCTTAATTCCCAAACAAATGAATCTAGTAGGTCTCTTACTATGGTGCCTCTTGGGGTAAAGAGGGGAAATCCTGCGCCAACGAGGTTTGAAAACGTAAATAAATCGAGTTCATAACCAAGTTTTTTGTGATCTCGGCGTTTTGCCTCCTCAAACATTTCTATGTATTCATCGAGTTCTTTTTTTGTTTTGAAAGCCAATCCATAAATTCTTGTAAGTTGAGGATTTTTTTCGTCGCCTCTCCAATATGCTCCTGCGAGATGGCTTAGCTTAAAGCCGTCAGGATTTATTTCGCTTGTGTTTTTGACGTGGCCGCCGCGGCAGAGGTCTATGAAGCATGCGGAATGTGACATGTTGCATGTGACATGTTTACCAAGGTGAATATTTTTTTCTTTACTCCATGTGTGATAAATGGTTAGATCTTTACCTTCTTTTGAAAATTCGTTTATGAGTTCGAGTTTAAATGGTTGATCTTTAAAAAGTTTTTTTGCTTTTGTGGAAGTTATTTTTTCTCCAGAAAACGGAAGGGACGCTTTTATATAGCGCCTGATTTTTTCTTCTAGGGATTTTAATATTTCTGGAGAGATAGGCTTTTTAAACTTTAAGTCGTAGTAGAAGCCGTTATCGATTGTTGGACCAATGCCTAGTAGCGTGTCTGGAAATTCATCAAGTACAGCCGCTGCCAGTAGGTGAGCAAGAGAATGTCTGATTTCGTCTAGTTTTTTGTCTTCAGTTTTCATGATTTTGAGAATATCAGGGGTTTTCTGGTTTTTCCAGAGCGGGTTTAGAGGGTTCGCGCGTCTTCGCAAATAAACTTTGCTTCTCCGTTTCGTCTGGACATTTTCCCTAAGACTAGCACGGCGCTGTTTTCCTTCCAAACGGCTTCTGTCTTTGTGAGTGTTTCAGGAAAAACTATGATTTCTAAAGGACTGACAAAATCTTCGATTTGAGCGAAGAGCATGGGCTTACCTGTTTTGGTTACGATTTTTTGAAGTCTTGAGACTATGCCAACGACGCGAGCATACTCACGATCGCTTCCGTTTGCTAGAAGGTATTTAATCGGAGACGCTTTAACTTGTTCTATGCGTTCTTTGTGTTGGTTTAAAGGGTGGTCTGTAACGTAAAGCCCCAGGAGCTCTTTTTCCCACGCAAGACGTTCAGATGAGCTGGCTGGTGGAACATCTTTTAACTTAAGTGATTGCGGTGAGAATGAAAGGGATTCAAAAAGGCTGTTTTGAGAGGTTTTCTGTTCTTTTTTATAAAGGTTGGCAAATTTAAGAAGTTCTTCAATATTTTGGAGCGCCTGATTACGTTCTGTGCCTAAAGTATCAAGCGCGCCGCATTTGATAAGACTTTCGAGGGATTTTTTATTTAGGTCTTTGTGCTGGACACGTGAGAGTAGTGCGCTTAGGTTTTCGAACGGACCTTCTGCGGATCTGTTTTCGATTATGGCGGCAACAATATTTGCGCCGACGTTTTTTATTGCCGAGAGTCCAAAACGTATGCCGTCTTTTCCATTTTCTTTTTCGGGCATAAATGTGGCTCCGCTTTTATTTATGTTTGGTGGAAGGATTTCGATATTTACTCTTTTGGCTTCAGTTACGAGGATAGCGGTTCTTTCTATGTCTCCTGACTCTGCATTTAGGAGCGCGGTCATGAACTCAATCGGGTAATGAGCTTTTAGATATGCGGTTTCATAGGCGATCATTGCGTAGCAGGCTCCATGGGACCTATTGAATCCGTAGCGGGCGAATGAGGGAAAAAGTTCCCAGACTGCTTTTGCGGTTTTCTCATCGACGCCGTTTTTAATCATGCCTGCGATCAGTTTTTCTTCCTGCTCATCGAGGAGTTTTTTTATTTTTTTACCAATGGCTTTTCGGAGGGTATCAGCTTCAGCTAGGCTATAGCCGGCAAGGTCACGTGCTATGCGCATCATTTGCTCCTGATAAACTCCGATGCCATATGTGTTTTCTAGGATTGCTTTAAGTTTTGGATGGAGATAGGTGACGGGCTTTCGGCCGTGCTTTCTGGCAATGTATTCAGGAATAAGCTCCATCGGGCCCGGTCTATATAAGGAGACCATGGCAATGATGTCTTCAATGCTTGTTGGCTTTAATTCTTTTAAATATCTGCGCATGCCGGCAGACTCAAGCTGAAATACGCCCATGGTTTCTCCCGCTTGGAGAAGTTTAAAAACTTCCGGATCTTCAAGTGTGATTTTGCTGATATTTATTTTTTCTCCGTGAAGTTCTTCGACGAGACGAATGGTATTTTCAATGATTGTTAAGTTTCGAAGCCCAAGAAGATCCATTTTTAGGAGACCCAGGTCTTCTACGGCATGCATTTCAAACTGAGTAACTATGACATTTTGGTCTTGCGGTGAGCGTTGAAGTGGGAGGTATTCTGTTATGGGCTTTTCAGTTATAACGATGCCGCAGGCGTGTACTGAAGCATGACGCGCTACCCCTTCGAGGTGCATTGCTGAATCAATGAGTTTTTTTGCTTGTTCATCTTTTTTATACATTTCGGAAAGCTCAACTACGGTTTCGAGAGATTTCGCAAGTTTTAGGTTGAAAGGGATGAGCTTTGCAATCTGATCGCAGAATGAGTAACTAATACCGAGAGCGCGGCCTACGTCTCTTATGGCAGCGCGGGCAGCCATTGTTCCAAAAGTTATGATGTTTGCAACGTGGTCTTCGCCATATGTTTCTTTTAGGTAACCTAAAACTTCGTCGCGTCTGACATCAGTTATGTCGATGTCTATATCAGGCATTTGAATACGTTCGGGGTTTAAGAATCTTTCAAAAAGAAGTTCGTATTTGATTGGGTCAAGGTCGGTAATTTTTAAAATGTATGAAATTATGCTTCCAGCAGCAGAACCTCTTCCTGGACCTACGACAATGCCTCTTTCTTTTGCCCAGTTAACAAAGTCTTGAACAATAAGGAAGTAATCGGCAAAACCCGTGCGTTTAATGACGGAAAGTTCTCTTTCTAGACGGTCTTTGATTTCTTGTGTGATTTCCGGGTATCTTTCAGAAATTTTTTCGTTAAGTAGTTTTTCGAGATAGATTATCGAATCAGTTCCATCCGGTACTTCAAATTTTGGGAGTTTTGTTTTGCCGAGCTCTATTTCGATATTGCATCTGTCCGCAATTTTTGCGGTATTTTCGATTGCCTCTGGAACATCTTCAAAATAACTTGCCATTTCTTCCGGTGAGCGCATTGAAAAATCATCAGCTTTGAGGGAGAGTCGGTCGGGGTCACTTAATTTGTCACCCGTTTGAACTGCGAGGAGGATGTCGTGGTATTCTGCATCTTCTTTTTTTGTGTAGTGGATGTCTTGTGTGGCGACAAGTGGTATGCCAGTTTCTTTTGAAAGTCGAACGCGTCCTTCTCTTAAAGGCGCAATTTCTTTTATTTTTGGATGATGGTCAATTTCGATAAAAAAATTTCCTTTGCCGAATATCTCTTCGTATTCTTTTGCCGCTTCTTTTGCTAAATCATATTTTCCTTCCATTAGTCGGTTTGAAACTTCTCCTGCAGGACAACCCGAAAGGGCGATTATGCCTTCATGATTTTCTGCGAGCATCTTTTTGTCCATTCTCGGCTTGTAGTAAAAGCCGTTTAGGTGTGCTTCGGAGACGAGTTTTATTAAATTCTTCCAACCTGTTTCGTTTTCTACCAGAAGTGTTAGATGATAATATTTTCTTTCTCCATTTGAACTCTTTTCTGTGTGATCTCCCGGCGCGATGTAGGCTTCAACTCCGAGGATTGGTTTTATGCCCGCGGCTTTAGCTTTTTTATAAAATTCTACTGCACCGTAAAGATTTCCATGGTCGGTGATAGCCAGAGAATCCATTCCAAGTTCTTTTGCATGATTTACAAGATCTTCGATTTTTGAAAGTCCATCGAGAAGTGAATAATGTGAGTGGGTGTGAAGGTGTGTAAATCGTGGCATGACAACTAATTATAGTCGGTTAGTGGGTGTGGAAAAAAGCCTTGCCGATATTTATTTTTAGTTTCTATTTTTTTGTTGGTTTTTATGGATTATTTGACACACTGGCGCATTTCGATTATTGTTACGTTACTTTTTTTATGGGAGGAGTTCCAGTAAAACATCATTCTAAATCGAAGGTTGGCAGACGCCGAGCACACTTAGCCTTAAAACCGGCTAAGATTTTGGTTTGCTTGCAGTGCAAAGGGCCTGTTTTGCCTCATAAGGCCTGTATACAGTGTGGGGTTTATACTAAACCCGAGAGAACTAAACATTATAAGCCAGAAGCGATGGAAAAGACTGATGTTGGGGCAGCTGAGGCTGTTCAGGCGCCGGTTGTTGAAGAGGCCTCGGGGGTTTCTGGAGAGTCTGTAGATGCTACCAAAGAGTCTGTGGAGGCAGAGATGGAAATGGATTCCCAGAATTCGGATGACGAGAAAAAAACAGAGGATATGCAGACTGTAGAGCAGGAAAACCCAGAAACTGCAAAGCCGGAGGAAGATAAAACGGAGCAGACTTCCTGATTTTCACTTGATTAGCCTTTGATCTGTGGTTATAGTTTGAAGAGAGGCGGAGTAAAGTCAGCCGAAGTACGTTCCTAAAAAATATATGGCTACACGTCAACTTATCCGTTCGGTCGTCCTTCAGTCCCTATACGAATGGGATTTTCAGCACAAGAAAGTAGATCTTGCTGCTGTACTCGAGAGAAATTTAAATGAATTTGCGCTCGGGGTAGATGAACCGGACTTTGCATGGAAATTAGCAAAAGGTGTAATAGAACACATTGATTCAATTGATTCGATTATAGTAAAAACCGCTCCAGAGTGGCCGCTTGATCAGATTTCGATAATTGATAGAAATGTTCTTAGATTGGGTCTTTTTGAGCTTTTATATGCTGACAAGAATGAAGTTCCTTCGAAAGTTGCTATAAATGAAGCAATAGAACTTGCAAAGAATTATGGGGGAATAAATTCTGGAAGGTTTATTAATGGGGTTTTAGGAACGGTATACAAAGAAATGGAGAAAACCGAGAATAAAAGTGACTTGGTTTCGCCAGAAAAAGTTGAAAAAAATAAATAGATTTTTATCTGTATTTACGGGCTATATGTGACAGGGGATATGCTTTGAGTCATGTCTCATATCACATGTCGCTCACTCTAATATGCAAAAAAATATTTCTGAGCTAGAGCGGATTATTTCTTACACATTTAAGGATCCTAATCTTATAAAAGAATCACTAACTCACAGGTCTTATTTAAACGAAGATCCGAAGTGGCCTGTTTCGCATAACGAGCGGCTCGAGTTTTTAGGTGATGCGGTTGTGGAGCTTATCGTTACGGAGGAGCTGTTTTTTAGGTTTCCTGATTATACCGAGGGTCAGCTTACGCCAATAAGGTCTGCGCTTGTGAATTATCAGATGATGGCGTCGATATCTAGAGAAATATCACTGGAGCAATTCCTGTTTCTTTCAAAAGGAGAGTCGAAAGACATAGGAAGAGCGCGTGAAGTTATATTGGCAAATACCTTGGAATCTTTGATTGGCGCAATATATCTTGATGGTGGGTATCAGACTGCTAAGTCTTTTATTTTGAAGTTTATTCTTTCAAAATTGGATGAGGTAATGAAGAAAGGTTTGTATAAAGACACAAAGAGTCTTTTGCAGGAAATTGTTCAGGAGAAATTTAAACTAACGCCTACTTATAAGGTTCTTGCCGAAAGCGGCTTGGACCATCAGAAAACTTTTACCATAGGAGTTTTCTTTGGTGATAAACTTATTGCTGAGGGTGTTGGTTATTCCAAGCAAGAAGCAGAGGTTGAAGCGGCAAAATTAGCACTCGATAGTATGCAGTCAGGAAATGTAGAATAGTTAAATTGAAACAATAATGCACCTTAAACGTTTAGAGCTTGTTGGTTTTAAATCCTTTGCTTCTAAGGTTATTTTGAATTTTCCCGGTGGAGTTACCGGCGTTGTTGGTCCGAATGGAAGCGGAAAATCGAATATCATTGATGCAATAAGGTGGCTTTTGGGCGAGAGGGAGGCAAAAAGCATGAGAAGTCTGAAGGCCGAAGATCTTATTTTTGCTGGTACTCCGGAAAGGCCAAGAGTTGGATTTGCTCAAGCAACCATTGTTTTTGATAATACGAGCAGGTTTTTCCCTGTTGATTTCCACGAAGTTGAAATCAGGAGGCGAATTGATAGAGATGGTTCGTCAAAATATTTTATCAATGACTCTGAGGTGCGTCTTAAGGACGTAATTGATTTTTTTGCGCAATCTCGTCTTGGAACAAAGGGTTTTACGATAATAAATCAGGGAGATGCCGATCTTTTTGTGCGATCAACACCAAAGGAGAGGCGTTTTATGCTTGAGGAGATTTTAGGGCTTAGGCAATATCAGTTAAAAAAACATGATGCCGAATTAAAGCTCAAATCAACACTCTCGAACATGGATAAGGTTAAAAGTCTTGTCGATGAGATTACGCCACATTTAAAACTTCTTAGGAAACAGGCTTCTAAATGGGAAAAACAGTCAGAGGTAGTAGCGGAACTTACAGATCTTGAAAAGCAATATTTTGGTGTAAAGCTTTATGACCTTGAAGAGGAAGATAAGCGTATAGCTCCAAAAATAAATGAAATTGAGGAAAAAATAAAAAAAACAGGTGAAAAACTTTCGCACGCTGAATCAGAGCTTAAAAAAATTGAAAAAATCGGTGAGGATAAAATAAAACAGCAAAAACATTCACAGGAAATTCAGCAGAAAAAACAGAAATTATCTTCAAAAAGGATTGATCTTGAGAGGGAGCTTGCGAGGATTGATGCTCAAATTGAAATACATTCGGAAAAAAAGGATTCTCCCTATGATACTCACGAGCTTATTCGTGTTTTGGAGGAGGTTAGAGAAACTTTGGAAGATATTTTACTTGAGAGTGATTCTCGTGTGATTAAAAATCTTCTTAAGAGTCTTTCAGAAAAAATAGATGTTGTTTTTGACTCTGAGGTAAAAGGCGAAAAACCACAACTTGATCAAAGTCTTCTAGAGACAAAAAAGAAAATATTCATTGAACTTAAAGAACTTTCAGACGGATATAGTATTTTAGAAAAAGAAGAGGCGGAACATAATTCTGCGCTTACTGATTTTACAGATGTTTTTCGGGAAGCTTTTTCGGCGGCACAGAGAGTCCGTGAAGAGGTGTCACTTTTAGAGAGGTCGCGCGACACATTAAAATTTGATAGAGAGAGACTATCTATAAAGCGGGAGGAGCTGGCTCATCAGGCAGTTCAGATGGATAGAAAGCTTGATGATTTTTCTCCGGTAAGTTTGACTGGGAGTGTTTCTTTAAATGAGATTGAGCGAAAAATTTTAAGATTAAGGGGCGAGCTTGCGAGTATAGGCGCAATTGATCCGGCTTTAATAGATGAAGCAAAGGAAACCGAAGAGAGGTATCAATTCCTTTCCGAACAACTTGCTGATCTTGAAAAAGCTTGTGGTGATTTAAAAAATTTACTCAAAGAACTCGATAGAAAGATACACGACGGTTTTACAAAGGCGCTTAATGAGATAAATGAGGGGGTCTCAAAGTATTTTAGGATGATGTTTGGAGGTGGAAAAGCAAAACTCTCTGTAACGCGTCCTCCTGTGAGGAGTGTTTCTCAAAACGAAGAGGAGGTCCCTGAAAATGTGGTTGAGGCTGAAGAAGTTCTTGATCTGGGAGGAATCGATGTTGAAATCTCTATTCCTTCGAAGAGGATTCATAGTCTTGATATGTTATCTGGTGGGGAAAAGAGTTTGGTTTCTATGGCTGTGCTTTTTGCGCTTATTTCAGTGTCTCCACCACCGTTTTTGGTTCTTGATGAGGCGGATGCAGCGCTCGATGAGGCAAATAGCAGAAGGTTCTCAGAGCTTATTTCGGAGTTTTCAAAATATACTCAATTTGTTGTAGTAACTCATAATAGGACGACTATGGAGGCGGCTGATGTTTTGTATGGCGTTACTATGGGCGAGGATGGTGCTTCTAAGGTTTTATCGCTGAAACTGGGGTAATTTATCAGAATTTGTTTAATCATTGACGGGTGTCGGTTTATTTAGTAATATCTTGGCATGTTAGCGATAAAGCTTAAAAGAATAGGAAAAAAGCACCAGCCCAGTTATAGGGTGGTTGTTACGGAAAAACGCTCAAAACTTAAGGGGCGTTATGTTGAGGATCTTGGCTGGTACAACCCTATGCAGGAGAAAGATAACCTAAAAATTGAAGGCGAGAGGGTTAATTATTGGATGGGTAATGGGGCAAAACCTACTGATACAGTTCATAATCTACTTGTAAGGGCAGGAGTTTTAAATTCTCCAAAAATTCCGGTTCATAAAATAGTGGTTAAAAAAGCTGAGGAAGAAGCGCCTAAGGAAGCTGCTTCTGTGCAGGAAACTGCTAAAGTAAGTTCTGAAGTTAGTTCTCCGGAACCAGAGCCAAAACCAGAAGAGACTTCTTCTGAGTCTCAATAATTTTTTAATCCCCACGTCAACTTGACGTGTTGGATTTATTTGTTAGACTAATTACTGCAATCTGATCGCTAAGGCGTAAGGGTTGTTTCGAAAGGTCGTTTTACCTTGTTTTACAGAATTGAATTGATATGAATAATGTGGCTGATCAGGAATTTCTTGAGTTCCTCGTAAAATCTATCGTTGACCATCCGGAAGACGTTAAGATTGAGAGGCGTGTTGATGAGATGGGAGTTCTCCTATCGCTTCACGTAAATCCTCAAGACATGGGTCAGGTTGTTGGTAGGCAGGGCGCTACTGCGAAAGCAATCCGTTCTCTTTTGCGAATCGTTGGAATAAAGAACGATGCGAGAGTGAATTTGAAGATTGAAGAGCCGGAAGGTTCTACTCGCGGATCACGTCCGATGCCATCAGAATCTGGTTCGTCAGACGATATGGGAATGTAAAATTTTCCCTTTCTATCAAGAACCGCGCCTTCGTGAGGGAGGCTGCGGTTTTTGATTTTTACGGATGTGTTTTTGAATATTATTCTTTACATTTTGAAATCGGAGTTCACTCACTTTGAGCAGTGAGTGACTCCTGCATCTCGGCAAAATGTAATTTTAGAGATACCAATGTTGAATTTTGCCTCCGATAGCTTCCAAAATATAAAGAATAATATTCTGATACTTTTTTAAAATCAGAAACCTTCGTTGGGGTTGGGGAATTATAGGAAGCAATCTTTAGGGCTGCGGTTTTTGATTTTTTGTGGTTAATGATTTGTTTAAAATAAAGTCTCTTTACTCATTCTCGTCTCGCCAGCGCGAGACTCCGAGGGTTCAGCCGTTTTGTCCCTCCCCACAAATGGGATCGGGAACCATGCCAAAACGGCTTCACAATCCGTTCAGAGACTTTATTTTAATAATTAGTTTTTATATAGAAAAATCAAAAACTCTTGTGGTGGTTGGGGAATATTTAATCGTTTGGTTGGGGTTTGGAAAATAAAGAAGTATCTTATATGCTTGTATCTGGGTCGGTTTTTTATCAATCAACAGAAATAAAGGAAGCATTATGGGTTTTGAAAATCCAAGTTCTAAGTCGGAGTGGGAGTCTGAACGTGATAGTTCGCACGAGAAATATAAGGAAGATCAGAGAAAGATGCAAGAAAGTCTTAAAGCCTTTGAAGAAAGCTTGTCAGATGACGTTGGAGAGCTTAAATCTCTTCGTAGTGTCCTAGAAGATGAATGGACTAAAGAAACTGATAGTGATGCTAGAAATATGAATATGGATAAAAGGAATATCTTAAACGATAAACTTCAAAAAATGGGCGTTGACAGGAACGAAGATTAGATTTCTTGATTGGTGATTTCTAGGCGACTACTAATTTTGCTTTAGTAGTCGCCTTTTTCTTGCTTTTTTTGAAAAATAACTTATATTTGCGGCGTTCTAGTTTTTGATGTTTTTGATTAATTTTGTCAAATTTGGTAGGGTTCTGGGAATGAAGAAGTTTCATTTGCTTACAATTTTTCCAAAAATGTTTGATTCATATATTAGTGAGTCAATTTTGAAGCGTGCGCAGGAGAAGCGGCTTATTTCTATTTCAGCTTACGATATAAGGGATTTTGCTACCGATAAACATAGAAAAGTTGATGATACGCCTTATGGCGGGGGACCGGGGATGGTTTTGAAAGTCGAGCCAATTTTTAAGGCTGTTAATAGGATTAAAGCTAAAAGCAAAAAACTTAAAACTCGGACGATTTTGTTTTCAACTAGAGGTAAAGTTTTTGATGCGAAGATTGCTAAAAGACTTTCTAAATATGATGAGTTGATTTTGATTTGTGGCAGATATGAAGGGGTTGATGAGCGTGTGGCAAAGTATATTGCTGATGAGGAAATATCTATTGGTGATTTTGTGCTTTCCGGTGGTGAGCTTCCGGCAATGATTGTTGTAGATGCGGTTTCTAGATTTGTTTCTGGGGTTTTAGGAAAGCACGAATCTTTAGAAGAGGTTAAGGGTTCATATAAGGTTTACACAAAACCAGAGGATTTTATTGTAAAAGGCAAAGGAACTAGGAAAAAGAACTGGAAGGTCCCAAAGGTGTTGCTTTCCGGAGATCATAAGAGAATTGAAGAGTGGAGGGGGTAGGTTTGTTGACTTATTTTTTATTTCTGATATTCTTTCTGTCAGCTCATCGAAAGTAGCTTATGTGAAGGTTGTTCGCAATCCTGCCAATACCCGATTGATCGAAAAATTGCGGGCGTAAATTGCTAAAAACCCCACCTTAAACTGCTGAAGCAATCCTCTCATAAGTTATTAGAATATGGCACGAGCGAGTGGTTGTGCGCGTAAAGCGTGCACGTAAAATTCCATCCCCTTCTTCTTCCCCTTTTTCAATCTCCATTCGCTCGTGCCAACTTTGACCCCTCTAGCATTTCGGTTGCCAGAGGGGTTGCTTTTTTATTGGTTTATGTAATATACTGCTTTTGTTCAAAAGTTGAACGAATTTCCGCAGATAGCCCCCCGTTTTGCGGGGGATCCCGATTTCTTTATTTTTTATAATTTGAGGAATCATCGGGATAGGCAACTAATTTGGTGTAAGCCCTGCCGAGGAGAAAGCAGATTTCTGTCTGTTTTTCTGTTCAGTCTGCGGCCTTAAAAGGTCGTATTTTTTTTAGAAGTGTTTTATGAAAACACGTACACAAAAATCTGAAATAATTGAATCGAGCGTAAAACTTCTTGAAAATCATGGAAGTCTTGTTTTCGCTGATTTTTCAGGAATTCCGGTTAGCTCGATCAATGAATTAAAAAACCGCCTTAAAAAAGTTGGTGGTAAGTATGTGGCAATTAAAAAGCGACTTTTCAGGGTTGCTCTTCAAAAAACGGGTCATGAGTTTGACCCTACGCAGTTTGAAGCGCAGCTAGGAGTTGTTTTTGTGCCAGGAGAACTTACGGAAGCTGCTTCGACAGTTTATATGTTCTCAAGAGAACTTGCTAAAAATCAGTTGGATTTTAAAGTTCTTGGTGCTTATGAAATTTCCGAAAAGAGATTTCTTACAGCGGAAGAATTTACTGTTATTGCCAAACTGCCTACGAGAGAGCAACTTCTCGGTATGGTTGTTGGCGTACTTGCGGGTCCTATACGAGGATTTATGCATGTTGTAAGTGAACTTAGTAAACGTCCGGAATCTGCTCCACAAGAGGCGGCAGTTCAGGCGTCCTAACGATTAATTAGAAACAATAATTACTAATATGGAAAAATTCGAAGACATAATCTCAAAAGTTGAGAAATTAACGGTTGCTGAACTAGCAGAGCTTGTTAAGGCAATGGAAGAGAAATTTGGCGTTTCCGCCGCTGTTCCGGTTGCTGCTGCGGGTGGTGCTGCTGGTGGCGATGAAGGAGAAGTAAAATCAAGCTTCGATGTCGTTCTTAAAGACGGCGGAAGCCAGAAGATTCAAGTCATCAAGGTTATTCGTGAAGTTTTGGAACTTGGACTTAAAGAAGCGAAAGATATGGCAGAAGCGAAAGATGTTGTTGTAAAGGCTGGAATGAAGAAAGAAGATGCAGAAGCTCTCAAGGCCAAACTTACGGAAGCTGGCGCGACTGTGGAATTGAAATAATAAAAACGTACGCTCTTGTTGGGATTTAATTTCTATTTTTCGTCACCGCAGTTCGTTCGCTCCAGCGGCGAACGACTGCTTTATCTCACATCGAGTATCCCCGCGGAGCGGGGCACCAAGCTACTCGATGCTCCGATAGATGCCGAATAAATAGAAATTAAATTTTCTTCATATGAGGTTGAGGTTTTTATTATTTTTGATAGTGATTGGATAAAAGGTAGAAAACTTCGGCAATGCCGAAGTTTTCTGTTTTTTTTTGATTTTAGTTGAAGTTGTTTTTTTCTTGTTTTATGCTCGATGGGGTTGGCGCGCATAGCTCAGTGGTTAGAGCACTGCATTCACATTGCAGGGGTCTCTGGTTCGAATCCAGATGCGCGCACTGATTTTGTTGACTTGTGGGTTTGGATTGCGTTTGTGTGTCGGTGGCGTTCATCATTGGTTTTTATATTTTTTGGTTTTGTGTGCGATAATTATTTTATTAGCTTTTATTATGCGAAAGAAGTTTGTATTAATTATTTTTTCTGTTTTGATCGTCGTAGTTTTATCGGTGATTGCTTTTTTGTTTACAAGATTTTCTGTTCGTGATGGTCAGACTCCAACGCCGACAGCAACTTCGCCACCAACTGGAACACCAGCTCCGACATCTAGTTTGGCGCCAAGTTCGACGCCTAACCCAACACCAACTTCTACGATTAGTCCAAATCCAGATTCATCTCCAACGCCTACTCCGACAAATCGACCCACGCCAACTCCAACTTCTACTCCTACTCCAACATTAACTCCCACACCAAACCCTACTCCAACTCCCACACCTAAACCGACTCCGTCTCCTACGCCGACTCCGTTGGTTGATCAGTGTATTGCTGATGACTCTTCAACTCTTTCGGCGTGTTCCAGTAAACTGGCAAGTGGGGCGGTTGATGTGATACAGATTTCGGGGGTTATCACCTGCACTGCTTCTAAACCTTGTCCATTGGTTTTGAATAATATTAATAGGCCGGTTCTTATTTATGGCCTTGGATCAAATTCTGGATTTAGGAGAACGGGCGGTTATACGTACCCAGTTATAAAAATAACCAATTCAGTATCAATTACTTTGGCAAATCTGGTTGTCGATGAAGATAGCACGAAGGTGTGCGATAAGTGTGTTTCGAGTATTCATGTTACTAATTCTACAAATCTTGTTTTTGATAGGGTTTCAGTTCTGGATTCAAAAGAGATGGGTATAGTTCTAGTTGGGGTGCGTAATTTTGTATTAAAAAATTCTTTTATACACTCGAGCGGTGTTTTTGGAGTTTGGTTTGCTCCGGGGGCTGATTATAACCGTAATATTCTTTTTGATAATAATCTTTTTACTGATGTGACTTCTAATGCAATTTTCTTAAACGCTATTCGGGATAATGGAGTGCAACCGAATATTATTCGAGATACGACTTTTATTCATAACCATCATATTGCTATTTTTGAATCTGATTTGTGCGGGGGACCTTGCCCGGGTGGTCAGCTCTATATTTCTGATTCGAAAAATTTCCGCATTGAGAGAAACATTATTCGGGATGGAAAAATTGATGCGGGTAATACGCAAGGGGACACTACTGGGATTGAGATGGCGCGTCTGCCGGCAGGGACTTCAGTTGATGATATAACTTTTTCAACAAATAAAATTTATAACAATGCTGGAGCGGGTATTAGCGTAAACCCAAATGCTGTTGTTGATAATATATTGATTAAAGGAGATGTTTTGTATGATAATCTTTTTCCGTTTTTTGGGTTTGAGGGAAAGGATGTGACTACTCAAGATAATTGTTTTGAACCAAGTTGCCCTATAGATTCGAGTATTGGTTATAATTTGCCTCCAGCTTATAGTCCTCCCTTTTAGTTATTTAGCAGTTTTTACAAAATTAAGTTTTTGTTTTGTTGTATAAAAATGACTTGTAAGGGGCGGTTTTTTGAATATAATTAGGGAGGTCGAAAAAACCAAAAAACGTAATATATATATGGCAGAAGAGAATAAGTGCCCAGATTGTGGTCACGAACACGGTTCAGACGGATGTGATCAGTGTGAGTGCGGCAAATAGTTAATTTTGTCAGCATTTTCTAATCAAGACCCCCGCTTAGCGGGGGTCTTTGCGGTTTTTATTTATTAATTGTGGATAACTTTGGTGGTTTTTGGAAAATGCTTGTTATTACAAGCATTTTTTGTGTTTGTGAGTGGGTTTATAATGCTGTACAATGGTTTCAAGTGGGGATATGTGGTGAAAACTGTTCACAACTTGTCTGGATAAGGCGATAATGCTATTTTGCTCCTATGTTTATTGGTGAATACACACACAATTTGGATGAAAAGGGCAGGATGGCATTGCCGGTTAGATTCCGGAAGGGTTTAGTGGATGGTGCGATAGTTACACGTGGTCTTGATAAGTGTTTGTTTGTTTTTGATAAGCGCGAATGGGAGATACTGGCACAAAAAATTGTTTCTTTACCCCTTACCCACTCAAATGCCCGTTCTTTTTCAAGATTTATGCTTGCTGGGGCTACCGAAGTGGATATTGACCAGCAAGGCAGGATTTTAATTCCGGAATATTTGCGGAAGTTTGCTTCGTTAAAGAAGCAGGTTGTTGTCGCAGGTCTTTATACCCGAATAGAAATATGGGATGGAGAGGTGTGGCAGGAATACAAAGATAAGGCTGACCTTGAGTCTGATTCGATTGTCGAACACATGGATAATCTCGGAATTTAAGCATGGATGCAATTCATATACCTGTTTTACTTCACGAAGTGATACGTTTTTTGGATCCAAAAGATGGTGACTTTATTGTTGACGGAACTTTGGACGGAGGGGGGTATGCAGAGACGATAATCTCATCGATATCAGAAGGTACTTTTCTTGGTGTTGATTGGGACAGAGAGATGCTTTCGAGAACCGAAGCTCGATTATCTGATAATGGGCCAAAAAGTGTTTCGACTATTTTTGTAAATGATAATTTCGCAAATCTTTCAGATGTCCTTAGTAAGACAAGATTGGGAAAGATAGATGGACTGGTTTTAGATCTCGGTTTTTCATCTGAACAACTTGAGCTTTCAGGAAGGGGTTTTAGCTTTCTTAGGGATGAGCCACTCCTTATGACGTATTCGGATGAAGCAGAACCGGTTTATGAGATATTAAGGCGTCTTAGTGAGTCGGAGCTCGCAGATATTATCTACAACCTTAGCGGGGAGCGTTATTCAAGGAGGATTGCAAAAGCGATAAAGACAGCTTTGAAATCAAAGTCTTTGGTTACGAGCGGGGAATTGGCAAGTGTCGTTTCGGGAGCGCTTCCAAAAGGATATGAGAAGGGGAGAATAAACCCTGCAACGAGAACTTTTCAGGCGCTAAGGATTTACGCAAACCACGAGCTTGAAAATCTGGATAAAGTTTTATCAAAACTTCCTGAAATAATGGCTCCAGATGGGAAAGTGGTTATAGTTTCGTTTCACTCGCTTGAAGACGTGCGCATAAAAAAGGCATTTAAGAATCTTTCAGATGATGGATTGGTGGAAATTCTTACAAAAAAACCCATTACTGCGCATGCAGATGAAATAAGAATGAATCCAAGAGCAAGATCAGCAAAATTGAGAGCAATAAAATTTAATTCAGTTTAAATATGACAATAATCGAGCCGAATAAAAAACAATCAAAAACAAAATTTGCTAGATTTACAGCTGGTGCTGCTTTTGCTCTTGTATTCACAGGTTCAGTACTTTCGATTTCCCTTTATAATAATACTGTCGACCTTCGGCATCGTGTTTCTTCTGCCGAGTCGACTTTGCAGATGCTTAGAGAGGAGAACGATGAACTCAAAGGACAGGTCTTTTCACTTTCTTCTGTGGAGAGGGTAAGGGCTTTTGGTGAGGAGTCTGGATTTATTCAGCAGAAGAGTCCTAAGTATTTGGAAGTAGATTCAAAAAAATTCGCGCAAAATCTTTAAAGAATGCGATTCAAGTTTTTCATTTTTATCGGGGTGGTTTTTTCCCTCTTCTTAGCGCTTCTTGCAAACCTTTATCAGTTACAGATTCGCAAGGGCTATCTTTATGCCGCGCGAGCGGAGTCCCAAGTAAGATTGGCGGGCTTTCTTGAGCCAAAGAGGGGAGCTATCTTTTTTACCGATAGACATAATAACAAAATACCGGTTGCGCTTAATAAAGATTTTCCGGTTGTTTTTGCTGTGCCTAGGCAGGTTACAGATGTGCCTAGAGTTGTAGATTTTTTAAGCAATCTTTTTTCTGAAGATAAGGATGTTATCAGTAAGCATTTTGTTCGAAGTGATGATCCTTATGAACTTATAGCAACAAAGGTTTCGGATAGCCATGTTGAAGCTGTTCGCGAGGCTGATCTTGCGGGGGTATTTGTTGATAGTCAGTCTTTTAGGTTCTATCCGTTTTCGGAGCTAGCAGCTCACTTTCTTGGTTTTGTTGGGCCTAGTAGCGAAGACAATGAACTTCGAGGGAGGTATGGTGTTGAATCTTACTATGATGATGAGTTGAGGGGTTCTTCGGGAGAGATAAAAGGCGCAAAAATTGTTGAACCGGTTGATGGTAGCGATATTGCTTTTACAATAGACAGGGATATACAGGCACAGGCAGAGGACATACTTTCAAAAACAATTGAAAAAACAAAAGCTACTGGTGGCACAGTAATTGTTGAGGAACCGTTTACTGGCAAGATATTAGCTTTGGCAAATAGGCCTACATTTGATCCAAATAACTATGCCAAATCTCCTATTAGTTATTTTTTAAATCCTGCTGTTCAGAGTATTTATGAGCCTGGATCCGTCATGAAGGTTATGACGATGTCGGGGGCTATAGAGTCCGGAAGTGTGGCTGCAAATACAACTTATACAGATACAGGCTCTCTTGTTGTTGGTCCGGATAAAATTACAAATGCAGAAAATGCTGTTTATGGAAAAGTGACCATGACGGAAGTTATCGAGCACTCAATAAATACGGGCGCGGCTTTTGCTATGAAGGCGATGGGTAGTGATACTTTTTTAAGCTTTCTTAAAAAATTTGGACTTAATGAAAAAACGGGGATTTCTTTGCCTGGTGAGGTGAGTACTAACTTAAAAACTTTGTATAAAAATGCTCCAGAATTAAACTTTGTTACTGCTTCATTTGGTCAGGGTATCGCTGTGACGCCGATAAGTCTTATTTCTGCAGTATCCGCTATAGCAAATGATGGGGTGCTCATGAAGCCGTTTATTCGAGTTGATGAAAAACCGACAGTTGTGAGGAAAGTGATATCCAAAAAAACTGCTGATACAGTTACGGACATGATGGCATCGGCTGTTTATAAAGCAAAAATTGCGCAGGTTCCCGGGTATACAGTTGCCGGTAAAACAGGAACAGCTCAAATCCCAAATTTTTCAACAGGAGGATATACAAAAGAATTTATTCATACATTTGTGGGTTTCGCGCCGGCGTCTGATCCTAAATTTATTATTCTTTTTAAAGTTGATAAGCCGCAGGTAGGAGCGCTTGCCGGTCTTACGGTTGTTCCTGCGTTTCGTGAACTTGCGGAATTTATACTAAGCTATTACGCTATACCACCTGACGCGCTAAATAATTTAGGAACACAATAATCTATGTATAAGCGGAGGTTTACAATTTTGGAAAAAGTTTTACATTGGCTTGCCAGAAAGACTATTTGGAAATTTCAACCGGGGATAGTGGGAGTCACTGGAAGTGTTGGAAAAACGTCAACAAAGGATGCGATAGTAGTAATGCTTGGGAGTTCAAAAAAAATACGAATGAATCCCGGTAATTTTAATACGGAGATTGGACTTGCTCTTTCGATACTTGGTGATTGGAAGAAGGAGGATATTAATCTTTTTAGTAGAAATAACGCTCCGCAATCCAAGCGTTTTCAAAAGGTCTTATTCGTTTTGAAGGTTATTTTTTTTAGCTCGATTCGTCTTGTTTTCGGTAGGAAGGCGAGTTTTCCGGAATTGCTTGTTTTGGAATACGGTGCGGATAAGCCAGGTGATATAAAAAAACTTTTACAGGTAGCTGTTCCTCATATAGGCGTGGTTACGGCTGTTGGTCAGGTTCCTGCGCATGTTGAGTTTTATAGTAGCCCTGAGGCTGTTGCGAGCGAGAAGGGAAGGCTTATTGAGCAGTTGCCTGTTAGCGGTTTTGCGATATTGAATGCAGATGACAAAGTTGTTTTGGATTTGCAAAGAAAAACGAGGGCAACGGTAATGACTTTTGGATTTAGCGATGATGCTAAGATGAGAATAACGAAATTTGAGTATCGTTCTGAAAATGATATTCCGCTTGGGATATCTTTTAAACTTGAGCATGGAGGAAATATTGTACCCGTGAGGATTCATGGATGTTTTGGAAGATCGCAGGCATATGCAGCTGCTGCTGCGGCGTGTATAGGAATTTCTTTTGGACTAAATCTTGTTCAGATATCTGAAATGTTGGGATCGTATTCATCTCCGAAACACAGAATGAAACTTGTAAAAGGTGTTAAGGGTGCAAATATAGTTGATGATTCTTACAATGCTTCGCCGCTTTCGATGGAGTCGGCTTTTGAAGCTATTAAAGCATTGCCTGCTACAAGAAGGATTGCTGTTTTGGGAGATATGCTTGAGCTTGGTAAATATGCTGTTGAAGTGCATGAAAGTCTTGGGCCTAAGGTTTCAAAAGTTTTTGATTATTTAATTACTGTTGGCCCAAGGGCGAAATTTATTGCAGATTCTGCCAATGCGGCGAAAATGGCGAAAAAAAGAATAATGAGTTTTGAAAATACGGAGGAAGCGGCTACTGCCCTACAGGACTTGATAAATCCCGGAGATTTGATTTTAATCAAGGCGTCCCGCGCGCTGCATTTTGAACGCATAGTAGGGGAAATTGAGGATATTATACATTCTTAGTGAGATTGCTCTCATCGTCTAACGGCTAGGACGCCGCCCTCTCACGGCGGAAATCGGAGTTCGATTCTCCGTGGGAGCACAGTAATAAAAATTTAAATATGTTTTCTTTTATAAGATCAAATAAATTTTATGTAGTTTTGCCGTTTATTTTGGTTTTTGCGGTTTTGGCTTTTTCGGTGATTTTTTCATGGATTGTCTTTAGGGGAGCGGATCACTTTTTGGTAATACATTTTTTGGATGGTAAGGCTGATTTTTTTGGGACAGTGACTCATGTTTTTTCTATTGTAGGAATTGGGTCTCTTATAGCATTTTTAAATGCTCTATTTACCTTTTTTCTATACCACAGGGACAGAAAATTGGCTTTTGTCCTTGCATATTCTACGTTGTTTATAGTGCTATTGATTTTTATTACGATAGCCGTTATTATATCGGTTAACTAATATGTTTGCAGTAATTGAGACCGGAGGTAAGCAATATAGGGTGTCTTCCGGGCAAAAACTAAAAATTGAGAAAATCGCCGGTGAGGCGGGGGATCCTGTGTCGTTTGATAAGGTTCTTCTTATTGCCAACGACGACGATGTTAAGGTTGGGAAGCCTTATGTTTCAGGTGCAGCTGTTACCGGGAAAGTTTTGAGACAAGGAAGAGCCAGAAAAGTGATTGTTTTTAAATATCACTCAAAGACAAGATATCGAAAAAAGAAAGGACACAGACAGGAATTTACCGAAGTTGAGTTTGATAATATAAAGTCCTAAAAAATATTCCCCCCGCAGAGCGGAGGGATATTTTTTTTATCTTCTGTTTTCTAAGGCGCCTCCTAGAGTGTCTTCGTCTGCAAATTCTATTTCGCCGCCGGTTGGTAAACCCCTGCCAAGGCGAGTGATTTTCTTTGCGTGTTTTTTAAATTCACCTGTGAGGAGTCCCGCTACTATATTTCCTGTAGTGGATGGGCTTAGGGCGATGATGATTTCTTCAGCTTCGTTAAAATTTTTTTGTATGTCGTTTTTTAGAGAGTTTATTCTCAATTTTTGTTCTGGGGTAAACATGCCGTCGCGGGCAAGTTCTCCGAAAAGCATGTATCTTCCGTTAAAGACTTTTGGTTTTTCCAGCGAAAGGTAGTCTGTTTCTTTTTCTACTATGGCTATGATGTTTTGTGCGCGGGATGTATTTCCACATACGAGGCAGAGTGAATTTTTTTCATCATTTTGTTCAAATGGAAAAAAACATTTTGAACATGGTTTTATCTTTTCCAGATTTGCAACTGTATCTGCCAGCTCTTTGATAACTTCTTTGTTTTCTCGGAGCAGGTGAAACGCTATACGTGTTGCCTGTCTTGGGCCGATTGATGGAAGGTCGGATAATATACGTATGAGGCGTTCTACGGAGTTTGGAAGCATGATTTTTTAAAACTATATTTCTTGTGGAGGGGTGTGGAATGTGTCGATTGACTGAAATGCTGCGCGCTCTGCATCGAAGTGGAGCTTTACTACGCCAAGAGGTCCGTTTCTGTGTTTTGCGACAATGATTTCTGCGATATTTTCTTCTTCTGGCGTGATGCTCATTTTATCTCTGTCTTTTCTATAGATAAAGAGAACTACGTCCGCATCTTGCTCGATGGCTCCTGATTCACGAAGGTCGGAGAGCTTTGGAACTTTTATTTCACGTTGGTCTACTGCGCGTGAAAGCTGGGACAGGGCAAGTACCGGTACTTTAAGTTCACGAGCGATGCCTTTTAGTCCGCGTGAGATTTCTGTTATTTGTTGAACCATGTTGTCACCAGATCCTCTAGGTTGGATAAGTTGGAGGTAGTCGATGACGATAAGGGCGAGGCCGTGATTTGCTTGAAGGCGTCTTGCCATGGCGCGCATTTGGAGGATGTTTGGTGATGGCGTGTCGTCTATATAGAATGGCGCCTGTGAGAGGCTATCTAATGCATGTTGAACAAGCTCAAAATCTGATTCGTCTTTTAGTCTGCCGGTTCTAAGTTTCCAGAGAGGAACTCCGGCTTCGACGGAGATAAGACGATCAACGATTTGTTCTCTGGACATTTCAAGTGAGAAAAAACCTACGGGTAGTTTGAGTTTAGTTGCTGCGTATCTTGCAATGTTTAATGCGAAAGATGTTTTACCAAGAGATGGTCTTGCCCCTAAAACAACAAGGTCAGAGCGTTGAAGACCGGAGAGGATATTGTCGAGTTCTTTAAATCCTGTTGGGACGCCGCGCATTTCACCGGTTCCGCTGTGAAGCTTTTCTATACGCTCATATGCGGCCTGAAGTTCATCTTTTACGAGGATAAAATTTTGCGTGATTGAGCGTTGGGATATGGAGAAGATTTTTTGCTCGATAGAATCAAGCATGGTATCTACGTCATCTGCGGGGCTCATGGCGTGCTCTGTTATCTCTGCCGATGCTCCGATGAGGTCGCGGAGGATTTTTTTCTCTTTTACAATTTTTGCGTAGTGACCTACGTGTGAGGCAGTCGGTACGCGACTAACTAGATCGGAGAGATATGAGGAGCCTCCGATGTCTGCGAGTTTATTTTCTTCTTTGAGGCGAGAGCTGACACTCAATATGTCTATTGGTTGATGTTTGGAGTAGAGGCCAATCATCGCTTCGTATATTTTCCCGTGAGATGGTTTATAGAAATCATCGGGAATGAGTATGTCGGCAACTTTTATAACAGCATCTTTATCGAGCATTAATGAACCCAAGACGGATTCTTCGGCTTCGAGATTGTGTGGTGGTACTTTAAATTGCTCTGCCATAGCTTAGTTTTTGTAAACAAGGGGGCCTAAAGGCGTGTCGTCTATTTTATACCCTTTTGCTTCGATTTGTCGCCTTAGTTCATCTGATTTACTAAATTCTTTTTTGTTGCGGAATATTTCGCGTTCTTTGATTATCTTTTCTGTTGATTTATCAGGTTTTGTGTATTCGATTTTTATGCCAAGAATTTTTAGATGGTTTTCAAAAGAGCTTTTTATATTTTTTGCTGTGAGTTTATTTAGCTTCCAAATGTTTTGGCTGAACTTGTTGATGCTCTCAAAAACAGCCGCCAAACTCTTTGGGGTGTTTAGGTCTTCGGTAAGACCACCAACAAATTTTTCTTCAAACGAAATTAGTGTTTTTAGATTTTCTTCGTTTTTTTCTTTCACGCCTTTTTTAGTAATGAGATCGAGTTTTGCAAAAAACTCTTTGATATTGTTCAGCGCTTCTTTTGCAGCAGTGGTTTCGCGTTCGGATATGTCCATTGCGGAGCGGTAGTGGTGCATGGCGACTATGAGGCGGAAAAGATTTGCGTCGTTGTTCTTTAAGAATTCATCTACGGTGATAAAGTTGCCGAGTGATTTTGACATTTTTTTACCTTCGACTGTCATGAGCCCTGTATGCATCCAGAGTTGTACAAAAGGTTTTTTACCAGAGACAGATTCCTGTTCAGCTATCTCTGCCTCATGGTGTGGGAAGATAAGATCGCGTCCGCCTCCGTGGATTTCGTATTGGGGCCCAAGTTCTTTTTCTGAAATAGCTGTGTCTTCTATGTGCCAGCCGGGACGTCCCCAGCCAAACGGGGCCCACCAAACAGGTTCGCCATCTAAGAGAATTGGTTTTTTGGTTTTCTTTTTTGAAAGAGGGAGGTTAGTTTTTGGAAATTTCCATAGACAAAAATCTCCTCGGTTTTTTTTGTTTTCATTTTCATCTATTCGGGAGACTCCGTCTTCGGCTTGTTCGATCGTGCGTCCGGCAAGTTTTCCGTAGTCCGGAAATTTTGAAAGGTCAAAGTAATAACCACCTGCCTTGTCGGCAGTCAAGTCCTTTTCGATTTTGTAGGCGTAATTTTTTTCGATAAGTCGTTCTACTTGAGAGATAATTTCCTGTATGTAATCGGTTGCCGGCAGATATTTATCTACAGAAGTTATATCTAGCGCGCGCATGTTTTCTTTAAAAATTTTTGTGTATTTTTGCGCTATCTCTTCTGGGGTGGTTTTTTCCTCTTCGGCTTTTTTGATGATTTTGTCATCGATGTCCGTGATGTTTTGGATGTAGCGGACTTTGATTCCGGTATATCTCAAAAATTTGACGAAATTGTCGAATGAGGCATAAGTGCGGGCATTGCCGATGTGAAGTCTGTCATAAACCGTGGGGCCGCAAACGAAGAGGCGGGTTATGCCGTTTTTCCATATAGGGAGCTCAGTTTCCTTTCCTGTGAGGGTGTTTTGTATGTGGATTTTAGTGGGGAGGTTTCTCATTGATTACTATGATAGCAGGGGGGGATGCGAATGTGGAATACTTAAGACTTAAAACTAAAAACTTAAGACTTAAGACAAATTTCTAATTTCTAATTACTCTAATTACTAATTAAATACCAATGACCGAAAGCGAGGATGAATGTGTGATACTAGCGGAAGGTAGGCTGAATAATTAGCCACTAGATGTGAGTTTTGTTATAGTTTGCTCGTATGGATCCAATTTTATTAATCGGGATTTTTGCAGTTATCGTTGTAGGCGGTTTTGCGGCTCTTTTTTTGTTTTTAAATAAAAAGTTTCAAAAGCTTAATGAACCGAAAGAGAACAGGGATTTTTTGTTTTTACAGAATCAGGTGAATGATGTGGCGAGAGCGGTGGATAATAAACTTGCCGAGTCTATGCGTTTTCTTCAACATCAATCCCACGAGAGCGCGAGGATGATCAAAGAAATCACACAAGAATTAACTCGGGTAAACGAAGGACAAAAACAGGTTGTTGGTTTTGCTGACCAGCTCAAAAATTTGCAGGATATTTTAAAAAATCCAAAGCAACGTGGTGTGCTTGGAGAATATTATCTTGAGACGCTTTTAAAAAATGTTTTACCGCCGGGGAGTTACCAGATGCAGTATGCATTTGCCGACGGCACAATAGTGGATGCAGTTGTTTTTGTAAAAGACAAAGTCATTCCAATTGATTCTAAATTTTCTCTGGAAAACTATAATCGTCTCATTGAGGCAAAAGATGTTTCAGAGCGTGAGCGTTTGGAAAAAGTTTTTGTGAATGATTTGAAGCTTCGTATTCAGGAGACGAGTAAATATGTTCAGCCGGAGAGCGGTACTATGGAATTTGCGTTTATGTTTGTTCCGCATGAGGCAATTTATTATGACCTTTTGATTAATAAAGTGGGTGCCATGAAAGATGAAAATGAAAACCTGATACAGCGCGCAGCCGGTACATATAAAGTGATTATTGTTTCACCGACTTCATTTCTTGCGTATCTGCAGACTGTGCTTCAAGGACTCAAGGCAATGCAGATAGAGGAGTCGGCAAAAGAAATAAGAAAGAGAGTCGGTGAGCTTGGGAGGCATCTTTCAAGTTATGAGATGTTTATGAAAAAAATTGGGAATCATCTTGGAACGACTGTTAATGCTTATAACAGCGCGTATAAAGAACTTGGGAAGATTGATAAAGATGTGATGCGGATAAGCGGGAGCGCGGCTGGAATAGAGACGGAGATGATAGAGAAACCGACGGGAGATGATTTATAGCTTACTTAAAACTCATAACTGATAACTCAAGACTTAAAGCAATGGATTTAATTAGTAGGAGACAGGTTTTGTATGACAAGAAGTGGAGGGTTTTTGTTCGGCGGGCGAAGTTGTTTCGGCAGGCGCCCTTTGTAGATTTTGTGTTTGGCGCTGGATCAATGGCGCTCGGGAATGTAACCGAGGAATCTGATTTTGATGTTTTGGTTGGCACGAGGACGGGAAGGATTTTTACGGCAAGATTTTTTTGCGTTCTACTTTTTGGACTTTTTGGGTGGAGGAGAAAAAAACTGATGCACCACGAGGCGGCCTCGGATAAAATTTGTTTTAATCATTTTGTAACTCTTAGTTCGTCTAAGCTTTCGCCTCCGTATAATGATTATTGGAATGCGCTTTATGAAAGATTGGTTCCGATTTATGGGAGGCGCGATTTACTGGATGAGTTTCTCGCAAAAAATCTTGAGTGGAATAATAGGGTTCAAAAATTTGGAGATGATCTTCGACATGTGGGGAGTGAGTCGTCTTTTTTAAAAAAAACTTTTGAAGTTTTGTTTTCCGGTTTTTTTGGTGATTTTGCTGAAAAGGTTTTGAAGAGACTTCAGGTATTAAGGATAGAATCGAGTCTTCTGCATGATCCGCCGGGTTTTAAACCGCGAATAAAGTACTCGGATACGGAACTTGAATTTCATCCTATCGGGGAAAGATCTCTGCCGGCGGATTTTTTATACAGCTAATTGTTGACAGCAAAATTGCTTTTAATTATACTCTTCTAGCACTCATAGGTCGCCAGTGCTAAAGCACTATTTAGAGAAAATTTATGAATTTTAAACCACTTTCTAATCATATTTTTATTGAACCATCGGAAGAAACAACCGTAACCAAGTCGGGTATAGTTATTCCTGATACAGCGGAAAAGGAGCGTCCGATAAAGGGAACTGTCGTTGCGACAGGCCCGGGAAAATTTACTGACAAAGGTGAACGAGTTCCTATGACCGTTAAAGTTGGAGACGTTGTACTTTTTAAAAAGTATGGACCGGATGAAATAGAGTTTGATGGAAAAAAATATATGGTCGGAGATGAAGACGACATCCTCGCGATTATTAACTAGCAATTTACTCACGATATGCCAAAACAAATTTTATTTAATGAAAAAGCGCGACAGCAGCTAAAGAGAGGAGTTGATAAAGTTGCCAATGCTGTGAAGATCACTCTTGGGCCGAGAGGCAGAGCCGTTGTTCTTGAAAAGAGCTATGGATCTCCAGTCGTTACACGTGATGGGGTAACTATCGCAAAAGAGATTGAGCTTGAAGACAAAGTTGAAAATATCGGAGCGGAACTTGTGAAACAGGTTGCGACAAAGACAAACGATTCTGCGGGAGACGGTACGACAACCGCGACTGTTCTTACGCAGATGTTTGTTCACGAAGGGCTAAAAAATGTGACGAGCGGAGTTGATCCTGTTGGACTTTATCGTGGAATGGAAATGGCATATGAAGTTGCCCTTAAAGAGTTAAAGGAGATGTCTACGAAAATCAGCAGCAATGAGGAGATAAAACAAGTAGCAACAATTTCTGCGCGCGATGAACAGGTTGGTGAGCTTATAGCAGAAGTAATCGATATGGTTGGAAAAGATGGCGTTGTTACTGTTGAAGAATCACAAACACTTGGACTTTCAAAAGAAGTTGTAGAGGGTTTACAGTTTGATCGTGGATATATTTCGCAATACATGGTGACGAATCCTGAAAGGATGGAAGCGGTTTTGGAAAACCCGTATATTTTGGTTACTGACAAGAAAATTTCTTCTATAGGAGATCTTTTGCCTTTACTTGAGAAGCTAATACAGAGTGGAAAGAAAGAGCTTGTGATAATCGCAGAAGATGTAGACGGAGAGGCTATCGCTACGCTTGTGTTAAACAAGTTGCGAGGAATCTTTAACTGTCTTGCTATCAAAGCTCCGGGTTTTGGTGATAAGAGAAAAGAGATGCTCGAAGACATCGCAACCATTACGGGCGCTGAACTGATCTCTGAAGAACTTGGACGAAAGCTCGATGGGATCGAGATAACTTCGCTTGGGCAGGCAAGTAGAGTTGTGGCAAATAAAGACAACACAACCATTGTCGGCGGAAAAGGAGAAAAGGATGCTATCGAGAAAAGAGTTTCTCAACTTAAAGCGCAGCTTGAAAACACTGAATCAAGTTGGGATAAAGAAAAATTGACCGAACGACTTGGAAAATTGTCTGGAGGAGTTGCTGTAATTAGAGTTGGAGCGGCAACGGAGCTTGAACAAAAAGAAAAACAGCATCGAATAGAAGATGCGGTTTCGGCAACAAAAGCTGCTATCGAAGAGGGGATCGTTCCCGGTGGAGGAACTTCGCTTGTCCGAGCATCTCTTGCTGTAGAAAAACTTATTGCGAGTTTAGATAAAAACCAACTTCCTGAAATAGTTGGCGCAAAGATAATTCTCGAAGGACTTCGCGCTCCGGTTCAGCAGATTGCGGAAAATGCAGGATTTGATGGAGCTGTTGTGCTAAACAAAGTGCTTTCTGAAAAAGGTGATTTTGGATTTAATGCCGCGACGGGAGAATATGAATCGCTTATAAAAGCGGGGATCGTTGATCCTACAAAAGTTGTTCGTAACGGACTTCAAAATGCAGTTTCTGCGGCGTCTATGCTTGTTATCACAGAGGCTGTTATTGCTGATCTTCCTGAAAAGAAAAAGAAGGCAACATCGGATATGCCTGATATGAGTGGAATGGGGATGGACTATTAAGAGATTTCTTTCCGCAAACATCCTCCTTCTTGCTCTATTTTGCATCGCAAAATTCTATTTGCCATACTTGTTTTTTTGGTAAATTTTGCGATTCCCATTCCTCCCTCGCTTGTTTAAAAATTTTTGAGCTCGGGATTTTCTGACCACAAAATTTACACTCAAAAAAACTTTGTATGACTTCATGTATTTTTTGGCTCTGCTTCAATAAAGATCAAGAAAAGAGAATGTTTGCGAAACTTTAGTGATGTTGGATCGAAGTAATGATTTCTTGCCTCTTACATTAAAGTCATAAAAATCAAGAAACCACTTTTTGTTGGACTAAGGAATGGAATTTGAAATTTTTCTCTTGGAATGCCATAATAATCGTAATGAATACACTAATTTATATATTAATTGGCGTTGCGGTTGTGCTGATTCTATGGGTTATTGGCGCATACAACGGGTTCGTAAAACTTCGAAACCGTGAGAAACAGGCGGAGTCTGATATCGATGTTCAGACAAAGAGGCGATATGACCTTATCCCTAATCTTGTCGAGACTGTTAAGGGGTATATGAAGCAAGAGCAGACAGTTTTGGAGAATGTTACAAAAGCCAGAACTATGGCTATGCAGTCTGGTGGAACAGCTCTTGATAAGGCAAATACAGAAAACCAGCTTACCGGAGCATTAAAATCTCTTTTTGCTGTTGCGGAAAGTTATCCTGATTTGAAATCGAATCAGAACTTTTTGGAACTTCAGAGAGAAATTTCTGATACTGAAAATAAAATAATGGCGGCAAGGAGATTTTATAATTCCGTCGTTCAGGAATTGAATACAAAGATTGAATCTTTTCCGTCAAACATTATCGCTGGAATGTTTCACTTTAAGAAAGAGAACTTTTTTGAAGTTAATGACTCGGTGGAACGCGAACCGGTGAATGTTAAGTTTTAATGGCATCGCTTTATACTCAAAAAGATAAAAATATAAGAAAAACCTGGTTTTTGTTTACTGGGTTTTTTTTGGTGGTGATTGGAGTTGGCTGGGCTATCTCATACGCTTATGGCGACTCTTCGATTTTAGTGATAGCTGTGGTGTTTAGCGTGCTTATGAGTTTTTTTAGCTATTGGTACTCTGATAAGCTTGTGCTTTCGATGTCGAGAGCGAGGGAGATTGATAGAGGTAGCGCAAGAGAGCTTTATAATGTTGTTGAAAATTTATGCATCACGGCTGGGCTTCCTGTGCCGAAGATTTATATCATTGATGAGTCTGCGCCAAATGCTTTTGCGACCGGTAGAGATCCGGAACATGCGGTTGTGGCTGTTACGACAGGGCTTTTGAATAGACTTGATAGATCGGAGCTCGAAGGAGTTATCGCGCATGAGTTATCGCACATAGGGAACAGGGATATGCTTCTCTCGACAGTTGTTATAGTTCTTGTCGGGTTTATTTCTCTCCTTGCTGATTTTTTTCTGCGCTCAATGTTTTGGGGAAGGGGACGGAGAGATAGTAAAGAAGGCGGCAATTTTTTTATATTGATTGGAATTGTTCTTGCGATCTTGTCTCCTATAATTACACGACTTATGCACCTTGCGATATCGAGGAAGCGGGAATTTTTAGCTGATGCTTCTGGAGCGCTTTTAACTCGTTATCCGGAAGGACTTGCCAGCGCTTTAGAAAAAATATCTCGTGATCCAACTCCGCTTCATGTTGCACAAAACACAACAGCGCATCTATGGTTTGATGATCCGTTTGATAAACCGGGGGAAAAAATATCTTGGTATCATAAGATGTTTATGACACATCCGCCGGTTGGCGAGAGAATCCGCGCTCTTCGAGGTATGGATGTTTAGAATATTTTTTTGGTAAAATTTTTTTATGAAACAAAATTCATTTATCGCGACTCTTAAGAGTAGTATTTACAATCCGAAGTTTTATTCTGAACTTCGGGGTAAGAAGTTTTCTTTTTCGATTTTGTATTTCACAAAATTGGCGTTACTTTTTGCGCTTCTTGGTACTTTGGTTTTTTCTGTGACCAAGTTTCCAAGCCTTCTTCGGGGGATGAATGAATTTGTCAGTGTCGCAGTTTCTAACTATCCAGCTGAACTTGTTTTAACTGTTAAAGACGGATCTGCTTCGACAAATGTTTCCGAGCCGTATTTTATTGATTTTCCAGATGATGAGAAGTTTTTTAAAGAAAATGAAGAGATGTCAAATCCGAAATATTTTGCTGTGATAGATACGGTAAATCCTATAAATCTGGATCAGTTTGAGTCTTATGATTCGCTTATGGTTATTTCAAAAAATTCTGTGACTGTGCGTGGGTCTGGTGATGTGCGGACTTATAGTTTGAGTAACTTTCCAGACGTGGTGATTGATCGCGACTATCTTCAGTCTTGGGTTGATAAGATATCTCCTTGGATACCACTTCTTGCGATTTTGATTTTGGTAGTTCTACTTTTGTTTTTGTTTTCAGTTCCGTTCTTTTACTTTTTTGATGTATTGATTGGCGCGTTTATAGTTATGATTATTTCCGGAATGAGAAATGTGAAGTTAAACTATTCATCGGCTTTTAGAATGGGTATACACCTTTTGACTCCGATTATTGTTTTGGATTTTATTTTCTCATTTTCGAGTTTTTTGGGTGCAAAGACTTTTATTTTTGATCTGGTTTTGTTTACTGTGTTTGCTTTGATTAATATCGGTGGAAAGAAGAGGGAAGCGGAAATGGCTTCAGACGTTGTTTAGGGGAGAGAGGCTTGGAGTTAATGTAAAATATTTTGGTTTTCTGGATCTTTGGTTAGTTTGTTTTCTGTTGTCTTTGGCTTGGGTTTTTAAGTTTGGTTTTATTGGTGTTTTTTGTGCCTGTGGATAACTTTTGGAAAGGGTACTTAACAAATTTTGACGATCGTCTAAAATTGCTAGGTAAGTGGGACGGGATGAAATAGATTCTATTGATGGGGTTTAAATGTTTTGATGATTTTACGGGGAATATAAATTTTTTAATGCAAAAAACAAAATTTACAAAACAAGATGCTATTTTGGCTGCACTCGTCTCGCTTTCCAGTACTGTGCATGATATTGGAAATGCTTTACGATTTTCAAAAGATTTTTCTAAAAAAAATTTTTCTGAACATTTGAAAAATGAGATTAGTGATGATAGTTTTTATTCTATTTTAAGTAGACTAAAGAAACAGGGACTCATTGAAAAATCTTCTAGGGGGTGGAATGTCACAAAACTTGGGAGGCACAAATCAGCGGCGGCGATCAGATTTTCTAGTTATGCCGATTTTGCAAAATCAAAAAATGGAATTGTTCCGAATACAATAATAATTTTTGACATACCAGAGCAAGAGAGAGTAAAGAGGAATACTCTTCGAGAGGACTTGAAGGCATTGGGGTTTAATCAGTTACAGAAGAGTGTTTGGATGGGGTGGAGTCCATTGCCGGCGGCTTTTGTATCGCATATAAAATCTTTGGGCATTGTTAAATTCGTTCATCTTTTCACTATTCAAAAATCGGGGACGCTCATGGATGAATGATGTGTGAGATTGTGTTGGTGTGGTTTGTGTGAATTCTTTGATATAGCAATTTTTGACGATCGTCAAAAATTGCTAGGTAGGTTTTTTGGGTTGTTTTTTGGGTTGAGGGGTGTGGTTTGGGGCCGAGTTTATTTTTCGAGTTTTTGTATTTTGGTTTTTTTATTAGTTTTTAGTTAGTTCTTCTCTTTTATTGAGTTTATCCGGTTTCTCGTGTATTTTTACGTAGTATTTTGGATTTGAAAAAAATATTACGGAGGGGTCGCATAGCGGTCTAGTGCACCATCTTGGAAAGATGGCATACCTTAACGGGTATCGAGAGTTCGAATCTCTCCCCCTCCGCCAGAAAGGAAATTGCAAATGCGAACTGTCCGTCTCGCTTCGCTCGGCGGCTAATTTGTATGGGATTTTTGGCGAAAAAGAAACGGATTTATCAATAAGGGCAAAAGAAATTTTTTCATTCAATTCATAACACCATGCGATACGTAATTTACGCAAGAAAATCGAGCGAAAGTGAGGAACGGCAGATTTTGAGTATTGAAGCGCAGCTCGCAGAGCTGCAAGAGTATTCCGCCAAAGAAAAACTTGAAATTGTCAGTGTGCGCGGCGGAGCCGCTCATTTTTGCCTCGACGCGCCAGAACCGCGTTTCGCGCGGCGAGGGAATGTAGTCCGAGCTATATTGTAAGTTAAATAATCTGATAAAATGGGTTTATGGGAAAGAAGGGAAGTTCAATGGTGCATAGGTTGCCAGTGGATTTTGGTAAGGCGATTGATTCTGATTCGTCTGCAAAAAAACTGTGGACTGACATTACACCACTTGCGCGCAATGAGTGGATCTGTTGGGTTACGTCCGCGAAAAAAGATGAGACTAGAAAACGGCGCATAGATGTTGGTTTGGATAAAATGCGCAAAGGCATGAGGAGGCCTTGTTGCTGGGCAGGTTGTCCTCATAGGTAGGGAATTTGATGCGTGATTGCTATATTGATTTTTGATAATATGAATGTATGCGGGGCTTGCCTCGTTTTTCATGAAAAAGAGATCTCTAAAATTTAAACATTATTTTTTACAGGATATAAATCCTGTTGTGAGGTTTCTTATTATTTCTGACACTGTTCTTACGGGAGCAGCCGGGCTCTTGGGACCGATATTTGCGATTTTTATTCAGGATTTTATTTCAGGCGGTAATGCTGCCGTTGCCGGAATCGCGGCTGGAATTTATCTTTTTACAAAAAGCATTCTTCAGATACCGATTGCCCATCTAATCGATAAGATTCGGGGTGAGAAGGATGATTTTTGGTTTATGTTTGTTTTTACTGTTGCGATAGCTTTTGTTCCACTTTTGTATTTGATAATAAATATACCTTTCCAACTTTATCTGGTTCAGTTTGTTTTTGGTTTTTTTACAGCTTTTACATTCCCGACTTATATGGCTATCTTCACTCGTCATATAGACAGAAAAAAAGAAGGGACGGAGTGGGGAGTGTATTTTACGCTTACTGATCTTACCAGTGCAGGCTTTGCTGCTCTTGGAGGTTATATAGCAACTGTTCAAGGGTTTCCGACTTTGATCATTGCGGTTGTAATTATGTCGTTTTTAGGGTCGCTGCTTTTATGGCCTATCAGACCATATCTAAAATTTCCAAAACCTAGGAAATAGGTGTTTTTGCTGTTATAGTATTTAGGCAAAAATATGAAACCAACGCTTATACCTTATTTGAATTTTAATGGAAATGCCCGAGAGGCAATGACTTTTTATCAATCTGTTCTTGGTGGCGAATTGAACATCCAGTCTTTTGCTGATGCTGGAATGGCAAAAAATCTGGAAGATGGTAGTAGAACAATGCATGCGACTTTAAAAAATGATCTAATTTCTTTTATGGCGAGTGATGGAATGCCGGGAAAAGATGTTGTTTTTGGAGATAATGTTCATATGAATGTCGTTGGGTCTGATGAGGCTTTACTTACCGGGTTTTTTAACAAACTTTTGGAGGGCGGTAAGGTTGATATGTCGCTTGCAAGACAGTTTTGGGGAGATACTTTTGGAATGGTGACTGATAAGTTTGGAGTTCACTGGATGGTGAATATTTCGAGTCAAAATAATTAATTTAATATAAAAAAAACTATGAAAGGATTTCATTCAAATATCGAAAATGATACGCGTGAAAATAAGAATTTTCGCAAAGTAATTTATACAGGCAAGCACAGTCAACTTGTGTTGATGAGTCTTCCGCCAAAGGGAGAAATTGGCATGGAGGTTCATCCTGACAATGACCAATTTTTTCGCTTTGAGGCTGGATCAGGCAAGGTTGTCATAGACGGAGCAGAAACTCCTGTGTCGGACGGTATCGCTGTTGTGGTTCCTGCTGGAGCGGAGCATAATGTGGTTAATGCTTCTGAAACAGAAGAGTTAAAACTTTATACAATATATTCGCCTCCGCATCATAAGGATGGAATAGTGCGAGCTACAAAAGAAGAAGCGGATGCGAATGAGGCAGAATTTGATGGGACTACAAGTGAGTAAAAAAATATTTTTCTAACATGAAAAAAGGGCAAGCGTTAATATTTCTGGTGTTTTTTGTCTCGATTGCGCTTGGTGTTTTTTCTTATCCATTTTTGCCCGATAGGGTTGTTTCTCATTGGAATGCTTCGGATGTGCCTGATGACACGATGTCGAAAACTGCGTTAGTAATGTTATTCCCCGTAATTTTTCTTGTGCTTATAGGGGTTTATTTTTTGATTTTAAAAATAGATCCACTTAGGGAAAACATCGCTTTATTTAGAGAATATTTTGATGCTTTCTGGTCGCTGGTTTCATTGTTTCTTTTCTATACTTATTTACTCGTAGTGGTTTGGAATCTTGGATATGAGTTTCCGATTGGTTTGTTTATGATACCGGCTATTTCGATTTTGTTTTATGCCATTGGAATTTTGCTTTCAAAATCGAAGAGAAACTGGTTTATCGGGATAAGGACGCCTTGGACTTTAAGTAATGATTTTGTGTGGGAGAAGACGCATGTTTTGGGCGGGAATCTTTTTAGAGCAGCGGCGGTTATTTCTTTACTGGGAGTATTTTTTAAAGACGGAAAGGCTTCATTTGTAATACTTATTTCTCTTATTGTGGCGATTGTTATAACAACAGCTGTTTATTCGTATCTGGTTTATCGAAGGATGGTGGGTAATAAAGTTATTTAGTTCTGGTTTTAAACCAGTTAATTGTTTCTTGTAATCCTTTTTCAAAACTTGTTTTAGGGATGTATCCAAGTTGTTCCTTTGCTTTGCTGATATCTGCATAAATGTCTTTAACATCTCCTAATCTAGGTGGTCGGTTTTCGAGTTCAAGCTTTTTTTGTGAGTGTTTTTCAATAAGATTTTTTATTTCGATAAGGCTTATTCTTTGACTGCTTCCGATATTAAAAATTTCACCATTAAAAACCCTATCTTTTTCCATAGCTAATATATTTGCATTAACAACATCTTCTACATAGCAAAAATCTCTTGATTGAGTGCCGTCGCCTTCTATGTATGGTTTTTTAGATGTGTTTATAAAAAGATTTTCAAGCCAATTACATATGACTGTCGCATATGCAGAACCACCGTATTGTCCTGGGCCATATACATTGAAATATCGTAAACAAACTGTGTCTATATCAAATAAATCACTGAAGAGCTTGCAGAACATTTCATCAACCTGTTTTTGGAGGCCATATGGCGACAGGGGTGCGGGGTGGTTTTTTACCTCACTTACGGGGAGTGTTTTTGTATTTCCGTATACAGCACATGATGAAGATAATACGAATCTTTTTGATTTGTAATCTCTCGCTTTTTCTAATAGGGCAACTGTTCCCGTTATATTTGCTGTCGTTGTTATGGTGGGGTGTTCTACTGTATACGAAACCATTGGATATGCTGCGAAGTGAAAAATGTATTCTGGTTTGTGCATGCTAAAAATTTTTTCTAGCAAAATCAGATCTGCTACTGATCCCTCATAAAAAATTATATTGCTATTGACCGCATCTTTTCTGCCAGTTGAAAAGTCATCTATCCCTACTATTTCAGCGTCTGGATATTCTTTTTGATATTGTTTTACAAAGTTTGACCCGATAAAACCTGCGATTCCAGTTACGAGAACTGTTTTTGGGTTTTTCATTAAATATATTCTATCAGGACTTGTTTGATTTTTGTATTATTTTGTCTATTGACAGATATTAATTTGTTGTGCTATAAATATATAGCTTTGATCGTTAAAAATCTGGTTTTTGGTTGGTTGCAGTGTTCAGAAGAGTACTAACTCTTTTGGAGACTACACCTGACTGGAGGAGAGGGAATGCTTTGTGCTAGTAAAGAGACTCGTGAACTTGCTGATAGGGTTTTGTATTTACTTGAAACTTTGGGTGATCTTAGTCTTGCAGAGACTAAAGGAAAGAACCATTTGCGTCTCAGTAGTTCTTCGATTGATGTTCTTTATTGGCGTCGAAATATTCTGGGTGATATAAATGAGGAAATTACTGGGAAAGTCGTTGTTGGGGTAACTGAGAAACCTATTAAGTTCGCTTTTGTTTTTTTGAATGAAAGATCAGTAGATGACGACACAGGTGCTCCAACTGATAGTCCAAGTGTTTTTGATAAAATAAGGTCTTTTGTTGCCTGCAAGCATAAAGAGGCAATGACTGTGGTAGATGCGGCTCAATCTTGAGCCGCTTTTTACTTCCTCTCAGGAAACCCCGCACAAGCTCGTCGCGACCAAGGGTACAGACATCTATTGAAATGAGAGAGCGCAGTGCGGGGATGAATGAGCGTAGCACGCAGGTGCGTGCTACGCTGTTAGCATGAGAATTCGCCAGTTAAACCACAGTGTTTATCAGATTCAGTATCATATAGTCTGAGGGACCAAATATCGTAGAAAAATACTCAAACACTATGTTCGTACGGATCTGATCAAGAATTTGTACCGCACAGGACGTTACCACCCAGACTGGTATTTTCATGAAATCAATACAGGTGATGACCATGTGCATATTCTCATGAAAATACCACCCAAATATGCCATTTCCTCAGTCGTACAGAAGTTAAAACAATACTCAAGTCATGAACTCAAGAAGCGGTACAAATTCATTGATCAGATATATGAAAAAGGAAATATGTGGAGTACTGGATACTTTGTATCTACCGTTGGCTTGAACGAAGAAACCATACGTCGCTATATTGAACGTCAAAACATAGCTGATAGAGGAAAAGAGATAACTGGTGAATTCTCATGAGTGGCGGAGCCTAAAGGAAACCCCGCACGATCCCGAAGGGGAGTGCGGGGAGGACGTCATTTATTTAAGTTATTCACATGTATATGTTTTATATATTTTGATATTATAAATATATAAATAGTCGCTTATTTATATATTTATTAAAATTTATGTCATTAGTCGCGCAACTTACGCAAAAACAAAGAAGATTTTATGAGTCGCTTAGAAAACACATTATCGAGACCGGTGAGTCGCCGACGACTAATGAACTCATGGCCTGCATGAACTTATCTTCTCCGAGGGCTGTGACGCAATATTTGTCTGTATTAGAAAAGAAAGGTCTTATATTTCGTGAGAAGCATGCGGCTCGTGGGATTCGACTACGAGAATATGCGGATGCAGTTGAGACTGTAAATATTCCCGTAATTGCTTCTGCTGGTTGTGATAATGTGTCTGTTCTTGCCGAGAGAAATTTTGGAGATTTTATTTGTGTTGCAAGTGACTTATTGTGTGGCAAAAGGCGTGATGATGTTGTTAGTATTAAGGCGATAGGAGACTCGATGGTTGATGCCGGTGTGTGTGATAGCGACTATGTTCTTGTTGAGCTTACACAGGCAGTTTCTGATAATGATCTTGTCGTTACTATCGTTGATCACTGCGCAGTTATCAAAAAAATACAGTTTGCTAATAATGCAATAGTTTTACATCCGGTTTCTTCGGATCCACAATATAAACCAATCATACTTCAGCGCGATTATAGAATATTTGGTAGAGTTATCGATGTGATTCGTATGCCACAGAAAGGTGATCTCGATATAGTGCCGCTTTATTCAAGTTATTAAATTATGAATTCATTTCTTGTTTATTTTGTTTTAGGTTTGGGCGTGATATTTGCGGCTTTTTGGATTTTTAATTTTTCGCCTCTTCAAGTTACGCCTACTCCTTCCGCGACTCAATCTCCGGCGCCTTCTTCACTTTCTTGCCCACCGGAGTTTCGGAAAAGTCCTTCTACGGAAACATTTAGTGGTGTTCCTGTAGAAGTTGATTTTTCAAGCAAGCCGGATGCAGAGCTTTTTAGGACTGTAATAAGAGAAGGAGCGAGTCACGGTCCTAATTTTGCCGGCGCTTATACAGTGGTTACGTGGGGATGTGGTACTTCGTGTCAGTCTTCTGCAATTGTTAGCGCGAAGACGGGAGATATTTTGGCTTATAACGTGCCTTCCTCTTTTGGTTTAAGTTATGAGATAGGGAGTCGTTTACTCGTTGTTAACCCTGAAGAAAACTTTTCTATATCAAACAAACCCTCATATTCGCTGGACATAAAGACGCAATATTATTTGTTTAACGATGGTAAGCTTGAACAGATTTGCTTGCCTACTACGTCTCCTTTGGTATCGGCTTCGCCTTCAGCTTCTTTCTTTTCTAATGCTGTTATGCGCGCAAGGGCTATGTTGGCAGGGGATTTGTCAGTGAGAGTGGAAGACATTGAAGTGGTTTCTGTGTCCGAGCGGACTTGGCCTGATGGTTGTTTGGGTCTGCCGGAGGAAGGGGAAATGTGCACTGCGGTTTTGACACCCGGGTATGCTGTTGCTTTTTCTTATGCTGGTAGAACTTATCTTTATAGAACAGATGTGGATGGAAATATAATAAGAAAAGTTTCTTGAGTGAAGTCTTAATAGTTTTAATTTAGTGGGTGACATGATCTGTTTGTTTCTGATGGTTTTATCTAGCAAATTTTGACGATCGTCAAAATTTGCTAGGTAGGGTTTTTCTGGTGAGTTTTGGTGTTTAAGATTTTTTGCTTTAAGCTTTTGGTCGTTTTGTTTGATTTTGCTTTATTTATTTTTGCTCTTACTTTCATCCTCTTTTTTGTTTTTTTGTTTCGAGTTATATTTTTTATATGAATTTAGAAATTGCAATTTTTGGAGGTGGATGTTTTTGGTGTACTGAAGCAGTTTTTGGGGAACTGAAAGGGGTGCATTCTGTTACGAGTGGATATGCCGGTGGGCATACAGAAAACCCGACTTATGAGGAAGTTTCGAGCGGTAAGACGGGGCATGCCGAAGTGATACGGATTGAGTATGATCCGGCAGTGATTTCTTATAGGGATTTGCTGACTGTATTTTTTGCTACGCATGACCCAACGACGTTGAATCAACAAGGGGCTGATGTGGGCACTCAATACAGGTCAGCTATTTTTTACACAACCGAGAGTCAAAAAGAAGAAGCCGAGAAGTTTATTGAGGAATTAGACGCTTCAAAAGAAGAAGAGGGAGACGTGGTTACAGAAGTAAGGCCATTGGATCATTTTTATAAAGCAGAGGGGTATCATCAGGAGTATTATAAAAACAATTCTTCTAAACCCTATTGTCAGGTTGTAATAAGCCCAAAACTAAAGAAACTCAAAGATAGATTTACAGAACTTTTGAAAGAGGGCAGGGAAAGCAGTGCTTGAAAAAAGGAAGGGGCGAGATTTATAGTTGAGGAAAACCCACCTAACAGTTTTTGACGATCGTCAAAAACTGTTAGGTGGGTTGTGTGTGAGGTGGGTGATGGTTTGGTTATTTTTGTTTGTTTTTTTGAGGTGTTGGATTTGGAATTTTTTGGGAATTTTGGATTTGATTTTTTTTGTTTAAATTTCCCCTGTTTTCGTGTAATGTTTTTCTTATGGAACAAAATAAACAACAACATAATCACAATATTCAAATCAGAGCGACGGATGCAGACCTTAAAGGTGTGTATTCAAACATTATGCAGGTGATGCATACAGGTGAAGAGTTTGTAATGGATTTTTTTAACGTAGTGGGAAACCAAGGAGTTCTTGCTTCACGTGTTGTTATGAACCCAGCACATGTAAAAAGGATGCTTCATGCTCTTTCTGAAAACATGAAGATATATGAAGAAAAGTTTGGGCCAGTTACTGCGGCGGAACAGCCAAAGGAAAAGTTTGGGTTTTGATTTTTTTCATTTTGTATTAAAATTATCTTGATTTGGGAAAGGTCGTTTTATTTTTCCAATTAAATTTAAATTTATGAGCGTTACAATTTACACAACTCCAACTTGCGCATATTGCAAGATGGCAAAAGAGTTTTTTAAGAAAAACGAAGTGAAATATGAAGAGAAAGATGTTGCGATTGATGAAAAAGCGCGTGATGAGATGATAAATAAATCAGGTCAGCTTGGTGTGCCAGTTATCGATGTTGATGGCAATATAGTTGTTGGTTTTGATCAAGCAGAGCTTTCGAGGTTGCTTCACGTCGGAGAAAAGTGATTTTTCTTAGTAAAGCGGTTTTATGAGACTGCATAGGTTTTTTGCTGAGTTTGATTTATCACAGTCGGTTATAAAAATAACCGATGATTCTTTTCGTCATCAAGTAAAAGACGTGTTGAGACTTCGCGAAGGAGATAGCCTCGTACTTGCTCACAATACAAGAGTTGAAGTGACTGCAAGGATCACATCATTTCTTAGAGATGGTGTTGAGCTTGTTGCGCTCTCTCATGAAAATGTTGATCGTGAGACGGAGCGGCTTATTACTCTTTATGCGTCGCTTATTAAGCATGATCATTTTGAGTTTGCAGTTCAGAAAGCGGTTGAATGTGGTGTAGCTGAGATTGTGCCCATACTTAGTGACCGGACAGAAAAATTAAGATTTAAGGAGGAGAGGATTCAAAAGATTATCCAGGAGGCAGCCGAGCAATCTGGGAGAGCGTATGTGCCAAAACTTTTACCGACAATGTCTTTGCCCCATGCTCTGCAGATGTCTTCGCGGCATGATATAAATCTTTTTTTTGATGTTTCTGTGGAAGATTTTTTTTCTAAGAAAATTTTAAGAAATAAAAAAAATATAGGTGTCTTCGTGGGTCCCGAGGGAGGGTGGTCTTCAAATGAGGTTGTGGTTGCTAAATCTTATACATCGAGGACACCTGGGAAACTTTTTTTTGTTAGTTTAGGAGAACTTACTTTAAGAGCGGAAACTGCTTCGATTATCGTGTCTTTTCTTGCCTCGCATAGCATTGGAGCATAGAATGGTGGAATAACTTACAACCTATAACTTACAACTAAAAACATAAATTATGGGTTATATTGGAAATTGTTAATAGATCTAAATGATGACTTAAATCTGAAAAATAAAAACTAAAACTATGAAAAAGTTATATAAAAGCAAGGACAATAAAGTTTTTTCAGGTGTCATGGGTGGCATTGGAGAATACTTTGGGGTTGATCCTATTTTGATTAGAGCGGGGTATGTATTTTTGAGCATAATAACCGGAGTTTTTCCAGGGATACTCGCGTATATTTTACTTGTCTTTGTTATACCTGAAAAACCAAAACCCGGTGAGAGGGTTCGTGTTTCCCCAATCGAAGAGGAAGAAAAAACAGAAGAAGGGCAAAACTAATATTTTATGAATGACGATTTTCGAACTTATTCTGTAGGGGTTTTTCTTGATCGTGTTTCGGAACTTCTGCGGGAATTTTCGGGGATATTTGTCGTAGGTGAAATTTCTTCTTTTAGACAGAGTGGGCAGTGGGTTTCGTTGACTCTAAGGGATCAGGAGGGGGATGGGACGCTTTCGTGTTTTTTGTCATCAGCGGTTTTTAATAGGATCGGAGTGGCGCTTTCTGAGGGGATGGTTGTGAAAGTTGGGGGACGGCCACATATAACAAAACGAAGCGGGAATTTTGGTTTTTTTGTTAGCTCTATCGAACCTATTGGCGAGGGATCTCTTAGACAAGCTTATGAGCTTTTAAAACGTCAACTCAAAAAAGAGGGATTGTTTGAACAAAAGCGAGAACTTCCGGAGTGCATATCAAGTGTCGGCATAATAACTTCTTTAGGTGGTGTTGTTTCAAAAGATTTTGCGCATAATCTAAGAGCTCTTGGAATAAAGGTTTATCTTTATGATGCTCGAGTTGAAGGAAGGGAGGCGATGGGACAGATTGTCTCGGGAATAAATTGGTTTAATTCACAAAGAAAAGATATTGATGCGCTAATAATAATGCGTGGTGGCGGGAGTCTTGAGAGTTTGCAAGCATTTGATAACGAAGTTACTGCGCGCGCTGTGTTTGCGTCGAAGATACCGACTATAGCCGCTATAGGGCACCACGTTGATGTTCCTATTGCGTCTTTTGTGGCTGACGTTTCTGTCTCTACTCCTACCGCAGCGGCTCATCTTGTAAATCAGAGCTGGGAGAGAGTCTTGTCCATGTTTCCCAGATATGCCGAGAGATTATCGGGAGCAATTGGCTATGTTGTTGATTCTGTGCTTCTGAAAATAAACAGATCATCTGACACGATAATTTCGGGATTTGAGAATAAAGTTCTTCTTTTGAAAGAAAGACTGGATGCAAAAGAGGCATATCTGAAAGCGGTAAATCCGGAAGAAAATCTGAAACGTGGATATAGCCTCGTTTTTCAATTTGGTAAAATTTTGAAACAGGCAAATGCTTTGAAAGCGCAAGATGAAGTTTTGGTAAAACTTCATAGGGGAGAATTTTCGGCGTCGGTTTTAAATATTGATGAAAAAAAATCTTATGAAAAAGAAACGTGAAGAACTTTTAAATAATTTAAAAAAACTTGAGGATATTGTTTCTTGGTTTGAGGACAGTGATGATGTTGATCTTGAAGCAGGTCTTGAAAAAGCAAAGACAGGCGCTGAGCTTGTGAAAGCTTTGAGGACTGAAATGGAAGAAGTCCAAAATGAGTTTGAAGAAATCAAAAAAGAGCTGGAAGACGAAGTATCTGAATAAATATTTATGTTTTGAAGTTTATTTTTATTTGTGAGGGTGTTATTTTATGAAACATTTGAGATATTTTTCAAGGTTTGACAGGAAGGGTTGATGTGAGGCACATTAGAGGGGAATTAATCATTAACAAAAGGCATATGAACCAAAACACAAAGAGTACTTTATATGTTATCGGAGGTCTTATTGTTTTCATTGGCCTTGGATATCTATTATTCAATTCTTCTCCGGACACGGATAAGTCTGATCTTATTCGTGTAACGTCGCCGGAATCAGGAGCAACTGTTTCCAGTCCGCTTACTGTTGATGGTGAAGCTAGGGGCACTTGGTATTTTGAGGCATCTTTCCCTGTAAAACTTCTTGACTCGGATGGAAACGAGCTTGCGGTGACACCAGCGGAAGCACAAGGTGAATGGATGACAGAAGATTTTGTTCCATTTACAGCTACGCTGGAATTTGATGAATCATATACGGGTGATGCAACGCTAGTTCTTCAGAAGGATAATCCGTCCGGACTTCCTGAGAACGATGACGAACTTCGAATACCGCTAGTAATCGGTGAGGAAGCAATGGGAGAGTCTCCAAAAGGAACACCAGTTCAGCAACAAACATCTTCACCGAAGCCAACTGTTTCTGCTGCGACTTCGACGATGAGTGTTGTTGCATACTTTACAAATTCGAAACTTGCGCCACAGGATACTACATGCGAAAAAGTCTTTTCTGTAACACGTGCCATCCCAAAGACTTCTGGAGTTGGTAAAGCCGCTCTTGAGGAATTGTTTAAAGGGCCTTCAGCATCTGAAACGGCGGCAGGATATGAAACGGCAATCAATCCTGGTGTTGTAGTCCAGTCACTTAGTATTTCAAATGGAGTTGCAAAAGTTGATCTTAACTCACAACTTGATTCGCAGGTTGGTGGTTCATGTCGCGTAGCTGCAATTCGTTCGCAGATCACGGAAACTTTGAAACAGTTTTCAACTGTAAACAGTGTTGTGATTTCGATTGATGGAAGAATAGAGGATATTTTGCAGCCATAAGATAACTTAAGACTTACAACTTACAACTGAAAACCGAAAACTAATAACTGATAGCTAAAAACCCCGACTTCTTGTGAAGACGGGGTTTTGGTTTTGGGGTATTTTTATATTTTGGAGAATATAAACGTTATGCCAAAAAACAATGTAGTGATTGTAGTTATTGAAATGAATAATAGGGTGAAAAAAACAATTACGTGATCGGTGATCCAATTTTTTGATCGACCCGATAATTCATCGGTTTTTTTTCTTTTTACTAATAACATTTTTACCTCAGTTGAGTTTGTTTTCAGGGCTGATTATATTCTATATACTTTTAATTTTTTGTCAAATTTTTGAAAAAAAGACCCCTTACGTTTCACTCTGCAGTGATGACGTAAGGGGTCAGGCCGATGTGACCTCAAAAATCTAGTAGCTCTTCGCGGCGTTCATATGAGTGGTTCTCCTTCGAAAGAACTATACTTGCTTTCGGGCGATCCAAAAGCTTGGTCATATACTATTATAGTATCTGATGTATTGTCAAGTGAAGTTTCTCGTTTTTGGGATTTGATTTAGAAAACAAGGGTTTTTGAGGGTTTGTGCTGTGCGTGATATTATTTGAGTATGAAAGTTACAAAACTTGGTCATTCGTGCCTGCTTATCGAGGAAGGTGCGGCAAGGATCATAACCGACCCTGGTGTATTTACGGAAGGGTTTGAAGAAGTTTCAAATATTTCAGCAGTTCTTATCTCTCATGAGCATGCTGATCACATAAATATTCCTTTTGTAAAAGGGATTGTATTGAAAAATTCGGAGGTTAAAATTTTTTCAAATGAGTCTGTTTGTAAAATTCTTACTGAAGAGGGTATACCTTGTTCGGTTTCCGGTTCTGGCGAGAGTATAAAAATTGCCGATGTTTTAGTTGAAGGATTTGGAGAGGTGCATGCCGAGATTCATCCTGAAATCCCTTTGGTAAAAAATATTGGTTTTCTTGTTGCGGAAAAATTGTATTTTCCCGGTGATGTTTTTTTAGCGCCAAAAAAGCCGGTTTCGGTTTTAGCTTTACCGATTGCGGCGCCGTGGGCGAAGATTTCGGAGGTGGTTGAATTTGCGAGATCTGTCGCGCCAAAAAAGTGTTTTCCCATTCATGACGCGATTCTTTTGAGACCGGAGCCGTTTTATAGAACGGCAGAAAAACTTTTGAGAGAGAAGGGGGTTGAGTTTTTAGTGCCGGAGGTGGGAGAAAGTTTTGAGGTTTAGGTTTGCGTGGTTAGCTGAATTTTGCATAACGTTCCTGTGTATCTGAAGTTTTGCGGAGTGAAACGAAGCAAAATTTGGGTGAAACAAATGAGAAATTCTTGATTATTTTACCTTAATTTAGGGCTTTTTGCAATTTTTGTGTTGCTGGACTATTGACAGACGCTCTCAAAAATGCTATTATTTAGAGTTCAACAGTGCATGAAGCTACTTTTCACCCGAAAGGTCAGACTCTCGCTGTTGGCGGGATCTGCTCTTTCACAAACCCTCGAGGAGGATCGACATGAGCACGGATCGTACCTACAGCTACCCCGTCTGGGGAACCCAAGGTGGCGGCCTCGTTCGCGAGGTCAATGGCAAACACATCTTTGTCGAGAAGCCCGACTGCCCCGGGCTGGACGTCGGAGACGACATGCCCGAGGAGTGGGGACTCATCCCCGCGAACAGGCTCGCCCAGCGGGAGATGGACGAGATGTGGTGAGCCGCCCGCCCGCCACGAGCAGATCCCAACCCAAGGCCATCGAGTAACATCGGTGGCCTTTTTCTTTTTGAGAGCAAAAATTGTAAAAAGCCCAATCAAAATGTAAAAAAATAATCAAGAATTTCTCATTTGTGGAACCAGATACACAGTGTTGTACGACAGTTCCGACGGGTTACTAATAGAAGTTTGTTTCAAAGACGTGCTTTTTTGTTTGCACAAACTTTCAAACCACTTCATTTACTAGTCGGAATTTCGTACAACTGGTTTTTATCCGAACTACAAACCTATTTTGTAACAATATCTTGTTTGTTATGCAAACTTTTGCTATTCTTTGTTTATGGAGAATATTTTGGATAAGACCGAGCGGGTTTTGAGGCTCCGCAACTACTCCCTAAAGACCCGCAACGCATACATGCTCTACATAAAGGAGTATATCAGCTTTTCTAAGAGAGAAGGAGTCAAAGACAAACAAAAAGCAATTGAGGAATTTTTACTTGATAAACACAAACGTGGACAATCTCCGCAGACAATCAACCTTGCACTTAACGCGGTAAAATTTTTATATGCAGAAGTTTTAAAAGATCCGCAGAAGATTGACCTAAAATTTGCAAAAAAAAATAAAAAACTACCAATCGTGTTGTCGCGGGCAGAAATTGAGAAAATTATCAACGCCACCGAAAACGCAAAATATCGGATAATGATCGCCTTGAGTTACGCGTCCGGACTGCGGGTAAGCGAAGTTGTGCAGTTAAAAGTCGCCGATCTAAGTATTGACGAATTCACCGTGTATATCAAAGGAGCAAAAGGTAAAAAAGACCGGATCAGCGTTATGTCGGAAAAACTGCAAGATTCCCTCCGTAATATCATTGCGGGAAAACGTGCCGATGATTTTATTTTTTCCTCTAATCGTGGCGGTAAACTAACAGCTACATCTTTACAAAAAATGTTTCGTAAAAGTTTGGTGGGGGCAAAAGTTATCAAACCCGCAACGTTTCATTCTTTACGACACTCTTTTGCTACTCATTTGTTGGAAAATGGGACAGATGTTCGGTATGTACAGGAGCTACTTGGACATAGCAGTATAAGGACAACTCAAGTATATGCGCAGGTAACAAACCCACGATTAAAAAATATTAAGAGCCCTTTGTAACGACTGCGGTGAATGGTTTTATTTTCTTTTCTGGAAGCGGACAGCAAAGATTGGGTCGTAGGGGTGTTCATCGGGTCCCACTACAGAGATTGATTCACCTTTGACGATAGAGTTCCATGACATATCGGAGAGAAGCTGTTTGTCATCCGCAATGCCGCGTTTAAGGGTTTCGATTTTTTCAACTTCAGTGGCTAGTTCATTAGAGACAATTGTTTCAGTTCTTTTCTTTTGCTCCTTTATTTCTTTTAGTTTTTCTAGTAGTTCTTGATAATTTGAATTTGAGGCTAATGTGTCTTTGTATATCTTTTTTAATTCTCTTAGCTCTTTGTTTTTATCATGCATTCTCGAAAAGACTTCTTGTATTTCCATAGGTTTATAAAGGTTAATGAGTTTGTATTTATATGATAGAGTGTATTGTAACATTGCCTAGTTTGGGCGTTGTGGATAAACAAGTATGGAATATACTTTCCTTGCATTTGAGCTAATAGTTTTAATATTTTCCGTTATGATCCATGAGGTATCTCATGGGGTTGTTGCTTTGCGACTTGGGGACACAACTGCTCGCGATATGGGGCGGCTTACGCTAAATCCATTGAAACATCTTGATCCTATAGGTTCTTTTCTTTTGCCACTTATTCTTGCAATATCACACGCGCCGATTATCGGTTGGGCAAAACCGGTTCCGTATAATCCTTACAACCTTAGGGATCCTAAAAAAGGGGCGGCTTTGATAAGCGTGGCAGGGCCTCTTAGTAATATTTCTTTGGCGCTGGTTTTTGGGGCTTTTTTAAGAATTCTTTCTGCTACAGATTTTTTAGCTTTTGATTCTTTTATCTTCACTGCTTTCACTCATATAGTTTTAGTGAATATCGCTCTTGCAGTTTTTAACCTGATACCCATCCCGCCACTCGATGGCTCTAAGGTTTTTTTTGCTATTCTACCGCCAGGTTATTCTCACATCGAGGCATTTCTTTCCCAGTATGGCTTTTTTATTATCATTTTCCTGCTTTTTGTGACCGGTTTTAACTTTATAGCGCCTGTAATTTTTTGGATATACGCTCTTATCGTAGGGGCTCCTTTTTGAGGTTGACAGTGTTTTCGGTTATTTGTTATCATCTTTTCACGACATTGGGTCGCTTTTTATTTGATTTATGGCAACAATCAGGCAGTTAATCCGGAAGGGCCGGAAACGAACGATCGTAAAACCGAAAGCTCCAGCGCTTCGGCGTTATTACAATACAATTTTGAATAAGCCGGTTGATTCTTCTTCTCCGCTTAAGAGAGGTGTTTGCCTTCAGGTAAAAATTCAGACACCAAAAAAGCCAAACTCTGCGCTTCGAAAGATTGCGAGAGTTCGATTAACAAATGGTTATGAGGTAACAGCTTATATCCCCGGTGAAGGACATAATCTTCAGGAGCACTCTGTGGTATTGCTACGAGGCGGAAGAGTGAAAGATCTTCCGGGTGTAAGGTATCACATCGTTCGTGGTGTTCTCGATACTGCCGGAGTAGAGGCAAGGAGACAGAAGCGATCAAAATACGGAGCCAAAAAGCCAAAATAATAAACTCAAGATATGCGAAAGAAAAGAAATTATAAGAGAGATTTTGAATCAGACCTTACTTATCAAAGTGTGGCTGTTTCGCGTTTTGTAAATTATTTAATGGAAGATGGAAAGAAAGCGGTTGCAAGAAAAGTTTTGTATGATGCTTTTGAATTAATTCAAAAAGAAACAAATGAACAGCCGTTGTCATTATTTGAAAAAGCTCTTGAAAATGCCGCTCCTGCGGTAGAAGTGGCTTCAAGGAGAGTTGGTGGCGCGAACTACCAAGTTCCTCGTGAGGTAAGACCCGAGAGGCGGTTTATGCTCTCTGTGCGTTGGATAATTGCTGCAGCTCGGAATAGAAAAGGTAAGCCAATGGCAGAGAAACTCGCAGAAGAAATAATTCTTGCGGCAAAAAACGAAGGATCGGCCATCAAGAAAAAACAAGATACTCACAGAATGGCGGAGGCAAACAGAGCTTTTGCGCACTTCTCGTGGTAAACGTGTGAAATGTTGAATGTGGCATGTAAATTGTGCGTGGCGGTTTTATTTTAAATTTATTTTATGTCTGTAGATAGAAAATATCCAATTGAAAGAGTTAGAGACATCGGTGTTATTGCGCACATAGACGCAGGTAAAACGACTGTTTCTGAGCGTATTCTTTTTTATACAGGAATGTCTCATAAAATCGGTGAGGTTCATACCGGCGACACCGTTATGGACTGGATGGAACAGGAGCGTGAACGTGGTATCACAATCACCGCTGCTGCTACGACATGTTTTTGGATTCCTAATTATATAAGAAGAATAAATTCAGAAATTTCTCCAGATGAACTTAAGAAACAGCACGAGTATCGCGTGAACCTTATTGATACTCCGGGTCACATTGATTTTACCGTTGAGGTAAAAAGATCACTCCGTGTTTTAGATGGCGCGGTTGTTGTTTTTGATGGCGTTGCAGGTGTTGAGCCGCAAAGCGAAACGAACTGGAGGTACGCTGATGAATTTCATGTTCCGCGTATTTGTTTTATAAATAAACTTGATCGAATGGGCGCAAGCTTTGAAAACAGTTTGAAATCGATTCAGACAAGATTAAACCCAAACGCTATTCCGATTCAGATTCCAATCGGTTCAGAGAGTAATCTCGAAGGAATTGTTGATCTTCTTGCGGGTGTTGCTTATGGTTTTGAAGGAGATCATGGTGAGACTATTGTAGAAAAAGAGATTCCTGAATCTGTAAAAGCGGAGTACGAAACAAGGCGAAAAGAGCTTATCGAAAAAATTGTTGAAACAGACGATGCGCTTTTGAGCGGTTATCTTGAAGGTAAAGAACCAGCTTTAGAGGATTTAAAGAAAGCTCTACGAAATGCAACTATATCGTTGCAGATAATTCCTGTACTTACGGGTTCTGCATTAAAGAATAAAGGTGTTCAACAGGTTCTCGATGCTGTTGTTGACTACCTTCCTTCTCCTGCAGATCTTCCACCTGTAAAAGGTTTTGATGTTTCAACGAATGCTCCTGTTGAGAGACACCCAAATGACGAAGAGCCATTTTCTGCTCTCGCCTTTAAAGTTGCGACTGATCCGTTTGTGGGGTCACTTACATTCTTTAGGGTTTATTCGGGTGTTATTAAAAAAGGAAGTTATATTTTGAACTCTACAAAAAATGTTCAGGAAAGAGTTGGGCGTATGGTGCGACTTCATGCCAATAAGCGTGAGGAGGTGGAGAGGATTCCATCAGGGGATATCGGCGCAATAGTAGGACTTAAGGGTACTACAACCGGTGATACTCTTTGCGATCCTGATGAAGGAATTATTTTGGAAAAAATTACTTTCCCAGAACCGGTTATCGCTATGCGTATTGAACCTAAGACGAAAGCCGACCAAGAGAAAATGGGTATTGCTCTTAAGAGACTTTCTGAAGAAGATCCTACGTTTAGGGTTAGTGGTGATGCTGATACGGGTGAGACAATTATCGCCGGTATGGGAGAGCTCCAACTTGAAGTTCTTGTTGATCGTATGAAGAGAGAATTTTCTGTTGAGGCGAATGTCGGCAGACCACAGGTTGCTTATAAAGAAACTGTTCGTGAGCATGCCGAGTCTGAAGGAAAATACATCAAGCAGTCAGGAGGACGTGGTCAGTATGGTCACGCAAAGATTAAGATTGATCCACTTGAACGTGGTACTGGATTTGAATTTGTGAATGAAATTAAAAGCGGTTCTATTCCAAATGAATTTATTCCTGCTGTAGAAAAAGGTGTGAAAGAAGCTCTCGGAAAAGGTGTAGTTGCGGGCTATCCGCTTACCGACGTTAAAGTTACGCTTTACGACGGTTCTTATCACGAAGTTGACTCGTCCGAAATGGCATTCAAAGTTGCCGGTTCTATGGCTCTTCAGGAAGCTGCAAGACTTGCAAAGCCGGTTGTGCTTGAGCCAATCATGAAAATTCAGGTTACTATGCCACAGGAATTTTTAGGTGATATTACAGGAGACATATCTTCAAAGAGGGGGCAAATCGAATCTCTCGAAGATAGGATAGGTGGTCTTAAAGTTGTCGAGTGCTCTGTTCCGTTATCTGAAATGTTTGGATACGCTACAAAACTTAGATCCATGACACAGGGAAGAGGAAACTTTACTATGGAGTTTTCTCACTATGATCCAGTTCCTGCAAATATTGCAGAGCTTATTAAGGAAGGAAAGAAGTAGGCGTATATTTCGTTCCTTTTTAGGAAACGTTCTATTCTCAGAAATCATATTCATCTCTCTTAATTTCTTGGCAAATTTTCCGGCTCCCGTTTACCTCCCGCCTTGCGGGAGTTTTCCGGCCATAAAATTTGCGACAAGAAATTTTCGTTCAATGAATTGATTTCTAATCGAATTTCACTAAAACCTAAAAAGGAAGGAAATATGTTGTTGGATTAAACGGAATGTATCCGAGACCTTCTTAAAATATTTTTGTATTGCTTTTGTGGTTAGAATGAATGAAAGATGAATGAAAAATGTCCAGTAGACTAGTTTTTGGGTTACGTGTTATATTTTTGATCGGTACTTAATATATTAACCTTATTGGAGGAAAGTTTTGATGAGTGACTATCAACAACAGTTGACACACAGCCTCTACCTTTATCAGTTGAAAGAGTGTGAAGCGTTGGAATGTTTTGCACGCCAGATTATTGGGGCGAACTTGATGTTTTTACATTTAGAATTTCTGGGCCGCCGGAAATAGCGACACCGAAGGGGAGAAAAGTGGGCTTTGAAGCTATTTACCAATATCTGCGGCAATATATTGATCATCAACGAGGTGGAGACGCTAATGGATAAATAAGGCAATTTTTCTTAGAGTGGTTACCAGACATCTTGAGATGTCTGGCTTTTTTTAAGTTGGTATAGTGAAATGTGAAAAAAACGGTTTTAGCGGGGTGCTAAGATGATTATTCTTTTAAAATGTTTTTACATAGCAAATTTTGACGATCGTCAAAATTTGCTAAGTGGTTGGTCTTTGAGTTAAAAGGCGACTATAGTGATTGTTTAGAGAATTATTGTTTTGTAATAAGTGATAAAAACAAGGGCCTGCGCATGGCAGGCCGGTGTATCGGGGTTAGTTGAAAAGACTGTTGGATTAAAGGATGTATCCTTTCAGTGTGATTATGAGGAGAACTATGAGTACAGCCAGGATGACAATATCGGCAACGATTTTTATTAATCTCTTTCTCTTTTCTTTCTTTCCTCTCTTTTTGAGTATGTCTATGAGTTCTTTAGGGAGTGGTTCAGAGGCGTGGCCAAGTTTTAGGTCTTTGTGTGACATGAGGAGCCCTTCCTTTTTTTAAGTTAGGGAAACCCGATGTTCGCGCGTCGGGCTTGTGGGTACGCATCTTCATCTTGTGATGAGATAAAGGAGAAAGATTACGAAAACAGCCACGATGAAGATGATTCGTCCATTGCTTGACCTGCCTTTTTTTCGCTTTTCTTGTACTCTTTCTCGGATGGTCTTTTTGGTTTCTGTTTCGCTTGCCATGACATGCTCCATATAGACTTGGGAATTGAACTATTTTGGAGTATATACTTTTTTGTAATTTATGGCAAGTACCTTTCCTTGGTTAATGGTTTTTTGCTAGAGTTTAGCTATTCATATGAGAATTTTAACTAAGGAAATTATTAGTAAAGAAGGTGAATTAGTTGAGCTTTCCGGATGGGTTTCTGTTCGGAGAGATCACGGTAAAATTATTTTTATTGATCTTAGAGATAGGACTGGGATAGTTCAGGTTGTTTTTATCGCTAAAGATAAGGAGCTTTATTCTTTGGCAAATACGCTTAGACCTGAGTGGGTAGTTAAAATAAAAGGCACTGTAAATAAGAGGCCAGAGAATATGATAAACCCGGATATTGCTACCGGTAAGTTTGAGTTGCTTGCAGAGAGTATGGAGATCCTTAATGAGTCGATTACTCCTCCATTTCCACTTGAAACAGATGGTAGAGAAATTGATGAAGAAGTACGACTAAAATATCGCTATGTTGATTTGAGAAGGGAGCGTATGCAGAAGATAATCAGGTTGAGGTCACAGTTTGTAGATAGGGTTAGACAATTTCTTTTTAAAAATGATTTTGTTGAAATAGAGACACCGATGCTCACCAAGTCAACACCGGAGGGTTCGCGGGATTTTGTAGTGCCTTCGAGATTACACCCAGGGAAGTTTTTTGCTTTACCACAGAGTCCACAGCAATATAAGCAATTACTAATGGTTGGTGGCTTTGAGAGATATTTCCAAATTGCGAGGTGTATAAGAGACGAAGATTTGCGCGCCGATAGGGGCTTTGAACATACGCAGATTGATATGGAGGTGAGTTTTACCACTAGAGAAGAATTTATGGCTTTGGATGAAGCGATGATAACTTCAGTTTGTGAATCATTGGGTTATAAAATAAAAGAAAAACCATTTCCGATTATTTCTTACGCTGATGCTATGAAAAAACATGGAGCAGATAAGTTTGATTTGCGCGATGAGAGTGATAAAGAAAATGGAGTGCTTGCGTTTGCGTGGGTGGTTGATTTTCCATTTTTCTCCTCCGGAGAAGGATTCTCCTCTGGCGGGGAGAAAAATGAAAAGGGAAAATCCTCTCGCTCGGAGTGGACATTTACTCATAATCCTTTTTCTATGCCAATTCCTGAACATATTGATTGGTTGGTTTCTGGGAAAAATATTGGTGAGATTTTAACATCTCAATATGATTTGGTTTGTAATGGATTTGAGGTTGGTGGTGGAAGTGTTCGCGCGCACAGACCAGAGATACTAAAAGCTACATTTAAAGTACTTGGGTATTCTGATAAGGAGACAAATGAACAGTTTGGGCATATGGTTGATGCCTTGTCTCAAGGAGCTCCTCCTCATGGTGGTATTGCTCATGGAGTTGAGAGGTTGCTGATGACTTTAACCGGTGAAAAATACTTGCGTGAAGTTCAAGCTTTCCCGCAGACCAGTTCCGGCAGGACGTCTGTGATGGATGCGCCTTCGGATATTTACCCCGAACAACTTAAGGAGCTTGGGATAGCTATTGAGAAAAAAAAGAAAAATATATAACATACAAACATGACACACGATTTACAGAGAGAAAGGACATTGGTCCTAATAAAGCCGGATGCGGTTAAACGAGGGCTTATCGGAGAAGTGATAAGTCGTATTGAAAGAGTTGGATTAAAAATTGTTGGGATGCAGATGACGAAGCCAACTGTTGAACATTTTAATAAACATTATCCCGGCAGTGATGATTTTTTACGAATCATTGGCGGGAAGACGCTTGAGACTTATAAGAAGTTTGAAATGGATCCTGCAAAAGAAATGGGCACTGATGATCCGCTTGCTATTGGTAGGCAGGTTAGGGGATGGCTTATGGATTTTATGACTTCCGGTCCTATTGTGAAAATGGCGGTTGAGGGACTTCATGCAGTTTCAACCGTAAGAAAGATTGTTGGGAGCACGATGCCCGAGCAGGCGGCGCCCGGAACAATAAGAGGTGATTTTTCTGCTGACTCGTCTTCGCTTGCTAATGCAAAAAAGAGATCGGTAAAAAACCTTATTCATGCTTCCGGAACTTTAGAGGAGGCAGTGCAGGAGGTTAACCTCTGGTTTCTCTCAAATGAGCTTTTTCCTTTCGAAAGGGCTGATGAAGAGATACTTTTTTAATGGGGTATTGACAAGAATTTGGCTATAACCCTATACTAGGGATGGTTCATTGGTATTCTGGATTGATCTTTTGATCGGACTGGCTTTGGCGTTTCACCAAACCCCTCTCGACGGGGTGGGTTTATGAAATTCTTAGCCAGTCTGATTGAAAGTCGTCTGTTTAAGTACAAGGTTCGACGTGCGTTATATCTGCTTGTTTCTCCTTTTTTTCATCTCCCTCTGACGTTTCCTTTGTACTTGAACACAGGCCCGGGCTGCAGATTGTACATCTGCTCGCTCGGGCCTTTTCTTATTCACTTTTGATATTTTGTTTTTTTGGTATACTGTAGGTGTCCCGCTCAAAGTTCCGGATCAAAATAATTAAGTTACGGGAGCTCAAAAGTATCAAATCCTGTGGGACTTGATTGAGGGCACCCACCTGGAAATAGCCGGGAACTTAGGCGGGATTTCAAAGAACATCTGTCATACCGACGGATGTTTTTTAAATATGATTAGCTGTACCTTTTATTTTTTTTGAGTTAGAGTAGCTTTTGTTAATGCTTATAAAATGAACCAAAATATTCGAAATTTTCTTATTACTGCTCACGTGGATCACGGTAAATCTACTCTTGCTGACAGGATGCTTGAGATAACGCGGACTATTGAAATGAGGTCTATGAAACCGCAATATCTTGATCAACTTGATCTTGAGAGAGAGCGTGGTATTACGATAAAAATGACGCCCGTGAGAATGGCTTGGCAGGATACGTCAAAAAATGATTATATTTTAAATCTTATTGATACTCCCGGGCACTCCGATTTTAAATATGAAGTTTCGAGGGCGCTCATGGCTGTTGAGGGGGCGGTGTTACTTGTTGATGCGACACAGGGAGTTCAGGCACAAACTCTTTCTAATCTTGATGGCGCAAGGAAAGCAAATCTTACAGTTTTGGGCGTAGTTAATAAAATTGATGTTGCCAGCGAGTCGCAGGTTGAAGATGCGGTTTCAGAGGTTAGTGAGCTTTTAGGAATTCCTCCTGATGAGGTTTTTAAGGTTTCGGGGAAATCAGGTGAAGGGGTTCCCGAACTTCTTTCGACTATCGTTTCACGCGTGCCTCCGCCTAAGAAACTTGAGGTGGAGTCTTGTTCCAGAGCTCTTATATTTGATTCTTTGTATGATGAGCATAAGGGTGTTATCGCTTTTGTGCGTGTTTTTGATGGGCAGTTTTTACCGAATGCTAGAATGACTCTTTGCGCTACGGGAGCTGATTTTTTGGCAAAAGACATTGGTTATTTTGCTCCGTCTTTCAGAAGTAGTTTATCGCTTCAAAACGGAGAGGTTGGTTATATTGCTACCGGCATAAAGGATCCGGGGAAGGTAAGGATTGGAGACACGATAATGATTTCTAATTCTTCAAAGTCTGGATGTGTTCCACTGCCTGGTTATGATGAACCAAAGCCAGTTGTTTTCGTGTCTTTTTATCCTGAAGAGAGTGATGACTATGATAAATTACGTCAGGCATTTGGGTATCTAAAACTAAATGATGCGTCGTTGAATTTTGAACCTGACACCAGCGAAGTTTTGGGAAGAGGATTTAAAGTCGGTTTTTTGGGTCAGCTTCATTTTGAAATTACCGCTGATAGATTGGCTAGGGAATTTAATGTACCTACTGTGCATAGTTTTCCTTCTGTTGCATACAAAGTTATGAGGGCCGGTGAATGGATAACTGTTACAAACCCAAAAGATTTCCCACGTGATGCAAATGAGGCTCTGGAACTTTTTACACAAGTTGAGATTCTTACTCCGCCGAGATTTTTAGGAGCGCTTCTTTCTTTGCAGGATTTTTTTAGATTTTCTCAGGTTGAAATCGGGACTACCGGAATAAAAACGAGAATTACAGCAAAGCTTCCGCTCGCGGATCTTGTGAGTGATTTGGATGATAAAATAAAATCTCTTTCGGAAGGATTTGCTTCGCTTTCATATGAACCGGGGGATTGGGAAAAGGCATCTGTCGATGTGCTTGAAATTTTAGTGGCAGGTTCGCCTGTGCCGGGGCTTACTAGAATATTGCCAAAAGAACTTTTGGAGCGTGAGGGTAGGGCGACGGTTGAGAAGCTTCGAAATCTTTTACCAAGGGCGCAATTTACGCAGGCGCTTCAGGCAAGAGTTGGGAGCAAAATCATAGCGAGGGAGACAATACCAGCATTGAGAAAAGATGTGACGGGGTATTTATATGGGGGAGACAGAACGAGAAAAATGAAACTATGGAAGAAACAGCAGGCGGGAAAGAAAAAACTTAAGGAATTTGCGGAAAAACAGACGGTAAAAATACCGGCCTCGGTATTTAAAGAATTGATAAAGAGGTAGTTTTTTTGTGTTATAATTTTTTTGTATGCGGTTTGGGAAAAAGACTAATCGCGGTTTTACGCTTTTAGAACTCCTGCTTGTTTTAGGGGTTTTGGTTGTTTTATTTCTGATTGTTGTGCTCGTTATAAACCCTCAGAATTTTTTAGCAAAAGGCAGGGACGCGAGGCGTAAGCAGGATTTGAGACAGTACGAGATAGCTTTAGGACTTTTTTATGATAAGTATGGAGTTTATCCGTGTGGAGATTATGCCATTACCTATGGAAGTCCATCAAAGATAGGCGCTTTGGATGGATCCGGTAGTTTGCCGTTTTTGGATGGGAGGGACGAAGACAACGATCCACCCACAGGAGGGCAGGGATATGAAACATATTGCCCAGATCCGCCATATAAAGGAATTTTTACTGAAGGTTTTTTGAGTAGTCAGCCGGGTAAATTTTATAATGATCCGCTATTTGATTCTATGTGTACGCCTGGTAATGTTAGAGATGATTCTTGTGGGGTTTACTCCTATTGGTATCATCTTTCATTTGATCGTCAAAGATATGTAATCACGGCTAGACTTGAGGCTGATGATGAACTTATGGAAAACGATGGTGGGGATTGTGCTTATAGATTTGAGGTTGGAAACGGTTTGCCAAATGTTGATTTAGACGGCTCATACCCACATGACGAGACTGTTTATTCTGATGGAAAGAATAAAACACTTGAAGAACAAGGTCAGTGCGTAGATAGATCTTAGTTATGAGGGTTTTTGTACATATTGGGCTTATTGCGTTGGCTTTGGCTATAGGGGTTCAGCTTTATAGGCTTTATACCCAACAGGGGGATTTAGCCGAGAGGCTTTCTGTTTTAGAGAGTGATGTTAGCGCTTTAGCTTCTGAAAATGAAGCGCTTTCCGGTGATGTGGAGTATTTTTCGGATGAACATAATATCGCAAAGGAATTTAAATCTTTGTTTAATTTTGTAATCCCTGGGGAGGAATTATATATAATCGTGCCATCCTCAAATTAATTTATGAATATAAAAAAACCTTATTTAATATTTTTGGCTTTAATGATTTTAGGACTTTTGGGTTTTTATACAATTCAGCTTGGTTATTATCCGGTAGCGATTGTTAACTCTCATATTATTTCAGAATTTTCTTATAGGGAGTCTTTGTTATCAGCTGAACACTATTACACAAAACTGATTGATTCTTATCCAAATGATTCTATTTCAGAAGCTATTCCTTCGAGTTCTGCGGAGTTGAGGAGATTGATGCTTGAGCAGATGATTGAAAATGTTTTGATAGAAGATGAACTTAGTAAGCGGGTGGGTGGTAATGTTGAAAATCTTGTGGAGAAGAAATTTGAACCGCTTAATGTTTCAAGTAAAGAATTTAGGGAAGGGGTTACCGCGCTTTATGGATTGTCGGTGGATAGGTTTAAGGCTTTAATACTTGAACCAAAAGCGCGAGCTGAAATACTTGAGGAACAGATAAAAACCGATGAATCGGAGTTTTCTGACTGGTCTTTAGAGGCGAGGAAGAAGGCAAGGGTATTTGTTTTTGCAAGAGACTTGAATTGGGATGGAGAGAAGGTGGTGTTGAGAAACGCACAATGAAAATTGGTGGTTTTATTTTTTGAATTAAACACCTCTCCATATTACTTTTCTCAACACGCTGCGTTCGCTCCAGCGGCTCACTTGCTTGTCCTCGGTAATTCGTCCCCGTAATGCGGGGAACCAAGCCGAATTACCTGCGGAGTTTCGAAAAATAATATACAGAGGTGTTTTGTGTAATTCATTTTCATTGTGCGTTTTTAGCGTAGTTGGACTTAAGGTAGTTCTATTTGATTTATAAAATCAAATAGAACAGAGCTAGTTTTTTGTGTTGAAATGTAAGTGAAAGTGGTGATATAAAGATTGGTATGCGGGTATAGTACAGTGGCAGTACGCGACCTTCCCAAGGTTGAGACACGGGTCCGATTCCCGTTACCCGCTCCAAGATTATCCACATGTTTATATTGTCAAATAGGGTATAGGGGTATATGCTATTTATGTATGGTAGATCAATTACTTAAAAAAAGGGCTCTGCATAGAGCTAAAATACTTAAGGGTCAGATAGATGGACTTATTAAATCGATAGAAAATGAAGTTTATTGCCCGGAATTACTTGAACAATCCCGTTCGATTCAAAGGTCGCTTAAAAGCCTTGATTCATTTCTTTTAGAAAATCATTTGCGTACTCATGTTGCTGAGCAGATGACAAATAAAAAGGAAAATGAAAAGGCGGTTAAGGAACTTATAAAGGTTTATAATTTATCTAATAAATAATATAAAAAAGATATTTTTTTCACTGTTTGTCGTTGGTTTATTTTTCTTTTCAGGTACGGCATTTGCTCAGATGGGCATGATGGGTGGATATAATAGTTATATTGGAAATGTTCAAAGCGCTGAATTAAATGAAGCTTTAGAATCTATTTACGCTTTTCAGAACATTTCAAGCCTCGATGATGTTGATTGTAAGAAGGTTACCGATGATCAGTTTGAGTTTTTAGGTGATGCTTATATGAGGGTTATGATTCCTGATGAGGATCAACATGAGGCAATGGATAATATGATGGGTGGTGAGGGGTCTGAAAGCCTAAGGTTGGCGCATATCAATATGGGGCGATCATATCTTGGATGCTGGTCCGGTTATTCCGGCACTCCTTATACAATGCCGATGATGTCTATGATGTCGCCTTATGGCATGGGTAATTATGCCAATTCTGGGTGGAATTCAGCCTATTTTACGGTTACGTTTGGGCTTGTATGGATATTTCTTATCCTGTCGATTTTTGCGTTAGTTAAGTTTCTACTAAAAAAATAGTTTATGGAGCATATGCATCATAATTCGTCACATGCTCATGCAATGTCGCATGCTAATGTGTCATATGCCGGTGCTATATCTCATGGCTCGGCGAGTGATTTTTTGCGTAGGTTTTGGATAGTAACCTTACTTCTCATTCCCTTGGTTCTTGCTAAACAAGGTTTTGCGGATTTTTTGGGTGTACCGGTTTTAAGTTTAAATAAATGGATTCAGCTTGCTATTGCAACAGTTATTTTTTGGTTTTCTCTTGTCTTCTTTAAGCATGCAAGACATGAAATAATGATGCGATCGTTTGGCATGATGACGCTTGTGTCGCTTGCTGTTGGGTCTGGGTTTTTATTTTCAGTTGCTTCTACACTTATTCCCGCTCTCGGTGTTGTGTTTTATCTTGAGATAGGAACTCTTATTTGGGTGCTACTTTTTGGACATTATTTGGAGGCAAAATCCAGCGTGGCGGCGGGGAATTCTCTTTCCGAGGTGGCAAGACTTTTACCTAAAGCTGCACATAGAATCTCGGGAAATGTGACGGAGGATGTTTCTGTTTCTGAACTAAGAGAGGGGGACGTTGTTTTGGTAAAATCGGGGGAAAAGATACCTGCCGATGGTGTTGTTCTGAAAGGAACTTCAAGCGTTGATGAGTCTCTCATAAGTGGGGAGTCAACGCCTATTTCAAAAAATGCAGGGGACAGCGCTACTGCGGGATCGTCTGTTTTAGATGGATCACTTACGATACAACTTACTAAAGTTGGTGAGCATTCAACCGTGGGTCAAATTCAGACGCTAATCGCAAAAGCGCAGGCTACAAAACCGAGATCACAAAAACTAGCTGATAAAGCTTCGCGTGTTCTCACTTTTACCGCTCTGGGGGTTTCATTGCTGACTATTGTTATATGGTTGTTTGTCATTGGGAAGCCTTTTGTATTTGCGCTGACTCTTGCTATAACGGTGCTTGTGATAGCGTGTCCGCATGCCCTCGGCCTTGCGATACCTACTGTTACCACGATTGCGACATCTCTTGCGGTAAAGAACGGACTTTTTATAAAAAATCTTGCAAAACTTGAAGTGATAAAAAAAGCTGATTATGTTGTGTTTGATAAAACAGGAACTCTGACGAAGGGGGAATTTGGTGTTTCGGGTGTTGTGTCATTTGGCGATGAAGTTAATGGTGAAGATATATTGCGTATCGCGGCTTCGCTTGAAACCAATTCCTCGCACGTTATTGCGCAGTCTATCGCGAGGCATGCAAAGGATAAGGGTATAAATATTGATGACGTTGATGAATTTCATAATTTTTCCGGAAAGGGAATTTGGGGAAATATTTTAGGTTCAAAATATTCTGTTGGAAATTCTTCTCTTATGAGTGATTTGGGAATTTCGACTGATGAAGCTATGCAGCAGGCAAATGCTTTTTCATCAAAAGGTCATACGGTTGTATTTGTTTCTGATAAGAAAAAGATAATAGGAGTTATTGCCCTTGCTGATACTATAAAAGCCGAATCTTATGAAGCGGTTACAGCTTTGCATTCGCTTGGTGTAAAAGTTGCTTTGCTTACGGGGGATAACGAGATTGTGGCAAAAAACGTGTCGAATGAACTTGGTATCGATACTTATTTTTCGCATGTTTTGCCGGAAGAAAAATATTCTCATGTAAAATCGCTTCAGGGTAAAGGCCATGTGGTTCTGATGGTTGGAGATGGTATCAATGATGCGCCTGCTCTTACGCAAGCTGATGTTGGTATAGCTATTGGCGCGGGTACGGATGTCGCTGTCGAAGCGGGGGATGTTGTTCTTATGCGAAACAATCCGCAAGATGTTGTGCGTCTGGTTGTGCTTGCAAGACGGGTGTATCAGAAGATGATCGAAAATCTTTTCTGGGCGCTTGGATATAATGTGGTCGCGATCCCCGCCGCTGCAGGAGTGTTTGCCTCTTTTGGTTTCTTTTTGCGTCCGGAAATTGGGGCGTTGCTTATGAGTGTGTCTACCGCGATCGTTGTTTTTAATGCGCTTTTATTGAAACGAGTTGAACTAACATATTAGTTTTATGAAATATTTTTTATCAATTTTACTTTTTTATAGCTTTATCTTTTTGTCTACATTCTCTCCTTTTTTTCATGGTGTCATGAATCATAGTGATTGCATTGCAGCGTCTATGAATGGAGTTGATTGTCCCGAGGGAAATGTTTTTAGTTATCTTAAATTTCATTTAGGAGTATTTAAAAGTTTCGCGCAGATTTTATTGGTGCAGCCTTTTCTAATTTTTATAAATTTATCTGTTTTGCTAACTCTTTCTTTTTTGCTTTGGTTTATTATTTTGTTTTTTTCCGCAAAAGCTTTTTATTTTTTACGAATTGTATTTTCGAGTATTATAGTTTTCTTTTGTGATTTTATTTTGTGGCTCTCTTTTTATAAAACCAGTCCGCCGTATTTTTTACGCGCCTAAATCCGGTTTCCTTTTTTTCGCTTTTTTAGCGGATAAGTCGATCGAAATCATTTTTTACGCGCGAGTATTTCTTCTCCTTTTTTTGGGGACTTTTTATCTTTATTTATCTAAAAAATGCAAAAAAATATTATAGGAATTTTTCTTGGCGCTGCGGCGTTGGGAATTGTTCTTTTGCTTGCCGGCGGTGATGTGAGCGGAGTGTCGTCTGGCTCATCTCAAAATGGCACTGGTTCTCTTACGGTTGTTGATTCTAATTACTTTGATTTTGGCACGATATCAATGAGTAGTGGTGTGGTGTCGCATAAATTCGTGTTAAAAAATGTTGGAGCTTCGCCTGTTGTTATTAGAAAGTTTTATACATCGTGTATGTGCACTTCTGCGACTCTTCAGATTGCTGGTGAGAGATTTGGTCCTTTTGGAATGCGTGGTCACGGGATAATTCCCCGAGTAGATCAAACTCTTGATTTAGGTGATGAAGCGATAGTTGATGTTGTCTTTGATCCTGCTGCCCATGGTCCTGCTGGTGTCGGGCAGGTAAACAGGGTTGTGACGATTGAGAATGATGCGAATAACCCTGTTGAACTTAAATTTCATGCAATAGTTACGCCCTAATTTGTATGAATAAAACATTACTTATCTCGATTATTGTTGGAGTTTTTATTTTTGGATCGGTTATAGTTCTAAAATCTGTGCCATCCAGTTCAGCGTTTATCTGGGATGTTAGTCGTGGTGGAACGTGGCTTTTGCCACTTGTTAGTATCGCCGCTCTTATAGACAGCATTAATCCTTGCGCATTTGGAATTCTTCTTCTAACTATCGCTTTTCTACTTTCGCTCGGAAAAATGCGTTCTGGCATTCTGAAAATCGGAGCCGTGTATATTTTAGGTCTTTTTGTTGTGTATTTTTTGATTGGGCTTGGGATTGTTCACGCTCTTCATTTCTTTAATACACCACATTTTATGGCCAAGGTGGGAGCTTTGCTTTTGGTTGTTCTTGGAATGTTTAATTTTCTTGCAGGAGTTTTTCCATCTTTTCCTATTAGGTTTCGCATTCCTCATGCGGCGCATTCAGCAATGGCGCGTCTTATGGAGCACGCTTCTATACCAACCGCGTTTCTTTTAGGTTTACTTGTTGGTCTGTGCGAATTTCCCTGTACAGGAGGGCCATACTTGATGGTTTTGGGTCTGCTTCATGACAGCACTACATATACCGTGGGTTTAGGGTATCTGTTTCTGTATAATGCGATTTTTGTTTTGCCGCTAGTTATTATTTTGCTGATTGCCAGTAATGCAAAGTTTGTTGAACGAATCCAAACTTGGAAAAAGAGCAATACTTTGGCTATGAAACTATGGAGTGGTCTTGCAATGGTTTTGCTCGGAATTATTATTTTTCTCTTTTAAACTAAAATGACAACAAAAAATTCTTCTGCTCATGTACATGATGAGCGATTTAAGAAACTGCTTGAGAATGTTAAAGAGGCTCAAAAAAATAGTGGGGTTGATCTTTCTACTGAGGAAGACTTGAGCCTCGCTGTTATGAACCTTATCAGTCTTGAGGAACACTTCTTTTTTACGGGTGTAAAAACACATAAGCCGGAATACTTTGACTTGCTAAATGAGGTAAGGTCTTTGAGAAAGGATCTTCTTGGTACAATGATCAGCGCTCATGAAGGAGAGACGTGGTGTATTTCCAAACATCTTCTTGCGGCGACGATGAGACTTATTGAGGTTGGAACAAAATTGCAGTCTGATGGATTGAAAGAAAAAGCTAAAAATATGTTTGATCGTGCTTATCGCACATATTCACTTTTTTGGGCGGTACGTCTGAAACTCGTCTCTATTCCTCATATTGATGACTCTAAGGCTGGTGATGTAAATAATAAAAACCCTTGGGATTTTGAAGACTTAATTAGTAAACTCGTCGATTGTTGTGATGAAAAATAAATATATGCAAGAATCAAATTTATCTCGGGAAAGCGCTTTTCGATTATTTTCGCGTAGCATAATTATTTCTTCGATGATTATTGCCGGGACGTTCATATATATAAATGAGCGTAATTCGGTCGCAACAGATAAAGTTGGCAATTCCGAAATTTCAAAAGCGGAATTAATTGAAGACGCTGTTATACCAGCAAAAGATTTTATACTTCCTGTTGAGTGGGGAGATCTTGGAGTGCGTCTTACTGAACTTGGTGTTATTGACAAGGAAAAGTTTTCCGCTTTATACGAAAGAAGAGGTGGTATCACTGACAGGGAGTGGGATCTGATCAATAACCCGAATAACGACTCTATAGCCATGAATTCTTTAAATTCCGGTTTTCTTTTAAATCTTTTCTGGGCTTTGGGACTTGCGACAAAAAACGAAATTCTTGATTCAGGCCCGATGGTTGACCCGCAATATGGAGGGGCTGAAAACTTTGCTTCTACAGGGGGTTGGACTCTTGCGCGTGGTAATGTCATGGATCACTATAGTATGCATCGTCTTATTTCTCTTACTGCAGATGAACAGGGAATGGTTGAGGAAATGAGTAAACATATTTTCCGTCCGTGTTGTAATAACCCAACTCACTTTCCGGATTGTAATCATGGCATGGCTATGCTTGGACTTCTTGAGCTTATGGCTTCGCAGGGCCTTTCTGAAGATGAGATGTATAAAATTGCGCTTAGGGTTAATTCGTACTGGTTTCCGGATGCATATACAACAATCGCGACTTATCTCGATTCGAAGGGTATCGCATGGAAGGATGCGGATCCAAGAGCGATTCTTGACTCAGGATATTCAAGCGGTTCGGGATATCGCAATATTGTGAGCCAGGTTTCTTCTCCAACACAAAAAAGTGGAAGCGGATGTGGAGTTTAGTGTTTTTTCGCCTTATTTTGCGAGGGTTTTGATATATTGACAAATGGGGTTTTATTGTGATAGTATATTGGTAGTTCTTGATAGTGTTTTTTTTGGAGGGCGAGAGATGGCGGCTGATCCAAAAAAGAAAGAAGAAAAGAAAGAAAACAAAGAAGAGAAAGTCGAGGAAAAAACTCTCACTTCTAGCGAATCTTACGACAGGTGGCATGCCGAGTCTCTCGTGAGGAGTCAAGGTTTGGCTGCTCGTGCGCGACTGGCGGAATTGGGGATTCGTTAGCACGCGCCCATCTTCCTTCTCTACCAACCCCCGTTTTGGTTTTACCAGGCGGGGGATTTCGTTTTTTGTAATTGCGGTTTTCTTGTTATTTTTGTACAATCGCTTCTGGCGAGTAAAATGTAAAAGTGTTGGCTTGTCACCCGTTTAACTCCCTACCTTCGCCATCCGCCAACTGGCGGAGTCAGAGCAGTGCTTTTTCGCCAAAGGCGGACAGGTTTCAAGCAAGGGTTTGATAAATTTTGCCAGCGTAGCTCAGAGGCAGAGCAGTGCTTTCGTAAAGCAAAGGTCGTGGGTTCAATTCCCACCGCTGGCTCTTAAATAATTTGTTATAATTAGGTTATGGATCTCGCGCTTGTTGTTCCTGCGTTCATTGCAGGACTTTTGACTTTTCTCGCTCCGTGCACGCTTCCACTTGTGCCCGGTTATTTGGGTTTTGTAAGCGGTGTTTCATCGCAAGATTTGCGAGATCCCGACAAATCAAAATCTTCTAGAAAAAAAGTGTTTTTGAACGGACTTTTGTTTGTTATTGGATTTAGCTTTGTTTTTATATTACTTGGAAGTCTTTTTGGTCTTGGTGGGGCTGTTCTTATAAAATATCGACTTTGGCTATCTCGAATAGGGGGGATATTTGTGATATTTTTTGGATTATTTATGATTGGGATTTTTAAACTGCCATTTTTAAATGTTGAAAAACGTATAGGTGGTGTGAAATTTTTGAAACCGGGAAATCCTGTGAGTTCTTTGATTTTTGGAGCAACTTTTGGTTTTGGATGGACTCCATGTGTCGGCCCGATTTTGGGATCGATTTTAACACTGGCGGCGGCTTCTGCAACGGTTTTTAAAGGAGGGTTTCTTTTAGGAGTTTTTTCTTTGGGTCTCGCTTTACCGTTTCTTGTAATAGCTTTACTTATTGGTTCGGCTTCGTTTTATATTTCAAAAATAACTAAATATCTAAATGTTATTTCTGTGGTTGGTGGAGTGTTTTTGATTTTCCTTGGGATTCTTTTAGTTACTGATGGTTTTGGTCTTTGGATAACTTTCTTTTATAAAATATTTGAGTTTTTGGATTACGACAGGTTGCTTGATTATCTATAAAAAAATTTAATGCCCCTGTTTTGCGGACAGGGGCTTTTTTCGGTTTTTGAACCTACTCATCTTTTTTTTCGTCGAAGAAATCCAGAACATTGATCCATGGGATGGATCGCAGGGAAACGTATCTTGCTCCTGCGGTGATTATATTGATGTCGAGAGTTCTTGTTTGAGTATCTCTCATGATTGATACTGTTGAGTCTCTGGCAAGATAATTTGCAATTATTCTGTACGTGCATTCAATAATAAATTGCGGATTTGGCTCGCGCTCGCCTTCAAATTTTATTGCTTCTTTTTCTGCTGCATTGCTATCTTCGCGATTTAACTCCATGTCTTCGAAGGATGTAATGATTTTCTTTTCGCCATTTTTAATTACAAGTTCGACTCTGCAATATCCTTCTTTCTTGGGTTTATCGCTGATGTTGAAGTAAAGCATGGTGCCTGCTTTTGGTACAGCGTTTACGACATTTTCAGAGTTCAGGTCGATGGGCATTGGAGGGATTCTGTTTTTGTTTGCCATCTTTTGATTCCTCGTTTTGGAATGAGCTGGTTTTAAAAGAGTAAAATTTATTTTTATATTTGTCAATTTGTGCGCGGTTTGATATGCTTAGCTTCGTATTTATGACTGAAATAAATGATTTGCCGCTAAAGCCTCTTACGGGAAAATACGATGCCTTTTCTGCTCATCTTTCTATTCATCCCGGTGTTGGGGGTGATGATGCAAAAGATTGGGCAGATATGCTTTTTCGTATGTATTTGCGTTATGCGGAGAGAAGAGGTTGGAAGGCTATTCAAACCGATGATAGAGCGCTCGAAATAAAAGGTGAGTATGCTTATGGAAATTTAAAAAAAGAAATGGGAGTTCATAGGCTTGTAAGGATTTCTCCGTTTTCAGCAAAAAAACTTCGACACACATCTTTTGCATTAGTTGAGGTCGTGCCGGTTTTGCCGGACATTGAACACAAAAAACTTGATATCCCGCCTGAAGACTTGGAGATAACTTTTTCGCGCGCAGGGGGGCCCGGAGGGCAGAATGTAAATAAAGTTGAAACTGCAGTTCGCATCGTTCACAAACCAACGGGTATTGTTGTTGCTGCGAGGGCAGAGCGAAGTCAACAACAAAACAGAGATAAGGCGATGGCGCTTTTAAAGTCAAAACTTTTGCACCTAATGGAGCAACACCAGGAACAGGAACTGTCGAATCTTCGCTCAAAAGCAAAACCGGAGTGGGGAAGCCAGATTCGTTCTTATGTATTACACCCATACAAGCAAGTGAAGGATCACCGGACAAAAGTTGAGGTTCATGACCCTGAAAAAGTTTTAGATGGTGATTTGGATAAGTTCATACTTGCAGAACTTGCGCAATAATTTTCCACTGTTGGCATTATCCGTTATTCTGGTATACTTCTTTGCGAGCGGTAAATTTGTTTTTTGGTAAGTTTTTTGCGGTGTCGGAGCTCATTTTTTTCTTATGATACGATTTCACAACGTCAGCAAAGTTTATGGTAAAGACTATGCTGCGCTTCAAGATGTAGATCTTTCTATTGAGCCCGGTGAGTTTGTTTCACTGGTTGGGCGTTCTGGCGCAGGAAAATCGACACTCATTAAACTTTTGATTGGTGAGGAGAAGCCCACGAAGGGAAGGGTTGTTTTTGGTTCGTATGAACTTAGCAAGCTTTTGCCAAAAGATATGCCAGAGGTAAGACGACAGATGGGGATAGTGTTTCAGGATTTTAAACTTTTGCCACGAAAGAATGCTTATGAAAATGTTGCGTTCTCACTAGAAGTGAAGGGTAGGCCTCAAGCTGAAATTGAAGAGATTGTTCCACAGGTACTTGATATGGTTGGACTTGAAGATAAGGAGTTTAATTTTCCACATGAACTTTCCGGTGGGGAAAAACAGCGTATTGCCATAGCGCGCGCTATGGTTCACAGACCATCTGTGCTTTTGGCGGATGAGCCGACAGGAAACCTCGATGAGGAAAATACAATTGATATTATTCGTCTCATTTCAAAAATAAACGAACTGGGCACAACTGTTATCCTTGCAACGCATAACAAGGAAATCGTTGATGTTGTTAGAAAAAGAGTGGTGACGCTTGTTGATGGAAGGATTGTGAGAGATGAACAAAAGAGTAAATATAAGTTAAGCTAAATTAAATGGTTACAACATTTTTTAGAATAGTTAAATATGGATTCCAAAGCTTTTGGAGAAACAGGCTACTTTCGTTTGCAACGGTTAATGTAATGATTTTGACTCTTGTTGTGCTTGCTGGGCTTATCTTGTTTAGCGCTCTTACTGATGCATCTATCGCTTCACTTCAGGATAAAATCGATATCGGAGTTTATTTTAAAACGAATGTTCCGGAAGACGATATTCTCCGTATGAAAGATTCGCTTGAGGCTGTCGCAGAGGTAAAGTCGGTGACTTATGTGTCGAGGGATAAAGCATTGGAGCTTTTTAACGAGAAGCACATCGATGACCCCGTTGTAGCGAAAGCTCTCGAGGAACTCGGCGATAACCCACTTCTTGCGTCTTTGAATGTAAAAGCAAATGATTCAGAAGATTATCCGCTCATAGCTTCTTTTCTAAATAACGAATCTTTTACCGAGCAGATCGAAAAAGTGACTTTTGCGCAAACGAGTAAGGCGATTGCGCGATTTAATGATTTTATAAATACTATTGAAAAAGTTGGTTTGGTACTCATTGTTTTTTCTGCTGTTACGGCTGCGCTTATTATTTTTAACACAATCCGTTTGGCGATTTATTCAAACAGAGAAGAGATAAATATCATGCGCCTTGTAGGGGCTTCGAACTTTTTTATAAATGGACCTTATGTTATCGAGGCGGTTATTTTTGGAGTAATCGCAACGGTTTTGAGCCTGCTTTTGATGCTTCCGTTTATTTCATTTAGCACGCCTTATGTTCAGGCGTTTGTGCCGGAGATGAATCTTACCGGCTACTTTTATTCTCATATCTTTCAACTTTTTGCGTATCAGATTTTGTTTGGAGTAGGACTTGGGGTGATTTCTGCGAGTGTGGCGATAAGGAGATATCTGAAGACATAGGTTTGACCATATAGTTTTTTTGTGTAATTATATCTAAACCCAATTCGGGGTTCGGCGGAACGTTTACAATTTGGAGGTGCGGAATGAATTTGTTGGGTAGACGACGAAGCGATGCTCTGAGAATCTTCGGCAGTGAGCGTTATCTCTCGGCTAATGAAGTCGCTTCTGTCTACGGGCAAGAGGGTGATTACGGGCTTTTTAAGCCCCCTACCGGACCTAATAACATCAGACTCATGGAGGCGTGCGCAAGAGAGAATGAAGAGAATGGGTGTGACTGGAGGGTTGTGTACTGTCTTCCATTTTCTGTGAGGGTTCTTATTTCAAACGCAAGAAGTTTTCAGCCAAATTTGCCGACTGCGAGATTGCCATATTTCATAAATCAACCAACTTCTGACAGTTGGGCTATTTCTGAGCCACCGTCTGGATACAAGTTGATTGATTTTGCGCCAAGGTTTGTAGGATATTCTTGGGACGTTCAAGAAAACCTGCGGAGAAATGAATCGCGAATTCTATATCGAGCGGAGCTCGCTCATGTGGCGCAGGCACTTGTGTCTTTTCGTCACCTACGTGGAGAGATCTTGCTCAATGACAATTCTCACTGGTCTGCTACTTGGAGTGAAGGGTGGAAACCGATATATATCGGGGACAACGAGAATGATGGCTGGGTTATTGATTCTTGGGATGAAGATGATTCTGATGGATACTTGGGAATATGCGTGACGATACCGTTCGTCGATTGACGAGTGGTACAGCCGCGAGGAATGTGATCGGTAAAACCGATCCGCCTCGCGGTTTTTTTGTTTTAGAAAACTCTGACGGTTCGGATGATGCCGTCTATAAGGGCGTCGAGGTTAAATGAGTTTTGTTCGTCCTCGCACTTCTTTTGTTCGGGGCCTTCTGCGTAGTTACCACATTGTGGGTAGCGAAGAGTGAATACTGCTCGGACGGTGTTGCCTCCGCGTGCTGTTTCGTATGTGTAGGTAATGTATGTGCTTCCTGCGGCGGCGCCGACTTCGCTGTTTATGCAATAAGTTTTGCCGTTCATTTTACGAGTTGAACCGGTGCATGCCTTTTGTTGGGCTTCTATGGTTATCTGGGGCGGCCATTCATGGGCGCCTATATAGGTTGTTTCCAAACTGTCAGGGTATTGAAATTCAACCATGCCTTCACGTTTTGTTTTCCATTTTTGGGTATCACACGGAGCAAATTCACAAGTTGGAGGGATTCTGCCTACTACTGCGCCATTTGGGCATATTTTGCCATCCAGGGTGCAAAATGAGGCCTCTTCGTGGACATTTTGGGCCCATCGTATACCTATATAGAATAAAGCGCCTAAAACGAGTAATAAAACCAGTTTTTTCATAGTATGTCTATTGATGATATGACTAGTTTGAGTACTATGCAAGCATGATTTTGTTAAGTCAAATTTGTGGATTAATTTGACAGATATGAATTATTATTATATTCTTTTGTGTGTACTTTAGTACTTTAAAAAACTTGAGAAATATTTAGTCACAGCCAAATGGTGCTTACTTGCGACTTTGAAATTTAGCATTTTCTGGCTGTGACTAAACCTGTCCAGTGTCTCTGCTCTATACGAGCAGAGACTTAACCTAAGTGCTCTATATGAGCAAGGAGGACAAAGTGGCAAAGAACAACAGAACCGTGGATCGCATTCAGGCCGTGTGGAACATTCTCGGTGGCGAGGAAGGAGTTGATCAACTCCTTCGTGGTGATCTTGTGGTTTCTGAACAAAAACGAAAATGGCGCAAGGAAGACAGTGTCATCTACTTCTCGGTCACCTCGGACGGCACGACCGGCGAGGACTGGATCAAGCGTCTGGAAGGCAACGGCTTCCGCATAGGTGACTCCGCCAAGCAGGTGCTCCGTTCGTCGGGCTTCAAGCCAACCAAGGGCCTCACGACCGAAGTCGCCGTTCTTCTGGGCTGTCTCTTTAAGTACAACAATCGGGTCACGAAGAAGATTCGCGCCGAGGCCGCCAAGCGCAAGTTGCCAAAACCGAATGCCGAATTGGCCTGCCTCATTCGTGAGAAGTTCGCAGACAAGGAGATCAAAGCCATGGGTCTCTGATGGATCGTCGCAATGCACGAACCCATCAATGACTCCGGCGGCGGTCCGGTCTTGCTGCGCTCTAGCCGTCACGACGGTGGTCGCTGGCTCCATGCGTGCAACGGGCGGTCTTTCGACGGGTGGGGTCATGGTAGCGGGTTCGCGTTCGTCGCGTCGCAAGTCGGTTCTCAATCCTAAGACTCTCGGGACCTGTCTGCCGACAGGCAGGCTTAGCCCTGTTCCGATCTTTCGGAACAGGGCTCTTTTTTATATAAAATATGTGTTTTTTGAGTTGTATTGACAAGTTGAGTGTCATTTGCTACAATGTTCTTGTCTAACTTTCTCAATTGTATAGGTTTAACCGGCCTTGGGAGTTTCCCGAGGTCGTTCGTATCATTAATCAATTACTTTTTATCTGAACCTCTTTCGAGTCTGTCTGACCTACATTATGAAAACTTATTATAAAAATAACAGCGCGTCTTCCGTGCGAAGACCTTTTACACGCGATAGGGGTAATTTTAGCCGAGCTCCATATCGTGGGCCTAGGCGTAGTTCGAAAAGAAATACAGGAGCGGGGATTGATGTTTCTCGATTCATCAATAAAGCTCAACCGGCTGAAGAAGTCGTGGCATACGAACCAAAATACAGCTTTGCTGATTTTGAAATAGATTCTCTTATAAAGAGAAATATCGAGAAAAAGGGCTATAAAACACCGACACCTATTCAGGATCAATCTATTCCTGCGATTTTGTCAGGTAAAGATATTGTTGGTATTGCAAATACCGGAACAGGAAAAACCGGAGCATTTTTGATTCCACTTTTAAATAAAGTGATGAAGTCTAGAAATGAAAGAGTTTTGATTGTCGTACCGACTCGCGAACTTGCGATACAGATCGATGAAGAGTTTCGTGGATTTTCTCGCGATTCAAGACTTAACTCTGTAATCCTTGTTGGTGGAGCAAATATAAATCCGCAAATGAGGGCGCTCCGATATAATCCTAATTTTGTAATCGGCACACCCGGAAGATTAAAGGATTTGATAAATCGAAAAGCGCTCGATCTTTCTCGTTTTGGAACACTTGTTTTGGACGAGGCAGATAGGATGCTTGATATGGGATTTATCGGTGACATTAAATTTATCGTTTCTCATGTGAAGAAACCGAGGCATACTTTGTTTTTTTCTGCGACACTTTCGCGTGAAATCGAAGCTTTGATCGGAAACTTTCTTTCTGACCCTATTCGGGTATCGGTAAAGACCGGAGATACGGCAAAAACCGTTAATCAGGATGTTGTGAGGGTAGCCGGAAAAAATAAAGTTGATGTGTTGTACGAGCTTTTGTCCAAACCGGAATTTGATAAGGTGCTTATCTTTGGAAGGACAAAATATGGCGTAGAAAAACTTTCTAAAATTCTTGATTCTAAGGGTTTTAGATCAGCTTCTATCCATGGAAACAAAACACAGTTTCACAGGCAGAGGGCACTTATTGCCTTTAAGAGAAATCAGGTTAAGATTCTTGTAGCTACTGACGTGGCGGCAAGGGGACTTGATATACCAAATGTCTCACACGTGATTAACTTTGATGTTCCAAATTGCTACGAAGACTATGTTCATCGTATTGGAAGAACCGGAAGAGCCGGTCAGAGAGGACAAGCGCTTACGTTCATTGATTAGTCGGAGATAGTTGAAAAACCTGAATGAAAAGGTAGAATAAAAGCACCGAATTTAAAGACTCCATAAAAAGGAGTCTTTAAAAATGGTTTTCGCAGGATCGCCCTGTAAATTAGTTAAGTAATTTTTGCGGGATCGTCTAACGGTAGGACGCTTGGCTCTGAACCAAGAAATTGGGGTTCGATTCCCTGTCCCGCAGCAATGGATAAAACAAATGAGGAATATGTAGTGGAGTTGAATAAAGCTTTCGGGTTGGTGATTTCTGGAGAGCCGACCGTGGAGCTTCTTAATTTGCGCAAAAAACTTATTTTAGAAGAAGTTAGAGAGTTAGTTGAAGAACTAGACTTTGCTATTGAAAAACTGGAGAAAGGAGAGAAAATTGAAAAGGCAAATTTTGAAAACATGCTTAAAGAGATGGCGGATGTTCAGGTGGTTCTTTCCGGAACTGCGGTTTCGATAAAACAGCTTCGGAATTTTCGTGAAGCATTTGTTCGTGTACATGAGTCAAACATGAGTAAACTTGATGAAAATGGGAAGCCGATGTATCGGGAAGACGGAAAGTTTCTCAAGGGACCGAATTATAAAAAACCGGAGTTGGGGGATTTGGTGTGAGAGACTTACAACTGACAACTTACAACTAATAACTTAAAACAAATTTCTAATTAACCTAATTAACCTAACTAATGACTAAAAACAAACAACTAAAAACTTAAAACTATGAATTCAGATAATAATGCGCTTCAGCGTACATATTTTTTAGGAGGGCCACCACGAGTTGGTAAATCAATTATTGCTTTTGCGCTTGCCGATAAGGTGCATGGACACGTTGTGTCGACTGATGCCATAAGAAATGCAGCAAGGAAAACATCTTTTCAAAAAGACGGCGATCTTTTTATTGTTGAGAAAACGGAGACTGTATCAGAAAAGGAATGGATTGAAAACCATTTAAACAATCCGAAAAAAATTGTTGAATATCAAAATCGAGAATCAAAAGCATTGTGGTCATCTATTGAATCTTTTTGTAATAGTTTTTGCGAAGACGACACTGTTCATATTGTAGAAGGAGTTGCAATAATTTCATCTCTTGTTGCTGGAATGAAAAACAAGCCAGAAAATGTAGTTTTTGTAGGAAACACCAGCGAAAATCATTTAAAGTCGTTGTTGGAGCATGTAAGGGATTTTCCCCGAAAAGATTGGATGAGTGCTCTGGGTTATAGCGAAGAAAGAATTGAAGCGATGGCTAGTTTCATAAAAGAGATGAGTTTGTATTTTAAATCTGAAGCGGAAAAATATGGTTTTCCGTATTTTGAAATAAGTGATGATAATTTTCAGTCGTCGATTGGAAGTATTGTGGAGAAATTATAGGATTAGAGTAGAAATATGAAAAAAATTGTTTTGTTTGATTTTGATGGGGTGATCGTTGATACCTGTGATTTATCGTTTGAAATAAGTAATGGTTTTAGACCGACGCTTTCAAAAAATGAATATTTAACTTGGTTTGAGGGGAGTATTTATGATCGGCCGAAGCATAAAAACAGGAAAGATGAAAATGAGGATTTTTTTAAAATATATAATCCTCGTCTAATGGAAACTTATCCGATTTCTGGAATTGAAGATGTTCTAGGTTCTCTTCATAAAAAATATTTACTTGTTGTTGTGTCTTCGACTATTAGTAGTTCGATTGAGGAGTATCTTTCAAAATTTAATCTGTTACAGTATTTTGACAAGGTGTTTGGCTCAGATGTTCATAAGAGCAAGGTTGAAAAGATAAATATGGTTTTTTCGGAATATGGAGTTGGTTCTGGTGACTGTATCTTTGTAACTGACACGCTTGGTGATATGAGAGAAGCGGAACACACCGGCGTGAATGCTATCGGTGTCTCGTGGGGGATACATCCTGTAGAGACGTTGCAGAGAGGTAATCCTGTGGCTATTGTTCATGGCGTGTCGGGTATACTGACGGAAATTGATGGGTATTTTAAAGTGTGAGATTTGGTTTTGTATGAAAGTTTCGTATAAAAAAATTTTGAGGGATGGGGGTGTTGGGGTTTTGGCTACCGATACTATATATGGGATTTTAGGGCAGGCATTACGACCAAAAACAGTTGAGAGAATTTATGAAGCGAAAGGACGAAACCCCAAAAAGCCGTTTATTATTTTGATTTCATCTATAAATGACTTGGAACTTTTCAAAATAAAACTCAACATTGAAACTCTAGAGTTTTTGAAAAAAATTTGGCCGGATAAGGTGAGTGTGATTTTGCCTGCGGGAGATCCTATTTTTAAATATCTTCACAGGGGGACAAAAAAGCTTGCTTTTCGAATGCCAAAAAATAAAAAACTGATTTCTCTCGTTTCTGAAATTAGTCCTTTGGTTGCGCCGTCTGCAAACCCTGAAGGGGAGAAGCCTGCGGGAAATATCCAAGAGGCAAAAAAATATTTTGGAGATAAAATTGATTTTTATGTATCTGGTAAAACATCGAGTAAACCCTCGACGCTCATTGAGGTAAAGAGGGGAAAGGTGATTGTTTTACGAGAAGGAGATGTGCAAATAAAAACTAAAGACTAATAACTTGCAACTAAAGACTAACAACTAATAACTAATGACTTACGACTGAAATTGGTTTGTTTCTGTGGTTTTGGTATACTGTGGCTATTATTATTAAGTAAAAAAAGATGAATAGAGTAGTACACTTTGAGATATATGCATCAAATCCTGAAAGAGCCATAGTTTTTTATAAGTCGGTCTTTGGGTGGACTTTTGAGAAATGGGGTGAGCAGGAATATTGGATGGTGATGACTGCGCCAAAAGGGAGTGATGAGATGGGCGTCAATGGTGGGCTTATGCCACGACCAAACTCCATGGAACCAAAAGACAGCGAAGCTGTGAGTGGTTTTGTGTGCACTATGCAGGTTGAGAATATTGATGACACGATTGAGAAGATTTTAAAAGAAGGTGGCAAGATAGCGATGGAAAAGTTTGCAATACCCGAGATGGCTTGGCAGGCATACTATAGGGATACAGAAGGAAATATATTTGGAATACATCAGCCAGATCCGAATGCAAAATAGGAATTAAGAAGATTGAATTATGAATTAGGTGTTGAAATAAATTATTTATTAAAGATGTAATAGCAAGAATATGAATAAAATTGTTATAGGTATCATTATATTATTAGTAATCGGTGGAGGGATTTATCTCCTTAACGGATCGTCTCAAACAGGTAGCCCTGATCTAGGCGGCGAAGATGACTCTATGGAGACCGCTTCTCCATCACCTGCAATGTCGGCAATACCTGAGGAGTCTGGCTCGATGATGGAGAAATCTCCAACTGCTATGGAAGAAGGGATTTCGAGCGCAGACGTTGCAAAACACAACAGCAAGACAAGTTGCTGGACGATAATCGATGGAAAAGTTTATGACCTTACAGAATGGATTGGTCAGCATCCTGGAGGACAACAAGCAATACTTTCGCTTTGTGGCAAAGACGGCACAGAGGCGTTTAGAAATCAACATGATCACAATAAAAAACAGGAAAATTTGCTTGTAGGATTTTACAAAGGAGATCTGGCGAAGTAGTAATAGTGATAATGAAATTCGGCCCCCACATTTGCTGCGGAGGCCGTTTTTTAATCGTTTTTGTAGAGGCTGTGAAATTCTTGCCACTCACCATCTTTCAACTCAATGCCGCGGATGAGGATTTTCTTTTCATAGCCTGTTTCTTTGTATTGAGTTCCCCAGAAGAGGATTTTTGTTCCGTCGTGGTCGCCCCAACTTTCGGGGATTCTACTTGTGTCTTCAAGTAGAAAATCTAGAACGCATGCGTTTACTGAAAACACATGGTTGTGGATGCAACTTCTATAAAAAAGGCTAGTGGTTGCTTCACCGACAGCTTGATCTCTTGAGAGGAAAAAGAATCCAGTATTCCATATAACTTGTCCGTGTCTTACATGTGAGTGAATTTGATAGTCGTCAGGTATTTTCGGTATTTTATCGCAGTCTATTACTTCCAGAAGCTTGCTGACTACTTTGTGGGTTCCTTTTACTACCTTCAAAAAGAATGCCGCTTTCTTCGGGTTTGTCCGAAGAGCATTTAAGTCTTCATCGGTCCAACCTTGTTCTTGTAATAAGGCTTCAAGAGAGAGTTCTTGTACGGGTGAGCTCATGTGTGCCTCGCTTTGGTAAAGGACTAGTCTTTAATTCGAAAGGATAATTTTTGATTTGGTTTTTGTCAATTTGTTTTTATTTAGTAATTTTTTTGGCGAAAAAATTTTATTATCGTATTATTTATGTATGACTCCTCTTTCAAAAATAGAAAGGTTACAGCTTATCATAAGCTGGATATTTAAAGTGATTCTTTTTGAGGCGTTTTTCTTTTCAATAATTGAAAAGGAGTGGCTTGTTTTGTTTACAAGCTCTGTTGCTCTTATAGCGGTGTTCTTTCCGAAAATTTTAAGCAGGAATTATAACATTTATGTTCCTGTTGAGATTGAGTTTATGATTACGCTTTTTATTTATGCATCTCTTTTTCTTGGGGAGATAAAGGGGTATTATGCGCGGCTTTGGTGGTGGGACTCTATTGTACATGGAGGATCTGGCGTGGCTCTGGGGATCGTGTCTTTTTTGGTTCTATATGCGCTCTACAGGGATGGGAGGTTAAACATCTCGATTGCGCTTATCGCAATATTTTCTTTTTCGTTTGCGGTTACTATTGGCGCTCTTTGGGAGATATTTGAGTTTTCTGTTGATAGCACTTTTCATACTGCAATGCAGGAGAGTGGTCTCCATGACACGATGTGGGATTTGATCGTTGACGCATTAGGAGCGGCTCTTTCTGCCGGTTTTGGATATTTTTATTTAAGAATGCATCGAAAGAGGAATGGGATCTTTCAGCATCTTTTGGAAAAATCTTTTGGAAATCTGGAGTAGAGGGGACTTATTAAAGTATCGTGCCCTCCGTGTTGGAGGGCGTTGGTGGGGGTTTTTGTACTAAAGTACGTAGTACAGAAAACCGATGATGGCGAAAATCAAACAAATCGACAGGTGATCTTTAGCATCTGTTTCTGGCTTCATTTTCTCTCCGTTTTTAGTGAATGTGAATGAAGTGTGCTGCAAGAACAATGAGTGTCGCGCCTATGACCATAATCACTATGGTCATCGGATGAGATTCTCTCCTCTCTCTGTACCCTCGCCTTTGATGAGCCACGGGGGACTCCTTCGAAAGAACAGTGATTTTATTTGACGAAGTGCCAAATAAATCCTTTTTTATTATACTCCTTTTGGTTAGTTTTGTAAATAGAGAGAGTTTTCCACTGTTGATACTTCTTTTAAATTTTCTTTTCTTCTATAATTTAGACATGAGTATTTTTAAACGGTCAACTTATACGTGGTGGCAGATAGGTCTACTGAAGCTGGCGCTCGTTTCTATCGGTATCGCTATCGGAGCTTCGTGGTCAAATGTATTTCTGCCATATGCGGTACCGCTCGTAATCTTGGGTGTTGTGCTTGGGTTGTATCTTCTCGCTGTCTGGATGAAGAAATAATATATGCCGGATACGTGCGTTCATCTTTCGCAGATTGCGGAAAGTGTATCACCAAAAACTCCTAATGGATGCGAGGAGTGTTTGGTTTCGGGCGACGGGTGGATGAATCTAAGGCTTTGTCTTCATTGCGGACATGTTGGTTGTTGTGAGTCTTCAAAAAATAAACACGCGGCGGCGCATTTTAGTGGAACAAGCCATCCAATAATTGAGTCTTTTGGTTCTCCGGAAAAATGGAGGTGGTGTTATGTGCACCAGATGTATGTAGAGTAGAGTGGTTTTTGTTTTTAAAAAACACCCGAGCCTTGTATTAGGTCGGGTGTCGTTGGTTTTTAAGGGGGGGCTGTTTTCAGTCTTCGACTTGTTCGGTGTTTTCCTCGATTGATGCTATGAGTCTTGGGTTTGGGTTTTTCCCAGACTCAAACATTTCGACGAGTTCCTGATTTACACGAACAATTACGACTGGATGGTTTGTTTCTTCTATAAATACTTCAGCTTCATGGTCATTCCATCTTATCCATCGCTTTAAAGCCATTTTTTTCCGCCAGAGTTCTGTTGTTGTCTGGCATCTAGGAAGCGTGATTTTGTATTCATATCGTGTTGTTTTCTGCACTTGTAAACCCCTCCTGTTGGTGGCTTAGAGTAGGGCAGTTATGGCGAATCTCTCGTCCTTTGGGAAGGAACGGAAGGGGGAACTGCCTACTCTAAGCCATTGATTTAAAGAGCTAAAGAGCCCAGAAAGCTAAAGGCTACGAGTTGGAGAACAACCAATACCCCGCTTTCGCTTTCTGGACTGGTATTTATTTTATATCCTTTTATTTGGAAAGCGCAAGTCTTTTCAAATAGTCAAAAAGGTGATATATTAGTTTCTCAATGGCTAATGGAAATGAAGTAATTTTGAGATTTAATTCCGTTTCTTTTGAGTACGGACCCGAAGCGCCAATTTTAGATGAGGCGAGTTTTTCTTTGCGGCGTGGATCAAAAGTGACTCTTATGGGACAGAATGGTGCCGGAAAGAGTACTATTTTTAAGCTTATAACCAGAGAGATTGAACCGGAGGATGGGTCTGTGACTTTTGATAATAATCTTTCAATGGCAACCGCAAAACAGGTTATTCCCCGCGATTGGATGGATTTAACAGTGAGGGAATTTTTTGAAAAAGCTTTTGATGAAAAAATTTACGATATTGATCCGAGGATAGATAAGGTTCTCGAAGTGGTGAATCTTTCTGCTCCGCATGAGAGAGAGTTAAAAACTTTTTCCGGTGGACAACAGGCGAGGCTTCTTCTTGCACAGGCGCTTATCGCCAACCCGGATATTCTTTTACTTGATGAGCCGACAAATAATTTAGATAAGGAAGGGATTGAACATCTTACAAAGTTTTTAATTGAGTATAAGAAGACGTGTATTGTTATCTCTCACGATGCGGACTTTTTGAATTCTTTTACTCATGGCGTTTTGTATCTTGATGTGTTTACAAAGAAGATTGAGCAATATTCAGGTGACTATTTTGATGTGGTTCGTGAGATTTCTGCGAGACTTGAGCGTGAACGTAGGGAAAATGCGAGGTTGCAAAAAGAGATACAGGAAAGAAAAGAGAAGGCTAACTTTTTTGCTCAAAAAGGAGGTCATATGAGAGATGTTGCGAGAAAGATGAAGGAAAAGATTGGCGAGCTGGAGGAGAATGTTATAGATGTAAGACAAGAAGACAGGACAATAAGAAATTTTCAGATACCCACGCAAGAAGATCTTATCGGTTCGATAATCACATTGTCTTCGGTTTCGGTTATAAAAAATCATAAACCTACTGCCAAGAAGGTAAAAGTTGAGCTTAAAAAAAAGGAGAGGTTGCTCCTCACCGGACCTAACGGAATCGGGAAGACGACTTTGCTTGAACAACTTGCAAGTGGTAAAGCCAAGGGCGCAGTTATTGCTACAGGCGTGAAGATTGGTTACTACAGGCAGGATTTTTCTACGCTTGATTTTAATGCGACGGTTTATAAGACTCTTGCTGATATTGCGGGAGATGGGATGACTGATGAATTTCTTAGATCTCTTGCTTCGGGATTTTTGTTTACTTCGGATTTACTCAAGGCAAAAATCGGTTTATTGTCTGAAGGACAAAAGGGTCTTTTACTTTTTGCTTATCTAGTACTACAAAAACCCGGACTTTTGATACTCGATGAGCCTACTAACCATATCAACTTTAGACATCTTCCCGTTATAGCTTCAGCTCTCAATAGATACGAAGGAGCTATGATACTGGTGAGTCACATGAAAGAGTTTGTTAAGGAGATAAAGATTGATCAGACGTTGGATTTAGGGGAGTTGTAGAACAATTTTGACAGGTGATAAATTGGTAATTATGAAACCACATTCACTTCTTTTATTTACATCTTTTGCTCTTGGGGTAGGTCTTTTTGGTGTGCAGGGGACTGTTTTTAATATGAGTGAAAATAATAGCGGCGCACAAGATGTAGTAGGGCATGTTGGGGCTTTTAGGGTTGGAATTCAGGCGGGGCACCTAAAAAGTGATGAAGCGCCAGAAGAACTCTCCGGTCTTCATGGTCATGGAACTGGAGCGAGGGGTGGTGGAGCCACAGAACAGGAAGTTGTGCTTAAAATCGCACGCCTTGCTGCGGAGATGCTTCGCGAAAAAGGGGTGATTGTTGATGTGCTTCCTACAACAATACCGCCGCTTTATAGAGCTGATGCGTTTGTTTCGATTCATGCTGATAGTAATCCCAGCGTTGTTGTTTCCGGTTTTAAACTGTCTGCACCTTTGAGGGGTATCGAAGAGAAGTCGCCGGAACTTGAAGATGCAATTTATGATTCTTATGAAAAGGCGACGGGCCTTAGGAGAGACCCGAATATAACAGACTCGATGAAAAATTATTATGCGTTTAACTGGAGGAAGTATCAAAACGCTGTGGATCCGTTTACTCCTGCGGTAATAATTGAAACAGGATTTATAACAAGTCCGTTTGATCAGCGAGTTATTGTTTCAAATCCGGAGCTTTCTGCGCGTGGTATTGCGGATGGAGTCTTTGAGTTTTTGAATAAAGATAAAAATTAATATATTATTGTTTCCCAATATTATGAATATCATTGAAGTAAATAATTTAGTTAAAGAGTTTGGAGATACAGTCGCCGTAAGAGGCGTTTCTTTTTCGGTTAAACCTGGGGAAATATTTGCATTTCTTGGTCCTAACGGCGCAGGGAAATCTACGACTATAAAAATGCTGACAACGCTTCTTCGTCCTACAAGCGGGGAAATGCTTCTTGGGGGGCACAACCCTTTAACGGAGTCGGATGCCGTGAGACATTCATTTGGAATCGTTTTTCAGGATCCTAGTCTTGATGACGAACTTACAGCATATGAAAACCTTGAACTTCATGGTGTTTTGTATGATGTTCCAAAATATATAAGGAGAGACAGGATCCATGAGCTTTTGCAGTTTGTTGATCTTCATGACAGGCGTGATGATTTTGTAAAAACTTTTTCTGGCGGAATGAAGAGGAGGCTTGAGATAGCTCGCGGGCTTTTACATCATCCAAAGATTCTTTTTTTGGATGAGCCGACACTTGGGCTTGATCCTCAGACAAGAAATCACATGTGGAGTTATCTTAAGGATCTTAATGCAAAAGAAGGGATTACTATTTTCTTTACAACTCATTACATGGAAGAGGCTGACAGAATTGCACAGAGGATAGCGGTTATTGATCATGGAAAGATTGTTGCATCTGGAACTCCTGCTGAATTGAAATCGCAGACAAACGCTTCAAATCTAGAAGAAGCATTTTTGGAACTTACTGGGAAAAATATTCGCAATGAGGAAGCCGGATCAATTGATAACATGCGTATGGCGCGGCGTATGTGGGGCGGAGGAAAGAGAAGATAATTTTTTTTCTAAATTATGAAAACAATTTATATTTTGTGGCTTAGGCAAATTAAGAGATATGTGAGATCAAAATCCAGGATAATCGGCTCTCTTGGGCAGCCGGTTTTGTATCTTATATCTCTTGGGTATGGATTTGGACCAATTTTTGAAAAAGCCGGACAGGGGGATTATATACAGTTTCTTGCGCCTGGTATTATAGGTATGAGTATTATCTTTACCGCGATATTTTCAGGCATTGAGATAATTTGGGATAGGCAGTTTGGGTTTTTAAAAGAAACTCTTGTTGCGCCTGTTTCGCGGTTTAATATAATGCTTGGACGAACTTTTGGAGGCGCAACCGTGGCGACTATTCAGGGAATAATTGTTTTTCTTATCGCTTTGCTTTTTGGCTTTAGTCCGTTTGCGTGGTCTCTTGTACCGGTAGCGTTTCTTGTGATGTTTCTTACGGCTCTTTTATTTACAGCGCTTGGTACTGCCATAGCTTCGCTTTTGGAAGATATGCAAGGGTTTCAACTTATTATGAATTTTCTTATAATGCCGCTGTTCTTCCTTTCGGGCGCACTATTTCCACTTCAGGGTTTACCGTCAGCGCTTACTACCGTTGCAAGATTTGACCCACTTTCATATGGAATTGATGCTTTGAGGCATTTGCTTATAAACTTTTCTTATTTTGGTTTGGCTACTGATTTTGCTGTGTTGGGGATTGTGGCTTTTGCATTTATCTGGATTGGAAGTTATTTCTTTTCGAGGATACAGGCGTAAAACAGCTAAAGACTAAAAACTTACAACTGACAACTTAAAACTAATTTCTAATTACTAATTGATCTAATTTTTAATTAAATTCCAAGCACCAAATTACAAACAAGCTCCAAATACTAATGACCTAATAGGAAAAGGAAATCCTTCGGTGCGACTCAGGACCTCGCTTCGCTCGGACTGACAACTTACAACTGACGACTGGAGCCTAATAACCGACGACTAACAACTAAAGACTTTTTGTGCGGGTTGGTTTGACAATTGTGTCTGTTTTATTTATGCTGAATAAAGTTTTGAACTCTTGATAACATGTTTAAGTGAAGGGAGATTGCCGTGTTGTATGATGGAACTAGAAACGACTGCGATCATGAATATCTGATGCAACTTGGGATGGAAGCGGAGGAGAATTTTCTAGCTTCTTTTTTGAGTCTTGGGTATGAACGAGCGGATGATGTGACTTCTTTTGAGGAATGTGTTTCTCTTGGGAAAAAAGCAATCTATAGGACCGAAACCTTGTCACTTGCAGATGCTTTGGCGATTGATTTTTGGATATGTTTTGGGGGCGATGTATTGGATGTGGCTATTCCTTTGCAACTTACTACAGCGGTGTCTAATGAAATAAGAGAATTACGACGCACGAAGTGTGACAAGGTTGGCGTCGCTTTTCTTTTTAAGGAAAGAGGCTTTCTTACTCAAGCTTCTCAGGACTTGGAGCTAGCGGGAGAACTTGAATCGAGTCTTTTGAAAATAGCTCAAACGTTCGTAGAGTCAAACCAAAGGAGACCCGCTCTTAGAGAGGCGGATGAAAGTGGGTCGACTTTTTCTTTTTTTATTAATACCTGTAGGATTGATCGTGTTGTAATGATCAGGATGATTGGACAGAATCCTGAAATCTTGTTTTTGGGAGCGGGCTTTTGGAAAGATGTTCGAGCAAGACATAAAGGAGTTCTTCATCCTGGTTTAATAAGAAATATAATGCGAGGGCATGGACTTTATTAGTGGATGAATAGGTTGTTTTTTACCGCATTCCGGGGAGGGGATGCGGTTTTTCTATAGCACAAATTTTTCGTAGTGGATTAGTTGGCTTTCGGTGCCGAGTTCTTTGAGATGTTTTATAACGGACTCCATCATGAGTGCCGGTCCGCAGAGAAAAACTTCTCTTGAGGCTATGTCGGGTACGAGGCGGCTGATTTTTTCTTTGTCTATGGTTCCTTTTTCTCCTGCGTGTGATTCGTCGTGACTTATTATATGTGTGATACGGGCGCCGTATTTTTTGCTTAACTCTTCTAATTCTTTTTTAAATACAATGTCGTTTTCGGTTCTGTTGCCGTAGAGAAGTGTAACGTCTTTTCCTTTTTCTAGCATTTCTTCCATAAGAGATCTAATGGGTGTTATACCTATACCTCCTGCAATCATAAGAACTTTATTTTGTACGGCAAATAGATTGGTAAATACGCCATATGGGCCATCGATGATAATTTTTGTTCCGATTTTGAGATCTTTTACATGGCGAGTAAAATCACCGAGTTCTTTTACTGTTATGCGGATTTCTTTTCCATTCGGTACCATGGAAAGTGAGAATGGGTGTGCCTGCCACCAGAATTTTTTTGTGAGAAATCTGAAAATCATGAATTGTCCTGATTTTATTTTGAACGAATCCATATTTTTTCCACTAATATAAACCGATACGGTGTGTGGAGCTTCTCTTTCAATACGGCTTACTCGGAACTCGTGTTTTTTAAAGAGCCATATTGGGCGAGCAAAGCGGAAAATAAAATGTATTCCGAATACCGTCGAGTAGAGCGCTATCCAGTAGCTGTAGAATATTTTACTTGCGAGAAGATCGTGTCCAAGCTTTATTTGATGCCCTAACGAAAAAAACACCGCGAAATAGGCGAGTAGGTGTACTCCATACCATGTTTCATATCGGAGTCGTGAACGTACTATCGTGAATGAAAGGCCAACGACAATAACAAAAAGTGAGAGACCGATAAATGCATTTAATATGTCGTCGTAGTTGGTTAGAAAGCTTCCGAATTGGCTAAAAAAACTCAAGCCCGAGCCCAGTCTGTATCCTTCGATAATGGCTATTGGGTGTAATAACAAAAAAACGAGTCCCCATTTTCCATTTTTATGATGAAGTTTTACAAGATTATCCAAACCAAAAACTTTTTCCAACCATGGGAGACGACCCATAAAAAAGAACTGCTGTAGGATCATATAAACGGCTGACAAGCCCATTAGTCGTCCAAGCGCTAAAAAAATACCGCCTGAATCTCCTGTTTTAAAGAGGTTACCAGATCCCTGATACCAAAAAAGGCCTATGATTAGCCAGTTTGCAAGAAGGAATGTTTTCCAGAGAATTTTTTGTGTTTTCATAAAGGTAATACGTATATTCTATATGACTTATTACCAATTTACCTACTTCTTGCTATACTTAGGGCATTAACTTATGGCTATTCGTGAAAAACAGGAAAATCAGAATTCACAGCATGGAGGGCAGGCGTCAAATGCTGGTGTAGGCGAAAAAGGCTCGGTTCCGGAGACGGCTGTTTCGGTAATACGACTTGTTGATTCGCTTATTTTAAATGCTTATGAAGCAAGAGCTTCTGATATACACATTGATCCTGCTGAACATAATATAATCGCGCGATTTAGAATCGACGGTGTTCTTCACGATAGTTTCAATTTTAAAAAGGAACTGCAGTCAGAGATTATTACCCGTATAAAAATTATTTCCGGTATGAGAACTGACGAGCATCAGGCGGCGCAGGATGGTCGTTTTAAGTTACAGGTTAAGGAAGGGGAGTTTGTCGATGTTCGTGTTTCGGTTGCTCCAACTTATTATGGAGAGAACTGCGTGATGCGTTTACTGTCTGGTAAATCGCAAGGATTTACACTTGATAGGTTGGGTTTTTCTCCATCGAATCTCGAGAAGATAAAAAAGGCAATGAAGAAGCCTTATGGAATGATTTTGGCCACTGGGCCTACTGGATCTGGTAAAACTACTACGCTTTATTCGATACTTGGACAATTAAATACCAGAGATGTTTCGATAATCACAATCGAAGATCCGATTGAATATTCTATTGAGGGTATTGATCAAGTACAGGTTCATTCGAGAACCGGATTAACTTTTGCCGAGGGACTTAGATTTATTTTGAGGCAAGACCCGAATATCATCATGGTGGGTGAGATTCGTGACAATGAGACGGCGTCTATTGCTGTAAATGCAGCTATGACAGGTCACCAACTGCTTTCAACACTTCACACAAATGACGCCGCGACTACACTTCCGAGACTTCTTGATATGGGCGTTGAGCCGTTCCTTATTGCTTCAACCATTAACGTTGCTATTGGTCAGCGTTTGGTGCGTAAGCTCTGTGATGAGTGTAGGGCGGAGCGAACACTAAAACCGGAGGAGATCGAATCACTAAGAGGGACTGTGCCGGACTCGTTTTTGCAAAACCTACCGGATCTCTCTGTTGGATTGGGATGTAATAAATGTGGTAAGACGGGATTTTTAGGTCGGGTTGGAATACATGAGGTTTTGGAAATCAGCGAAGAGACAAGATCGCTTATAATGAAAAGAGCTGACGCTTCTGTGATTCGTGATGCAGCTATAAAAGCTGGGATGATACCAATGCTTGAGGATGGACTCGATAAGGTAAAGCAGGGTATTACAACAATTGAGGAGGTGTTGAGGGTGTTTCATGAGTGATTAAAAAAACTTAAAACTAAAAACTTTTACTTTGTATGTCATTGTTTTCAGGAGTTCCTTTACAAGAAAAAATACTTTTTACAAAAAACCTTTCACTCACTCTGAAAGCTGGGGTGCCATTGGTTAATGGTCTTAAAATGTTTGCACAACAGACAAAAAACAAGAATTTCAAAAAAATTCTTGAGACTTTGATTGATGACACTAATAAGGGTGTTTTTCTTTCTGCTAGTCTTGCAAAATATTCGAAAGTTTTTGGAGATCTTTTTATAAATATTATTAAGGTTGCGGAGGTAAGCGGAACTTTACCGGAAAACCTTCTTTATCTTGGTGTTGAACTTGAAAAGAAAGCCACTCTTAGAAAGCGAGTGAAGGGGGCGATGGTTTACCCGATGGTCATTTTATTTGCAACGGTTGTCATTGCGACTTCTATGATACTTTTTGTTTTCCCTAAAATCCTTCCGCTATTTAACTCTCTTGGCGCAGAGTTGCCTCTTACGACGAGGATTCTTATTGCGGTATCTGACGTGGTTACAAATCAGGGAATTTGGTTACTTGTTGGAGCAATTACTTTATTTATAATTGTGCGTTTTGCCCTATCCATTAAAGCGATTCGGTATGTTTATCATCAAATGTTATTCTATGTGCCGGTTTTTGGTCATTCCATAATTAATTACAATATGGCTAACTTTGCGAGGACTCTTGGTCTTTTGCTAAAATCTGGTGTCAAGATAATCGAGGCGATTTCGGTTTCAGGGGCGTCTCTAAATAACCTTGTATATAAAAGAGAGCTTGAAAAAGCGGGTGAGGCTGTAAGAAAGGGGGAGTTTCTCTCTAAATATCTTGAACATGACTCAAAAAGATTTCCTCCAACTTTGGTTAATATGATTGAGGTTGGTGAAAATACCGGAAACCTTACAGAGAATCTTTTTTATCTTTCTGAATATTACGAGAACGAACTGGATGATTTTGTAAAAAATCTATCTGGGATACTTGAACCGATTTTACTTATATTTATGGGTGGTATTGTAGGATTTATTGCGCTTTCGTTTATTACGCCGATATATGAACTTACGAGAAGTGTGAGGTAGACGGACTTACAACTGAAGACTAAAAACTTATAACTAAAGACTAAAGCTGGTAGCTGACGACTAGAAATAGCTATGCACATTACATTTTTTACGTATCCGTTTTAAACTTAAGAGGCATGAGAAAGCATGCCGTTTTGCCGTTGCTTGAAAAAAAACGTCTCAAAGGATTATCACTTCTCGAGACGGTTATTGGGGTAGCGCTTTTAGTTGTTATTGGCCTTGTTTTGTATCAAGGTTTTTCGGTTGTTCTCACACTTCTTACGAGTTCGAGGCAAAAAGTTGCAGCGGCATCTATCGCAAATGAACAGATAGAGGTTTTGAGGAACATGCCGTATTCGGATGTTGGTGTTGTTGGCGGCGTGCCTTCAGGAGTTGTGCCACCTGTTCAGATATTTTATAGGGATAATTATGCTTTTACTCTCACTACTACAATTCGTAATGTAGATGATCCGTTTGATGGAACTATTGGTGGCGCGCCAAACGATACTTCGCCTGCAGACTATAAACTTGTTTCACTTGAACTTAATTGCGCAAACTGTGATAGACCAGAGATATTTAATTTTACCGGTCGGGTTGCACCGAGGAGTCTTGAGTCTACTGGTTCAAACGGGGCGATTTTTATTCAAGCGATTGATGCAAATGGGATAGGTATACCGAGTGCAAAGGTTCACGTTGTAAATGCGTCATCAACGCCCCAAATTGATCTTACGGATGAGACAGATTCTGATGGGTATCTGAAACTCATTGATGTTCCGCCAGGGAGTCAGACATATGACATTACTGTTTCAAAGACGGGTTATTCTACGGATCAAACATATGAGCCGAGTGTTTCGGTACCAAACCCTGTAAAACTTCCGGTTACTGTTGCTACCGGTCAAGTTACTAGTGTTACTTTTGCTATCGATCGTGTAAGCACTCTTGGTGTTTCGAGTCTTACGGAGTCGTGTTCGCCGGTGGGAAGTATAAACTTCACTCTTTCTGGCGCAAAGCTTATTGGAACCACTCCAGATATTTTGAAATATTCAAACGGTTTTACCACAGGAAGTGGTGGAACTAGAACTGTTTCAAATCTTGAGTGGGACGCGTACTCTATGTCGTTTAGTAATTCTTCGTATGATGTAGCGGGTACAATACCAAATATACCGCTAAACCTTTTACCAAATTCGACTCAGGATTTCAAAATCGTTGTCCAGCCTAAAGACCCGCAGGCACTACTTGTAACTGTTAAGGATTCTGTTACTTTGCTCCCAATCGCAAATACAGTAGTTAATCTCACAAAAAGCGGGTACGATGAGACAATAACTACAGGACGCGGTTCATTTAATCAGACTGATTGGTCGGGAGGGTCAGGACAGGCTGACTTTGGAGATCTTACAGGATATGAGAGTCAGGATGGTAATATATCTGTCGACAACCCTGTTGGAGATCTTACTTTAAATCAGGTTTCGACGACTACATATGTAAGTTCGGGATTTTTAACATCGTCAACTTTTGATACGGGTTCTGATAGTACTTTTTATACTATTTCTTATAACCCAACAAATCAGTCACCTGATACCGGCTCGGATCCGCTAAAAATCCAAATCGCAACGGCTACAACTAGTTCACCTTTGAGTTGGGATTTTTTGGGACCTGATGGGACTTCAAATACTTTTTATACAACTACATCACCTGATATAAATACAGATCATAATGGTGATAGGTATTTTAAATATAAAATTTATCTTTCTACAGCTAGTACTTCATTTACGCCAAATGTTTCTGATGTGACTTTAACATACGCTTCAGAATGTGTTCCACCAGGGCAGGCGTTTTTTCACGGTTTGTCTTCGGGGTCTTATACTTTAGACGTTTCCCATTCCGGTTACGATTCTTACTCTCAAACAATTACGGTTGGTTCTTCGTGGGAGGAGATTGAGGTATTTTTAGATCCTTCTTCTTAATATGAAAAAATTTATTAAATCAAAGCAGGGATTTACTTTAATCGAGCTTTTAATAAGTCTTTCAATTTTGGCGGTGTTATCCGGTGTACTTATAACGCTTCAGAGGGATATTTTTTCTGTAAATGGTTTTCTAAATGATTCGTTTATTGCTTATAGAGATGCTCAATCTGCTATGACAATAATTGCTCCACAAGTAAGATCTGCGGGGCAATCAAATGTGGGTGGGTTTGCGCTCGAGATAACTGAACCCAATTCATTTGCTTTTTATAGCAATGTTGATTCTGACTCTTATCGTGAACGTGTTCATTATTTTCTACAGGGCGATACTCTTATGCAGAGTATAATAAAGCCAGAAGGTAACCCTTTGACGTATAGCACCTCGACAGCTTCTGAATCTCTGCGACCCATATTAAAACATATTGCGGCTACTTCGACTCCGATATTTTCGTATTTTGGTTCTGATTATAAAGGGACTTCTACGCCTCTTGCTGATCCAGTCGTTCCTTCAGATGTTCGATTAGTTAAGATCTCTTTAATTGTTGATGATAATCCGCTACTTCCACCGCCACCTATAACTGTTTCCAGTCAAATTAATTTGAGAAATTTAAGAACAGGAGAATGAATATAAAACTTAAAACTAAAAACTTAAAACTAAAAACTGCTTTTAATGGTGGACAGGGTGGGCAGATTTTAATTCAAGCACTTGTTTTGTCTGCATTGGCAGTAGTTTTTATTGCGGTTCTGATTAACCTTGCGCTTTATAGCATAAACTCTACATTTCGAGCGTATAACTCTGAACAGGCGTTTCAAGTAGCGGAGGCGGGGATTGAATACTATAGGTGGCATCTTGCACATGATCCGACTGATTATACAAATGGAACGGGCCAGCCAGGGCCATATACTTTGCCTTATTATGATAAGGATGGGGAACAGATTGGGGAAATAGAGCTTTCTGTTGAACCGCTTTCTGGTACAACTATTGTTACGCTTACTTCGACTGGAAGGTTGTATTCGGATGCGTCTGTATCGAGAACTATACAAGCTAAGCTCGGCATATCTTCTTTTGCAAAATTTGCTGTTGCGGCAAATGACACAATGAGATTTGGCGAAGGAACTGAAGTTTTTGGGCCGATTCATTCAAACGGGGGAATTCGCTTTGACGGTATTGCGCACAATATTATTACTAGCGCGGTTGCTTCTTATAATGACCCAGATCACTCGGGGCAGTATGATTTTGGCGTGCATACTCACGTAGATCCTGCCGATCCTCTTCCACCCTCGCCAGTTCCAAATAGGCCGGATGTGTTTATGGCTGGAAGAGATTTTCCTGTGCCCGCAATTGATTTTACTGGTATTGCTGCTGACCTTGCGCAGATTAAAACTGATGCGCAAACAAATGGGGCTTATTACCCAGATTCTGGTACACACGGATATGAAATAGTTTTTCATCCTGATGACACATATACTATTTCAAAAGCTACAGATCTCAAGCGTAAGCCAAACGGATGCTCTGACCAAATCAGTGATAATGACTGGGGGATTTGGAGTATTAATGCAACGACATCTGTTGGAACGTATCCAATGCCGAATAATGGTTTAATCTTTGTTGAGGATTTTTTGTGGGTTAGCGGGCAGATTGATGGACAAAGAATTACTGTTGCATCCGCGAAATTTCCTGAAAATCCTGGGACTCAGACAAGTATCAATGTTAATCATGATCTGCTTTATACAAATTATGATGGCACTGATGTTATTGGCCTTATTGCGCAGAATGACATAAATGTTGGTCTTTATAGCGAGGATGATTTAAGAATTGACGGAGCTATTATCGCAAAGAATGGACGTGTTGGAAGATATTATTATAAAGCTCCAAGCGGTAATCAAAATTACTGTGGCGAGGAAGCATATAGGGACACTATTACACTTTATGGAATGATTGGGACAAATGAGAGGTATGGGTTTAGCTGGTCATGTGGTGGGATTTATTGTTCGGGATATGCAAACAGAAACCTGATATATGATGCAAACCTTTTATTCGGGCCTCCGCCAGGATTTCCGCTCACTTCTGACGAATATGAGACGATTTCGTGGGAGGAGATACATTAGCGATATGTTTGATGTGACATGTAAAATGTGATTTTAATTATTTAAACAGTGTGCTTTTTACTTTTTACATTTGGCATTACTAGTATGGGCGGTTGGCTTCGTAGGTTGTGTCTTTCTCTGTCTCCATTTTTTTCTTTTTTGGTTTTGGGTAGCGTTTTTTATTCCAAATATAACTTGCTATACCTGTGAGTACCAACATGCCAGCGATTCCAAAATATATTTGTTTTTTAAACTTTCCGTAAATATTTCCGCTCACTTTAATTGAGAGAAATTTGCCTACTTTTTCATAATATTCGCCTTCATCTTTGTAGAGAACGATTTTGTAATTTCCTGGTGGGAGATCGAGTTCCCATCCTCGGCTGTCTTTTGAAAGGATTCTTTGTCCGATATAGTGATTATTTTCGTCAAAAATATCTATGCGAAAACCTTCCGGTGGGTCTTCTTTTGTGTTCCATGTAAGCGTGCCGCCATTTTCAGGAGAAAGCGAAACATCTTCGTCTTCGTTGGGCTGTTTTTTGTTATTGTTATTTTGATTGTCGGAATCAACTTCTTCTGTGAGAAAGCTGAAGGAGGTTGCTCCAATGTTTCCGCTCGAGTCTTTGCTTTCGAGTTTTGCGGTATATGAAGTTTTTGGCGTTAGTATATTTGAAGTGCCAAGTAAGTGTTCGAGTTCGTAAGTTGCGTCTTCTTCGGTTGTTATTAAAGTATTTCCTTTGTATATATAAAGTTTGCTTGTGGCGGCTTCGTTTGTTGTCCAGCTTATGCGTACGCTGTTTGAAGTTAAGTCGATGATGCGGGAATTTGTGATTGTTGGAGGAGTTAGGTCTGGTGATGGAGAATATGTTGATTCTGGTGTGGTTGTGGCTCCGGGTGTTGTGTCTGGTGAGGCTGACGGGTCTGGCGTTGGGGTAGGTGGAGATGGTGGGCTAATAAACGTGCCTACCTTTGTCCCTTCGTTTCCCCATTCATCTTTTGCGGTGATCGTATAGGCATATGTCTTTTTACCTGGTTCGACTGTGAGATTCGCGCCACAGGCAACTGGCTCGCATACTCGAAATGTTCCGGTATAACTTGTAGATTTTTCCTCTCCGTCTATTGGCGCGTAATCTATTTTAAAATCAATTGGCTCGTTTGCGTTAAATTCTATTCTTTCTGTGTAGTAATTTACCTCCGTTGTGGTTGCGTTTGTGATAATAGGCGGAGCGGTGTCTTCAACTTCGTAGATGATTATTTTAAATGCAAAATTTTGTTCTGTGTTTCCAAGCCATGCGGATCTTATAAAATATTCTGAGTAATAGAGTGTGTTGTGTTGTAGAAGTTGGGTTTTGTCTGCGTAGTATAAATAGAGTTGTGGTGGGCCGCTTACTATGCGGACTCTGTATGTTTCTTCGCTTGAAATACTAATGGTATTGTCGAGGTCAACGTGAATTTGATTTCCGCTCCAGACAGCTGGTAGGTGGGGAATGGTTTGTGTTTTTCTTGCAACAACGGATCCATTTTGGTCAATGATTTCAAAGGTTGCAGAACCTGCTGATCCTTCGTTATCTACCCAGAGATCGAATGCTCCTAAGAAGTCGTTTTTGGGCTGAAATTCCTGCGCAGGCGTTGCTACATCTGAAACTTTGAGTCGGTCGGAAATATCCGGCGCAAATTCAAGAAAGGGAGAGCCATGGGCATGAGCGATGAGAGGTCCTTCGATTACGCTCAGGATAAAAAAGAGAAGAGCGATGAGGGAAAGGGGGAAAAAAGCGAATGTTTTTAAAATTTTCTTCACGAGTTAATTATACCTTAAATATGAATTATGAATTAAGAATAATGAATTATGGGAATAAAAGATTACTAATTAATCTAATTTCTAATTGACCTAATTAAATTCCAAATCCCAAATTACAAATAAATTCCAAATACTTACGACCTAATGGCCTAAAACTTATGACTTAAGATTAAATGGGAGAAGGAAATTCTTCGGTGCGACTTGTGACCTCGATTCGCTCGGACTGACAACTTACAACTGATTTAAGCCACTAGAAATTAGGTGAGTTAGTGGGTAGCGACGGTAGCTTGATGACTAAAGATTTTTAAAATTATTTAAATAAAAAAAGAGCCCCACCGAACGGGTCGGTGGGGTTGTTTCTGTGCTATTCGAAGGCACACCTCCTTTTGACGCGCGCGAAAGCGCAGGTAAAGGTTAATGCGGCAGGCGAGCTCATTACCTTAGGCTTGCCTGCGAGAAGCCGCTAGGACTTCTTGCGTTTTGCGCTAGGTGAAGGCGTTTCTCCTTATATTGGGCGCCACTTATATTTATATGTTCCGCTGTATATCGTACTTTTATTTAAAATGTTTGTCAATAGGTGTGGTAAAACACCTATATTTTATAAGGGTTTTTGAGGGTTTTTACCTTCCTCTTGAATGAGGGTTAAGACAAGCTTTTTGTCTATTATCTTTGCTTCGAGGAGTTTTGTTCTTTTGCCGTTTTTGATAGTCCATGCGCCCGGTTCTGGGTTGAAACCTCTGATTTTTCTATATATTTCTTCTGCATTTTCTCCATTTTGGGCTGACATTAAGTCGCTTTCATCAATAAATGCGTCGTCGGTTGATATTTTTTTGGTAAAAGTAGCATTTTTGTGGTCTTGTTCTTTTAACTCGAAGTTGCCTGACGTGTAGTCTTGTATGGTTTTTACTAAAAGTTTTCCGCCTAAAATTGCCAATTTTTCTTCAAGGTCCAGATAAGTTTCATCTCCATTTAGTGTTTGTTTTTCTTGAGCTAGTATCGGGCCGTGATCCATTTTTTCATCGAGTTTGTATATTGTTACTCCGGTTTCTTTTTCACCGCTTAAAATGACGGATTGGATAGGTGAAGCGCCTCGATATTTCGGAAGAAGCGAGGGGTGAACTCCTAATGTGCCTAATTTTGGTAGGTTTATGATGTCTGCGGGTAAGATTTTTGAATAAGCGGCTACGATAGCGATATCGGGTTTTGAAATGCCTGATAATATTGTCAGAATTTCCTGTGAGTTTTCCGGTTGAAGGATTTTTATTTTATTTTCGAATTCTTTTTCGATTATCAGTCTTTTTACTGCCGGTTTGGTTATAGTTTTTTTTCTACCTACCGGACGATCGGGATTACAAATAACAGCTCCTGGTAGAAGGTTTGCGTCTAGAAGTTCTTTTAGAACCAGTTCTGCGAAGCGGGGAGTTCCGAAAAATATGAATTTTGGATCGTGAATCATGGATTAAACAAGTTCTGAATTATTTATCTTTGTCACGTTTGCGTATTTTTTTTGCGTGGTCTATAAAAAGTTTTCCGTTTAGGTGATCTATCTCGTGCTGGAATATGCGAGCTAGGAAACCCCATGCTTTGATTTTTATTTTCTTACCATTTTGGTCAAAGCCGGAGATCGTTATTTTGTCGGCTCTTTCTACTGGCCCGAACCTTTCCGGGACGCTTAGACACCCTTCATCCATTACATCTAACTCGCCTGATTTTTTTACAATTTCAGGATTAATAATTACGTAAAATTTTGGCTTTGTACCAGTTTCGTCGATCGGCGGCTCGGCGATAAATAGACTCATATCGAGCCCTATTTGATTTGCACTAAGACCAACTCCGTCAGCATCTCTCATTGTGGCGCGCATTTTTTTTATTAAATCGCGCATCTCTTTTTTATTTAGGTTGTCTATGTCAACTGTTTTGGTTTTTTTTCGTAAAAAAGATTCTTCTTTTTTGTCATCAATTTTTAAAATTGGTAGAACACTCATACTTTTTTGTTTTTTCCACTTTTTTCTATTTCAATAAGACGCATGAAGTAGGCTCCCGGATTTTTTACATCTTTTCGTTCTATAACACTTTTTGCGATTTCTAAAAGACGATTTTGATCCATTTCTTTTGCCATTTTGATATATAGAGATTTATGGCCTCTGTCACTCAATATGTCCGCAATTTCCAGCCCTATAAGCTGATAAGAACGATGGACTTTTGATGTTTTTCCTCGGTCTTTAAGGGTTTTAAAGTATTCCTCTCCTTCTCTTTCAAACGGTTTCATGCTTTAAATTTCTTCATTTGTCCTCTTGAATGGTATCAGTTGGCACTCTTTCCTACAAGATTATTCATGGCTTTACATTCGTTATTTTCATGTAGTATTCTTAAGAGTGTCTGAGATGCTTATTTTTTTCACATGAACTTTAAACGCATTTTTTCAGGACGTTTTATCCAGCTTTTTTCAGTCGTTATTTTATCAGTCGCGCTTTTAGGAGGCGCTTATTTTGTTGGTTATAAAGTCGGGAGGCAATACCCAGAAAAACTTGTTTTGGAGGGTATCAGCAACCCATCAGCTAACGAAAGTTCGCTTGATTTTAATCTTTTTTGGGAGGCTTGGAAAAAACTGAAGGATACTCATATCAAGGGAGCTAATGTATCGGAACAGGATATGCTCTATGGGGCTATTGCCGGAGTAGCCGGTTCTTTTGGAGATCAAAATACGATTCTACTACGAGGTGATAATGGTGAGGCGGAAAAGTTTTCCGAAGATATTAATGGTCATTTTGGCGGGATAGGCGCTGAGATTGGTGTTCGGAACGATCAAATCGTTATTGTCGCGCCACTTAAGGCATCTCCGGCAGAGAAAGCCGGTCTTGAGAGTGGGGATCAAATTCTAAAAATTGATGGGGAGTTTACACGAGGAATTACAGTTAATGATGCGGTAAAAAAGATAAGAGGCCCACTGGGTGAGGCTGTAGTGCTCGAAATTTATCGTGACGGATGGCCCGGGCCAAAAGATATTTCTATAAAACGTGAGGAAATAAAGATACCAAATATTGATTCGAAAATTATTGATGGAAATTTGCTCTACGTTACGATTTATACATTTAATGGAAATCTCTCAAGAGATTTTCGCGATGTGGTCAATCTCGCTGTATCAAAACATGTTAATGGAATAATCCTTGATCTTCGAAATAACCCCGGAGGATTTTTGCAGACAGCAATTGATCTTGCCGGGTGGTTCCTTGAGAAAGGTTCTGTTGTGGTGAAAGAGCAGTTCCGTTCTGATCCCGAGCTTACTTTCCGAACTACTGGAAGCGGTGCGCTTAAGGACATTCCGATGGTTGTGCTTATTAATCGTGGTTCCGCTTCTGCTTCTGAAATACTTGCCGGAGCTCTCCGTGACCAGAGAGGTGTTCAGCTTATAGGGGAGACTAGTTTTGGAAAAGGAACTGTTCAAGAGCTCGATCCTTTGAGCGATGGCTCAAACCTGAAAATAACGATTGCAAATTGGCTTTTGCCGAATGGACAGGCTATCGAGAAAAATGGATTAAAACCAGATTACGAAGTACCTTTTACTGAGGATAATCTTAAAGACGGAACTGATCCGCAACTTGATAAAGCCATTGAGATTGTAAGCGGAAAGAAGTAGGTTATGAAGGTGTTACTTTTAAAAGATGTGAAAGGAGTTGGTAGGAAGATGGAGACTCGGGATGTTTCAGATGGTTATGCGAGAAATTTCCTTTTTCCAAAAGGACTTGCTGCGCCTTTGAATTCCCAAACATCTGCTTTGAAAAAGCAGAGCGATAGCAATGAAGAGAGTTTTGTGAGTACAGTAAAGGAGCAGATGCTTCGTCTCGAAACTTCGCCAATTGTCATGAAACTTGCAGTTGGGTCTAAGGGGGAAATATTTGATTCTATAAAATCAAAAGACGTTGAAGAGCTTTTAGAACAGCTAGGATTTGAGGGTGGAAGCGTAAAACTAGAACGCCCGATACGTTCCTTGGGGAACCATCGGGCGATCATTGATTTTGGTCGGGGACTTACAGGGTCGGTTACTATTTCTGTTGAGGCAAAACAGTAACAACTTTTATATATCTTCTCGAGCCATCGAATTTTGTTTTCTTTTTTGAGAGGAATTCTACTGTACCAGCTGATTTAGCATAAAGGGTGTCATCTTCGCCTCTGCCGACGTTCTTTCCTGGGATGTAGCGAGTGCCTCTTTGACGAATGATAATCTCTCCGGCGTTTACTTTTTCACCGTGATTTGCCTTGACGCCAAGTCGTTTTGATATCGAATCTCTACCTAATTTTGTAGATCCTCCTGACTTTGTATGTGCCATACCTAATAATAAATTAACCTAATTTCTAATTGACCTAAGTCTTAACGCACCGATATGATATTGGTGACATTTGCCTAAAATACTAGTAAAATTAAGCACATATGTCAACTATGAAAAGAATCGCATTTGATATCGAAACCGTAGGGGAAAATTTTGATAATATTGATGAAATTACCAAAGATGTACTTACTCACTCACTAGTAAGGGATGATGGGGATGAGTCTGATAAAGAAAGACTTCTCCGTGACTTAAAAGATGGATTAGGGTTTTCGCCACTTACCGGACAGGTTGTTGCTGTGGGGGTCATGGATATCGATTCTCAAAAAGGAGGTGTATATTTTCAGTCGCCGGAAAAACCACATGAAAGAGTTGAGGAGGATGGAATAACTTTTGAGGCGATGACCGAAGAGAAGATTTTAAAAAAGTTTTGGGAGATAGCAGAACATGCAAATGTCTTTGTTACATTCAATGGTAGGGCGTTTGATGTGCCTTTTCTTATTGTGAAATCTGCGGTGCATGGTATTAAACCAACCGTAAACCTTATGCAGAACAGGTATTTGTCATATCAAAATTCTGGCGCGGTTCACGTTGATCTTTTTGATCAGTTTTCTTTTTATGGTGCTGTTAGAAGGAAGGGAGGGATGCATTTGTGGTGCAGGGCGTTTGGGATAAAAAGCCCTAAAGAAGATGGTGTGAATGGTGATGATGTGGCGAGACTTTTTGAAGAGGGAAAATTTTTAGATATTGCTAAATATAATGTGGGGGATATACGAGCTACTAAAGAGCTGTTTCATATTTGGGAGAAGTACTTTTAAAATTAAAAAATAAAAATTTAAAAATCAAAATTACAGTTTAAAATTTAAAATTGATTAGTTTTAAAATAAAGAACAAATATATGAATAAAATTATTTTCCTAGAGATATATTTGATTATATGAGTGAGTTTTTTGAAAAGCATAGAAAAAAAGTTTTCTTTTTTGTTTTGTTTTTTCTTGTAAGTACCTTGAGTTTCGGGCTTGGGTATATAACTGCGAGAGAGTTTACGAGAACGCCGATTGTTATTACGAATAATGAATAATGAATTAAGAATTATTGAAATGGTAATTGATTTTGCTTAGAGTTGTGGCCCCGCGGTGCGGGGCCTTGTAGTTCTAGTGAATGGTGACGGGGAGGGTTTTTTTACCCCACTCGACGGCTTCCTTGTGTGTAAGGAAACGGACGCACAGACGAATTTCTCCGCGTGGGCCAAATTTTCTTACCCACGGACCCGTATCGTCTACGATGCGGGTTCCGAGGCCGGGGATGTCGATCTTCGTCCCCTTGGGGATGAGATCGAAGTCGGCGGCGACTCCTGTTTGATTCCATGCACTCCAGTTAACCGCGGTTCGCCTATCGGCGAACGGTCCGCAGCACTTTGAGCAAGGGCAGTAGGCAGAGATTTCTGCCGCCACCTTGCGTTCCGGTTTCATTACAGCGGGAAGGATGCTTGATGCCCCTCCCCTAAAACCGATGAGCGCGAGGGAAATAAGAGCAATAAAACCAATACCTTTTAAAAACACCTCTACCTCATTTTCTTTTGTTAAGGGTCAGACGCACATCTTTTATAGCATATTTGACAGTATTTTGTCAATATGCTATATTTCTATTGTCGGTAGCTGGATAGTCGCTGTTATTTGTCTTTCTGCTAGTTGCGGATTTGGGCAAGTAATAGAGGAAAGTCCGGACACTCTCCCGCGAAGGCGGGATAAAAAGGTAGCGGTCCGATGTTTTAAAAGGCTCGGACTCCGACTTCTTTGATGATTATTTATTGAAGCGTCGGAGCTAACGGCCGTCACCCCCCGCGCAGGTGGGGGGGCGAGGTGCGAGCAGTGACGTCCATATTTGAAAAGATATGGAGTCCCACATAAGGCGGGATAACCTTCATATAAGCTCATCATGCTATGCTTTTTGTGAATAACAGGAAGCTTGCCCTGAGCGAAATTGAAGGATGAAACGGCTAAATCCTTACTGAGTGCAAGACCGTGTTCCCCCGCGAAGCGGGAGAAAGAGTCGCTTGACCCTGTGAGTAATTGCAGGGCTAGATAGATGGCTATCGTTTATCTATCCAAGTTTTGCGGGCGAGATAAAATCCGCCTTCGCTAGATCTTCGGCGAGGTAAAACAGAATCCGGCTTATAGGCTACCGACAACAAAGAACCGTCTGGAATTTCCAGCGGTTTTTTGTTATTTACTTTACTTTTTATATATTTCTATTCATTATATTGTTGATTGGTTTTTTTGGAGGTGTCTTATGGAGTTTGTTGTAGGTTCAGTCTTAGTGGTCTTGATGGGTATTGTTCTTTGGCTCCTTAACTCTTTAAAGGATAAATATTGGGAGGAAGATTCACACATAGAGTGAAGGTGTATGTCTCGCTTTTTTTGAGGAGAAAAATCGATGTCTTTCGGAATGGTTTTTGTTCTCGTTTTTCTTTTGTTTGCAGTTTTGGTAGTGACTCTGTTTTTTTTGATTCGTTTTTTGATAAATCGGTTTGATTAGCTTTTTAAAGCAGTCAAACGGAATACTCACCTTGTTTTTGACTTGAAAAAGTCGAAGACGAGGTGATTTTTTATTTTATGCTATAATTTTGTTTGAAGCATTTCTGTTGCTCAAACAGAAATGTGGATTCGCTTCTTGACAAGGAGACGCCTATGGTTCGTCTAAAAAGCAACCTTGGTCTCGTTGAAAGAGAGGTGATCCAGCGTCTCGTTGAAGCCTAACCCGCTTCAGCCTTGCCTCTCGGCGAGAGAGGTAGTGCTGCCTGCGTCTTATGACGTAGGCAGTATTTTATTAAAACAACTTTGATTTTTCTTTATCTAGAGCTTCGTTTACAAGTCTGTCTGCTTCGCGGTTTTGCTCTCTTGGGATATGTGAAAAGGAGACAGACTTAAAGTCGAGTTTTAAGTTCCAGATTTCAATGAATAGTTTTTGGAGTTCTGGTTCTTTGATTTTATATTCTCCGTTCATTTGGCGGACAACTAACTCGCTGTCCATGTTGACTTTAACATCGGTTTTTTTTGCTTTGTCTTTTCCGATTAGAAGTTTTGCTTTTTTGAGGGCTGCTATTACTGCGCTGTATTCGGCAATATTGTTTGTTGCGGAGCCTATTGCTTCGCCATAGGTTTTTTCGCCAATAACATATCCAATCGCTGCAGGACCGGGATTACCTCTGGCGCCGCCGTCTGTATAGATGATGAGAGGGGAATTGTGAATCATGGGTTATGAGTTATGAAGAATGAATTAGGGATAGTTTAAAATGGAAAAATCAAAATGGAAAATGACATTGTAAAGTTTAAAATTAATTTAAATAATGATCAAATTCCTTTTTTCTTTTTTTCGCTCATCTCTTTTCTCTTTTGACATATCTCCACGGGAGGGGTTTTGAGGCGTCTAGGGTAAACCCTGCTGCCTGTTTGTGGCCCCCGCCGCCATATTTTTGAGCTATCTTTGAGACGTCAACATGACTATCTGATCGAAGAGAAACTCTGATTTGGTTTCCAACTCTGTTCCAGATTAGAGCTATGTGAAATTTTTTTGCTGCGAGCACTGCGCCTGTTTTTGATCTTTCTGTTGCTGAATTTACAATCCAAATTTTTCTTTTATCGAAAATGCCTACATCTGCGTTTTTTGCGAGTTCGTTTACCTCTGAATCTCTATATGTAAGAATCGCTTTTCCCTGAATAATATATGTCTTTCTTTTTTGCGGATTTTCGATTTCTGTTTGCATCCTGTTCCATTTTTTGAATTCCATAGGATTTGTTTCTATAGCGACACGAACCTCATTTGAATTTGGAAGTGAAAAATCCCAGAGATCTCCTGCTTCAACATAGCGAAGAAGCCATGGTGCTTTTTTATTTGGATGAAAATATTGCCACGCAAGAACTGATCCGGAATTTTTTTCGCCATAGACATGATTAGGAGCTTTTTTAATTTCTTCTTTTACGCTTACATGGTGATCTATAATCGTAACGTCATTTTCTTTTATTATTTTGTCCAATATCTCACCTTTATAGGTGATATCAAGAAAAAATAGTTTTTTGTTTTTTAATCCTTTTGGTGGAGGATCGTTGTGAAGGATTGGAATGTATTCTGCTTTGGCGCCGAATTTTTTCCATGCTGCCCATGCGGCTCCGAAACCATCGTGACAATTTCCATGGAAGAGAATGATAATTTTTTTCATAAATTAATCTAATTGCTCTAATTGACCTAATTTCTAATAACCAATTTCTAAACTACTTTTTTTCTTTTAATCGTTGATAAATTTTATTGAAATCAAGATTTAATTCTTTTGCTTCTGGCCATAATATTACTAGCTCATCTTTTAATTCTGGATTTGTAGTGTTTATCATTCTTAAAAAATGTTTACTTTCCCTAGCTTTTTTTTTGCAGATTCCTATTTTATGTCGGAAATCGTTCTTCTTTCTGCGTCATCTGCTTCACAATAATTTGCGCCAACACTTGTTCCGGATTTTATTAATTGTGTAACCAGTGGTGTTGTGATAGGGGTTTTGGGAATTTTTTTGCAGAATTTAATAACATTTTCCCCAAACCTTGCAGTTCTTTCTTCAAGATCAAATTTCTTGTTCATTTTTTAGGTTAATTAGATCAATTAGAAATTTGTCCTTTTATCCAAGAGCTTCTAGCGCTGGCATAGCTCCGCCTCCGAGATAGGTGAGCATAGCTCCGCCTCCAGTTGAGAGAAAGCCAACCTTCTTTTGAAGTTTTAATTCCCTAATTAATTCTGTTGTTTCCCCGCCGCCTATCAGTGAAAATGCCTTACTCTTTGCTATTGCTCTCGCAATCATTTCCGAACCCTTTCTAAATCTTTTATCTTCAAAGTGTCCCATGGGGCCATTCCAGAGGATTGTTGATGCTTTTTTAATTTCTGTGCTGAAGATTTTTATTGCTCCGGGACCTATGTCCTGAATCTCGTCATTGTGAACGACATAATCTGCGGGTAAAATTATTTTTTTACTTTTTTCGAGAGTTTGAGCGGCTTGTATCATTTCTTTATCGAATTTTGACTTGCCGATATCAAGGTTTTTTGCTTTTAGAAATGTTGTAGCCACTATGCCGCCGATGAGGAATGTTTGGGCTGTTGGCAGTAGCTTTCCGACAACGGAAATTTTTTCCGGCACTTTGGCTCCGCCTACGATTACAACAAACGGTTTTTTGGGTTTACTGGTTGCTCTTCTGAGTGCGTTTATTTCAGCTTCGAGAAGAAGACCTGCATAGGATGGTATGTGTTTTGGAATCTCTGTTATTGAGGAGTTTGACCTGTGTGCTGCGGCAAAGTCGTCATTTATATAAAAATCTCCAAGTTCTGAAAGGGCTTTGCCGAGCTTTGGGTCTGCCTTTTCTTCGCCTTTAATAAGTCGGATATTTTCGAGAAGGAAGATTGTTTTAGGTTTTGATTTTTTGATTTTTTCTTTAAGGGTTTTGAGATTAAAATCTGAAACGAGGGTTATTTGGGTTTTAAGATTTTTTTTAAAGTAGGGAAGTGTTACAGCGAGGGTTTCGTCTTTATTTGCTTTTACTTTTTTTCCTAAAGAGTATGTTTTTTTTGGTCGGCCACGGTGAGCGATAATAATAATTTTTGCATCATTTTTTAAAAGAAGGTTGAGTGTGGGAAGAGTGGCTTCGAGACGGAGTGTTTCATTTTTATTTTGTATGTCGAAGCCAGCACGAAGGATGCATGTTTTATTTTTTATAGCTGATTGTTTTGCTTTGCTTAGAAAGTTCATAACAATATTGTGGCATGTGAAATGTTATATGTAAAACAATGTGACTTACAACTTACAACTAAAGACTAGCAACTAGCAACTAAAAACTAATAACTGAAGACTAACGACTAATTTCTAATTGCTCCTCCGGAGGAGGATCTGCCTTCGGCATGATAATTAATCTAATTGACCTAATTAAATTCCAAATCCCAAATTACAAATAAATTCCAAATACTAATGACCGAAGACGAAAACTTAAGACTTAAGACTTACAACTAAAAACCGAAAACTTGAAACTGAAAACTAAATACTGAAGATTGTGGAATGTTAAATGCGACATGTAACGACTAATTGATCTAGTTAATGAAAAAAAACAGGTATTGACAATATATTTTAAATTGCTATTATTATAAGTGCGTGACCTGCCGAGACCAGTCTCTTGAGACTGGAAAGTCTAGCCAAAGCACGTCAGGCCACACCCTCGTTTCTGCGTTTGCGGAGACGAGGGGTTTTTAATTGACATAAGATTTCTGCGTGGTAATATTTGGTTAGCTGAGTCTAGTCGGGTAACGCGCACATTGACGGAGGATTTGGGCTCCCTTGTGGTGTGTGCTAAGGTCCCGACTAGACTCTTTTTTATTTTTTTCGTTGATTAAAGAAGGAGAGAAAAATGAAAACGGAATATTTGATTGAAGCGATTGTAGCGGCGTTGGCAGTGATCGGTGTTTGGTATTTCGGAGCTTCTGATTATTCTAGTAAACGTTTTTCTGAAACAGTGTCTTTCCTTTTTCTTGTTTTTTGTATTTTTGTTTTGTCTGCTTCATTGTTCCTTTTTTCAACAAACTTTTTACGATGATGTCGTACGTTTGCAGAACCCCATGCGTTTCGCTATGGGGTTTTTGTTTGGGCTGGCAGATTTAGATTATTTGTTTGTCTTGTGCAATTTTATCTTGTTTGATTCGATGCTGGCGTTTATGAATGACTCGAATATTGGGTGTGGTGATAATGGCTTTGATTTGAATTCGGGATGAAATTGTGTGGCTACGAAGAATGGGTGTATTTCTGTTGGGAGTTCGATGATTTCCATGAGGCGCTTGTCTTCTGATGTTCCTGAAAAAGTGAGACCGTTTTTTTCGAGTATCTCGACATACTCCGGATTAACTTCATATCTGTGTCTGTGTCGTTCATCAATAATTGAATTGAAAACTTTTGATTTAAGGGTTGAAGATTTTGATTCGTGTGATTTTTTGTATGCTCCGTGAACAAGTGTTTTTTCTTTTAAAACCGCTTTATATGTTCCTAGGCGCATGGTTCCGCCATAGCGTTTTTTTTCTATGTTTAATTCCTGTTCGGGAAGAACCGCAATGACGGGATGTGGGGTATTCTCGTGAACTTCTACGGTGTGCGCTTTGTTTAACCCGGCAACATTTCGTGAGTACTCTACGACTGCAAGCTGCATTCCATAGCAAAGTCCCAAATATGGGATTTTATTTTCTCTGGCAAACTGTATCGTCTTAATTTTCCCTTCAACACCCCTGCTGCCAAAACCTCCCGGTACGAGGATACCGTCAAATTTATTTAGAGATTTAATTTTACTGCGCCATGATTTATTTTCTTTTGGATCAAAGCTGCTGGAATCAACCCAAGTGATTTCTGCTTTTACTTTTTTTGCTTGCGCTCCATGGCGTATGGCCTCGATGACTGAAATATATGAATCGGCTAGAGTAAAATTGCCCGTACCGAAATATTTTCCAACAATTCCTATTTGAAGTGTTTTTTTAGGATTTTTTGTATTTCGAACAAGAGTTTTCCATGATTTTAAATCAGTTTTATCTGATTCTAGATTTAGTTTTTTAACCAGTTTCGCGCTTAATTTCTCACGTTCAAAATTTAGAGGAACTTCGTAAATATTTTCAACGTTTGGGGCTGATATAACGTCGGCTTCTTCCATGTTGCAGTTAAAAGCAATTTTTTCTTTTCGTTTTTTATCAAGCGCAACGGATGCTCTTGCTATAATAATGTCTGGCTGTATGCCGGCGCTGTTTAGACTTCTTACTGCGTATTGGGTTGGTTTTGTTTTTAACTCGCTGTCTTTTCCTTGTAGAGGCAGGAAGCTGACAAGAACTGTCGCAACGTGGCCGGGACTTTTTAATTTCATCATCCTTACAGCTTCCAAAAATAGAATGTTTTGGTATTCACCAATTGTTCCGCCAATTTCTGTAATGACAATATCTGCTCCGGCAAGTTTTGCTGCGTTCTCAATTTTATCAATAACTTCGAGTGGAATATGTGGAACAACCTCAACACACTTTCCCTGATATTCGAGATTTCTTTCTTTCTCGATAACGCGCTGGTATATACTACCGGTTGTTATATAGTTTGCGCTTGTGAGTTCACACTCGAGAAACCTTTCGTAATTTCCCATGTCCTGATCGCACTCTGTGCCGTCGCTTAATACAAAAACCTCTCCGTGCTCTGTGGGATTCATTGTGCCGGCGTCTACGTTTACGTAAGGGTCGATTTTTAAAGCGGTTACTTTAAAACCCCTCGCCTGCATTATCTTGCCAATAGAAGAGGCGGCTATGCCCTTGCCGACTCCGGACATTACGCCGCCTGTTATGAAGATGAATTTTGGTGTCTTTTTCTTTGGCATTTTTATAGATGTCTTACGTAGTAGTAAATGCCTATCAAAATCAAATAAATTACAACTAATATTATTAGTTGCGTTTTTAAACCCTTGGTTTTGAATAGCATTATTTGTGTATTATAACATGCCCTAATCAGACCATTTATACACATGAAAAACCGTATCTCCCTTAGGATCTTTTATTTCTATTGGTTCTTTTCCTTGTGAGATAAGTTCGTCCTCGAGGGCGGGGCCGAGCGTTGTAATCGGGGTCATGCGTCGAAGTTCGAGCGCTTTTGTTGGAATAATAAAATAATAATTATGAAATCCTGATTTTTTAAGATAATCCTGTCCGTATTGTTCGAGGAGTTTGTAATACTCTTCTGTGGGAATGAACGGCCAGCCTTCATACATAAATCTTCTGTCATAGCTCCAAAGTTGGGCAAAATTAAAAATGTCGTGGTCGTATATGAAGAGAGCGGGGTAGGATTTATAGTTTTTTACTTTTGCTCTAGTTACACCGATTTTCTGCAAGTTTTCCAAAAATGCATATTTTTTATTAAAGATCACTGCGGGGTAGGTTTCCTGTAGTTCGGTTTTTAGAAAAGTTTCGAGTTCGTTATAGCCCCAACTGTATTTATCGTCACGGATTTTAGTTGTAAAAAGTATGTTTGATTCTTTTGGGTAGGCGAGTAGTTGGCTGTTTGCTGTGTTTAATAATTCAAATGCAATAAAAATTCCCAAAATGCCTTTAAATAGAAACTCTTTTTTTATCAGCGTTTGTAGTTTTTCTATTCCGAGCGCGATAAATATGGCGAAGAATGGGGTTAGCATTGATAGGAATCTATATGCGGGGCCGGTGATAAAAATAATATATAGAAATGTTATCAGGGCGCCTAAAAGGATAAAAAGTTTTTCTTTGGGGGCGCGTTTATTTTTTTTTACACATTCAAAACCAATCCAGAGAAAACTCAAAAAACCTAAGATGAGATAGGGGAGGGAATTGATGTCTTTTATCCACGCAAAGAAATTGGAAAAACGATTGCCAACAGAGCCAATTTCTTTTCCCGGCGCTTTTTGCCAAACTTCCGGATGCTGTCCAAAAAGATATGAAAACTGGAAATCAAAGTGCCCTGTAGCGTTGTAGAGAGCGAGATTGTACAAAATCACCGGCGAAAAAACAGTGATTGATAAAAGAATTCCTATCCAGAGATTTTTGTTTTTAAAAAGTCTTGGCTTCGAGATCGCAAGATGGATAATAAGCCACGGAATAAGAAGGAAAGCTGTATATTTCGTAAGAAATGCGAATCCCATTGAAATACCTGCGGCAATAAACCACTTTGGGTTTTTATTTATGGAAAGCGTATAGAGATAAGCTGTGAGGATGATAAAAAATATGACATATGCTTCCTGCATGCCAACCCTAGACATGTGAACATGGTTTACTGTAATACCTATAAAAAGGGCTGATAGAAGGCCTATGTTTTTGTTGAAAAGAGACTTTCCTAATTTATAAAGTAAGTATACCGATGCAATACCAAATAGCGCTGAAGGGAGCCTGAAGGCCCATACAGCCGTACCGAAAATTGTTAGGAATATGTGTTGAATCCAGAAGGCAAATGGTGGGTGGTCATGAAAAGAAAATTTTGCCCAAGATGGGATTCCAGAGTGAGATATGGTTCCGTTTGCTATATCGAACCATTCGAAAGGAGTTGTTTGAAATTCTGCCGCATCAAAATCAATAAGGCCCAGAGCTCTAAAAGCAATGAGAACTTCGTCGTTTATTGGATCACCGAGTCCTAAGTTCCATATTCGAAGTATTGCTGAAACTACAAGAATGCTGATTAGTGCGTATTTATGAAATTTTTTACTCATGCTTTTTCCTTAGCTTTAGAACTTTGATAAAACTTTCAAGCATTATTCCAATATTAAATTTTGATTCTCCATCGCGGCGTTCTGTAAATGTGATAGGGATTTCGCATATTTTAAATCCTGCCAAATGAGCAAGGTATGTGGTTTCGATTTGAAAATTGTATCCGGTAGAGCTTATGGAGTTTAAATCGATCTTTTTTAAAACCTCTTTTTTGTAACATTTGAAACCTCCTGTTAAGTCGTGGTATGGAACTTTTAAAACTTTTCTTACGCCCCAGTTTGCAAACGAGCTGATTGTGCGGCGAATAAAATTCCAGTTTTCTATTTTTCCTTCCGGAATATATCTGGATCCGAGAGCCAGATCAAAGTCCGTCATTTTTTCGATAAGTTTGGGAATGGTATTTGGGTCATGTGACCAGTCAGCATCGAGCTGGACTATATAGTTTGCTTCATTTTTTTCGATAATTTTTTTAAAACTTTCGATGTATGCGGAACCGAGGCCGAGTTTGCTCTTGCGGTGTATTGGGGTGATTGGGTATTTGGTTTTCAGGTTTTCTATAATTTCTCCTGTCTTGTCAGGTGAATTGTCGTCTATAATCACATAATCGTGATTTACGACATTAAGCTTTTCGATTTCTTCTATGAGAGGGACGATATTTTTTGATTCGTTATATGTGCAGATAACAATTGTTGTTTTCGGGTTATTTTCCATATGTCAGTTTGTAGATTACGCCCGATTTATCATCTGATACAAGTACGGAGTTATCATCATATTTTTCAATATCCACTGGCCTGCCGATAGCTCCATTGTCTTTTAGCCAACCGCCTACTATATCGATTGATGGTTTATTTGGGTTGTTTATATCAAAAAGAACGATTTTATAGCCAGTTGGAACAGATCTATTCCATGAGCCGTGATAGGAAACAAGTAGTCCCTCATATTCTTTTGGCCAGTTTTTTGGGGTGAATTCCAAGCCTAGGGGCGCAGAGTGGGCCGGAATGTCTATAAAGCTTTCGGTTTCAAATGGTTCCATGCATGGGTTTCTAATGTAAGTGTTTTTATCAAACTCTGTATCGTGTATGTTTTTTCCATAGCATGTTGGCCAGCCATAGTTTTTTGATTCGGTAATTATATTTATTTCATCTGGTGGCGTAATGTCGCCTAGAAGGTCGCGTCCCATTTCGGTTGCATAGACTTTTTTGGTTTTGCTGTCAGTAATCATAAAAACACTGTTTCTAAGACCTGTTACATAAGGTTCAAGTTTTGGGGTTTTATTGTTTACGTTTATTACTAGAATTTTTGCGTGCCTGTCGTCTTTTTCATTACAAACGTTACATGAGGAGCCGACTGAAACCAGTAAGCGGTTATTATTTGGTGTCGGTAAAAATAGAAGTGATCGCGTGAAATGAATGCCACTATCGGGTAATTCTGCAAGCTGTCTTTTAAAGATTGCTTTCAAAGAATTTGGGTCGAATGTGTACTCTGTCAGTTTTCCGCTTTCGGCAATGTAAAGCAGGCAGTTTTTCTCATTGTTACATTGTATTTCGATGCCGTGGGGACTCTTTAAATTTTCAAGGATAAAGATTTTTTCATCTGCTACGTTATCTTTATTTGTGTCTTTAAGAGCGATAATTTTTCCATCCTTTGTGTCACTTACGAGGATCGTGTTTGGAAGAATATTTTGGTTTATATATATATCTCGTGGTTCATTGAGATTTTTTGCAAAAATAGAAATTTGAAATCTATTAGGAATATTTAAGGGAAGGGTTTCAAGTTTTGTAATATCTTCTGGACTTGGAAGTATGGCGGGAACGAGACCTTTTATTTTTTCCCAAAACAAACCTCCCGCAAGACCAAGTAAAATCAAAATCGACAATGATATAAAAATTGCAGTTGATTTTTTGTTCATTTTTTAATATTACAAGATTTATGAGGTAAATTTCTATTACGATTTAATACAAGTATTGAATGTGTTTACCTCTGTGTTATATGTATCTATTAATATCCTTAGGTCGTCTAAAATGGAATTATATTCGTTTACAAGGTTGTTATACTCTTTGACGAGTTCATTATAGGAGGCACCCCATTTTCTTGATGAATTTTCTATCTCCTGACGTTTTGAATTGATTTGAATTTGGATATTATCTAATTTTTTTTCATTGCTTTCTATTTGTTCTTTTTTATCATCGCTTGGTTTTGCGCAATCAGATGCGGGGCGTCCAAAAACCTGTACTGCCAGCCATGTTTTTTTACTTTCATAAAAACCTTCTTTAACAGCAACTCCTATTTCAGTAAACCCGCTGTTTAAAATATTTTCTCTGTGACCGGGGCTTGCAAGCCAGGCATCTACTAGATCCTTGTCGCCCTCAAAATTACCGAGAGCGAGATTTTCGCCAATTGATATGTATTCGTAACCTGCATCATGTGTCCAATCGGAAACATCGCGTCCATCAGGTCCGACGTGTTCAAAATATTGTTTTTCAAACATGTCATTTACTTTACTTTGGGCTGCTAAGTCTAGCAGTTGGTTTTCCTCAAGGATTTTCTTTCTATCATTTGTTCTTGCGTCATTTGTAAATTGTATTACACCATTTATCGTTAATTCTGTTTTTGAAATCGCTTCTTTGATTGCGCGGAGCGGGGGAGCTGATTTAATTCTTTCTTCAACGTTAGTTGTGATATTTTTTATTTCTGGGATTACTTTTTCATTTACATTTTTTGCAACATCATCTGTGTTTTTGAGAATAAATAAAAAAACGCCGATTGAGACGGCAATAAAGATTATAAAAAAAAGTTTTTTTAAAAAGTTCGTCATTACGAGATTTTTGAACCAGGGGGAACTTCTCTTTCTGGTATAAGAAGCACTGGCCCGTCGTCGTTCGCCGCAAGAAGCATTCCCTGACTTTCTATGCCCATGAGTTTTCTTGGTTCGAGATTGGCTATAATTGTTACCTCTCTGCCGATAAGATTTTCCGGTTCATATTTTAAACCAATGCCGGCTACGATGCAGCGACCAGACGGAAATTCGTCTTCCCCTGTTTCTACTGCTAATTTTATAAGTTTCTCAGAGCCTAAAACGCGTTCCGCGCCGGAAATTTTTCCGACGCGGATGTCTAGAGATTTCCACCTTTCAAAAGATACGTGTGAAGATGTTTTTTCTTCTTTTCTTTCGGGTGTCTCCATTTTTATTTTGCGTGTGTTTAGAGAGCTTTTGGCTCAGCTAATACATCAATCAATTCAACTTCGAAGATGAGAGTTGCATTCTGGGGAATGACTCCTGGGACTCCATTTGGACCATATGCGAGTGATCCTGGAATCGTGAGTCTTCTTTTTCCGCCAACGTGCATGCCCTCCATGCCCTGATCCCATCCTGGGATAACCTGGCCGGCTCCGAGTGTAAACTCGAATGGAACGCCTCTGTCATATGAACTGTCAAACTTTGATCCGTCTGCGAGTGTTCCGACATAGTTAACTGTGAGAGTTGATCCGTTGGTGGCCTCTGCTCCATTTCCGACTGTGATATCTTCTACTTTTAATTCTGTTGCTGTGTTGTATATATCCACAATGTTTGCTTCGTTATTACTATCACCTGTAGTTGCGACTTCCGGGCTTTGTTTGCTCAAAAATACGACTGCTCCTACGGCTAAGACAGCGATGACCATTGTTATTACTGTTTTTTGCTGCATATTTTTTTTATTTTTTTGACCTTTTGTGTTTTTGACCTTTTGTGATTAATCTTTTTTATGTTATCACATTTTTCCTATCCTCGCGCTATGTGAATTATTTATGCTTCACGAATAGGTGGAGGAGGAGGCGGGGGGTTTTGATAGAGAATTGATTCAAGTTTGCGTCTATTCCACTGGCTGTATGCTATCCCGAGGATGATGAGTAACAAGAGGATTACTAGGAACCATCCGAGGGAAATACTTGCTCCAGTGAAAAGATCGCTGATTGATGCGAGTAGGCCGATACCTCCGTGCACCTTTGCTGTAGCAAATGTGCTGACATTATAACTTCTTCCGAGCGCGTCTGAATATTTGATCTCGGTTTGGATTGTTAAATCGTCATTGTTTTTGGATTTTTCGTTTACTCTGAATTTTATCTGGATTTCGTTTTCCCCGAGTGGAGTTAATCTGTCGATGTTAAATGATATTTCTTCAGGATTTTCTATCATCATCATTGCGTTTGCTGAAAGGAAGCTTACAATTTCCGGTACTTTAATCGTTCCTTTTACATTTCGAAGAGAGTGAGTTGAGCTTGTATTTTTGAGCATGAGTTTATAGATCAACTCTTCTCCAACTTTTACTTCGCTCTTATCGAGAGATGATGTGAGTGTAAGTGTTGGGCCAATGATACCGCTTCCCGTTCCACCACCTGATGGGGGAGGAGTTGTACCTCCGCCTTGTGTTGTGAAGGAAATAATTGCGCCATATCCTGTGCCGTATGAATTTTGTGCAACACCTCGGAAGTAATATGTGGTATTAGGGGAGAGATTTAACAGTACAGAGGTTAATTCTGTATATGAATTTCCACTTCCAACAGAAACTCTTGTTGTTCTCTGACCGAGAGACTGCGTTGTACCCCATTCGAACCAACCGTCTGTGTAAGAGCCGTTTGGATTAATGTTCGCTTTTACTCCTGCGATATTTGTAAGGACGCTATATGGTGAAAGCGTTGTTACATATGGAGCTAAGGAATTTGATCCAGTTCCGGTTGTAAAACTATAAATACTTCCATAGCTTGTTCCGTAGTTATTATCTGCAACAACTCTGAAATAATAAGTTGTATTGTCGGAGAGATTATATATTGGCGCGCTTACGGTAAATGAACTAGTACCTCCACCAATATTCTGGTAAGAAGTTCTGTTGCCGAGTGAAGCTGTATAACCCCATTCAAACCATGCTCTTGTAGTGGCTCCGTTTGGATTTACGGATCCGTTAAGTATGGCTGAATCTCTGGTTACGCCAGTTGCATTTGTTGTGTAGACAGTTGGAGCGCGATAACTTTCTCCTCCGTCCTGATTTGTGACAAATGTTCGTGTTTGACCATAACTTGTTCCGTAGCTGTTTGAAGCGACAACTCTGAAATAATAAACTGTGTTTATTTCCAAGTCAGAAACATATGAGGAAACATCGATGTCATATCTACCAGAGCCTACTGATTGATATCCGGTTGATCTTCCGAATGAACTGGTTTTTCCATATTCGAACCAAACGTTTGTCTGATTTCCGTTAGGATTTACTGTTCCCTGAAGGCGGGCTGAATAGCTTGATATATCTGTTGCAGGATTTGTTCTGACTGTTGGCTTGTCGATATTCCCGTCATTGTTTGTTGTGAAATATTTTGTATTGCCGTAAGTTGTTCCGTTGCTGTTTCTTGCAACTGCGCGGAAGTTGTAATTTGTATTTGCTTTAAGACCTGTGATTGTTTCAGAAACACGTTCGAAACTTGTGCCACTTCCGATATCTCTTTCCTGTGAGTGGTTGTTTTTTGCGACTTCACCCCATTCGAACCAAACATAAGTTCTGCTACCGTTTGGATTTACGTCGGCATTTAGTCTTGCTTCGTGTCCGGTGATGTTATCCGCAGAAAGAGTTTCTACGGTTGGTGTTCTTGAACTACCTCCGCCATCGTTATTTGTATTAAACTCGAAAGTTGTTCCATGAGATGTGCTATGGGAATTTCTTGCTACGGCGCGGAAGTAATATGTTTTATTGCTTTGAAGATTATTTAATCTGAATGAAAAGGGAACGAAAGATGAACCATTTCCGAGCGATTGACTATTTGTTGTATTTCCAAGGTTTGAAGTTGTACCCCATTCGAACCAACCGTCTGTGTATGAGCCGTTTGGTTTTGCTTCACCGTTAAGTGTTGCGGCTGAAGTTGTAATATTGGTTGCTGATTTTGTATTTACATTTGGCTTATCACCTGATGGGGGAGATCCCGCACCAGTCGTAAACCACATTAAGCTTCCTCTGCTAGTTCCAAGGTCGTTTTGAGCAACTGCTCTGAAATAGTAGGTTGTGTTTGGTTTTAGATTCCAAATTAATGCGCTCCAGTTGGCGTCTTCGGAATCGGGCCAGTTAACTGTTTTGTCGCCAATTGATTTCCCAAGTGATTCTGTTTCGCCATATTCAAACCAAACCAAGAGGTCGCTGGCTCTTGTTTGATGTACGTGACCGTTTAGTGTTGCGCTATCTGAAGTAATGCCTGTTGCTGGCAAGGTTTGAACCTCCGGAAGGCCGATTGCTACTACTGGGATAGCGCTTCCCAATACCCCTATCGCGAGGGATATAGCAGCTAATTTTGTGAATAAATTATTAGTTTTTTTCATGTCTTTTCATTAATATATAACCTTTTTTTGGGGTTTTTGTTAGCTTGTATATAGTAATAGATATTGAGATTCTTGTCAAATGCGGTTGTTTTTTCTAATATTGACAAATCCATATAAAATAATGTATTATATATACCAGTTTGGTCGTTAACAAAGCGAATGCTTCGCAAAATACGAGGAGGTGAGAGGTGAGATTTTTCTTGATATTTTTGGTTGTTTTGACTTCTGGATGCAAGAGCGGGAGATCAAGCTCTCCTGAAGCTACTCTGAAGTCACAACTCATTACAGGAGAGGCAGGGCCTTTCTCTCTGATTCAGATCAAGGTTGAGAACCTCGATCCGAACCGAGAATACGAAGTTGAGTACGACTTCGGCGACATCTCGGTGCGGGTGCCCACGAGAGTGGACTCCCGGCGTGATCGACTGGAGGCAATCGCACCTTTGGGTAGATTGACTCTGGACTACGGGTTTCTTCCTGGAGATGCTTTTCTTAGAGTTGTTCGACATGACGGTGACAGAGAAAGTCTTTCTGAACGGATGACGCTTCGTATAACTGAAGGCGAAACGATCAATGAGTGGGGGGATGGATTTCCGTCGTTTGCCGCAGTGACCGGTTTGCAGCTTGCAGCACTCGAAGCACTTTCGGATACGAGCCAGTTGGAAATCGCGACTGATCGCGATCTCCATTCGGAAAACACTCTTGTCCGATTGGCTGAGGGTGTTCAGATAGCTCAGTACTTGGATGGTGTGATCATTGCGGCGATGTCTGGTTCACCGACTCGGTTTGGGAGGTACAATGGTTGGTCTCCAAGTTTTTGGAGTTTCAATCTCACTCAAGTGGATCGTGCGTTTCTTGCAATGAACGATTCATTAGCATTGGTACTGGGCAGAGACCCGCCTACAATTGAAGGACTTGATGCATTTTATTCCAATTTGGGCCACAACCCTTTTCAGGAATATGTCATTGATTCTTATTTCGTTGTGTACAGCGCGACGATGTTTATGATGGACACTGTTCGTGAATACGTGCGGGACACGCCCGGTGGTGTACTTAATTCTGCCTGGATTGGCGGATATATGATGAGCGCGCTTTCTCTCGCATGGGCAAGCGAAGTGCTTTCATTGTCTCTGCCTATCGGTCAGGCTACAAAAGGTTCGCAGGAATTTTGGACTGTGTGGGATGAAATGCGTGATTTCGTGTCGAGTCTGAAGGATAAGACATGTAACCACTTTTTGCTCTCCGATAGGAGTGGTGAGTTGTACGGATCTTTTTCCAGTGATGGATATGGAATAGCGCAGGGAGTTCGCGCGGTGAGAGATTTTGTCGGCGGTGACATCGAAAACGCATATATTCGAGGATATCTGCCGATATTTGGAATTCCTGCTTCGGGGATCGACGGGCTTGAACTGGAAATCGATCAAAAAGACTCGTTTTATTCCGTCGCTGTGCAGTCGCATCCGTCGATCGAAAACCTCCAGCTTCGGATGTATGTCGTACGTCCTGGGGCTCAAGAGGAGATTTTTGTTGTCGATGGTGTGACAAATGAAGACGGCAGGGTAGAATTTCCCGAACAGCGTGTCGGTAGCGGAGTGGATAGCCTTTTCATCATTGATAAGCAGGGTGATGCGAGGGTGGTCTGGCCTGTAGCGTTTTAGTTCTTTTTTGCCAAATGGCAAGGCGGTACCAAGTTTTTGGTACCGCCTTTTTTCTTTTTTAAAAAAATTAGTTTTCCATCATGAACATATCAGATGATATGTTTCCGCATGCTACATATTCTTTGAGTTCAGATTGTGATTTGTGAACGTTTATGGCGAGTGGCAGATTAGTTTTTATTTCTTCTTTTGAAATAGGGAGCATGGTTTCCGATGCGTCATTTTTTATCGGGTTTAATTCCCATTTAATTGGTCCTAAACTTTCACATGTGCCTTCGTGTATGTGCATCGGTTGGTCATTCTCCGGTGATCCTGAAATATTCACCAGTACTTTGATTTTTCCATTTTCTTCAACAATTGCTGCCGTACCAGTTTCACCTGAATTATTTTGCGTTGCGAGATTTACCAGAACGGTATTATTTAAAATCTCTTCCATTGATTCGTTATTTTTTGGCGTGGTGTTTCCGCTTAACGCGATAATTGCAACAACTGCAACTATTATGATTCCGAAGAGTGTCCAAAAGCGTGTAGACATATTTATTTTAAAAGATTTTTTGTGCGACCTTTAGGCTTCGCTGACTTTTTCTCCTGCGTGTTCATGGCTTATCGTTTTTTGGGTTGGTGAGAGCATAAAGAGCGCGAGCGAGCTAAAGAGGATTGCCAAGTCTCTGAATAGGATATCGATAAGATTCATGTTAGCGATTATGATTCCAACTAGAGTAAAAGTTGAAACTAAAGCGGCGTATTTTGTTTTCCAAGTTGATAAAACCCAAAGCGCAAGCGCGATCTCAAAAATTGAAAAGCCAGTAGACAAAAGAGCTTCTGGAAAAAGATCGCGAAGCCAGTGAGGGAAGTATCCAACCCATGAAAGAGGATCTAGGAAGGAAGCGATGCCCGCATAAAAAAATACCGATGCGATACCTATCTTTAAGAGAAGTATGCCCACTTTTACGTGCCAGAGACTTGTCATGATTTTATTATATCACTGTGGATAATTCTTTGTAACGATTCGCGCTGTGGTTTACAATTAATAGATAAAACCATCAAGGTCGATATAGTTAACTTTTTCATTTTATCATCTATGAAAGGTCTTCACATGGTAGCCTTTATCCTTCTTGTAATTGGAGGGTTAAATTGGCTTCTAGTTGGTTTGTTTAGCAGTTGGGATCTCGCATCAATTCTTGGTTCAACAGTTGCTACAATCATTTATATCTTAGTTGGTCTTTCTGCGCTTGTAATGCTCTTTACTCATAAGAAAGACTGCAAGATGTGCGGGAAGGGGCAGGGCTCCGGAATGGGCTCTCCAATGCCTCATTAAGACATTTGTTTTACAAAAAGGGCACTATTCCACAGTTTGGGTAGTGCTCTTTTTGCTATAATTTTTATATGAGAAATCGGGCACTTGGCGTCGGATATGTTTTTGTAGGGATTTTGTTTTTGTTGTCCAGTGTTTTTGTTTTTTTTAACGGTTTTGGATTTAATGCACCTGATTCTTTGACATTACTTGCTCAAATATCACCTCCTGTAAAATGCATATTTTCTTCGCCACATTCTGGCGCGGAAATTAATCAAGACACAGATGTTGTTGGCGAGTTTTCTGTTTCGGCAATTTCTCGATCTGGATCAAACCCACTTATCTCAAAAATAGTAAATATTTCTATTGATGGGACATTCTATCCGTTTGAAGAGCTGGTAGATGATCTTTTCTCGTCTGTTAATTTTTCAAAATTGTCGAATATCGGTTGGCCGATAGGGAAACACACAATTTCTACGACTCTTCAGACATCGAGTGGGTATTGCAGGGCTTCTACAAATTTTACCGCTACTGGCGAAAAAGATCCTTCTCAATATCCTGAGCGGTTTGTGTACACGGAACCGCGAGATTTGTTTTCGCTCGTTAAGGACGTGTCGAAAATGAATGGTTTTTCTGAGAAAGAATTTGATCTTACTTCCGACTCACGAACTAGAATCACTATACCTATTTCACTTTTGTTTCCGTACTATGGAACACCTGATTTGGGAGAGTATACGTTTCGAGAAAAAGTTTCGAAAATGCAGAGTGTTGTTGAACGTGTGACCGAAATTTTTAGGAGGTCTCTTGAGCCGTATGGATTTAACCAAAGGCCAATTGATGTTGAGATTACAAATATACGACTAGTGGACATGGGGCCTATACCACCAATACAGTCGTTTGATACCGGCTTTGGACCAGTAATGTATGCTAATGACTCGAGTAGATATCATGGAGTCGGAGTTACTCAGCCGTTTATACCGGATGCTTCGTTGATTAGATCTGGTTTTGACCTTTATCCATCAGTGCCATTTTTTGTTGTTGATGACATTCTTAATTCTCGTGGAGATTTTTCGATTTATGGATATTATTTTCCGCTTAAAAATGTTGGCATAATTTCTTTTGATGCCTTGGAATATGATAGCGCGCGCTTGGTTGATGAAAATTCAGGTGTTCATAATTTTGTTTTTTATCCACCCGAAGGTGGCTATATTGATGATGAGGATCAATATCTGATAGGAAGAAGCACGATTTTAGCTCATGAAATATCTCATGGCTTAGGTCTGCAGCATTGGAAAGATTTTTCTCTATATACTCACGGACTTGATGTAAATAACATGCTTTATCCGAGTTATCCACTTTATCCCTCGCCTTTTCCTACGCTTGTAAGAGAACAAGCGTGTAGATTAAAAGCTTATGCTGCTTGGGATTTCCCTCAATTTTTGGGTTTACCTGGCTTTTTTGTAAGCCCACCAGAAGGTGGATCGAACCCTGGAGACAGGTGTGGTGATGCTCAACTTGAAAGAGATGTTACGAAATATCCTGTAAGGCTGGATGAGAAGTGTGAACTTTTTTTCTGGCAAGGTTTTAATGACATACCTTTATCCGGAGGGAGTTTTCAAAATAAGTTTAGTGAGGAGGGCGGGACGTATCTTTCTTGTCTCGATAATCATGATCCGGCAAACGGATGCGTAGATGTTGTTTATCGTGATGATCCTCCACCCGTGGGAAGTACTTGCGGGTTCGCATATGAATATCCGCATTCCGATTCTGTAAATCATTGTTACTATAATGCGAATTTTAGCGGTGATGCGAGGTTTGATAATTTCTGTTTCTCAACCAGCAACTGTGGTAATAAGCAGATTGATTTAAAAACCGGAAGCACGAGAGAACATGAGGTATGCGATTTTTCCGTGCCAGATAGTTGGAAAAGATTTGGTGATGGATATGATGCGTGCGTGAGTGAGACTAGGGGTCATCAACCAGATGTTAATATCCCCGGTTGTTCTTGGGCGATTGATCTCGATGGGGATCTTCCACCGGTTGGACCTGATGATGACATAGAGGGGTGGCGACGACCCGATTCTTCTCCAACTCCAAAGCCTTGTAAATGCCTTGCTGCGATTACTGCTGACTGCAAGATTGTTGATGGATGTGGAGCAGATGATGAACTTGTATGTACGCAAAATGATACATGTACGTTTAAGTGCGACAATAATACTGCGACCCCTGAAGATGATACATATACTACTTATGATTGTGCTTGGAGTCCGTAATTTTTCTTATTGTTAATTTCATGGTTTAGTGCCATAATAAGGATATGCTTATTGGGCAATATTTGGCGTCTCATCCGTTTCTAATAGCAGCTTTGGTTGTGTGGACTTTGCCGTGGAAGGGTGTCGCTTTATGGAAAGCAGGAAGAAGAAAAGATCTCGCATGGTTTGTGGCTCTTCTTCTTGTGAATACTTTGGGTGTCCTGGAAATTATTTACATTTTTATGGTGGCAAATCGACCAAAAAAGTAATTATGGAAGAAAAGGAAAAACTTCCTAAAACCGAAGAAGGGTGGAAAAAGAAATTATCACCTGATCAGTATGAAGTGATGCGCAAACAAGGAACCGAACGTCCTTTTTCTGGTGCATTTTGGAACGTGCATGAAACTGGAATGTATAAGTGTGCTGCATGCGGAGCGGAGCTTTTTTCATCTGGTGCAAAATTTGATTCTGGAACCGGTTGGCCGAGCTTTGATGAACCGGCAAATCTCGAACATGTTGAGCTTCGGGAAGATAATAGTCACGGGATGCATAGAACGGAAGTTATTTGTAAGAACTGCGGAAGTCATTTGGGGCATCTTTTTGACGATGGTCCGACTAAAACAGGGAAAAGATATTGCATAAATTCCGTTTGTCTTTCATTTGATCCTTCTTCTAAAAAGAGTGATTTATGAATAAGTTTTTTATAATTTTATTTTTAGTTGTTGTTTGCGGATTTCTTTTGTATTTCTTTTTTCCAAAGCAAACTGTCGCGCCAACCTCCTCTCTGATTTCTGTTTCGGGTGAGATTGTTTTAGGACCATCGTGCCCAGTTCAAAGAGCGGGCGACGAGACAAATTGTGCTGATGAGGCGTATGAGACATCTATCTTGGTTACTGGAAGCATTTCGTGTGTCAGGGATGATAGCTGTTATAATTTTTCACAAGAAATATTTTCTGATTACCGTGGGAGGTTTTCTATAAAGCTTGAACCTGGTAGATATGTCTTTACACCTGCTGGTGGGGCTGTACTTCCTCTTTGTAGACCAAAAGAAATATTGGTCGAAGAAGCCTCTCCTATAGACGATTTGGTTTTAGAGTGTGATACGGGTATACGCTGATGAGAATATTTGTAAGAGCAACTCCGAATTCAAAAAATGAGCGTGTGGTTAAAAATGACGACACGCATTTTTCTGTTTATGTATCAGAACCTCCGCGTCAGGGAATGGCGAATAGGGCAATAGCTGCCGCGCTTGCTGATTTTTTTGGTGTTTCTAAATCATCTGTTCAGCTAGTATCTGGTTTTACAAGCAGGGAAAAGGTTTTTGATATTATTCAGTAATATCAGTATTCTTCTCCTTATGTTTCGTGTTGAATCAAAAAACAAACCGGCTGGGGATCAGCCTAAAGCGATATCCGCTTTGGTTTCTGGTATCAAAAAAAATCTGCGAAATCAGATCCTTCTTGGTGTTACCGGAAGCGGAAAAACTTTCACTGCGGCGCACGTGATAGCGGAAATAAATAAACCGGCTCTTGTAATCGCTCACAATAAAACTTTGGCGGCACAGCTTGCCAATGAGTTTCGGGAATTGTTTCCGAATAACGCGGTTCATTATTTTGTTTCATACTACGACTACTATCAGCCGGAGGCATACATGCCGATGTCGGACACATATATCGCAAAAGAGGCGATGATAAACGATGAGATTGATAAATTGCGACATGCGGCTACGACTGCGCTTCTCACGCGACGTGATGTGATAGTTGTCGCTTCGGTTTCGTGCATATACGGACTTGGCGCGCCGGAAGTTTATGCGCAAAACATTTTTCATTTTAAAGAGGGCGATAAGATTGATAGAGCGTCTTTTGCCCGCAAACTTATCGAGCTTCATTTTACGAGGACATCTGCCGACTTAAAACGTGGAAGTTTTCGTCTTAGGGGTGATCAATGGGAAATAATGCCTCCTGACAGAGAGTTGATTTATTTTGTGAAAACTCACGATGGCGTAATTGAGAAAATTTTTGAGGTTGATCCTGTTGCTGGTTTTCAACCCGGTAAAACTCCATTAATACCAGAACTCATAATTTCTCCCGCAAAGCATTTTATTACTCAAAAAGATGATAGGCAAAGAGCTGTTGCTGCTATACGAAAGGAGCTTTCAGCGCAGCTCGTAAAATTTGAGAAAGAAAAAAAATATCTTGAAGCAGAAAGACTTGAAAGAAGAACTAAGGCTGATATCGCGATGATAAACGAGATTGGTTATTGTAATGGAATTGAAAACTATTCGCGTCACCTTTCAGGGAGAGCTGCCGGAGCGCCGCCAGATACGCTTTTGGATTATTTTCCAAAAACAAAGGACGGAAAACCCGACTTTTTGACTGTTATTGATGAATCTCACGTAACTGTGCCGCAGATCCAGGGAATGCACGCAGGCGATGCTTCTCGTAAAAAGACTTTAATAGAATATGGGTTTCGACTGCCTTCTGCGGCGGATAACAGGCCTTTGAAATTTGATGAGTTTTTAAAGAGAGTTTCGAATATTGTGTATACATCGGCTACACCGGGACCTTACGAGCGGCAAGTGACAAGCAACACGCGAACGGGTCAGGTTGTTGAGCAGATTATCAGGCCGACCGGGCTCGTTGATCCAAAAATTACCATGAGGCCGGTTTTGGGTCAGATAGATGACTTGATCGAAAGGATCGTAGAGAGGGTTGGAAAAAAAGAAAGAGTTTTAGTTACGACGCTTACAAAAAAGATGGCTGAAGATCTTTCGGAATATCTTGCGAACTTAAAACTAAAAACTAAAAACTTGAAGCCGAAGGTTGCTTATTTACATAGTGACGTGAAAACACTCGATAGGATAAGAATATTAACCGCGCTTAGAAGAGGGGATTTTGATGTGCTTGTTGGTGTAAACCTGCTTCGTGAGGGATTAGACTTGCCAGAAGTTTCACTGGTGGCGATTTTAGATGCTGACAAAGAAGGATTTTTGAGGAGTGAAACATCGCTCATTCAAACTATTGGGCGCGCGGCAAGAAACGTTGCCGGTGAAGTGGTGATTTATGCTGATCGTATAACCGGTTCAATCGAAAGAGCTGTAAGAGAAACCGATAGAAGGAGAAAATTGCAGATGGAATATAACAAGAAACATGGCATTACGCCGAAAACAATTATTAAAGCTGTTAAGGATATTCTTCCTGAATATGATGAAAAGGGTAAGTTGGCGGAAGATGTGCTTCGTTTTGAAATGAAACCGATGCCGAAATCAAAAACTGCTATCGAAAAACTAATCAAAGAAAAAGAATTGGAAATGAAGGAGGCGGCGAAGCAACTGGACTTTGAGCTAGCTGCGATTTTGAGAGACGAAATGAGAGTTTTGATTAAGAAAAGCAAAGGGAGAGGTTTGTAACAAAACATATATTTTAAAACCCTCCTCTATTTATAAAAGATCGTTCCGATCGAGATATTTGACCCCGTTGCCAGCCCGAGGTTTTAAAATATATGTTTTGTTATCGAGAAAGGTTGGGCTTTTCTTAATGCTTTGAGAGATTGGGAGAAGGATGAGGGATTTACAAGAATTTTTATTTGTGTATAATTTTTTGGTTGTTTGTTGTTTGAAAAACCAGAAATACGAAGGAGAGAGACATGTCGTGGCAAAAACTTTACAAGAACTGGCCGGCCATTGCCCGTCTTGCGCGAGATGAACGTAATTCAAAATTGGGTCTGCTTCTTATGACCGAAACTGATCAGGTTATTTTGGAAACAATCAAACTTGCAATGCCGTATCTTTTTACGGATACGCCTTGTGAGTCGATTTCGAAATCGGTTCTGATTGAAGCGGCGTTCAATGATATACATAGTTCAAATCAGCAACATGAAGGGAATCAAGAATCTGAAGAGGATGAACGAGAACTTGCACGTTATATGTGGGATCGTGGGTGTGTTAGTTTGTCTATTCCCATTGTTTGTTTCAGGGCGGGTTTTTCATCTGATGATGGTGCGGAGGGTATGTTTTCGTTGGTAGCGCCCCCAGAGTTGTACATTCAAGTGCAAAATGGCTCGGTTGGTGATAAAAGTAAATGCGATACTGATCCCGGACTCATAGTTACCATCAATGGCGGGCGACTACTCTTGGTTGGATCATGTGAGGATGATGTTTGGTATTTTGTTCCAGAAGAGTGTGTTGATCTCAATTCTTGATTTTTGGTTTTTTCTGCGATGGCCTTCACGCCTCGGACTTGTTCTGAGGCGTTTTTCTTTACCTAACAATTTTAGATGATCGTCAAAAATTGTTAGGTGGTGTTTGGGTGTGGTTTTTTTGGGGTAGTTGACAATTTTTTTCTATTGATTAGTATGGTGTTTGTTGTTACAGGTGATAGTTTCTCTGTTAGGTAATTCCGCGCCTAAACGGGGTCGCGAACTGTCACTTGTAATAGCTCCGTCGTTGCTAGAGATTGAAACACCTCAAAGTGAGTGCCGAGCTTGTTTTGGGGACTGGCGTTTCAATTTCTAGCAGCGGCTTTTTTTGTTTTTGTATTATTTACAAATGTTTTGATTTATTTTATTTTCAAATTAGCAGTTTTTACATTTTCTTCTTTCCTGAAGGGAGAGAGTCTTGTCAAAAGTCGTGATTGTCTGCGGATACGGGTGTCATCTTACTGAGAAATATGAAGCATATTTGAGGAATGCCGGCGATATAATCAAATACAATGAAAGTGAAATTGACTTTGTTGTTGTATCCGGCGGGCTTACGAATATTGCAACATCGAGTGTTTCTGAAGCAGGACTGATGAAGAATGTTCTTCAGCGTTGCGGCGTTAGTAATGAGATTGTTGAGGAGGTAGGAGCGGTAACAACGTTGGGTAACTTGACCGGCTCAAACGTGATTGTGAGGGCGGCGATTGCTCAAAAATATCTCGTCCCAGACGATATCTGTGTATTGATTTTTTGTGATAGCATTCGTGCTTTTAAGGTGGAGTTTCTTGCAAGGCGTGTGTTTGGGAGAATAAGAGTTGCTGTGATTCCCTTTGACTTTCAAGAGGAGCTTCAGGGATAAGTTGTGGCAGTGGCTCGTTGCCACTCCACTTGAGATTCTTTCCTACTACATTCCGTCTCTCGAGAAAAGGATGAAAGAGAAACGGATAGCACTCAATGAAAGGAGATGAGGAGGTTTTTGATGGGTGATTCTATGAAGAAAAGAGCGATTCACGCGGTTCACGCAATGTTTGAAAAAGTGGGTGCTACTCGCGATTCATGTATTGATGGTATTGATGCAATTATGAAAAAGTTTGGGAAATATGAAGAAATTGTTTTCCAAACCTTTAAAAAACTGATGTCAGAAAAATTTCCGAAGCCAAAAGGAAAATAGTGATTTTCCTCAAAGCCGAAAGGAGCTTGATATGTCAAGCAATAGACTAGAAGATGCCTGTGCGGAAATCGATGCTTTTATGAAGAGAAGTGATATTGATGCGGAGGCTTTGATAGACGAAGCTGATCGAATAGCTGTTGATCTTGACGAAAGCGAGGAGAAAGATTTTTTCAGATTTCTTCGCAAAAAGTGTAGAGAGGATGCTCGGTCTCGAGGAACCACCCACTGATTCGGAAAAATCACTTACTCGCTTTTAGGACGCCCCCGATTTAGGGGGCGATTCTTTTTTTATTTTGCCAACTTTAGATTTTTAATCTTTTACTGCTTACTTAATAATTTACCTAACAATTTTTGACGATCGTCAAAAATTGTTAGGTGAGTGGAAATGGATAATGGTTGGTGAAAAAGGTGATAAAAAAAGTGAGTGATAGGTGAGTGTGGGCGAGATGCGCTTTCTGTGTAGAGTTAGTTATTTTTATGATTTTAATTTGGTTATAATTTAGTTATGAATATTTTTTATACGATTGTTTTGGCGATTATCGAAGGGTTTACGGAATTTTTGCCGATATCTTCTACGGGACACCTGATACTTGCTTCAAAACTTTTGACGATTCCCTCAAGCGAGTTTTTGAGTTCATTTGAAATAGCGATACAGCTTGGAGCCATCCTCGCAGTTGTGGTTTTGTTTCCAAAATATCTTTTTCAGGATAAAAAAACGATTGTGAGAATTGCGCTCGCATTTTTGCCGACTGCTATTATTGGGTTTATTTTATATCCTTTTGTAAAAGGATTTTTATTGGGCAGTGCTTATGTAGTTGTTTTTGCGCTTTTGATTGGTGGAGTGGTTTTAATATTTCTTGAAAATATTTTGAAGAAAAAAGAAGTAGGCGAGGAGATTGAAAAACTGAAATATCCAAACGCGGTTTTGATTGGGGTTATTCAATCGCTCGCTATAGTGCCAGGGGTTTCACGATCCGCCGCTACAATAATAGGCGCGAGGTTTTTAGGGCTTTCACGTGAGGCGGCGGTTTTGTTTTCGTTTCTCCTTGCGGTACCCACTATGGCGGCGGCGACGGGATTTGATTTACTGAAGAGCGGGTTTGATTTTAGTTTTAATGAGTTTTTGATGCTTGGGGTCGGGTTTGTGGTTTCGTTTGTATTCGCGCTTATTTCGGTAAGATTTCTTTTAAAATTTGTGCGGATACACGACTTTAAGGCGTTTGGAGTTTATCGCATTTTGGTTGCGATTTTGTTTTTGATTTTTGTTTTGTAGGGTTTTACGATAAGCGGATTTTGTGTTACTTTTTGTGACAACCCCTAAAGACGGATTGGGGTCATTCTGTGGTGTAAAGGAATAAAATCTATATTTTTTGTTCTTAATTTAGTAGATTAAGTTTTTTGAATTATGAATTAAGAATAATGAATTAACGAATAAGTGATATGCAAAATAAAATCAAAATCAAAGGAGCGCGGCAACATAACCTGAAAAATATTTCACTCGAGATTCCGAGGGATAAACTGGTTGTGTTTACGGGTCTTTCTGGTTCTGGGAAGTCTTCACTTGCGTTTGATACAATTTTTGCCGAAGGGCAGAGGCGATATATTGAGTCGCTTTCTGCGTATGCGAGGCAATTTTTAGGAAAGCTTGATAAACCCGATGTTGATGAGATTGAGGGGCTTTCGCCTGCAATTTCCATTGACCAAAAAAGTCATAGCGCAAATCCTCGTTCTACAGTTGCTACGATAACCGAGATATATGATTATCTTCGGGTACTTTTTGCTCGCGCCGGTGTTCCACACTGCCCTGATTGCGGAGAAGAGATAAGGCGGCTTACAAACGAGGAGATAGTGGATATTGCGATTGATTTTGCAAAAACCGGCAAAGGAAAAAATCTTGTTATTTTGGCGCCGGTTGTTCAGGGCCGAAAGGGTGAACACTTTCAGCTTTTGTATGATCTTTTGAATGCCGGTTTTTCGGAAGCGAGGATTGATAGGGAATATATTTCGCTTCATGACAGGATAGATATCGCGCGATATAAAATGCATACGATTGAGCTTGTGGTAGATAGGATGCCCGGCATGCTCGACTTTTCGAGTAAGGATAGTCGTTTGCGCGTTTCGGAGGCAGTTGAGAATGCGCTCAAATATGGCAAAGGAGTTGCGACAATCGTGACTGATCGCGAAGCGTCTTTTTCGACAAAGTTTACTTGTCCTAGAGATGGATTTTCTTTTCCGGAAATCGAACCGAGACTTTTTTCATTTAATAGTCCATTTGGAGCATGTGAAACTTGCCACGGTCTTGGGACTGAAGATCTTTTTTCGGATAATATTTGTAAAGCATGCGAGGGGCGAAGACTAAAGCCTGAAGCGTTAAATGTTTTAATTGATGGAAAAAATATTGCTTCGGTTACGGGTTTTTCTATATCGGAGGCGACTGAATTTTTTGAATCTTTTAAAAAGAAGTTTTCATTGAAGAGGCAGCAGGATGCGCAAAATATACTCGCTATTGCAGAGGTTCCGCTTCGCGAGATTCAGAGCCGACTTAAGTTTATGTACGATGTTGGGCTTGAGTATCTTACTTTAAACCGAAAGGCGGGGACTCTCTCTGGAGGTGAAGCGCAGAGAATAAGGTTGGCATCGCAGATTGGCTCCCGACTTGTTGGAGCGCTTTATGTTCTTGATGAACCGACCATTGGCCTACACCAAAGAGATAACGCAAAACTAATAAATACGCTTCTAGAACTTCGTGATCTTGGGAACTCAATCCTTGTCGTTGAACACGACGAAGATACAATCAGGGCATCTGATTATCTAGTAGATATCGGGCCCGGAGCTGGTGTTCACGGAGGACACGTGGTTGCTGCTGGGCCGATGCCAGCGCTTTTGAAAGATACGAAGCAACATTCACCGACACTTGATTATCTTCGTGGAAAACAGATGATAGCTGTTCCGTCTGAAAGGAGGAAGCTAAAGAAAGATCATCCGTTTTTAGTAGCGAAAAATATTAATATAAATAACCTGAAAGGAGTTACCGCAAAGATACCTCTTAAAAGATTTGTGGCTATAACGGGTGTTTCTGGTTCTGGGAAAAGCACTCTTCTTTATGACGTTCTTTATCGTTCGCTTTCAAACAAATTTAACTATACAAAATATAAGACAGCGGAGATGAGCTCACTTTCCGGTCTGGAGAATTTGAATCGGGTTATAAACATTGATCAGTCGGCGATCGGAAGGACGCCTAGATCAAACCCTGCAACTTACGTAGGCGCGTGGACGTATATTCGTGATCTTTTTGCTTCTACTGAAGAGGCGAGAGTGAGAGGATATAAACCGGGGAGATTTAGCTTCAACGTAAAAGGAGGGCGATGTGAAAACTGCGAGGGACATGGAGTAATCGCGATTGAAATGCATTTTTTACCAACGGTTTATGTTGAGTGTGATGTTTGCCGTGGTAAAAGATTTGACCGCGAGACTTTAGAAGTTACTTATGGCCCATCGACTACTTCCGGTCTTGATCGAAGAGGGAAAGATAAGAATAGGAAAAATATTCATGAGGTTCTTAAAATGACCGTTGAGGAGGCTGTAACTTTTTTTTATGATGTTCCTTGGTTGCACGACAGGCTTAAAATTTTAGAAGAAGTTGGCTTGGGCTATCTTGAACTTGGACAATCTGCGACGACATTATCTGGCGGTGAGGCGCAACGCATTAAGCTTTCTGCGGAACTTGGAAAGCGTGATACGCACCGAACAATTTATCTTTTTGATGAACCGACTACCGGACTTCATTTTGCCGATGTTCAAAAACTCCTTGATGTTTTAAACAGGCTTGTTGAGCGTGGAAACAGCGTTGTTGTTATCGAACACAATCTTGATGTAATAAAATCTGCTGATTGGGTCATTGACCTTGGGCCCGAAGGAGGAGACAAGGGAGGAAAAATAATTGCGGAAGGGACGCCAGAGCAGATAGCTAAAACAGGGAAAAGTTTTACGGGGGAATATCTTAGGAGGATACTAAAGACTTGAAACAGAAAACTGAAAACTAATTTAAGCCACTAGGAATTAGATGGGTTAGTGGGTAGCGACTAGGAACTTACGACTGACGACTAATAACTGAAAATATGGGCGCGGTTTTTTTAAAAAAAGAAAACCCCTCGCCGAGATCTAGCATGTCTCGGCGAGGGTATCGATAAAGGAGGGGTTCCTTCTTGCTGCTTTTAGATTTTTGAGACCGCCTCCCTTATGTCCGAATGCTGATTTCAGATTAACTTTTTTACTAAATTATCGCAAATTTTTATGTGTGGATATTTACAATGTTTTTAATTTTATGTAGACTGCCGTTGTTCTTTTCAAACCCACTTTTGGAGAACTCGCATGGACGAGAATCCTAACTTTGAAGCTTTTAGCAGGTTGTGCGCCGAAGCCAATCTTTGTGAAATTAGTGTGATTGCCAAGGGGTTGAATCACAATGTAAATGTCGCAGGATATTTACTGACGATTGAGCATTGCATAATAAATCTTGACGATGAACGTGTTGTTATCGGAACTCATATTCTTGAGTGTTCAGGCTGTTATGTTTTTCAGAAAGAGCATGAGTTCGCTATTTGTTACGGAGAGAATGTTGCTTTGGATCGCGCAATTGATTGTCATGTTTATTCATTTATATCTGCGGATTTATCGAAGCGAGAAATGGATTTCCGTTCTTGGATTGACCGAAGACAATTTCGAACGTAATCTAGTACCCCTTTGAGCAGTGCTGCTCGGAGGGGTATGTTGTTATAATCGTGGAGAGGTTTTATGAAAGAAGATAAGAAAAAAATTTATTCTCATATTTCCGAAAACCCCGGGGTGTACTTTATGAAGGACACCAAAGGACGGATTTTGTATATTGGTAAAGCTGGAAACCTAAGAAGAAGAGTATCCAGTTATTTTTCGCGCCCACAGTCTGCGCGAATTGAGAAAATGGTTTCTCAAATAAAGTCTATTGATTTTGAAGAAACCGATACGGCTCTTGAGGCGCTCATACTGGAGGCGAATCTTATCAAAAAATATCAGCCACCATTTAATGTTTTGGAAAAGGATGATAAAAGTTTCTTGTATGTCGAGTTTACACGTGAGGATTTTCCGAGAATCTTACTTGTGAGAGGAAAGAGTCTAGCTACAGGAACTAGATTTGGTCCGTTTCTTTCTGGTAGGAGCATAAGACTTGTACTTCACATGCTACGAAAAATTTTTCCGTATTCTATGCACAAAGCCGGCGACGGAAAGGCGTGTTTTGATTATCAAATAGGGCTTTGCCCAGGGACGTGTGTCGGCGCTATTTCTAAAAAAGACTACAAGAAAAATATTGAGAATATAAAACTTATTTTTCAGGGCAAAAAACGAAGGCTTATAACCAGTCTTGAAAAGGATATGAAAGTAGCGAGTGACAGCCTCGAATTTGAAAAAGCGGGGGAGTTGCGAAAACAAATATTTGCGCTAAGGCACATTCAGGATGTTGCTCTTATAAATGAGGATGGCCTGGATACGGGAGAAGAGCTTTCTAATGCCAGAATCGAGGGTTATGATATATCGAATATTTCTGGAACTTCTGCGGTCGGGTCTATGATTGTTTTTAGCGGTGGGAAACCTAACAAAAACGAATATAGGAAATTTAAGATAAGAACTATACGCCAGTCGAACGATGTCGGGATGCTTAAAGAAGTTTTACGAAGAAGATTTTCTCATTCTGACTGGCCTATACCTGATCTTGTTTTGATAGATGGTGGGATAGGACAGGTAAATGCGGCTCGGGAGATAATCGGGGAGGCGGGTGTTAAAGTGCCTATTATTGGCATAGCAAAAGGCCCAAAACGAAAGAAGAATGAATTTGTTGGGAGTATTCCTTCCGGTTTTTCTGAAAAAAATCTTGTCGCAGTACGCGATGAGGCGCATAGGTTTGCAATATCGTATCATAGAGCTATTAGGGGGTCTTATTTGAAAAGAGCAAAATAGTTTTGTTACAATTTAATTCGCTTTAAAGTTTTCTATTTTATAGGCGTTTTTCTTTGACAATTTGAGGAGGGGTAGAAATGGCGACGCGTGATGAGGTTTTTGAGTTTATCTGGGAGAATCATACTGATTTTGTCTGGTCAAGGATCAATAAGTCTACAACACCTTGTGACCGCGATGATGTCTTTCAAGATATTTTTTTGCAGATTACTAAATCTCTTCCAAGATTTCTTGAGAGACTCGGAGGTGGTGATTTCAGGAAAACAGTTTTCGCTTGGGTTTTTGGGGTTGTGAAAAATCGGATATTAGAATACCTTCGACAGAGTGAATGTTTGGCTAAACTGGTTACGGAGCCGCTTGAAGGGGGGTCTGATATTTCTTGTGGTTTTTCTGATGAAAAGCATGTAATTGATTGTGACTTAGTGAATTCTCTAATTCAAAAAGCAAAACCAGGGAATGCTAGGGCAGTATTCGAACTTGGACTTGCCGGTCTTTCTGATATCGAGATAGGCCACTCTCTTTCTTTGACTCATCGATATGTAAGCTTTGTGCGATTGAGGGCGATTCGTAGAATAGGCTTACAGCATCCGAAGTGGCTAGAAAAAAATGATTTAAAAATCTCGGAAAATCGAAGAGCAAGAACGCGTTGGCAGAATCCGCGGTCAAAAATTGTACCCAAAAAAAGCACTTCTTCCTAAATGTTGGAATGAGGTGCTTTTATTTTTTAGCCAATATAAAAGAGCGCATGTGCTGCGCCCTTCAGCGTGTCTGTGGTCTTTTTTTGCCTTTTTCCCCAGGTGGTGGGTTTAATTTTGCGGTGCGTCACCGCGTGACTTCCCCCTTTACTCCTGGGAGGAGTGAGCTCTGGTAAGGCCCACTAAAATTCTATGCCACAGTCCGGCTGCATGGAAATTTTTTCTGAATTCTCTGAAAATAATTTCGGATCGCTCGTTTCCATCACTCTCTACTTTCTATAACGCTTGAGAAGTTTATTTTGTTACTGATTGTTTGTTTCTTTTAAAAATTTAAAAGATTTTAGCATCGCTTCTTCGATTTTTCTTACTTCTTCATCTGTTTCACCTCGATAAATATAGTGGTCGTGGCCTGTAAAAGTATTACATTCCGTAAGATTTATTTCTCTACCATCTCTTTCACAACTTACTGAAAAGTCGGTTATTTTTACTCTTGCCCATACAAACCCGTCAGAACTCCAGTTTTTTGGGAGATTAAGAAAAGAGGTGTAAGTGGCCCAGCTTTTGCCGTTTTCCATAAGAAAATCTATTGCTCTGTTTGTTTCTTCAGAAAATATTATATCACTTGGAACATTTGTCCCTATGACGCCTTCTGTGGGAACGCCTTGAGGGAATATTGAAACATTTGGAATTAAATTGAAGTGGTTAAATGGGGGATCGTCTGTAATGTTTTTTGGATAAATATTGAAAGTTGGTGAGATCGGATTTTCGGGAAACTCGGATATTTGCCAATCTTTAGGGTATCGAATAGAAAAATTGAACTCCGGACTTTCGTATGTTTCCCAATCTGAAGTGTTTATGTTTTCGCTGGGGATTTCGTTTGTTTTGAAAAGCGCAACCAAAAATATGGCCGCGACAACCAATATAGTTGCTATGCCAATGCTCCACAACTCTTTTCCACTGTATTTTTTCCCTTCAGAATCCATTTTTTATTGCGTCATATACCTTAACAAGTTTTTATGATTTTTGCTATTTTTTATATTTAAAGCAGTTTGTTGTGTGGTCGTTTACCATGCCAATTGCCTGCATGTGCGCGTAGCAGATTACGGGTCCTAAAAATTTAAACCCGCGCTTTTTGAGGTCTGCCGAGAAGACTTCTGCTTCTTTTATTTTTTCCGGATAATCTCTTAGGGTTTTAAACTTATGTTTTATGGGCTTATTTTTTACGAACTGCCACATGTATTTGGAAAATGTTCCAAACTCTTTTTGAATTTCTAAAAATCTTTTTGCATTTGTTATTGCCGCCTCTATCTTTGCGCGATTTCGTATGATGCCGGAGTTTTGAAGGAGTTTATTTATTTCTTTTTCGGAAAATTTTGCCACTTTCTTGGGGTCGAAGCTTGCAAAAGCTTTGCGATAATTTTCGCGTTTTTTTAATACGATCGCCCACGAGAGCCCAGCTTGCGCGCTTTCAAGTACTAGAAATTCAAAAATTTTTGCGTCATCTTTCACCGGCACGCCCCATTCTTTGTCATGATAATCAATATATTCCTGATTTTTGTCAGGAACCCAAGGGCAGCGCATGATGTTTTTCACTTTACTCATTTTTTGATTTGTTTTAATTTAGGATTGCCCCTTGTCTGTTTTTCGTCGTTAGCTTCCCAATGATCGAACCGGGAGTTGAGATGTGGAGATAGCTTCTTGTGTTGAGAAGCGACAGACGGGGGGCACTTTTTTTTATTGCTTAACTTGAATGTCCTCAAAGACGGGGCCGGCCTCTCTGGATAATCTATTGATTACAAATATTGCCACAACGATCATAACTAATATAAAAAATATGATTAAAAATTTTTTCATTTTCTATTTTTTAATTTTTTGCGAAAGGTAACTTAGACCGATACCGAGGAGCCCATAAATGCCGCCTGTCATGACAGCAAAGGTTATGACGTTGATTATTCCCTCGACGTTTGCGAGCGAGTCTCTTATTGGGCTTAAAACAAATCTTGTCGGAGCGAGAAAAACACTAGCTATTATTTCGATAGGGCGATTTATAAGCCCGAGGGTCATGATAAAAAATCCGAAGAAACCTATCGCAAAACCGATAAAAAAAACTTTTTTATATCTTGTACTCATGACGCTATTATATCACGCTTACTTTTTTCTCAATGAGTTTTTGAGGATTTTTTTGCGGAGGCGGATGTTTTTTGGCGTTGCTTCTACAAGCTCGTCATCACCGATGTATTCGAGCGCCTGTTCGAGGGACATTTCTCTTTTTGGAACGAGGTCGTCTGTAACTGCGTCTGTTTTTGCTCGGAAGTTTGTGAGCTGTTTTGCTTTGCAGACATTTACGACTAAGTCTTCCGCTTTTGCGTTTTGACCAACTATCTGCCCCTCGTATACTTTTTCCGCCGGCTCGACAAACATTACACCGCGTTCCTGTGAGCCTAAAAGAGCGTAGGCGGTTGTCGTGCCTGTTTCGTGGGCAATAAGTGAACCGTGGGGGCTTGTGATGATGTCTTCTCTTTTTGGGAAATATCCAGAAAAGAGTGTATTCGCAAGTCCGGTTCCTTTTGTTTCAATCATAAACTCGTTTCTGAAACCGATGAGTCCGCGTGTAGGAATAAAGAAGTGAAATGAGACCATGCTGTTTTCTACACTCATGTTTTTCATTTCTCCTTTTCGCATGCTCATTTTTTCGATAATCATGCCAGAATATTTTTCGGAAGCTTCGATCCATACGTCTTCATATGGCTCGAGGGTTTTGCCGTTTTCCTCTTTAAAAATAACTTCTGGTCGGGAAACCTGTAGCTCGTATCCTTCGCGACGCATTTTTTCGATAAGTATTGAAAGGTGAAGTTCTCCGCGTCCGGCTACGATGAATTCGTCAGGGGATGAACCGCTTAGAATATCCAAAGCGACATCATTGTCGAGTTCTTTGTTTAAACGCTCGCGGATGTTCCGTGAAGTGCAAAATTCTCCCTCCTGACCTGCAAAAGGAGAGTTATTTACGCTGAAAATCATTTTGACTGTCGGACGTTCTATGGCTATGGGAGTGAGCTGTTCCGGATTTGTGGGATCTGCAATAGTGTCGCCGATCATGATGTCATCTACGCCAGAGATGGCGACGATGTCTCCCGCTTCGCATTTTTCGATTTCCATTTTTTGGAGACCACGGAAAGTCATAATGCTCGTGATTTTAAAATTTTTCTTTTTGCCATCACGCGTGATGTGAACTGCTTGTGAGCCGGTTGCGATTGTCCCTCTTATGATTCTGCCGATTGCGAGACGGCCTTTGTAGTTATCGTATTGGATTGAAACTGCCATAACTTGAAACGGTTCTTCTTTATTTGCCTTTGGGGCGGGGACGTGTTTTATAACGGTTTCCAAAACCGGTTCGATGCCTTTCATTTCATTTATATCAGGCGTAGTTCCCGCTATGCCAAGTTTTCCTGCGGCGTAGAGGATAGGGAAGTCGAGCTGATCGTTTGTGGCTCCAAGTTCAACAAAGAGCTCGATGACTTTTTCTAAAACATAATTGACTCTGGAGCTTGGTTTATCGATTTTATTTATGACTACGATTATCTTATGCCCTAGCTCGAGAGCTTTTTTTAAAACGAAACGAGTTTGTGGCATTGGGCCTTCCTGCGCGTCTACGAGGAGGAGTGAGCCATCGGCCATATTTAAAACACGCTCAACCTCACCACCGAAATCAGCGTGACCGGGAGTGTCTATAATGTTTACTTTTACGCCGTTGTATTCAACGGATGCATTTTTTGAAAAAATCGTAATACCGCGCTCTCTTTCGAGCTCGTTAAAGTCCATGATAAGTTCTCCTCCGGCAGACTTTCCGAGATCGGTTTTAGTCTGTTTAAGAAGAGCGTCGACCAGTGTTGATTTTCCGTGGTCGACGTGGGCTATGATGGCTATGTTTCTTATGTTGCTCATATTTTTTCCGCACGAGAGTCTATTTAAACATTTCTCGAATTTTTTGGCAATAAAGAAGTTGGGCCCACTCACCTTGGAGCGGGCCTCTACAGCGACTCCCTGAAAGGTTGCTTTTTGCGACTCTTGATTAGCTATAGTCTAATCAAGAGTTATCGCAGTTGGCTTTCGCTAAAAACCTCAGGTATGACGCTGTTTTTTGATGAATTTTCTGATATGTAGTTTATCATATATGTTACTATTTTGTCAAGTATAAAAAGTACGGATTTGATGCATAATTATCACTATGGAAAAGTTTCCGATGAGGATAAATAAATATCTGGCGTGGAAGAAATATTCTACGAGAAGAGGCGCTGATGAACTTATAGAAGCAGGGCGTGTTTTTATAAATGGACGCGAGGCGGTTTTAGGTGACAAGGTGAACGAAGATGATGATGTACACGTGAAGGGCGGAGTGGATACAAGCTCGCTTGTTTATTTTGCATACAATAAGCCTATCGGGATAGTTACTCATTCTGCAGAAGAAAATCAGGAGGATATAGGCGGCGTTTTCCCTATAAGAGGAGTGTTTCCTGTGGGACGACTCGATAAAGACTCTCACGGGCTTATCATACTCACAAATGACGGGCGGGTGACTGATAGGCTTTTGAATCCGGAATACACACACGACAAGGAATATGTCGTGAGAACGAGCACAAAGCTTCCTTCGAATTTTAAAAGAAGAATGGAGACAGGAGTGAATATCGAGGGGTATGTGACAAAACCATGTACTGTGTCTGTGATTGGAAGTTATTCATTTAAAATTATTTTAACTGAAGGAAAGAAACATCAGATAAGGAGAATGTGTTCTGCCCTAAGAGTTGAGCTTGCTGACTTAAAGAGGATAAGAATATTAAACATCAATCTTGGCGGACTTAAAGAAGGAAGCTATCGAAAAATCGAGGGCAAGGAACTTGAAACTTTTAAGAAGAAAATTGGGCTTTAGTTTTTATGAAAAACTTTGAGACAAGGTTTGCGAATTTAAACGAGGCGCAGAAAAAGGCTGTTTCAGCTATCGAGGGGCCGGTGCTTGTTATCGCGGGTCCTGGGAGCGGCAAGACGGAAATATTGAGCTTGAGAGTGGCTAATATACTCGACAAGACGGACACTCACCCCAGCAATATTTTGTGTCTTACATTTACAGATTCTGCCGCTGTCACAATGCGAGAGAGATTATCCGGACTTATCGGGAGGAAGGCATACTCAACTGCGATTTATACTTTTCATAGTTTTTGTGTTGATGTGATTGGAAGGTTTCCAGAATATTTTTATAACGGCGCTTCGTTTTCTCCGGCGGACACCCTGACGCAGATCGAGATAATGCAGGAAATTTTTGAAAACCTTCCTTTTGATAATCCGCTCCGAGCGTATCACGCTTCGCAAGGTTTTATATTTTTAAACCCTGCAATCAAGGCTATTTCAAACCTGAAAAAGGCGGGGCTCGAGCCGGATATTTTTTTTGAGATATTGAAAGCTGATGAAGATGCCCTAAAAAAGATAAATAAAAATATTTCTGTTTTTGATGAACGGCTTAGTATGAAACAGATTGATTCGCTTGTTTCTTTGTGTGATTCGCTTTTAGAGAATGGTGAGACGGAGACAGATTTTCGATATGAGCCGATAGGGGTTTCTATTTCGAAGTCCTTAAGGCGGGTAATTGAGGAAGCGCGGGAGACTGGGAAAACTGCGCCTCTTTCGAAATGGAAACAGACATGGACGAAAAAAAATGATGAGGGGGCGCGTGTGTGGAGAGATTCGGTAAATATGGAAAAACTTTTTGCGCTTGCTGAAGTTTATCGCGCATATAGGGAAGCGTTACATGAAAAAGGTTTTTATGATTTTGAGGATATGCTTCTTGAAGTCATTACTTCACTCGAGGCAAACCCGTCTCTTAGGTATGAACTTCAGGAACAGTATCAATATATTTTAGTTGATGAGTTTCAGGACACCAATGATGCGCAAATGCGGCTTATAGAGTTTTTAACTGACGCGCCAGTTCATGAGGGCAGGCCAAACATCATGGCTGTTGGGGATGATGATCAGGCGATTTATAAATTTCAGGGGGCTGATGTTTCGAATATTTTGAATTTTAAAAAACTTTTTCGAGATCCGGAGATTGTGACTCTGACACACAATTATCGCTCAAGACAGGACATACTTGATCTTGCGCGATACATAATAAAAAAAGGCTCTCAACGCCTCGAGGACAAAGTTTTGGGAATAAGCAAAGAACTTGTAGCTGCAGGCGACGACAAGGGCATTGGGAATATTGTCAGTAAATCGCTTACTACGAGCTCTCATGAATATGACTTTATTGCCAAGGAAATCGAGGGACTTTTGAAGAATGGAGCGTCTCCTGACTCTATAGCGGTCATTGCGCGCCACCACAGCGATTTACAGGCCCTTCAACCGCATTTGAGTGATATTTCTATACCTGTTGCATATGAGCGGCAGAGAGACGTTCTCATAGAGCCGCACATACGCCAGCTTATCGTGATGGCGAGATTTGTCTCTTTGCTTCTTCGGAAAGACATGGAGGAGTCTGATTATCTTTTACCGGAAATTTTGAGTTTTCCTTTTTGGGAAATAGACAGGTTTTCGGTGTGGGAGCTTTCGGTGGCTAAGCACAAAAACCATTCCTCGTGGTTCCATGAGATGAAAAATTGTGATGATAAAAAAATACAGAATATTGCCGACTTTTTTGTTGAACTTGCGGCACAGGCAAAATATGAACCGACTGAAGTTATCTTGGACGCCCTTGTTGGGTCTCACGGAACATTTACCAGTACCGATGAGGATGATGAGACACATGACAAAAAACGTGAGCAGAAAAAATTTAAAAGCCCTTTTCGTAAATATTATTTTGGAGCTGAAAAATTTAATGAGAAAAAATCAGAGTATCTCGCATTTTTATCGGGACTTAGAGTTTTTTACCACGCGTTACGAGAGTACCGACACGGGCAGTTTTTAAAAGTCGATGATCTTGTTGAGTTTGTGGATGTACATGAAAAAAATCATCTACAAATAACAGATCAGAGTCCTTTTGCGGCGGCACAAAAGGCGGTTCACCTTCTTACTGCCCATAAGGCGAAGGGGCTGGAATTTGAAACAGTTTTTGTGATGAGCTGCCAAGATGATGTTTGGGCGGGAACGCGTAGGGCAAATAAAATATCTTTCCCGATAAATTTGCCCATTGAACCGGCGGGGGATACGACGGACGATCAGCTGCGTCTTTTTTATGTTGCGATAACTCGCGCAAAGAAAAATCTTTATCTTACTTCTTATGAAAAAAATGATGTCGGGCGAGCTTCTTCTCGTTTGAGATTTTTAGCAAATGAAGATGAGGAGGAAACGCCGGAGAACCTTTCTTTTGAATCGGCTGAAATACAAAATAGCGAGGAGATACTTGAGACGCAGTGGAAGCTTCATTACACGCGTATTCCTTTTGTTTCACAGGAAAAAGCTATGCTATCGGCTTTGCTTACTGATTATCAGATGAGTGTTACTCACTTTAATAATTTTCTTGATGTTTCAGATGGAGGGCCTCAAAAATTTTTCTTGGTTAATTTTTTGAGATTTCCGCAAGCGAAGACGCCATCGGGTTCTTATGGATCGGCAATGCATGAGGCAGTGGCAAAGTTTTTTGTGAACTTCAGACAGAAACAAGAGCTTCCGTCTTCGGGACTTCTTTTAAAACTTTATGAAAATGCTCTCAAGAAAGAGCGGCTAGCGGATCATGATTTTTCGGGATTTTTAGAAAAAGGAAATAAGGCGCTTTTATCTTTTTATTCAGAGCATGCCAAGAGTTTTAATTTTAGCGACAAGATTGAACTTGATTTTAAGAATCAGGGAGTTTTGGTTGATGAAACACACCTTACCGGAAAGCTGGATAGAGTGGTTCAAAAAGAGGACGGGACATTTGAAGTGCATGATTTTAAAACTGGAAAGGCTGTTGAGTCTTGGGACGACAAAGAACCATATTCACGGATCAAACTACATAGATTTAAATATCAGCTAATATTTTATAAATTACTTATTGAAAACTCGAGAGATTTTGGAGGCCGGCATTTTGTAGAAAAAGGAATAATAGATTTCTTTGAACCACATAAGAAAAAAATGATTTCTCTGACTTATATGGTGCAAGACGCAGACGTTCAAAGAGTGAGAAAACTTATTTCGGCGGTGCACAAAAAAATCCTAAACTTGGATTTTCCTGATGTTTCATCGTACTCAAAAGATTTGAAGGGGATTATTAAATTTGAAGATGACTTGCTAACAGATTTTACGACTTGATGTTTTTTTGGTAAGTGGTTATATTTTGGTTGCTCGCATTTTTGTGTGAGTGTTTTGTTCCTTGTCACGTACATAAGTGGAGGAAAACTCAATGGAAGAATCGGGGACTGTTGTAAAGCAAGGCGAGACAACGATTCTTACCAATGAGCGGATGACTGTTTTAAATAATCGAATTGATCCCACGAGATTGTTTGATGAACAGGTTGAGAGGTTGCGTGGTGCGGATATTCATATTCCTGACAAAGATATTCGTTTTTTGCGACAAAAACTTTTCCCTGGGTTGTTTCTGTTAGTGCCGCCTCGCCCTGATGTTGTAAATGGTAAAGTTGCAAAGAGTTTAATGAATAAAGTGACAAGAGGCGAGGCTAATGGAACGTCGACACTCCCTGAAACTTCAGAGCATAAGTCTTACTCTTCGACTGTTTCTCCCACTACATATAATAAGGCATATATACTCGTAGATGTTCTGGATGGACGAACGTTGAAGGGGAATACCGTAACTCATGATCTCGAAAAACTAAATGACCAAGAGAGGTGTCCATTTGATATTTGGGAAGGATTGATTGCGGCGATTTCGATTTTTCATGCGTCCCTCCATAACCTGTGTTTTGCTGGTACAACGCTGCATGACAATTGCGTACCTGTACTTAGTACGGATATCATATCGAGACAGGCGACACTTTTCAGTAGAGAGATGTCGTCTACTGAAGAAAAAAGAGGAACGCCCTCTTACAGATGGCGACTCTATGCTGGAAGGTGAAAAAAGCCCCACAGCGCGCGAAGCGTTTGTGGGGTTTTATGTTTAGTTTTTTGTTTGTGGATTCTTAATTTTTATGATAGATTTTTTTGGAAAATCAGAGTTTAAAATAAATTTATTGCGGGATCGTCTAATGGCCCGCCTACCCTCGCAAAGCTGGGTTCGGCGAGGCAAGTAGGACATTATTCTTGTAGAATTATATGTAGAGTAGTTGAACAATTTATTGCGGGATCGTCTAATGGTAGGACATCGGCCTTTGAAGCCGAGTATCCTGGTTCGAATCCAGGTCCCGCAGCACATAGTAAAGTAAAACGATTGTTAAAAAATACCCCGACGAGGTTGTGTCGGGGGTAGGGGGTTTAGAGGTTTGAAGTACCACTTTTAGTGGTGATGGTGGCAGTGGCTGCCATTGTCATATTTGCCGGATCGCAGTTTGAGCAAAAGACTCCAAGACCAGCGCGCCATTAAAATTGCGATAACCACTGAGATTATTGGGTCGAGTGGATCCCACCCTGTTGCCCATATAATCACTCCACCGAGTACAACTCCAATACTTTGCAGAAGATCGGAGAGGATATGGAGTTTCATGGATTCGTGCGTGACGTGTTCTGCATTTGCGGACTCCATTATCGCATGCTGGATATAGTTACCGATGGTGCCGAGAATTGCTACGACTATCATAGTCATGCTTACAATTGGATGAGGATTAAAGAAGCGCTCAATTGCTTCAATGAAAATCCAAATCCCAATGACTCCGAGGAATATGGCGTTTATATAACCGCCGATTTTTCGTGTTTTTGACTCGACATGCGGACTCTTTTTTACCTTATAGGCTACTATGATTGCGACAACGGTTGCCCCTGTGTCTGCTAATACGTGCCCGGCATCTGCAAGAAGTGCAAGACTATGCGACAGAACACCTCCAACCACTTCGGTAAACAAAATGACTGTAGCTATAGCAAGTAAGAGCCAATATCGCTTGGCTTCGCACCAGCAGTCATCGTGAGTAATACAGCTACTGAAATGACCTGTTGTCAAAACACACCTCCTTCTTGGGATATGATCTGGTTGTAAGAATAAAAGAAAATTTTGCGATGTCAATAAAAAAATATCTTTATAGACTATCTACTTGATTCGTGCTATGTTTGCCCGGTCGAAAGATTAACCTAATTTATAAAAATGAAAACAATTAAATGTTCTCAAGTTGGAGGAGGCGAATGCACATTTGAAGCTTCCGGCGAAACAGTTGATGAAGTACGCGGAAAAATGAGTGAACACGCAAAAGAAGCTCATAAAGATATGGTAGAAAAAGCTACACCGGAAAGTATGACCGAATGGAATGCGATGTTTGATAAGTTGTGGGAAGAAACCCCAGAAAACTAGTGTTGTGTAGATAAGCAAAAAACGTGGCCTTTGTAGGTCACGTTTTTGTTTTCTAAAAAAAGAATGACCCGGGGACAGGTCATATGTATTTAGCTATTTTCGGGTTCTGCCAGACCCCTCACTGGATAAACACATTTGATTGCCCCCGAGCTATGGAAAGGAACTATGTAGTGACTCTGGGCTGGTAGATCACGGCTACGAATCTCTACTTAGAGGTTCACCACGGACCAGCCCAGAGTCAATTTTTGCTATTTGCAATATACCATCGAAATGTTTACAAAACAATATTTATATTGAAGCTATATATTCGCAGAGGTTTAAGCTGATTCAGATAAGTTGGCGTATGATCTTGGACTAATTGATACGGACATTACTTTTGAAGAAGCTAGAGAAAGATTTTTTATAAATGACAGGGCTCTAAAATATGCAGATGATCCTAACTTTTCTGCATTGATAAGGGGAGAGAAATAATTTGTCAAAAAAAACACGGGGTGAAAATCCGTGGTTTGGTTGTTATGGAAATATGTCTAAGGATAGGTGGCTCCAGACCGGGCTTCTTATAGCAGGCGAATATCGTCCATATTCGCTGCTCGAAACCCAGCCCAGAGCCTATTTTTTTTATTAAAGCATCTTTACAAATATTTGTCGAAAAAAAAGAGCCCCTCGGTGAAGGGCGAGATTCACCGAGGGACTGGGTCAACAATTGGTTATTCTGCGCCGGAGGATCTTCTTGCGCACTTCTTTTGAGATGAGGAGTGTGCTAAGGACTGCGTAGAAAACTATTTGTCGACCTTGTATGACTCCATAGACACTTTTCCTGCGCCGCTACGAGGAGGGGAGGACAACGGGCAGCACAGAAAGAGTGCTATGGATTCATTGGAAACCGAGGCAGTTAGTACTTGGTGGTGAAAGAGGCCATTCATCCACGACCTAAAAACAACTGCCTCGGTTTTTTTCAAAGATCTAACAATTTGATATGATAGCTTGTTTCTTAATTCTTGTCAAAAAAAACCGAGATAGATTTATGGGCGCTTTATCCCCCTTGGGGAGGGTTGTTTAGTACCCAAAATCTATCTCGCTGTTTTTGATTATAACTGATTTTGAAGTCTTTTTAAAATGGAATGCCCTACACACTTTGCAGTGTGTAGGGCGGTTTGGTGGGGTAGTGGCTAGCTCAGGGCGAAGACCCTGCGCAACCCCGAGAAGAGACGAGCGACTCTCGTCCTTGCGGGTGGAGGTGTGGGGGCGACTCGTCTCGCCCCCTCTGGCACTGTCGACCTGGCCGTCGCGAGGGAGATGAATTTTTCCAGCTCGCGATTGATGCGACGACGGTGACGTTCTCCGTGGTTTCCACGGAGCCGGCGCTTCAGTCGCGAATCGGTGTGAGAGTCGCAAAAGGGGACGGGGCAGGACTTGCGCATGATTCTCCTCCAAAAAGTACTTTACAAATTTGTGCTCTTATTGAGCTTGGATATATTATCATAATATACTGTTTATGTCAATAGTTAATTTTCCTTTACTTTATTGGTTTTTTCCTAAAAAAACACCTCATATATTTAATGGCATATGAGGTGTTTTTTGATATGTTATTGTTTATCGATTGGCTTTTCTTATGCTTGTCGCGAGAATGATGACAATTAAAACATCAAAAAGTGTGATTACTCCGAATCCATTCCTTGAAATGCCCCAGTAGCTAAGATTGCTCATCCATGAATAGAAGACCCCGATGGCGTCGAGTACAAAGAGCCACATAATAAACTTTATCCAAGTGGTCTTATTCCTTCTTTCTATTGATTCAAGATTTAGAACTGCGAGGAATCCTAGAGCTAAAACAGCAACGTAGCTCGGCCAGATCATGAGACTTGTGCCGTTTATCTTAATGTCGACGTTAAAAATAATTCTCAATAAATGCATCGCGGCAACAACTGTAAGGAGGGCGGAGGTTGTTACAACGACTGTCTCTTTTTTTATTTTGAACATAAAAAAATTTGTTAGTTGGTAATATCATATTGATTATAGCAAAAGAATTTTTTCAAAACTTAACAACAGGGGATAAAAATAGAAAAATAATTTAAAATTTAGTTATATGCGGCTTACGAAGTTTCATTATAAGAAATACAAGGAAGATGCGAGGAGGTTGATTCATGAGAGGGTTGGCTATTTTAACCAGATTTATGATCACTCTTTTAATCGGATATTTATTAAAAATCAAAAAACCTGCTGGGGAAGTTGTAGTGAAAAAAGGAATTTGAATTTTAACTATAAATTATTTTTTCTGCCGGCAATTCTCCGAGACTACGTAATCGTCCATGAGCTCTGTCACCTCGAAGAGTTTAATCATTCGCCGAGGTTTTGGGGTTTAGTTTCGAGGGTTTTTCCGGATTATAGGAAATTAAGACGTGAATTAAAAATTAGAAATTATGAATTGTAAATTGGAAATTGTGGTAAAATTTGTTTGTGAAAAATAATTTATTAAAGAAAAAGTGCGTGCCGTGTGAGGGTGGGGTAATGCCGCTTACACGAGAACAGTCTTTACCCTATATGGCTGAAGTGTTGGGGTGGGAGATTGGAATAAATTCGAAACAGATTTCGAGAGATTTTAAGTTTGATGATTTTAAGACGGCTATGAAGTTTGTAAACTCTGTTGCCGAGTTAGCAGAAGAGGAGGGACATCACCCCGATATCCATATTTCTTATAACAAAGTAAGGCTTATTAATTCGACTCATGCGATTGGTGGCTTAACGGAAAATGATTTTATCTTAGCGGCGAAGATTAACAGGATAAAGTAATTTTTTACTGCTGAGTTTCTACGAGGCGGTTGTTTTCGATAATGAGATATTTAGAAACTCCGATTGTTGGCTTTGCGGACATTGGTTCACTTGGGCCGCGATCTGCATAATTTACGATAATTTTCCCGTCTCTTATTTCTGTTGTTTGTGGTGCTATGCGGTCGCCCAAAAGGACTGCGTTTGTGCCGATGTAACCCATACTTTTAACGGGAATTTGTGTGGCGACAACAACATAGTAAAAAGTTCCTGTGCCGCCTGATGTTTGCGTCAGTAGGAATACAACATCTTCAAGACCATCGCCATTTAGGTCACCCTTGGCTTCATTGCCAAAATATTTTGTGATGATTTTTTCAGCAGAATCTGGAGCGGCTTCATCTTCCGCATATCCATTTACGAGTTTTACTGATAAGCCATCAATATTGTAAGTGGCATCTTTATAACCTTGGATACCAGTTTTGTCTGTATTGTCCGGTGTTTTTGTGCTTGGTTTTATGAGAAAAAAAATACCAACCAATGCTAATACAACTAATAATCCGATTGTTCTGCCGATAAAAAATCTTTTTGGGTTCATGAGATAATTATACCACTTTTAAACCAGGGCTACAATAAGAATTATTGAAGTGATAACTGCGAAAGCACCTACGGATTTTATTAAAAGCATGCCGCCTTCTTTCTTTTTGCCATCGAGGTACATTTGAATTGGAATAAAAAGAAAAATAAAACCCATAACAGCGGCAGAGAGCGTGAATAGGGAAAGCATGAGGATTGGAATAATGAGCTTGTCACCATTATCGCTTAGTACTTTCGTTATGTGATTGATTAATAAAACGATGCCTACTATATAGGCTGACGCGGCGAACGCGTTTATGATTGGGTTTTTGTTCATGCTATCTAAAACCAGAAATTATGTATTTGGGTTTCTTTGGTTTTTTATTTGACTTTTTGTTAAGGGGAAAATATACTTCATGAACTGTTCTTTGACTTTCACATTCGGTACACGGCAGGGGATTTTGAGGTATTTGTGTCTTCTTCAGACACTTTGCTGATTTGAGGCTAATTCGACTTCAAACCCATCTCATTTCAGCTTATTTCTTTTGTGGAGCGTTATTGGGTGACCCAAGTTGGCCCGAGACGACCCAACCTGTTTCTCGCCCTTCTCCGTCCGCTCTTTCAAGAGACACTTCTTAACTTCACTTGCCGTGTACCGTCCTTTCTTTGACGCCTAGCCTCTTCGTGAGAGTGGCGTCTTTTTTTTGCTTAATTTATTCTATGTATATGTTTCAATATGCGACTATCTTGGGTTTTTCGACTATTGCGATAGGGCTTATCAGCTATTCATTTTATTTTCGTGATTTATTTAAAGGAAAAACAAGGCCAGATCCTTTTTCGTGGCTTATATGGAGCATACTCGCAGGGACGATATTTTTTGCACAACTGTCTCGAGGCGGGGGAACAGGAACTTGGGCTACTGCGCTTACGGCGGTTGTTTGCTTTGTGATCGCTGTTGTAGCTTTTTTTTGGAACAAGAGCTCGATAAAAGTAATTGATCAGGTAAGTCTTGTTGGCGCTTTTTCGGGGATTGGAATCTGGCAATATACCGAGGACCCGCTTTTCACGGTTTTGATAGCAATAGGAATTGGAATCTTGGGCTTTATCCCTACATTTAAAAAAGCTTTTTATAGACCTTATGAGGAAACTGCTACAACTTATTTTTTAAATGGTTTGAAATTTGCTGTGGCATTTGCGGCTCTTGGGGCATTTAACCCGGTAACTTATCTATATCCTGTATCGATGGTTCTTATGAACACCTCACTTACGGGGATGATAGTTTTGCGAAGGAAATTTTTATAACAGAAAAATAGGCTGGACAAATTTGGTAAAATAGGATACTATCTTGGCAGTTACTTTGGCACTTACATAAGCTTTCTGAAGGAGGCGATAGATGCGTACTCTTCTGGTTCTCGTCTTTGTTGTTGTTTCCGGTTGCGCGGTGGAGGAGAGGATTCCGTTTACTTCGTTTGTATACAACAAAACGGAAGGTGTGTGTGTATTTACTTATGATGATGAATTCACGACTTCAAGGACAGTGGCTGTTCCAGAACATGGACGGTTCTCAATCTTCAATAACGTTATATCAAAGAATAAACAGTATGCAATAGTCGAGTACTATCCGGAGATTTTCAGGGACCGTACAACTCGGCTAGAAATCCACTACTTTCCTGAAACAAGGGACTCTAAAGGAGAGAAGGGCGACGAAGACAAGGGTGATTGTTTTGGTGGAGGTACTTTTAAAAGCGGAGATATGTAGGTAGAAAAGCCATGTGTTTTTCCTGACCCCTCGCGAGAGAATCGCGAGGGGTTTTGTTTTTTAGGCGGCATGAGATTTTAGCTGGCTTTCGAGTCCTGCGGCTATGGCTTTTGCATAACTATCCAGAAAAGCTTCTTTTTCTTCTGATGTCATTGCTTCGTAATTTACGCCTTCCGGAATATATAAAATAACGTCTGCTTTTGCGCCACGGTCTGCTTTTTTAGGATTTTCTGTAAGATCGAGAGTTACGACTGCTTCCTTTCTTGGTCCCTTTTTTACTTCAACTTCGTATGTAAAAAATGCGTCTATGCCGTGAAGTTTATCTAAATGACTACCAAGCGCATCAAAAAATTTTAAACTACCTTCTTTTTCTCCATCAGCTTCCAGAGCTTCAGTAACAAATAAGTGAAGATCACTAGGAAATGAAGTAGGTGCTACAGGTGGGTCTTTCGGATCCCAACCTTCCGGTTGATTTTCTTTTACTAAATCAAGGGATTCTTTGAATTGTTTATACTTGCCGTCGTATTTTGCTTCGGGTTTTACATTTTCGCCCAAAATATCCATTTCGAGATCCTGACCCCTATATGTTTCGAAACCACCTCCTTTCATATAGGTTTATTTTTTCAAATAGAAAATCCGCTGTCAAACAGCGGATTCTTCGGAGGATTTTTTCAATAGTTTGAAGCGTGGACTTGAAACACGAATAATGTACCTTGCTTCCGGATAGTCACTACACAGACAGCAAATTTTTTTGTAGATAATCGCGATGCGCGTTCCTTGGTCATGTTTGTGAGTAGGAAATATCTTCTCAAATTGCTCATCTTCGATGGGATGTATTCCACAACTTGGACAAGAAATAGCAATTGGCTGAGTTTGCCATGCAGAAAAAAATTCAATAGTACAACTCACACATAAAACATGATCATTGCCTCTGCTTGAGCATTTGACGCAGTCAAGATTAGACACTGGAGTCCTCCGTTTCTTAAAAACCTAATGTACTACTTTATACTCTACAATAAAATTTTAAAAAGAGCAAGTTTTTTACTTCAAATGTTCAATGAGGGTTACTTCGAGAGGAATACTCGCGAAAGGGGAATATCGCATATCCGAATAGCTGCGAATAAGGTCTCGTATAAGCGATATGTGTTTTTCGGGGTTTATTTTTTCGCTGTGGGATTTTAAGGTTTCGCGCTCACGTTCTGTGAGGTCATTTTTGAATATTTCTTCGAGTTTTGGGTCTGCTTTGAGGGCAAGCGCGCGGCGGAGATAGTGAATAAGCTCTTTTGCAAGGTCTACAATGTTTAATCCGTTATTTTGAAAAGTGGCAATGTATTCAAGAGATTTGTTAAGATCGTTTTCGAGAATAAATCCTGCGAGCTCGGCTATTCTTGTAAAACCGACTTTACCGATAATCTTCTCCACGCTTTCAACCGTGACTTTGTCTTCGAGTGATGTTATCTGGTCAATAAGAGTTTCTGCATCACGAAATGAGCCATCTGCAACTGCCGCAATAAGCTCAATGGCATCTTTTTCTATATCCATTTTTTCGGTTTTGGAAATAGTCTCAAGTTTTTTGATGATTGATTCTATTGGGAGTTTTTTAAAATGAAATCTTTGGGTGCGAGAACTGATAGTGGCGGGGACTTTTTCAAATTCTGTAGTAGCCAGAATAAAAATGGCGTGAGCAGGTGGTTCTTCAAGAGTTTTTAAAAGAGCGTTAAATGCCTCTTTGGTGAGCTGATGAGTTTCGTCGATTATATAAATTTTGTGCTTTGCTACTGTGGGGGAGAGTCGTACACTTTCTTTTAGTGACCTGATTTCGTCTATGCCCCTGTTTGAGGCGGCATCAATCTCGACAACATCTAGCGCGCGACCTTCGTCTAGCTCGATACATCTTGGACAGGTGTTACATGGTTCTCCTTTGTCGTGAAATTTTTTGTCTTTTGCGCGAGTTTCGCAATTTGCCACTTTTGCCAAAATTCTCGCCACTGTCGTTTTACCACTACCTCTCGTGCCATAAAAAAGATAGCCGTGCGCAATACGGTCTCTTATGGCGGCGTTTTTGAGGATTTCTATTATATGTTCCTGACCTAATAGGTCTCCAAAGCTTTTTGGTCTGTATTTGCGATAAATGGCTACTGACATACAGATTCAATTTACGGTTTAAATGTCAAAAAGTAAAATGGCGCGAAAATATGAATTATGGGGAATGAGAAAATTACTAATTAATCTAATTTCTAATTAAGGTTGTGGCATGTGGAATGCGACATAGTGAATGTAAAATGTGGAATGTGGCATGTGGAATGCGACATGAAATATGAAAAATTAGTAAAAAAATGCCGACTCGCTATACAGGCGAGCCGGCGGGGCGGTGAAACCTAGGCGCTGTGCCTAGTCTACCAGGAGATGCCATGTTTTGGAGTTGCCTTCATGAGCGACCGGGATGCATTGCGTGATGACCTCTAGAAGAGGCGCGAACCGCATCATGTTCCTCGTGTCGCATGCGTTTGCAGACAGCACATAGCTGGTGACCACGTGGGTGATAGTTGATTTGACAGCTGGGGTGAGCGTACTGCCCCCGAGTGGTTTCTGGTAGCGGTCTAGAAAGGCCTCCCACAAATTATCTATAAGAGCCTGAAGTGGACCGTTTACGTGCGAAAGCGCATTTGGGCCTTTTGACTTTTTTAGGGACTGCCTTGTATTCATATAATCACTATCGCGAACAAGCAGAAGATATCTCGGTCTTATAATTCTATGAAAGGCGCGCTGACCTACAGAAATGACATGAACCTTGTCGAGGGTTTCCCCCCTAAACCCTTCAATAGCTTCCTTGACTCGCGTGGCTTTGAAACTCTTCTTTTTTGCGAGTATATATTCCGAATCGGCGAGATTCTCAATCGGAGCGAGAACTTCCATCACCTGATCTCTCATTTCTGAGTCTTCTTCTGCGCTGATGTGAGGGATGAGGCTTTCGATGGTCGCGCTTGCTTGATTCGCCACAACACTGCTCCTTTTGCAGGGTAACTCGATACCACAACCGCGTGGCACTCTTCTTCAATTAACGAACTGGAGTGTAGCATACAATTTATTTTCGGTTGCTGTCAAATAAAGTTTTTCACAGGTTTTTTTCCTATAGAGCGAATAACGGTTTTCCGCTACACTTTGTGTAATGCGTTCGGTTTTTGTATTTGTGTTTTTTCCATTAATCGTTTTGGGCGGGTTTTTTTTGGCGAACGCAAACGTTCCGGCACATACGACCGAGGTTTTTCCTACGGAAAATGTAATACCATCAAAAACGCCTAAAAAATCTCCTGAAGTAACGGTGTCTCCAACTCCAACGCCTAGTCCAAGCCCATCACCTGCCGAGCAGGTTTTAGGGAGTAGGGGCGGACCCGATATAGAACCACAACAGAAACTTTCTGACCCGCCAAAAATAATAAAGGCTATATATGCGACCGGATGGTCAGCTGGAAATCAGCAAAAGGTGCAATATTTTATTGACCTTATTAAAAAAACCGAACTTAATGCAATTGTTATCGATATAAAGGATTACTCCGGTTATGTTTTATACAACACTGAACTTGAGGCGCCAATAAAATATCACGCAGTTGATGTGCGAATACCTCATTTAAATAGCTTGATAAAACAGTTTCATGACGAGGGTATATATGTAATAGGAAGACTTTCGGTTTTTCAGGATCCGAGACTCTCTCTTGCGAGGCCTGATTTGGCAATAAAGAGCCTCTCTACCGGAGGGGTATGGAAAGATAGAAAAGGCCTTTCATGGATTGACCCTGCCTCGGAGGATGCGTGGGCCTATAATGCGTCTATTGCCAAAGAGGTTTTTGACAGAGGAATCGATGAAGTGAATTTTGATTATATTCGATTTATTTCTGATGGAGATCTCGCTGATGCGACATATCCATTTTGGGATCAGAAAACCGCAAGAAAGAAAACAATCGAATCTTTTTTTGCATACCTTAGAAAAACACTTTCTAGCGATATCATTTCTGCGGATTTGTTTGGTCTGGTTACTGTGGCTTATGACGACTTGGGGATAGGGCAGTATCTTGAAGCGGCTCTTCCGTATTTTGATTACATTGCTCCCATGGTTTATCCGTCACATTATCAGTCAGGATTTAGAGGTTTTAAAAACCCAGCGGATCATCCTTATGAAGTTGTGTATGAATCTATTTCCGGCGCTGTTGAGAGAATTAGGAAATTATATATAGCGCTCGCGCCGCCAACTCCTACCCCAATTCAAACTCCGACACCAACACTTTCTCCAACTCCTACTCCTGATGAATTCATGGAACCGACTCCGTCTCCATCAAGCTCAACATCTCCGACTCCAACACCAACCCCGACACCGACCGAAGAGCCGAAACCAAAAGTTCGCTTGGCGACGTTAAGGCCATGGTTGCAAAGCTTTGACTTGGGAGCGATATACACACCTGAAACGATAAGGAAACAAATGCAGGCGACTTATGATGCGGGGAGAGATGCTGCTACTTGCGCAACGCAATTTCCAAAACCGGAATCAACATCAATGCCACCGATTACTGTTGACGACCTGTATCCGTGCGCGCCTGTAACCGGTTGGATGTTGTGGAGCCCTTCAAATATTTATCAGAGGAATTCACTATTACCATTGCCTTAAATTTAATAATTGGGTAAAAAATATCCGTGACTTACGAAATATCACTTCGAGAATATACGGGGCCGCTTGATAAGCTCCTTGAGTTAATCGAGACAAAAGAACTCGAGATAACGGCTATCACCATTGCGTCAGTGACGGCGGATTTTATTGATCACCTCCAAAAATCCGAAGAGGATATCGACCCTTCTATCCTTGCTGATTTTCTGGTTGTGGCGGCAAAGTTGGTGCTTTTAAAGTCAAAAGTTCTGCTTCCGTCTCTTTCGTTAAATGAAGACGAGGAGGCAGACATCAAGGATCTTGAGATGCGTCTTCTTATCTATAAAGAATTTTCAGCGAGGGGTGGAAAAGAAACATCTGAACAATCGGCAAGTAATAACATAAGTTCGATGTGGGCTAATGGCGAGGCGGCGCATGTGAGATCGTTTTTAGCGCTTTTTGGTCAACAGACTTTTTTTGTTCCTGCAACAAATATAAGCATTGCAAACCTCTCTTTGCACATAAACAAGATCGCCGAGATGATATCGGTTATAGCTCCTCCCGAGCCGGAAAAAGTAAAATCTAAAATAATCAGCCTTAAAGAAAAGATTCAGGAGCTTTTGACGAGATTTCGTGATGCGGCACAGCACAGTTTTGCATCAATAACGATGCAGAAAACCCGCTCGGAGGTAATCGCGCTCTTTTTAGCCGTGCTTCATCTTTTTAGAGAGCACTCAATTCATATTGAACAGGAAGAACACTTTGGAGATATCGTTTTAAAGAGAAAAGAGCAAAAAACGGAAAATTAGACTTGCGTCTTCACGAATTTTGTATTTTTGTTACAATACTTTTATAAGCATCTATGCCAGAAGAGACCAATATAAATCAATCCCCACAGGACACTGCGGCGGCGCTTGAAGCGCTCCTTTTTGCGTATGGTGAACCAATAGCGCGGAAAAAAATATTATCTGTTTTAAATGAGTCACTTTCTGCAGATGGAATGCGGTTTTCTAAGGAAGATGTTGATTCTGCAATAGAACACCTTCAAAAAATTTATGAATCTCAAGAGCGTGGGTTAAACCTTCTTGTTTCCGATGAAAGAATTCAATTAGCAACCAAACCAAAACTTAATCATGTTTTAAAAGCGATTGTCACAGATGAGATGAGCGAAACGCTAACACCTGCGGCACTTGAGACGCTTTCTATTATTGCTTATGCAGGTCCGATCTCTAGGGCTGCAATCGAATACATAAGAGGTGTTAATTCAAGTTTTATTTTAAGAATGCTTGTTTTAAGAGGGCTTATAGAGAGAGTATCTAATGAGAAGCGAAGCAATGCGTACGCATATAGAGCAAGTTTTGATCTTCTTCGTCACCTTGGTTTAGAAAAACTTGAAGATTTACCGGATTATTCAAAATATCGTGATGTGGTAGCAAATTTTAATTCACCACAACAGGCGCAATAGAATTATGAAATTAAGCCGTTTCCATCTACAAAGTTTAGCTTTCGTTCTTGTCGTTTTTTTACTTGTTGCTTTCGGTCCAGTGGGGAGCAATGGCGACTCTAGGAGAGTTGACCCTGATGGGAGGGGAGTTGTATCACAGACAAGTCTCACTATAAACACTGCTCTACAAACACCATCGCCGGTATATATAACGCCTGAGCCGGTCCTTTCTCTACTGCCGCCAAAAAACTATGAGCTTTCTGCGGGCGCGAGGGTTCTTGCATTTGCAAAACCTCAGCCGATACTGCCTTCAAATCTCCCACCGATATTTCACGGAAAATCTGCGATTGTAAAAGAACTAAATCATGGCATTGTTCTTTTTGAACAAAGCCCGGAACAGCACTGGCCACTCGCATCTCTTACAAAGCTAATGACAACACTTGTTTCATTGGAAATATTTCAACCAGAAAAACAGGTGACTATTACAAGCGAGATGATTGTGGCTTATGGCGAAGCAGGAGGGTTTAGTACCGGTGAGATTTTTTCTGTGAAGGATCTCATTAAGGCTTCTCTTCTTATTTCTAGTAATGACGCGGCTTCCGCTCTTGCGCTTTCTTCTGATGGAGAAAGTTTTATCAATGACATGAACCTTAGAGCGAAAGAATTATTAATGAATGAGACTTCTTTTGCTGATCCGACGGGGCTTTCTGTTTTAAACCAGTCTACGGTTCGCGATATGACAAAATTAGTTCAGACGATCTTGAGCGAATACCCAGAACTATTTGAATACACGACGAATAAATCTGTTTCTATAAATGAAATAGTTTCTGGAGCTCAAAGGACAATACCGAGTAATAATGAATTTGTCGGTCAACCTGATTTTGTTGGTGGAAAAACAGGTTACACCGATGATGCAAATGGAAATCTAATTTCACTTTTCAGGGAAGGGGATAATTTGTTTTTAATAATAGTTTTTGGCACGGACGATAGGTTTGGAGAGACACGGGCGCTTTATAATTGGGCTTCTGAAATTTATTAAACATGATTTTATTGTCGGCAATAAAAATCCTAACCCTTACAATGGTGGCGTTTGTGACTGCTTTTACTTTTGCGCCTATTTTAATCAAATATCTAAACAATTTAAGAGCTGGGAAACAAATAAGATCCAGTGATAAAGCTCCTGTTTTTGCCAAACTACACCAAAAGAAAGAGGGTACGCCGACGATGGGTGGGGTTTTGATTTGGGGGACGGTTGTGGTTATCGCTCTTTTTTTGTGGGCGATGAGCGCAATTTTTGGCGGTTTTTGGGATTATCTAAATTTTATCGATAGAGCTCAGACATATCTGCCGCTTGCGGCTATGGTTATTGCAGGGACTCTTGGAGCGGTTGATGATGTTTTAGGAATTAAAAGAATTGGACCAAATGGCGGAGGACTTCGTATGAGAGATAAGTTGGTGCTCTACCTTGCTCTCGCATTCGTAGGCGCGCTTTGGTTTTTCTATAGACTTGATTGGGATGTATTAGTTGTGCCATTAATAGGACAGGTGAGTATCGGGTGGTTCTATATTCCGTTATTTATTTTTATTATCACTGCAAGCGCTCACTCGGCTAATGTTACCGATGGGCTGGATGGACTTGCCGGTGGTGTATTACTTTTTGCATTTATTGCGCTTACCGTGGTGGCATTTGCCCTTGGGAGATACGACCTTGCTACTTTTGGTGGTGTAGTCATAGGGGCTTTGCTAGCATTTTTGTGGTTCAATATTAATCCTGCGAAATTTTTTATGGGTGATACCGGTTCAATGGCGCTTGGAATAACCATGGGTGTTATCGCGATGCTAACAAACACAACTCTTTTTTTGCCATTTTTTGCGCCAATTTTAGTACTTGAATCTGCGTCCGTCATTGTTCAGCTTTTATCAAAAAAAGTTAGGGGTAAAAAAATATTTTATTCCGCCCCTATACATCATCACTTTGAAGCTTTAGGGTGGCCCGAGAGCCAAGTTACTATGAGGTTCTGGATAATTTCGGCAATTTTTAGCGCGCTTGGATTGGCTTTATTTTTCCTGAATAGATTTTTCTAATAGCTTTGTTTTTTGGGGATAAATTTGTAGATATAGAATGCTACAATACATAGTGGCGTTTAGTTTTTTTGCCCTTTTTATGGTACTTATAAAGAACGGATTAATTGTTGATGGAACCGGTGTTCCACCATATCGTGCCGATGTCCTTATAAAGCGTGACCGAATATCTGCGATTGGATCTTTTTCTACAAAATCAGCGCACACGGTAATTGATGCAATGGGTGCATATGTTGCGCCCGGATTTATAGATATTAATAACGATTCTGATCATTATGGCACGATTTTTTCTGACTCTTCGCAGAGCAGTTTTTTGAAACAAGGTGTTACGACTATTGTTGGTGGGATGTGTGGGGGTTCGCTTGCACCACTTATAGACGGATCTCTCATCTCAATGAGAAAGTGGATGAGTTCTCAAATAGTGAATGTTAACTGGCATACAGTTGGCGAGTTTTTTGATGTTTTGCAAGTTAATGGAATTGGAGTGAATTTTGCCACTCTTGTCGGTCACTCTACAGTTAGGAGGGCTATCACAAGAGGTGAGCAGCGTGATCTTACGCGTGAAGAGATTGATTCATTTAAGAATATTCTTTCGCGCGCTATGTCTCAGGGCGCGTTTGGTTTTTCTACGGGACTTGGTTACTCTCACGCAAAAATGACTCCGTATGGAGAATTAAAAGAACTTGTGGCTGTAACTGCAAAGAATAATGGGCTTTATACAACACATCTCCGAAGTGAAACAAATGAGTTAGAGGAATCTGTAAAAGAAACTATCCAGATCACTAGAGATACCGGTGCGCGAACTCTAATAAGTCACTTCCGCCCTATTTTGGGATTTGAACAGGAATATGAAGCGGGGATATCGCTTATTGAGGGGGCTGGAGCGACTTTACCAATTTATTTTGATTTATATCCGTTTCCGTTCAGTCTTTACCCTATTTATCGTCTTTTGCCTTTGTCTGCACAGACAGGAAAACTGGAAGATATGCTTTCGGCTATTTCTTCACCCCATATAAAGGACGAACTAGTAGAAAACTTTCCATATCTTGATGGCGGAAGTCTTATTGTGGCTTATGCTCCGAGCGCTCCATATTTAGTTCATAAAAAATTGGGTGAGATAGCAAAAAATCACGGGGTTTCTTGCGCAGAGGCTCTGGTTTTCTTGATGAAAGAAACGAAAATGAAAGCTGTTGTATTGTATAGGGATATTAATATTGATTTTGCAATTCATCGATTGAGACATTCTCAATCGATAATTGTATCAAATTCTCCGAGTGTTACTGATCACGGGTTTTTGGAACACGACAGGCTCTCGAGGACTTTTCCTTATTTTTTGGAAATTGTTGCAAATATGAAACTTGTTCCGATCGAGGATGCTATTAAAAAAATAACCTATACACCTGCTTCACTTTTGGGAATAGATAATCGTGGTGTTCTTAAGCCGACCTATTTCGCTGATATTGCAGTTTTTAAGGATAGCGAGATAAGACATGTTTTGGTAAATGGAAGGGTTGAGGTGTCCAAAGGGGATCTCGTTGGAAGTGGCAGATCTGGAATGGTTCTTAGAAAAACTAAATAAAATGTTTAAGTTTAAGATTAGACATAGAAAACCGAAGAATCCTGACTACGTGATAGTGGTATGCACTGTACTACTAGTTCTTTTTGGCTTAGCCATGCTTTCAAGCGCATCTTCTAATACTGGGAAATCACAATTTGGTGATGCAAACTTTTTTTTGAAGAGACAAATTATTAACGGTTTATCTGTGGGAATATTGGGATTCCTTTTGGCGAGCGTTATTTATTACAAATATTACGCAAAGTTTGCTTTAATTTTTTTAATTACTTCTATCGTGGCTTTATCTCTTGTATTTACCCCGTTGGGGCTTACCGCAAAAGGCGCAACAAGATGGGTTTCGATAGGTCCGGTTAATTTTCAGCCATCAGAGATAGTAAAAATTTTTTTGATAATTTATCTTGCCGCGTGGCTTAGCGCTGATAAAAACCGGACAAAGGATCTGAAAAGGGGATTTATACCCTTTTTGATTGTGACTGCTGTTATAGTCGGACTTCTTTTAAAACAACCCGCAACCAGCACGACGACTATTTTATTCGTTGTAGCTATAACGATGTATTTTATGAGTGGGGCGAAGATGAAATATCTTGCTTTGCTTGGACTTCTGGCTGCTATAGGTTTTGCAGCTGTTATATATTCGACACCTTATAGGCTTGAACGCGTACTCACTTTTTTGCATCCAGAAGAAAACGCACAGACATCAGGATTTCATCTAACCCAAGCCTTAAACGCTATAGGATCAGGTGGTCTTACAGGTGTTGGATATGGACAATCGACAACAAAACTTAGATATCTGCCGGAGCCGGAGGGGGATTCGATATTTGCAGTTATTGCGGAGGAGTTTGGGTTCCTTGGTTCAGCTTTTGTGATAATCCTTTTTGCAGTACTTGTTTTTCGACTAATTATTTTATCAAAGCGCGCACCAGATCAGTTTGGGTCGTTGTTACTTATTGGTTTTTCTGCATTGATATCGCTTCAAGTTTTTTTTCATATAGCAGCGATATCGGGGCTTGTGCCGATCACTGGAATTCCTCTTCCTTTTATAAGTTATGGAGGAACATCTCTCGCGATAATGCTTACGATGATGGGTATTTCTGTTAATATATCGAGATACACTTAATTTAAAATTAAAAAATCAAAATTTAAAATTTTAGAGACTAATTAATCTAAATAAATAAGTCTATCAGGTAAAAAACAGGTAAAAAAATAAAATTTTATGGCGAGAAGTCAGTTGAAAAAAATAAGAGTGCTTTTGACCGGTGGGGGAACCGGCGGACATATTTATCCTCTTGCCGCTGTTGCTGAAGCGCTTCAAAAACAAATAGCCGGGAGTGGATATGAGCCGGATATAAGATATTTTGGAGATCCAAAGCAGTATAGAGAAGTTCTGGAAAATGCCAGTGTTAGAGTAATTCACATAACCCCGAGTAAGTGGAGGAGGTATTTTGATATACAAAACTTTTTTGATATTTTCCGTTTTTTGATGAGCGTTGTTCAGGGATTGTGGAAGATATTTTGGTTTATGCCCAATGTCTGTTTTTCAAAAGGCGGCCCGGGAGCTTTTTCTGTTGTTGCTGTGTGTAGATTTTATACTGTGCCGATCGTGGTTCATGAATCGGATGCTATTCCCGGTTTAACAACAAAACTTTCTTCAAAATTTGCAAAACTTATAGAGCTTTCTTTTTCGGAAGCTGCCGCGTATTTGCCAAAAGAAAAAACTCATTTAGTTGGTAATCCTGTGAGATCTGATTTGTTAAATGTTTCGGAAAGCAAGGCATCGAAGATAGAGTTTGGCTTTGATTCGAACGAACCTGTGGTGCTTTTTTTGTGCGGATCTCAGGGAGCGGAACATATAAATGAATTTGTTTTGGAAAACATTGAGACTTTAACATCAAAATTTCAGGTTCTTCACCAGATTGGGTCAAAAAATTATACGCAATATGTTCAGCAATATGAGTTTTTAAGCGCAAGATTTTTAGATAAAACCAAGGCGAGATATAAATTTTTCCCATTTTTTACGAATAATATTCTTTCTGCATATTCATCGGCTGATGTAGTTATCTCGAGAGCGGGGGCGGGAGTGATTTTTGAACTCGCGGCTCTTGGTAAGCCGGCGATCCTCATACCGCTCCCAACTTCCGCAAATAATCATCAGGTTCAAAATGCTTATCAGTATGAAAGAGCTGGGGCGGCGATAGTTATTGAGGAAGAAAATATTTTACCGGCGCTTTTGATGAGTGAGGTTCAGGGGATTATTTCCAATCAAGAAAAGCGGAGCTCTATGGAAGCGGCTGGTAAAAAGTTTTTTATTGCGGATTCGGCAAATTTGATTGCAAGTGATTTACTTAGCGTGAGTGGAATGCAAAAAGCGACAGGCTAACTGTGGCATAAAAAAGTGTCCCCCTACGAGAGGGGGAACTGGGTGATCGTCGAAGAGGTGGATCCATTCCTATTAGATAGGAAATTGAAAGCCGAGGAGGTATAACTGAACAATCGCTGCAATAAAGGGGATAACCAGTATTGCGATGCCCCATGCGACGTGAGTCGCTTTTGAGGGCATTTGCTGCTTTTTTTGCCGGTGGTTCAACTTAAGAAAAAACTCAAGCGATCTGTATTCTTCAGCCTTACCGATCCTAAAAAAGAGGGATCCAGTAAAGCTGATTGGGATAGCATAACTTGCAATCAGGACAACGGCAAAAATAATACTGCCGGTGATGCTCATTTTTAATCTCCAGTCGATTTGTGAGATTTGGAACTGTTTGCATATTACTATAATTTAATATATTTGTCAATATGGTATTTATGGCTTTTGCCCTATAAAATAAAGGGTAATTATGACTCCCAGTAAGCCACCAAGAGTGCGTTTTGCGCCAAGCCCTACGGGAAATCTGCATATTGGAGGCGCTAGAACTGCTTTATTTAACTGGCTTTATGCACGAAAACATGAAGGTGTTTTTGTTGTGCGAGTAGAAGATACCGATAAGGAACGCTCTCTTCCAGAATACGAAGAGAATATCTTGGAAAATTTGGAATGGCTCGGGATTGATTGGGATGAAGGACCACAATTAACTAAAAACTTGGAACTAAAAACTGAAAACGAGTTGGGAAAATTTGGGCCATATAGACAGAGTGAAAGAAGCGAGATTTATGAAAAGTATGCAAAAAAACTTATCGAGGAAAAACATGCATACTGGTGTTTTTGTACAAAGGAGGAAATTGAAGCGATGAGGCAGAGCCAGATGACCCAAGGGCAGCCGCCAAAATATAGTGGCAGGTGTAGAGGGGTTCCTACATCAGAAGCAGAGAAAAGAATGTCAGATGGGGAATCTGCCGTTCTTAGATTTAAAATGCCTGAGGCGAAAGTTTCGGTTAATGACATGATACGTGGAAAAACCGTTTTTGATTTGTCACTTTCCGGTGACATAGTTATCGCAAGATCACTCGATGATCCGCTTTATAATTTTGCTGTTGTTATTGATGACTCTGAAATGCAGATAACTCATGTGATACGTGGTGAGGAGCATTTTTCGAATACCGCAAAACAAGTGGCGCTCATTGAGGCGCTTGGATTTCATGTGCCACATTATGCCCACATGCCGCTAATTTTAAATCCGGACAAAACAAAGATGTCTAAGAGATTTTCTGACACCGCGGTGTCGGAATATAAAAAAGACGGCTACCTTCCTGAGGCTTTATTTAATTTCTTGGCGCTTTTAGGGTGGCATCCAAGCGCTGAACAGTCGGCTGATGAAAACGGTGAAGAAAGAGAGATTTTTACCAAAGATGAACTTGTAAAACTTTTTGAAATTGAAAGGGTACAGAAGGCCGGAGCTGTGTTTAATGGGCAAAAACTTGATTGGATGAATGCACAGTATATAAAATCGCTTTCTCAAAAAGATCTCCTTGTGGCTATAAAAAATGTTTCAACTATTCCAGATGGTCTTTCTGAATCACAGATAGACAGGCTCCTGTCTTTTAGCATGGAACGGATGAAAAAATTAACCGATTTTATAGAGCTTTCGGATTTCTTTTTTGAACTGCCGGATTATGAGCCTAAGATGCTTATATGGCAGGATGCGCCAGCATCTGTTGTTGCCGAAACATTGGAATCGGTTGAGAAAATTATTTCTAATGTTTCCGATGATTCGTTTAATGCCAATAGACTTTTAGAAGTTTTGTCCGAGATTTCGGATCGAGTGGGCAGGGGAGCAGTATTGTGGCCTCTTAGGGTTGCGCTTTCGGGAAAGGAAGCTTCCCCTGGGCCATTTGAGATAATGGATGTATTGGGAAAGAATGAGACTTTATCGCGAATTGGTGTGGCTATTAAAAAACTAGGGTCTATTGGCGGCGATCTTGGACTTTGAAACTAGTCAGCTGGTCTTTCGTTTGCTAAATTGGTATGTATCAATTTCTAAAAATGAAACTTTCATATTTTAAGATATTTTTGGCTTTTTCGGTTATTTTGTCACTTGTTCTAGTAAGTGCGCCTGTTTTTGCTGTTTCAGAAGATTCTCCTGAGGTAGTAAATTTGCGTAAAAATATTGAGGACAAAACATCTGCTCTACAGGAGGTAAATAAACAGATTCAAAAAACACAGGAAAATATAAGCAAACTAGAACAACAGGGTCAGTCGCTTAACAAGGCCATAAAACAATCTGACTATCAGATTAATCAGCTATCCCTCACAATAAGATCCAGCGAGATTAAAATAGATAAACTTGGGAGTGAGATAGAGCTTTTGTCTTTTGATATTTCAGCTAAAGAAGAAGAGATGGCAAGAAAGCGCGAGGCGGTTGTAAATTTTCTTCGGGAGCTACAGGAAAGAGATCACGATAATAACCTGACAATATTTCTTCGTAATGTGAGCCTTGCTGAAAGTGTTTTTGAGGTGCAATCACTTACAAATATAAACGAAGGATTGAGTAAAGAAATCAGTGATCTAGAAGACGCAAGAACGGCGCTTGCTGACAGTCTTTCTCTTACAAATAAGAAAAAGCAGGATGTGGAACAAGAGACGCGAGGATTAAAATACAAACAAGATCTTGTAGTGGATCAAAAAACTGAACATAAACAACTTCTTTCACTTACAAAATCACAAGAGCAACAATATCAATCTCAATTAAAAGAGCTTGCTGAACAACAAGAGGCAATCGCAAAAGAGATTGAAGCTTATGAAAAGGAATTACGATCAAAAATAGATACCGATCTTTTGCCAATACCGAGGCCGGGAGTTTTGTTGTGGCCTGTAAATGGCGGCATATTGAGTCAAGGATATGGGCAGACAGCTTTTGCGCTGCAGACTTACAAGGGTCATTGGCATAACGGTATAGACATCGCGGCTCCGCTTGGTACTGATATATACGCAGCTGAGGCGGGCGAAGTCATATTTGCAACAAATCAAGACGCTTATTGTCCAAGAGGTGCTTACGGTAAAGTCATCGTGGTAAAACACAATAACGGTCTTACCACGCTTTATGGTCATCTTTCACAGTATCTTGTAACTGTTGGGCAAAAAGTGGAACGTGGACAGCTTATAGCGCGAATGGGTAAAACCGGTTGGGCAACCGGATCACATATACACTTTACTGTTTGGGAGACGAGTACATACTTAGTTAAGGGCACAAGAGTTTGCGGTCCTATGCCGGTTGGTGGTGATGTAAACCCGCTTGAGTACGTTTCGCGACCACTTTAATTTTTTTCATGGAGGGACGATCTTTACACTATTATGTCGATTCGGCTAAACAAAATAACTGGAACAAGTTCGTAACTGAAAACGGCGGTTCTTTTTTGCAAAGTTGGGAATGGGGAGATTTTCAGGAGGCGCGTGGAAGAAAAATCTGGCGAATAGGTAGTTCACAGATGGCGGCGCTTATTACTGAGCACAAGCTTCCTTATGAAAAAAGATATCTCTACGCGCCGCGTGGACCAGTTTTAATAAATGAATACCCAGAAACCCTAAAGAGGCTTGTTGATTTTGTAAAAAAAGAATTATCCAAAGAAACAATTTTTTTGAGACTTGAACCGGTTCCTTCTGATTTGGGAAATGTGACATTTGCAATAAAGACTCTTCGCTCGCTTGGGTTTGTCGAATCTATCGAAGCACAACCAGAACATACTCTTGTAATTGATTTGACAAAATCAGAAAAAGTTTTATTTAAGGAAATGGAGCAGGGGACACGATATGCGATTAAGACCGCTCTTAAAAGAAATATAACTATTGAAACAGTTTCTTCTTCCAACCAGAAAAAAAGTTTTGATGAGTTCTGGAAACTTTTTCGCGAGACAAACACGCGACATAAATTAAAAGCTTATCCAAAAGCTTACTACGAATCGGTGCTTGAACTTAGCGGAGGTATCGAAGCGGATCTTTTTGTTGCGAAAATGGAAGATGGAAAGGTTTTGTCTTCGGCGATAATAATTTACTTCGGAAAGACGGCAATATATCTATATTCGGCCTCTGCAAGCGGGTTTGGAAGGTATAATGCACCGACGCTATTACTATGGCAGGCGATAATGGATGCAAAGCGACGAGGATGCTCTGTATTTGATTTTTGGGGTGTTAGCGAGCAAAACCCAAGATGGAGCGGTATAACGGCTTATAAGAAGAGTTTTGGCGGTTTTATAGTTACATATCCTGGTACGTGGGATTTACCGCTAAATAAGCTCTGGTATGGGCTTTATAGGGCGAGTAAAAAACTGAAGAACTGATAACTGAAGACCAATGACTGACAACTTAAGGCTGTGAAATATAGAATGCGACATAGTGAATGTGAGTGGGTTAAGCAACTAACAACTTAAGACTGACGACTGATGACTTGCAATTAAAACTAGGGAAGAGCATATCCACGTGGGTGCTTAAACCAAAATACTACCTGTCGTACAATATACATTTTACGACACATACAGAGTATGTGTCTTAAAATGTCAGTGTATTATTTTTTATTTTTAAAGGTTATCCTTCGGCTTGGCTCAGGATATTTTTAATTTTTATCCATATAAAAATTAAAAATAAATGCGTTCTGGGGCGCTTTTGTGTTATCATCTGTCTAAATATACCGGATGAGTTAGTGTTGTGAGTTATAAATTAATTTATGGAAAAGTTTTCGACTGTTGATGAATTTAAGGACGCATGCGGATACACAATAGACGGCGCTTGGTATCCGCGCGTGACAAAGATCGTTGACATTAAATCTAAGCCGGCGCTGTATCGCTACTATGCAGAGGCAAAGAGCTATAAGCACGCGCAGGACTCTACGGAAAAATCTGCACAGGAGGGTACCCTAATACACGAAATACTCGAAAAGATACTTGTCGGCGAGAAAACGGAGATTCCCCCATCGATTGCTCCGGCAATTTCGGCCGCAGAAGCGTTTTTAGAGCGGAAGCAGATTCATGTTGACCCAGCCTTCGTGGAACGACGTGTAGTGAGCTATACGCATGGCTACGCCGGCACGATTGATGCATTGGCTCTTATAGACGGCAAGCTTGGCGTACTTGATATAAAAACATCTCAATCGATTTATCGCGATTACTGCCTGCAAACATCGGCTTACATGGATCCTTTGATTGCGGAGCTTGGCAATGTTCAGACCAGATGGATTTTAAGAGTTGATCAGGTTAAGACCTGTGAGTTGTGCGGCGCTACATTAAGACAAAAAGGCGGCCGCGATAAAGTGCGCAGACCATATCCATGGAATGGACGTAAAACATGTTTAACAGCTGACCACGTCTGGTCAGACCTTCACGGCGTTACAGACTTTGAAGAATTCCCCTATTGGAAGAATGACTTTGATGCATTTCTTAGCGCGAAGCGACTTTGGGAGTGGGAGCACGAGACATGGCTAAAACGTGTTGGGTATTTAAGATAGCGCTCTCCCCTGCCCTATCCTTGACATTAATAAAAATTAAGTGTATTGACTATGTCTTTAACTTCTAGCTCTTCTTTTGGTCCAACCCAATTTCCATATTCATCGTAGTGTTTTGAAAATACAATTGTAATAACATAGTTATTGTCGGGAGATGAAATAATTGCGTCGTCGATTTTTCCGAATTCACCATAACTATAAAGATAATAAGTGATATTATTGTAATGATATATTTCCACTTCTTCAGGTTGAGGATGATTTTTTATCCACTCATTAAGATCTGCATTAAATTCAAAATTAACTCCGCTTGGTTGGTCAATTATTTTGTATCCATTAAGTGATCTGTTAGCTATATAAATGTCTATAATGTATCCTTCTGGATTAGACTCGAGCGTGGCAACTCTTTTACCCCGAATACTGTCTTCGTATTCATTTGATTGAATTGTAAAATATTTTGGATATTTTATTAAAAAATTATATTTATCAGGTGAATATGTCACCCATCCTTCTTTGGTTGAGTTTAGTGGCTCTGATGTATTTGTAAAATATCTATCACTAATAAACCATACAATTACTGATAGTAATATAATGGCGGAAATTAAAATTGTAATTTTTTTTAACATTTTAGATTTTTTGAAATTATTTATTCTTCAAGGATTTTTGCTTTGGCGTTAAAGTCGCGGAGAGTTTCGATAAAATCTTCCTGCAGGTCTTCATAAGCTTCGAAGACGGGCATAAGAGCTTTGATGGCGTCCGTTACTCTGTCAGCATAGTAACTCCCCTTTTCTTCTTCGGTCGGAGGATTTTCAGCAAGAAATTGTTCCATCATTTTTTTTATTTTTTCCTTGTCGTTTGTTTCAAGGATTTTTCTTATTTCTTCTTTGGTCATGCTGCTTTGTCTATTTCTTTAATTAAATCTTTAATTTCCCGCTCGCGGATTTTATCCCGGCCTTTTCTACCAACTAAGTGCATATCTCTTAAAACTGATCTCGCGGACTCTAAAACAACTTTCTTTTCTAGTCTGCCGCTTTTAAAACCATGTTCAATATTTTTCCATAAAGTGTTTACCGCGTTTGGATTTTCGTCGCTGATCAGCCCTTTCATCTCTTCTTGTATTCTTTCTTTTGCAACTTTTTTCAGCTGTTCTTCTATTGCGTCTTTTGCACTTGAAACTTCTTGCCAGTTAATATCTGAATTAATGTGGCTATCCGGAGAAAGGCGGCGGCGAGCGAGAAAGACCGCACTTAGTCTATCAAATGTTTTATCCAGATCGAGGTGTTGCGGATTTGCTTCGAATTCTTCTCTTGCGGCCGTCATGGTGCTTTCTATGGCTGACTCAAATACCGCTTGAACACCTTCAAATTGTACAAAAAGTTTTTCTCTGGCTTTTTCTACTTCCTCACGGCGTCTTGCGAGATTTTCCTTTGAAGAACCTTTTAGAATTTTTAGCGTTTTGATTTTCTCTTCGAGATCTTTTTCAACTTTGCCAAAAAATTCTTTTCTTTCTGATTTGCTTTTCGATTCGCGCATGGCAACTTTGACATCCGACAAGGCCTCTCCCTGTTTTCCCCGGAAGCTAAATTTTCGAACAGCTCTCTGTAGAACAGGAATCGCCAGAAGTCCTAAACCACCCGTCATACCGCTTGCTATAAGCATACCAGCGCCTGTAAATGCGCCTGCGGCAATGCGCCTATCCATTAAAAATTCTTTTGCGCGGTGTTTCATGGCGCCACTGAAAGTTGTGTATTCTTCTTTATAATTTAATCTTCTGCGTAAATTTTTAACTTCCTCTTTTGTGTTTTTAATAGCTTCTTTACGAGATGATTCACCACCGATTGCTTTAATTTTTTCATCGTTCCTTCTTATGTTTTCTGCATGGGCGTCTAACGCCTGAAAAATCTCGAGTCTTTCTCTAAGTTTTTTTGGGTTTCCCCTCGCTTCGTTTTTAAGATGGGATTTTATAGCTTCTAATTCTGCCTCGCCTATTTCGAGCATGGAGCTTTCCGGGGATTTTGATTTTATAAGATCAATATATCTTTTAGACACCTCTTGTCTTAAGGCTTCTATTTCGGGTGCGAGGGCTTCTTTCGGAGCTTCGGTTTTTGGTTTTTCCGGAGCTGGTTGTTTTTCTGGTGTTTTTTCTTTTGGCGTTTCGGCTTTTGGTATTTCTTCTTGAGGTGTTTCTTTTGGTTGCGGATTTTCTTTAGTCTTTCTTTCTTCAGCTTCGGCTTTGAGTCGATTTTTTTCTGCTTCTTCTTTTTCACGAGCTATGCGTTCTTTTTTTTCTTTACGTCCTTTGCGCCAAGCTTCTTTTGACTCTTCAAAAGTTTTTTTTGCGAGTGGAATGCCTTTTTCTTTAGTCCATGTACCACCCTTTTTTGCAGCCTCCTTTAGCGCGGATCCCAAGTATTCCTTTCGAGATGGGACATCTGACTTGTCTTTGGATAAATCTATCTCTTCGGGATTTTCATCTATTTCGCTCTTTTCTGTTTGAGTTTTTCTTCCCAGCTTAAAAAATTCGCGGCGGGATATTCTTTTTTTATCTACTTCGCCTATAACATCTTTTTTTGATGGAATAAAATTTTCTTCGTTTTCTTCACGCCACTTTTTCCATTTGTCCCACTTTTTATCATCTGGAGCATCTTTATTTTCTTTCATCCAGCCTTTAAAGGCGCTCCCTTCGCTGGGTTTATAGCCGCCTTTTTTGAAGTACTCCAAGCGCTCATCGAGCGTCATTTCTTCTGGTTCCTTTTTTTCGGGAATCTTTTCTTCTTGTTTTTCTTCTTCAATATTTTCTTCAGGGTTTGGGAATTTTTCTTTTGACATATTTTTATCCTCTTAATCTATCCAATATCTCGAGTTCGACTTCGCGGCGATCGCGACCGTATGTGTTTTTTGAAAGCTCGCGGACATTGTTTGCTCTGCCATTTCCGGCTTTTGGCATTATGGTCTTTATGTTAAATGGTTTTGTGGTCTGACCGTTTATAAGAATTTTCGCATAGGCATTGAAATTATCAATATTCAAAAGGTCGTCTTTGGTAAATGTGCCTGCGAATTGTCGTTCTAGAACTTCGGCATCTTCGGAGCCGACTCTAAACGTTATGGTGGAGCCGACGTTACCAAAAACTGCTGTCCTGATGCGATCGGTAAGCTGACCCAAAAACTGATGAGCTATAGTGAGGTTCAAGCGATACTTTCTTGCCTCGGAAAGGATTGTGGCTACAGAATCGGTCGTGAAGTTTTGAAACTCGTCTATAAAAAGATTAAAGTCTCTTCTTTCACTCTCTGGCATGTCGACTCTTGAGAGAGCCGCCATGAGGAGTTTGCCTGTGATAATCATACCGAGGAGGTTTGCGTTAATATCCCCTATTCTACCTTTTGAAAGATTTATGAGAATGATTTTTCTCTCATCAATGGATTTTCTAAAACTGAAAGCAGATTTTTTCTGGCCGATGATCGGCCTCATATAATCGTTGGAAATAAACGCATTAAATTTTGATGTGATGTAGGGTGCCATATTTGAGAGCGAGTGCTCCCCTGTCGCTTTGATTGCTTCTTTTTCCCAAAAATCTATCACTACAGGATTTGTGATACGGAGGAGTTTTGATTTGCGATATTCGGCATCGGTAAAAACTTTTGGCACCTCCATAAGAGTTGCGGGATCGTTTGGAGCATCTTCCATGAGGAGCAGGATGGCATTTTTTGTGTACTGTTCAAACATTGGGCCGCCTACAGTTTTCATGTCATAGAGCTTGTCTAAAATATTGAAAAGCTCGTTTACGACAAATGTCTTTTCTTCCGGTTTTGATTCATCATATTCGAGCATGTTTAAACCAAGAGGCCTATCTCTGTCTGCGGGGTCAAAAAGTATGACATCACCGGCTCTGTTTTCCGGAATGTTGTTTAAGATAGTTTCAATGAGATCACCGTGTGGATCGATGAAAGCGCAACCTTTGTCGTTTTCTATGTCATCGATACCCATATTTGTAAGGAGGGTGGATTTTCCAGTTCCTGTTTGACCTATGACATATACATGGCGGCGGCGATCGTCTTCGCTTATGTAGATATTTTTTTTCTCACCTCTAAAAACACTTTCCCCTATCAAGACCCCTGAATCAGGAAGGTTTGTCGGTGGTTCTGACTCGCGGGCTTTGAGCCACCTTACTTTGGAAACATTTGTTGTTGATGCGGGGAAGTGAAAAATGCTTGCGACCTCGTCTCCGTTTAAAATAATCCTTTCACTGTTATCGAATTTACGCATGACATAGCGGAAAACAATATTTCTTGGGTTTTTTGGTTTTACTATTTTAAATTCGTTATGAAGAGGATTTGAAAACTGACCGAAAGCGTTTCCCAGTTGATCGAGGAGGCTTTCGGCTTCGAATGGCGCTTTGGCGGATGAGACAAACCTCACATTGGTTTCGAAAAGCGGCTTGGCAATCTTTTTGCCTAATATTTTTACAGATTCATCATCTATGATGATTGATTGGTTTTCTTCTTTGTCTTTTTTTTGAGAGCCGGTGAGCATTTTTAAAATGCCGCCATCTTCGGTGCCTTTCAATACATCTGATATTTTTTTACCGCTCTTTAGAGACCTCATCGCTTTTTCTACAGAGTGTTTTACTTTTTTGTCTGCCGGTTTTACCACAATCTGAAGAGCGAGCCCCTCGCCTATTTCATTTAGTTTTGAGAAAGTTGAGAGAATTGGTGCAAATGTATCCGTGCGCGATTCTTCGTAGGTGCGTATAGGGAGGATTGAGTTTTCTTTAAGTTTGAGATATGCGGCGCCGACTGCATTTTCGGAATGGAAGATTGTGTACTCTTCTGTTTCTTTAATATTTGCTTCGGGCCAAAGACCGTGGATCTGGTTTTTTGTAAAATCAACTGTGCTTCCCGGAACTGAAATGAAAAATAAAATATCTTCACCTACGTTTTTTACAGCGGTCTCGAGGGCGAATGGCGCTTTAAGACTGGAAAGCGCGTTTAAAAGCTCTGCGGTTTTTGAGATATCGCGGAACTCTTTTTCGGGAAGTTTTTCTTCTTCAGATTTTGGAAGTTCTATACCTAAAAGGCGCATGCCAAAAAGACGGCTTGCTGACCGCTTTTTTTCTATTGCGACTACAAACCAAATAGCGCCGATCACTAAAGGTACTCCTATGACAATTGGAATTATCCAACCCAACATGTAATTTATTGTATCATTCCCTGTTTTTTAAATTCTTCGTACAACTTGCCGGTTATGGCATCGTGAAACATGTCCATGGTTAATGGATCGCTTTTTTTGGCTTCACTTATGCCTGCAGAGAGGCCTTTGTGCCATGCCAAGTCTACAAGTTTTTCTGCGCGAAGTTTTGCTTCTTCCGGAACGTTTACAGAGTAATCAGGAAGGAGACTTGTTTTATTTGTTTGCGGGATCGTGTTTTGTGGAACTGGTGATGCGTTTGGAGTTTGTTGAATTTTTTTACCTATCGCATTTTTTAAAACTTCCCGCTGAGTTTCCGGCGAGGCGCCTTCGAGTTTTTGCGAGAGTTCTTTTATGTCATGTTCAAGTGATTCGTGCATTGGGATTTGTTCCATAAAATTTATTATAGCAGATTGGTATTTGGGTAGCATTAAGCCCCGCAGTGAGCGAGGCATTATGTTTTTTTGGAAAATTTTTGTTCTTTAGCCGTGGCGGATGACTAAGACGTCACCGTCTTCAACGATGTAATCCTTGCCTTCGACGCGAAGCCAGCCTTTTGCTTTTGCCTGTGACCACCCTCCTGCTTCGATAAGCTTTCCCGTGCCAATGGTTTCAGCGCGGATGAATTTTTTTTCAAAATCTGTGTGAATTGCACCTGCTGCCTCGGGAGCCTTTGCTCCTTTTTTTATTGTCCAAGCCCTTGTTTCTTCTTCACCTGTGGTGAAAAAACTTATGAGCCCTAAAATCTTGTAAGCGGATTTAATGAGGTCTGGGATTGCCTCTGTTTCGCTTAGATCAGTGATAATGTATTCGGCGCCGAGATCTTCAATTCTTTTTATAAGCTCCTCGGGCACGTCTTCTTTTTTTCCATTTAAGAGCATGAGCTGTCTTTTTGCGCTTAAAAGTTGAAGTTCCTGAATAATTTTTTCATCGCGGAATTCACCTATGAGCTCCCCTCTTTCGAGAGTTGCTTTTACTTTTTCCAAAACCTCGACGTTTTTTTTCGCCTCTTTGTCACCGCTTCGACTTTCGGTTCTTGCTTTGTCGAGACGTTTTTCAATCGTAACCATGTCTTTTAGGATAAGTTCCATGTTAATTGTTTCAAGGTCGCGAAGAGGATCTACTGATTCATCTACGTGAATAATCTCGGAACTTTTAAAGCAGCGGAGTACTTGCACTATGGCGTTTACCTCTCGTATGTGTGAGAGAAATTCGTTGCCAAGGCCTTCTCCTTTGTGAGCGCCACGAACTAATCCTGCAATATCATAAAACTCCACTACTGCGGGGATTTTTTTCTTTGAGGCGGAGAGCTCTGCGAGTTTGTCTATCCGTTCATCAGGAACAGTCACTATACCGACGTTTGGGTCGATTGTGCAGAAAGGATAGTTGGCAATATTTATTTCTTTTTTTGTAATCGTCTTGAAAAGTGTTGACTTGCCTACGTTTGGGAGGCCGACGATACCGAGAGAGAGTTTCATAAACGTGAATTATGAGTTGTGAAGTATGAATTATGAATTACGAATTTATTGTGGAAATGTTAACAGGGATTGGTTATTGATACAAGAAAAATCCTCATAAGAGCTTTTTAGGGCTCTTATGAGGCTCACAGAGTCGGAACCACCCAAAGGAAGCAGATGGTTCTAACTTTTTTTAGTTTACTGAATTTTACTGTTGTGTCAAGTTTGATTGACAGTTGAGTTTATTTTTTTCGATTATGTATTTTTGTATAAAAAGAGCCCGTACCGCAAAACACCTAGAATTACGATACGGGCAATGCTCGTTGGGCCTCCACTGCTCGAAAAGCGCCTCTTTTCGATTGATTTGGACGAGTGACGGACCGCTTAGGTAATGAACAACCTATTTCCGCCAACCACAGTGGATATGGTGTCATTGATTTACTATTTGCATAGATATCGTGACACCGGTGAGTCTGTTTCAGTCAGCTGTTCATTTTTAGACTCTCAACGAACGTTTACTTTGTTTTTTTATTTTAATATTTTGAAATTAATTTACAAGCTTGTTTAGTTCTTCGAGGATATCTTCGGGGATTGGGATCTCTGCGCCGGCTTTTGTGTGGCCGGGGTAGCGCCATGCGCTTATCATTATTTTTTGTGACTGCCTTGCAACGAGAGTATAAACACTTGGCTCTTTCTTTCTTTTTTCTTTTGTCTGATACATAACCCAAATTTCTTCTTTGCGTTTTTTTGTATCATTTCTTTTCATGACTGCGATTGTGTTTGGAGCTATTCCCTCTTCGCGCCTTGTGGGAGACTTTAAAATGGTTTTTATTTTTTGGGTGGAGATGCCATAAAACATCATTTTGTTTTTTATGTGACGAGTCCAAGAGAAATATCTATCGTCTTCGGGAAATTTTGCAAACATATACCTAATTATTTTCTTTTGATGTAGAGTTTATTTTCTACTGAAAGATCAATATAAGAAATAGATGACAATGAATTTTCATTGAGTATTTTACTTAGCGCGGAGAGGCTTTCTTTTTCTGGATCGAAGCGAAGTGAAAAAATGATTTTTGCGCCTCCTGTTATAATCGCAGAAAATTCCTGATATCCGGTATTGATTTCAAATCGTTTTACGTCTAAGTCTATTTTAGATGTTCCGTCTATAATTTTTTTTATTCTTTCAAAAAATTTTTTGTTTATAAGAGTTTCGCCTGCAACAACTTTTTCATTATTTTTTTCTACAATTTTTATGATGAGGTGTCCTTCACCTTCAAGAGTTTCTTCTATAGCTATCCCCTCCTTGTCATCAAAAAACCAACAAGAGGTTCCTGCGTCTCCCTCTCTGCACCAGATGCCGAGGCGGTTTCGTGGTACTACCGTGATTGAAGCTTCGTGTTTAAAAAGTTTTTTATCGATTTTGATTGATTCGTATTTTTCTGTACTAATTTCTTCTTCTGATACGGCAAAATAACTATCTGTGCCAAATAGTTTTGCAGAAGTTGTTTTAAAGACTGACTGTTTAAAATCTGCGAGGAGTGCTTTTGACTCTTCCTTGTCTGCGCCATTTATTCCAATGGATTTTATCTGGAACATTGGAGTGTAACGAAATAGATAAAAAACACCAATTAAAATAAGCCCAAATACGCCTGAAAGCGCATAAAACTTGAGTCGAAATTTAAACCAACGAAGATCCTTCCTTTTTTTTGCTATTGGGCGTTGTGGCTGGGACATGATTATCCCATTTATTTTACACTACTATTCGCTCAATTAGAGGGTTTATGCGAGTTATTGTTTCGTAGTGGGTTGTGTTTGCAAACCTTGCCATTTCTCCGGCTGGGATCTCATCGCTACCACTGCTTCCGATAAGGGTTGCTGTGTCGCCTACTTTGCAAGTAATACCGCTTACATCTACTACTATAAGATCCATAGAAACGCGGCCCATAACTTTTGCGCGCTTGCCGGCTATGAGAACATTTCCGATGCCTGATAGTGATCTATCAAATCCATGCCAGTATCCAATAGGGATGACTGCAAGTTTGGTTTTTTTTGTGGCGCGCTCTGTGAGGTCATATCCAATATAGTGCCCTTTTTCCACTTCTTTTATCTCGCTTATTATTGCGCGCCATGAGAGTACGGGTTTTAGCGATATTTTATCACTTAGCTGTGTTTCAAGTTCTCCTGATGGCCAGAGACCATATAGACCGATTCCTATGCGTACCACGTCTTCGGTATATTTTGTATTTACCAAAGTTCCGCCTGTTGCCGCCGAGTGGTATGTGAGATTTTTAAAACCGGCTGACTCACAGTGTTTGATTGCTTCTTTAAATTTTTTAAATTGTCCGTCTGTGTAAGTCGGGTAGCTTATGTCTTTTGCAGATGCGAAGTGGGTATAGAGACCGGTAAAAGAATCACGAATTGGTGATTTTATTTTTTTTAAAATTTTTAGGAGGTCGTTTGGATAAAAACCCTGACGATGCATGCCTGTGTCTACTTTTATATGAAATTTTGGTTTTGCTTTTGCCTGCTCAATTTGAACAAGACCCTCTTCTGTCGAAACTGTGACAGTTATATCGTTTGCGGCGGCTTCGATGAGAAATCCGTTGGGTGCAACCGTTGGGCCTAAAACGAGAATTGGTTTTTTAATGCCTGTTTCACGGAGTTTCGCACCCTCCACCACAGAGTCGACGCAAAAACCATCAACACCCGCATCTTCGGCAAGTTTTGCAAAAGTTGTAAGTCCATGCCCGTAGGCATTTGATTTAACCACAGACCAGAGCTGTGTTTTATTTGGAATCAGTTTTCGAAATTGTTTTATGTTGTTTTCGAGAGCTGATTTTTTAATCTCTATCCAGGTTTTGTTTTTTTTCATGAATCAGGAAGTATAAATTGCTAATTATGGTTTTTGGTGGCGGACTCAATGAGTATATTGAGGAGTTTGGAAAATGGTATACCTGCATGGGCCGAGGCTTGAGGCAGGAGACTTGTTTTTGTCATGCCAGGGATTGTATTTGTTTCAAGAATAAATATCTTCTTTCCTTTAATTATCATATCCGTACGTGAGACGCCGGAGCAACCTAAGATGCTATGTGCTTTTACCGCAATTTTTTGTATTTGTTTGACGGTGTTTGCCGGTAGTCTTGGAGGAGTTACCTCTTCTGTGGCGCCATGTGTATATTTTGCGTGGTAATCAAAAAAATCTGACGATTTTGGGATAATATGAGTTGGCGTGAGTGGTTTGATTTTTTTGCCATCATCCAGCACAGCGCAGGTAACTTCGTCGCCTTTTATATATTCCTGAACCAAAACACGCTCGCTGATTTTTAGCGCCTTATCTATAGCGTTATTCAAATCTTCTTTTTTTCTTACAAGCGCGATGCCTACACTTGATCCGTTGTCGGCTGGTTTTACAATGCAGGGAATTTTAATGTTTGACGATGTTTTACGATTTTTTCTTGTGATGCAGATAGATTTTGGAACAGTGAGACCGTTTGCTTTAAAAATTTCTGCGGATCTTTCTTTATCCATGGCGAGAGCGCTCGCTTCGACATTTGAACCTGTATATGGGATATCTAAAAATTCTAGAAGACCTTGAATCGTACCGTCTTCCCCTTTTGTGCCGTGAAGGACAATAAACGCGACGTCTATTTTTTTCTTTAGAATTTTAAGAGCTTCGAGTTCTTCTTTTGGTTTATTTTTTCCGATTGTCCACTTTCCGTTTTTTTCGATTTTAACCGGTATGATTTCGTATTTTTTTGTGTCTAATGAATTTAGAACTGTTTTGCCGGAACTTAGCGAGACTTTGTGTTCGCGTGATGTCCCGCCAAAAATAACCCCAATTTTTCTTTTCATTAGAAGTTATAACACTTTCTAACTAACCTTTGTTTTAGGTGGATCAAAAATCAGTTCTTTGGTTTTACCTCCTTTACTCCAACGTGTTTTTGAAGAACTTTGGGGATTTTGATTGTTCCCTTTTCGGTTTGGTAGTTTTCCATGATCGCTATTAAGGTTCTTCCGATTGCAAAAACCGTGGCGTCAATCATGGCGGCATATTCATTTCCGCCGTCTTTGTTTTTTATCTTTGTCTTGAGTCTTCTTGATTGATAGTCGCCCATCATATCTGCGCTATGAGTTTCTCTGTACTTGTCTTGACCTGGCATCCAGCTTTCTATATCAATTTGCCTCGCATCGGGTTTGCCCATATCTCCCGTTGAGAGGAGCATCACCCTGTATGGAATTTTGAGTGACTGCATAAGGTATTCCTGTATGGCGACTACGAACTCGTGTTCTTCGTCCTGTTTTTCGATAGTTGTGAATGTTTCGATTTCTACTTTGTCGAATTGATGAACACGAAGGATTCCTCTTGTGTCTTTTCCGTATGAACCGGCTTCGCGGCGGAAACTTGGGGAAAAACCGACGTAGCGGACTGGCGCATCTTTCTCATTAATAGATTCGTTCATGTGAAGAGGGCCTAATGTATGTTCGGCGCTTCCGATAAGATAAAGGTCGTCAGATGGAAGATAATATCTTTCGTCTTTATCCTCCTCGCTAAGGCGCGCCATTTTTGTAAAAACTTCCGGACGGATCATGGCGGGTGGGATAATCGGTGTGAATGGTTCGCCGCTAAAATTTTTTCCAAATTTTTTTGCGATTTTTTGAAGTTCTTTTTTTGAAGTTAATATATTGAATGCATATGACACAAGCGCAATTTCGAGGAGCGCTAATTCGCCTTTGAGATATGCAAACCTGGCGCCTGAAACTTCACTCGCTTTTGTCATGTCTAAAATTCCAAGCGATTCTCCGAGGGCTATGTGGTCTTTTGGTTCGAAGTCAAACTTAGGAGGTGTTCCCCATGTGCGGAGAACTTTGTTGTGAGATTCATCTCTGCCTACCGGAACGTCTTCTTTTGGAATGTTTGGAAAACTATAAAGAAGCGTGTCTCTTTTTTTTTCGAGCGTTTTTATATCTTCTTCAAGTTGTTTGATTTTTTCTTTTACTACTTTTGCTTCTTCTATTTTTCTCTCACGACTAAGTTCGTTAAGCTTTGCTCTGATTTGACCGATCTCCCCTTCTACTCCACGCCATTCACTGTCTATGGCTAAAAAATCATCAACGGAACTTTCGTTCATGTTTCTGTCGCGAAGTGATTTGCGAACGATTTCGGGATTTTCCCGAATGAGATTTATGTCGAGCATGTTTATAAATTATAAATCAAAAATCAAAATGGAAAATTTAGGAATTTTATTTTTTATTGGATTCGCTGTTTTTGAGCATAACAATCGTTGGAGTGTAGCTAAGTTTTTCCATATTTGATTTGAAGTCATTCATTAGAGCTTCTTGATCACGAGAGAAAGCTACGACTTCGGGCTGGTGGCGTTTTACTATATTCCAAGTTTCGAGCTCTGCGTCTCCTATCAGAACCTCGTCTACCCCATCTTGTTTCGCAAGGTGATCGAATCTCTCGGCAAGGTTTTTTGTCGGTTCGTGACCCTTTAACATGTGAACAATGTGATCCTGCGCGACAACTGCAATAAGGTGATCTCCACGCTCTTTTGCCTCGGCAAAGAGTTCGCTGTGTGTTTCGTGTGTGCCGTCAAAGATACCAAATATCATTACTTTTTTCATGAGCTAATTGTATAAAAATCTGGATTTTTTAGCAATGAAAAGGCCGTGCTCATTTTAGATGAGCACGGCTATCTGGTCGCGAACTGTGGGGCATTTCAGGCGCTTTCTTTTGGACTTCCTGAGAGGTATCTTATGATTCCTTCTTCTCCTTTGCAGAGTATGTCTCCGTTCTGTGTTTCAAACTGGGCGCGTCGGTGAGTGTCGGTTTTTTTTCTCTTCAACACTTTCACCTTAATGCCACGCCCTTTGAGCATATTGATGATTCTGCTTGTTTCTCTCCTGTCTTGTCCCGGGGTTAATTTGTTTATCAATGCACGCTCCTTTCGTAAGAAGGGTAACGCCAAAACTATTTTTAGTTTACACCTATCACTGATTTAGCACAAAGAACTTTATTCACTTTTCTTTGGGCGCATTGGAGGAAAGAAGACTGTTTCACGAATGGGTTTATTCATAAGAATAGCGAAAAGTCTTTCAGACACACCAAAGCCGGCGGTTGGGGGCATGCCGTATTCCATAGCTTCGAGAAAGTCTTCATCGAGTCTCTGCGCTTCGCTGTCCCCTGCATCACGGAGACGCATTTGCTCCTCAAATCTCTCGCGCTGATCTATGGGATCGTTTAATTCCGAAAATCCTTTACCTAACTCTGTTCGGCAAGCAACAACCTGAAATCTCTCTACTCTGTCTTTGTGGGATTCAAGTCGTTTTGCAAGCGGTTCAATATCTACCGGAGGATTTATAAGAAACGCTGGTTCAACAAGGTGAGGTCTTACAAATTTTTTAAACAAAACATCTATGAGTCTGCCGCGGCCCATGCCTTTTTCAATTTTTATGCCTGATGATCTTGCTTTTTCTTTTAGTTTGCTTTCGGTTGCTGATTCGAGATCAAGCCCAACTTTTTCTTTAAAAATTTCGTAGTATTCTATTTTTTTCCATTTTTTGCCCCAATTTATTTTTTTGCCATCCCATTCTGTAGTAAGCGATCCTGTAACTGCTTTGATGGTTTTTTTGTACATGTCTTCGACAAACTTCATGAGACCGTTGTAGTCTTCATAACTCCAGTAAAATTCCATTTGGGTGTAGTCCTGCAGATGTTCGGCGTCTATCCCCTCGTTTCTGAAAATGCGTCCGATTTCGAAAACTTTTTCAAAGCCAGCGACGACAAGTTTTTTTAAAGCGATCTCGAGAGAGATGCGAAGATAAAAATCTGTATCAAGCGCGTTGTGATGAGTAGTGAACGGTTCTGCTTCAGCGCCACCCGGAACTGATTCTAAAACCGGTGTTTCAACTTCCAGAAATCCGTTTTCGATAAGATAGGTTCTCATGGTATTCCAAAACTGCGCTTTTTTTGTAAAAAGCGTTCTTTGCTCCGGATCCATTATAAGGTCGAGGTATCTTTTTCTTAGTCTTGTTTCGGGGTCTTCAAGTCCGTGCCAACTGGACGGAAGTGGACGGAGACTTTTGGAAATGATTTTTAAATCTTTTGCTTCTATACTCTCCTCTCCTCTTTTTGTTTTATAGGCAGTTCCGGTACATTCCAAAAAATCACCAATGTCTATGGTGCTTTGGAGTAGCTCAAAACCTTTTACATTTTCTTTTTTTACTACGAGCTGAATCTTTCCGCTTCCATCTTCCAGATCAACAAACATGAGCGCGCCTTGTACGCGCAGACCACGCGCTCTGCCCACAACGGTTATTTTTGCGCTGTTTTTTTCGAATGTCGAAAATGATTCCCGAACACTTTTGATTTCGTGGGTGCGTTTAATCTTGGCGGGGTATGCGTCCCGACCTTCTTCTTTTAGTCTCTCAAGCTTTTTGCGCCTTTCAGCAATGAGATCTTCTAACATGAAAAATTACTCTATGTTTGTTATTTTGTAAGTTACTTCCCCTTTTGGAACTTTGACTGAAACTTTATCGCCAACGCGTTTACCGAGGAAAGATTTTCCTAATGGAGATTCGTTTGAAATAAGACCGGCTTCAGGCTTTGCTTCATTTGATCCAACAATTGTGAATTTTGTTTTAGTGCCTTCTTTTTCAACTTCAAATGTAGAACCGATTTGGATAGTGTCTACATTCTCAACCGGTTTTGTGATAAGGATGGTATTTTTTACCATTTGTTCGTATTCAAAAATCTGACGCTCAACTCTACTCTGTTCTTCGCGAGCTTCAATATATTCGGAATTTTCGGAAAGGTCTCCAAGTTCTTTTGCTCTTTTTAATCTTTTAGCGACCTCAAGTCGCCTTTCTGTTTTTAATATTTCCAATTCCTTTTTTATCTCTTCGAGACGTTCTGCGGTGAGGTAATATTCCATGAATTTAATTGTTAGTTAAGGGCGTATTTTTTTCTAAAAAGCCACCAACGCATTCTAATGGCTCCGGTTATCATTTGCAAGTAATTTTTTAGGGAAAACATAGCGCTTTCTTTATCAAGGGGAATATCTACATAACGGATTCTTAAACCCATTCTGTCGGCTAGAACGAGAGATTCAAGTCCGTAAATATTTGAATCAAATTTTAGCATAGAAAAAATTTTTTCAGCTGAGTTTTCTGAGAAACATCTTACATCTGACCACGAGTCTTCAATCCTCGCTCGAAATAGAATTTTGATAAAAAAATTGTAAGCGATCTGGAGAAATTTTATAGGCAAGTAATGCGGTGCTTCTTTAACAACATTTTTTAATGGAGTGGTGCCTATTAAAATATCTGCTCTGGGCGATGGTTTCATAAAGGGAATCATGTATGAGAGCGAATTGATTTTTTCACCTTCATCGCCGCCAAGAATCGCTTTCCATGAGCCGCTTGATGTGAGCATGCCCATCTTGATTGATCTTCCCGTTCCTTCGTTTACAGAGTTTGTGAGGAGTTTAAAATTTTTCATTTTCTCCTCAAATTTAGACATCGTTGTTCTACACTCGTCTTCGAGTCCCGAATCTATCACCATTATTTCGTGTGGCTCTTCAAATTTTTTTTCGAGAAAGTAATTTATGTCCAAAAGTGAAAGCGGTAAATTTTCGAAATCACCTTTAGCCGGAATAATGACTGAAATAAACGGTTTGCTCATAGAGTAAGGATTTCTGTCTCATCTTCGCCGACAAAAATTGTGTGCTCGGAATGCGCTGAGAGTGACCCATCTACGGTTGCGTAGCCATCGTCGTGAAGCTGTTTTATTTCGCGTGTACCTATTGCAAACATTGGCTCGATCGCAAGAACCATTCCGGCTTTTATCATGCGTCCCCTACCCGGTTCGCCTTCATTAAATACAGTTGGCTCTTCGTGGACGTTTTTTCCTATTCCATGGCCTGTGAGTTCTTTTAACACTTTGAAACCCCTTTTTGAAGCTGTTTTACTGATTGCGTAACCTATATCACCAAAAGTATTTCCCGGTCGCGCAACTTTTATTGCTTCTTCAAGCGCATCTTCTGTGGCTTTGATTAATTTTCTCGCTTCATCTGAGCCCGGATCTATGACGACAGTTACTGCAGCATCAGCACAATACCCTTTATATCTTACTCCGAGATCTAACTTTACGACGTCGCCTTGTTTTAAGCGTCTACTCCCAGGGACGCCGTGGACGATGCAATCATTTATCGAAAGGCAAAGTGTTGCAGGAAAGGGTCGTGCAGCTCCTCCCGGTTGGTAGCCTAAAAAAGCGGGCTCTGCACCAGCTTTTATAATGAGATCGTGCGCAAGTTTATCAAGATCTTTGCCCGATACCCCCTCTTCTGCCGCAATACTCACTTCTTTTAAAACTTTTGCAAGAATCTTCCCCGCTGCGCGAATTTTTTCTACTTCTTCTTTTGTTTTTATTTCTGCCATGAGTCAATTTTTTTAATCAATCTTTCATATACTTCGTGAGGCTCTCCTTCTCCGTTTATTTTGTAAATTGCATATCCACGTTTTTTGAGGCCGTGGATGACCGGCTCTGTTTGATCTTTAAATGTTTTGAGACGCACTTTGATAATCTCCGGTTTGTCTAAACTCCTCTTTCTTAATTTTCCTCCGCAGAAAAGACATTTTTTAAGATTTGCTCTTGCCTGCATCGGCGTGCCACATACGGTGCATATCAGCCGATGACTGTTTCTTTTAATGGATGTTTCGGGAGACACCTCAAGGAATCCGAAGAAAATATTTTTCTTGCCAAATGATTTTTCTAGAATATCTAAGAGGCCTTCCTTGTTTTGTTTACCAAAAGTTTCGTCTGTTGTTCTTAGTGATCCGCTTAGCACAATACCAAAACCGGATTTACCTATTGCTTCGATGTATGGAGTCACAATTTCCTTTACCCACTCTGAGTCATTTAAACCGCCTTTGTCGAAAATTTCTCTCTGTTCGGCGATTTTTTTGTTTTTGCTGTTTACTTTGTCGTGGACGATTTTTTCGAGGAGTGATCCTATATCAAACTGAATAAGGCCCATTTCTTTGGCCAGTATTGATGCTTGAGTGCCTTTACCTGATCCGGGGGGTCCGTAGAGGATTATTGCTTTTGACATTGCTTTTACACTACTTTAGCAGAAATTCTACAATTAAAAAATTGCTTAATTATGAGTTCAGGGCGAACTAGTAGTTCGCCCTGTTTAGTTCCACTTTATAAGTGGGATTTCTTTGGCAATGAGCCTGGCTTTTTCATAGCCGAGTTTTTCGGCAGGGTTTTGGATCAAATTCTTTTCCTCTGCAACATCCAGAATTTTATACAGAGATTCCCCTAAGGCATCGAGCGATTTTTGGATGCTGTGAATTCTCAAACCTACGACGGTTCTCCCATTTCCGTTTTTCACCAATATGTCGAGATGTCTGTCGACAAATTCTATATCACAGCTGTCGACTTCATCAACAAAAACGAACAAGAGATCGTCTTCTTTGTGATAAATTCCTCCGCGATTTTTTGAAAGCTCCTCGATGTATTGATCGTTCTTCAAACTCTCAATGATGTTCTCTATGACGCCCAAAATATCCTCCTTTTTTAAAGGTGCGTTTACTCAAGCCCTTCGTACTCACGAAGTACAAGCTGTGAGTCTATTTGTTTCATTGTTTCCAATGCTACCGCCACAACAATAAGGAGCGATGTTCCTCCTAGAGTAAGAAGTTGTGTTCCGGTAACAATTTGTGTGATATTAGGCAAAACTGCGATAAGTCCCAAAAAGATTGCGCCGAAAAGAGTAATCCTTTTTGTAAGCTTTGAGAGAAATTCTCCTGACGGATCTCCCGGTCTGATGCCCGGTATGAAGCCTCCGCTTCTTTGAAGATTTTTTGAAATTTCTTTTGGATCAAAAGTGATTGCCGTATAGAAGTATGTAAAGACGACAACTAATAGGAAGTAAGCGATGCTGTAGAGAATCTGATTGTTATAAAATACTCCCATGATGCCTGCGACTTTGTTTGAGGCGCTCACCGAAAAGATGGCTACAAGTTGGGCTATAAATTGCGGAAAGATAAGAATGGAGATAGCGAAGATAATTGGGATAACTCCTGCCTGATTTACTTTAAGAGGAAGATAGCTTACAGAGCCGCCGTACATTCTGTTGCCTCTGATTCTCTTGGAGTATGAGATTGGGATTTTGCGTTCGCCCTGACTTACAAAAACAACGCCGGCGATAATCAATAATGAAAGAAGTCCGAATGCTATATATGTCGCAAAATCAATCTGCCCTGGATTTGTAACAATCTGACTGATAAATGACGGTAAAGAGCTTACAATACCTGCAAAAATGAGGAGCGAGATTCCGTTTCCTATCTTGTATTCACTGATAAGCTCACCAATCCACATAAGGATCGCCGAGCCGGCTGTGATAGCAAGAACGTTTATTACGAGCTCCCCTTTTGAAAGCGAACCTACAACATTTTGTGATGCCAAAATCCTCAAAAATGCATATGACTGGAAGAATGCAAGAGGGATAGTGAGCCACCTTGAGTACCTATTAAACTTGGCTCTTCCCGCCGCTCCTTCTTCATAATAAATTTCCTTAAGCCTAGGAAAGATCATGGTTAAGAGCTGCATGATGATGGTTGCAGTAATATAAGGACCAACACCTAACATGATTACAGAAAGGTTTGATAAGGCGCCTCCAGAGAAAAGATTAAAGAGTCCGAATATTTCGTTACCAGCAAAGAAATTTCTAACCTGTTCAGGATTTACACCTGGGATTGGTATGGCTGCGAGCGCGCGAAAAAGAACGAGCCATATAAGGACCATAAAAACTTTTTTTCTAAGATCTGGTACTGTAAAAATCTGAAGAAATTTTCCCATGAAATTTACTTTATTTTTCCTCCTTTAGCCTCAATCTTTTCTCTAGCGGTTTTCGAAACGCTAACTCCCTCTACCTCAAAAGCGCGTGATACTTCTCCGGTTCCAAGAATTTTTACCGGTTGTGATGTTTTCTTTATAACACGTGCCTCGACAAGAGTTTTTGGATTAACTTCGTTTCCTTTAATAACTTTTGAAAGTTTATCCACATTAATTTCAGTCGGTTTCAATCCTCTTTTTGCTTTTACGGAAGGGTTTTTTACACCGCGAAGCTTTGGAAGTCTCTGAATAAGATCACGATACATTGGTCGCATTCTGTGACCTGCGCGAGATTTCTGACCTTTGGTTCCGCGGCCGGCTGTTGTTCCACGCTTTCCACCACGTCCAACTCTTGGTTTCGTTTTCTTTAGAGGTTTATTTAATTTTAATTCATGAAGCTGCATAGTTTTATGTAAATTTAAGCATTGATCGGCGTTTCTTCTTTTACACCTTCTTCGGTTTTTGGCTTTTCGGTTTTAACTTTTTTCGGCTTTGGCTTGAGCATTTTTAGCGCTTCGATGGTAGCGAGAGCGTTTGTGAGTTTGTTTGGTGTGCGGCCGATGCATTTTGCTGTGATGTCTTTAATGCCCGCAAGAGACAAAACTGTTCTTGCTGCGCCACCGGCGATAAGACCATGACCTTCGCGAGCAGGTTTTAATCTGACTTTAGCAGCAGAAAATTTTGCTTCTACCTCATGAGTGATTGTTCTTCCGTTAAGCGGGACGCGGATTAATTTTTTCTTTGCGTCTGTTTTTGCCTTGTCTACGGCTTGAGCGACATCAAGACCTTTGGCGATACCTGCGCCAACTCTTCCTTTCTCGTCACCGATAATAACGGTCGCTCTAAAGCGAAATCTTTTGCCTCCTTTTGTAACACGGGTAACACGACGAAGATCGAGGATCTTTTCATTAAATTCATCCTTTTTCACGCCTCCGCGCATATTCCTTTGATTCCTTTGATTTCTTTCAAATGCCATAATTTTAGAAAACTAAACCTCCGCTTCTAGCTCCTTCGGCTAACGCTTTAACACGACCGTGATATTTATATGAACCTCTGTCGAATACGACTTTTTCAATACCAATCTTCTTTGCTTTTTCAGCAATAGATTCACCGGCTTTTTTTGCTTTTTCAATTTTAGTAGCCTTATCTTTTTCGGTTGCTTTTGTTGAAACGCTCACAAGTGTTTTTCTGGCTTCATCATCTATGAGTTGGGCGTATGTGTAGTGACTGCTTCGAAATACAGAAAGACGAGGCATTTGCGGTGTGCCTTTAATAACGCTTCGCGTGCGTGAAGCTCTTCTTTTTCGTCTTTCGTTTAGCTTTTTTGCCTGATTCATAGATTTATTTGCGAGTTCTTATTCTAGCTTCCTCCGCCCGAGCCTGCAACCTTTTTACCGGCTTTCCTTCTTACGACTTCTCCGACGTAGTGAATACCCTTTCCTTTGTATGGTTCCGGTTTTTTAATCTTTCTTATCTCTGCCGCAGTCTGCCCGACTCTTTCTTTGTCTATTCCAGAAACTTTTATGATATTTTTTTCAACTGTAATAGTGACATCAGAAGGAGTTGGAAATTTTACCTGATGAGAAAAACCGACATTCAAGACTAGTGTTTTTCCTTCCATAACAGCCTTAAAACCAATGCCTTCTATTTCTAGGCTTTTGGTAAATCCTTCTGAAACTCCCTGAGTGGCATTTTTTAAAAGTGATGCAACAGTTCCCCAATTTGCCCTTGTTTCGGCAATTTTATTTTTTGGAGTGAGAGTAATGCCTTCTTCTCCGGCAACTGCATTGATGTTTGAAAGAAGAGGAACTATGAGTGTTCCGCCTTTTCCGGTAACTTCAATCTCGTGTTCTTTGATAGACACGTTTACTCCCGAAGGCACTTCAATTGGCTTTTTTGCAATCTTTGACATATTTTTTTACCAAATCTCAAACAACAGCTCGCCTCCGACTTTTTCGCGCCTTGCTTGTCTGAAACTCATTATTCCTTTTGGTGTTGAAATAACAGATGTTGAGTGCCCTCCAAGCTTTGTTGGTCTTAAATCTTCATAACCGGAATATATCCTTCGTGATGGTTTGCTTAAAAACTTTATACCAGTAATAACTCCTTTTTTTCCTTCATACTTAAGTTTTATTTCAAGTACACGTTTTGGGAGCCTGCCTTTTTTAGCAACACTTTCGATATAACCGTACTTCTGAAGAAGCTCGGCAATTTTTAGATCCATGTTTGAATAAGGGACTTTCATGGTCTCTTTTCTTGCACCTTGGGCGTTTTTAATTTTTGTAAGCAAATCTGTATACATATTTTTATATTTACCAAGAGGATTTCTTGATTCCCGGAATTTCGCCTTTAGAAGCAAGTTCACGGAAACAAATTCGACAAAGGCCAAAATCTCGGATATATCCGCGTTTTCTGCCGCACTTAAAACATCTACGGACTATTCTCGTAGAAAACTTAGGTTTTTTTCGCGCACGCGCTATGATCGATGATTTTGCCATATTTATGATTCTTTTTTCTTAAATGGGATTCCGATTTTTTTGAAATATTCCGACGCTTCTTCTTTGTTCTTTTTCCATTTGGGAACAATTGTTATTTGAACACCAAATGAAGCTTTTGTAACTTCCGGATTAATTTCCGGGAAAACTATATTTTCTCGAACTCCGATTGAAAGATTGCCGCCCTCGTCAACGCTTTCGGTTTTTATACCACGAAAGTCTCTGATACGAGGAATAACTACTTTAATAAGTTTTTCTAAAAATAAAACCATTCTCTGTCCGCGAAGTGTTGCGACGACACCAACCGGAGTGCCTTCACGCAGTTTAAACCCTGCGATAGATTTCTTTGCAGATCTTACTGATGGTTTTTGTCCCGTTATAAGACTTACGTCTTCGATGATACTCGGAAGTGTTTTGTCTTCGAAATTGACTTCGCCGGAAATTTTACCGACACCGATATTAACGACGATTTTTTCAATCTCGTTTGTTAATGACTTTGCGTCGTCTGCAAATTGTATTTTTTCGGCTGTCATATTTTTATATTGTTACACCACACTTACTGCAATACTTTTCTTTTTTATTCTTGTCAACTCTTGTGCTGATCCTTGCACCTTTGCCACATTTTGAACAGTAAGGCATAACTTTAGAACTTGGCAGGGATCTAAAGAGAGTAACTATCTCGCCTTTTTCACCTTCTCTTTTTGGTCGGGCATTTTTCTTGTAGGCGTTTATGCCTTCAACTTGAATGCGGTCGGTTTTTGTATAGATATGCAAAACTTTGCCGGTCTTTCCGCGGTCTTTGCCTGAGCGAATATAAACTGTGTCTCCTTTGTGAATTCTAAACATATCTTTATACAATTTCTTCTGCCATTGAGAACACCGACGTATAACCCTTTTCTTTTATCTCTCTTGGGATAGGGCCGAAGACACGGGTTGATTTTGGCTCACCCTTTTCGTCGATGACAACGACTGCGTTTTCGTCAAACCTGACAACTCCCCCATCCTTGCGTCTTATGGGGTGACTTGTTCTTACAACGAGAGCTTTAATAATATCTTTTTTCTTTATCGGCTTTCTCGGTTCTGCGACTTTTACGGAAGCGATCAAAATATCACCTACTTTCGCATAGCGTTTTCGGCTTCCACCTAAGATGCGGAAACAAGAGACAATTTTTGCCCCGCTGTTATCTGCAACTTTTATGATTGATCTTTCCTGTAACATGTTTTTGAAATATGAATTGAGAAGTAAAAATTATGCGTCTGGTGCTTCACTTTCGGCTTCTGGCTTTTCGACGATTTCGGCTTTTTTGTTTTCACCGGAAATTCTGCCAATCACTATCCATCTCTTATCTTTGCTTATTGGTCTAGTTTCCTGAATGACAACCTGATCACCGGTATGATACTCGCCTTTTTCATCGTGGGCTTTGAGGCGTTTGGTGATTTTTACATACTTCAAGTAGCGCGGGTGTTTTCGCGAATGCTCGACCGCCACTACAACAGTTTTGGTCATTTTATCTGATACAATTTTTCCTTCTAATTTCCTCATATTATTTAACTTGAAGTATCGGTTTTTTCTGAACTCAAGCGCGTAAGCATACGAGCTATGGATCTTTTAATAGCCCTTATCTCTGCAACATTCTTAACTTTTCCGGCCGCCAGGTCAACCCTTAGGCTCCAAAGCTTGTCGCGGCTCTCCGAAATATCCTTTTTGATATCTACAGAGTTCTTTTCTTTTAATTTGTTCAAAAAATCCTTGCGTTTCATATTTTTGCTTATTCTTTACCGATAATTCTTGTCTTTACCGGAAGTTTGTATCCAGCCAAACGAAGCGCCTCTCTTGCAATTTTTGGCTTCAGTCCGTCGACCTCGAATAGTACTCTTCCCGGTTTTACCGGAAAGACGTAGTGATCTACTGCGCCTTTTCCTCCGCCCATGGTTACTTCAGGCGGACGCATTGTGATTGGTTTGTCTGGAAAAATTCTGATCCAGAGCTTCCCTTCACGCTTTACAAAGTTTGTGATGGTTCGGCGAGCGGATTCGATCTGTCTTGAGTTGACCCAAGCAGCGCTTTCGGCTTTGAGCCCAAATGTACCAAATGACAAAGTTGTTCCACGAGTCTCAACCGTTCGTTTTTTCGAACGTCCTTTCTGCCATTTTCGATGTTTTACTTTCTTTGGAAGCAACATGGTTTTATTTAAATTTTATCGTCGCCGAAAACTTCGCCTTTATAGATCCAGACCTTTATGCCGATCGTTCCATATGTATTGAATGATGTGGCTTCACTGTAATCAATGTTTGCGCGGAGTGTCTGTAGTGGGAGTTTACCCGCTGACAATGATTCTTGTCTTGCGATTTCGGCGCCGTTGATACGTCCGGAAAGTTTTATCTTTACACCTTGCGCTTCGCGGTTCTGCATAACAAGACCGATGTATCTCTTTAATACCCTTCTTGCAGGCATACGCTTTTCGATATCCCACGCGATTGATTGAGCGACATACGCGGAAGAAATTTCTGAACGTTTCATTTCTTCAACAGTGATGTTTACAGAAAAGCTTTGTTTTCTGTCTTTTCTTTGCGTGAAAAGGCCGCTAAGTTTTTTCTCAACTGCTTTTGTGAGATCTGCTACGCCTTGTCCGCCGCGACCGATTACGATACCCGGCCTCGCAACTTTAAGGAAAATCTTGTAAGCGTTGTCTGCTGTTCTTTCGATATCGATTTTGATGATTCCAGCCTGTTTTGCTTTTATTTTGATAATATCCCGAATAAACATGTCTTCTTCAAGCTGGTTTTTGTAGCTGGTCTTTGGCCACCACCTGCTTCTCCATGAGCCGATGATACCGAGACGTAATGAAATTGGATTAATTTTTTGTCCCATAATTTTTATACAGATTTTCTTCGGAAAATTTTCTTCAGCAAACCTTTGTCAGTTTTTTGCGCTTTTGGTTTTGAATCCTGCACTGCTTCTTCGTGTGTTTTTACGGCCTTTGGCTTCTTTGCTTTTGGAGCGTCTTTTTTGCCTTTCTTTTGAGGTGGGATGATGTTGAATCTTGGCTCTGATCCTGACTTTTCTTCAAGAACCAAAGTGATGTGGCTCATTTTCTTATGAATAGGAGTGGCTCTTCCTTGAGCTCTTGGCAACATGCGTTTCATGATCGGGCCTTCGTCTACTGTAATTTTTGAAATAATGAGTCCTTCTGCACCCATTTTTTGATTATTTTTTGCATTTGCAACAGCTGACCTTACGAGTTTAAGAAGCGGATCGGATGATCGTTGAGGACGAAGCATGAGTTGAGCTTCTGCTTCGTTTACGTTTAGGCCTTTTAAGGTATTAGCAATCAGCCTCACTTTTCGTGGAGCAATGTGTACGTATTTTGCTTTTGCTATTTGCTGTTTCATACCTTTGGGCTTTTATTTCTTTGCTGCGGCTTTTGCCTGCTGTTCACTTACTTTCTTTGCGGCTTCGAGGTCGCGTTGCATTTTACCACCGTGTTTAACGAAAGTTTTCGTTGGCGAAAACTCGCCAAGCCTGTGACCAATCATTTCTTCTCTTATGGTTACGGGGATAAACTTTTTTCCGTTATGAACACCAAAAGTGAGCCCTACCATTTCGGGAGAAATTTCAGATGAACGTGACCAGGTGTTTATTACTGATTTATCACCCGGAGCAAGCTTTGAAATTTTTTTCAAAAGCTTTTCATCAACGTATGGTCCTTTTCGTAGTGATCTTGTCATATTTTTTATTTACGCTTTTTAGCGCGTCTCTGCATGATAAATTTACCAGAATATTTCTTCTTGTCTCTGGTCTTTCGACCACCGGTAATATTACCCCAGATATCTTTTGGTCTTCTGGTTCCACGAGGCTGTGCTCCCTCACCACCACCGTACTTGTGGTCAACTGGATTCATGGCGCTTGCGCGAACTGTTGGCCTTATGCCCATCCAGCGAGATCGGCCTGCCTTTCCGTAATTTACCAGATTGTAATCCGAGTTTGAAACCTGACCTAGTGTAGCAAGGCTATTTATCGAAACTTTTCTAACTTCTTTTGAAGAAAGCTTGATGATAGAGTGCTTACCTTCGTGTCCCAAGACTTCGGCGTATGAGCCGGCTGATCTTGCGAGTTTGCCACCGCTACCTGGTTTCATTTCAACATTATGAACCTGATAACCTACTGGGATTTTGCCAAGGGGAAGACGATTGCCCGGTTTAAGAGGCGCAGATTCTCCTGTAACAATTTCCTGACCTACTTTTATGTCTTTTGCGGCGAGAACATATCTTCTTTCGCCATCCTTATATATAACTCTGGAAATGAAGGCGCTTCTGTACGGATCGTACTCAATAGTTTCGATACGTGCAGGAACGCCCACTTTATTCTGTTTAAAATCAATAATTCTGTAGAGTTTTTTATTACCTCCTCCCTGATGACGCATTGTAATTACACCCCTGTTGTTGCGGCCAGCGTGGCTTTTGATGCGCTTTGTGAGAGGCTTCCATGGCTCTGAAGTAGTCAAAACTTCACGATAGTTAATCGTTTTCATTCCGCGCCTTGATGGAGTTGTTGCTTTATAATTCTTCATATTTGCCTTACTTCAAAGGTTAGTGGGGTAGTATATCTAATTTGTGGCCTTTTTTCAACGTAACAATGGCTTTTTTATAACCCGACTTTACGCCGATTGTTCTGCCAAGACGTCGTGTCTTTGGTTTTGTATTTATTACATGAACCTGATCGACCTCAACTTTATATACACCTTCAACGGTTTTTTTGACTTCGGGTTTTGTTGATTCTTTTTTTACAAGGAAAACATACTTGTCTTGACCACTCATCGTCACCGCTTTTTCTGTGATTATTGGATGGGTAATAACCGCTCGGTTTACCACCGTTCGATTTTCAACTTTCTTTTCTTTTGTAGCGGTTTTCTTTGTAGCCATATTTTTATTTTTCTTTCTTTACGGATTTCTTTGCCGGAGCTTTCTTTACGGAAGTTTTTTTCGCTTCTGCCTTTGGCTTTTCTTCGACGGTTTCCGCTTTAACTGGGGCGCGCTCACCTTTTTTTGTAAATTCGGAAATAGCGGCTTCATCGATAAGAACATTTTTGTATCGGAGCACATCTTCGATGTTTATGCTGTTTACCGCTGATGCTTTTACTGTTGGGATGTTTGAAGCTGTTTTAAAGATTGCCCTTTCCCCTTTTTGAGGGATTAAGAGTACGGAGAGCTTTTTTGTTGATTTTGCGATATTAAAAAATCCATGAAGCGCTGAATTCAAGGCTTTGGTTTTTTCTTCTTCTATTTTGAGTGTATTTAAAACTTTGAGTTCGCCTACAGCAAGTTTTTTTGAAAGCGCAGAATAGATTGCCGCTGATTTGGCTTTTTTGTTAACTTTTTTTGAAAAATTTTTCTCACTTATAGGGCCGTGAGTGACACCTCCTCCTTTCCATATTGGAGATCTGATTGATCCGTGACGAGCGCGTCCGGTTCCTTTCTGGCGCCAAGGTTTTTTACCTCCACCACTTACTTCGCCGCGTCCTTTTGCGTGAGCAACTGGTTTTCTGCGGTTTGCGGCCTGTGCCAAGATAACTTCGTGAACAAGGTCAGGATTCCATGGGCGCATGAAAATTGCTTCCGGAATATTTGTTTCGGAAACTTGTTCTCCTTTCCAATTGTAGACTGAAGTTTTCATATTCTAATTAATAAATTTATTTTTCCGCTTCGGGTACGTTTATCATCTCAATGGCATCACCGTTATTGCCCGGGATCGGGCCTTTTAAGGTAATCATCATTTCTTCCGGATTAACTTCGACAACCTCAATGCCTTTGAGGGTTTTTCTGTCACCGCCCATGCGGCCGGCCATTTTTCTTCCCGGCACAACTCTTTGTGGCGCAGTGCTGCCTATAGATCCAGGAGCGCGATAGCGGTTCTTTTGACCGTGGGTTTTTGGTCCGCCTCCAAATCCGTGTCGTTTTACGACACCTTGAAATCCTTTTCCTTTGGTCTTCCCCACTACAGTTACTTCGATACCCGGCGTAAGGCTTTTTGCAAGCTCTTCGTTTGCAACCTTAACAAGAGTCACTGCAAGAGTGCTGTCAGAGCGAAATACTTGAGTCATTCTTATTTTTTTACCGGGTATTTTCATAACTTTTTAGGTATCTTTTGATAGCAAAAACTGCTAGGGGGCAGCTCTAGCAGTTTTCGCCACATTCCCTCGTTTAATTACCTGCCGGAGCGTATTTTACACTAATATCCATTCTCTTGTCCATACTCCGGCAGTTTATTACACGCGTTTTACCTCAATATCGACGCCCGCAGGCAAATTAAGCTGTGAAAAGGATTCGATAATTGATTGATTTGGGTTAATTATGTCGATGAGTCGCTTGTGGATTCGGAGTTCAAACTGCTCCCGTGAATCCTTATGAACGAACGTTGATCGGTTTACCGTATACTTTTTGATCTCTGTTGGGAGAGGTATAGGACCGATAATTTCAGCGTCATGACGCTTTGCGCTATCAATAATCTGACGGCATGAACTGTCTATGAGCTTATGGTCGTATGCCTTGATTCGGAGCCTAAGTTTTTCAACGTCCTTTTTAGTCATAAAGGTTTAAGCTGAAATCTTTGTTACAACTCCTGCACCTACCGTCTTTCCGCCTTCACGGATAGCAAATCTCTGTTTTTCTTCGAGTGCTACTGGCACCAAAAGCTTAACTTTGATTGAGACGGTGTCGCCAGGCATAACCATTTCTGTTCCTTCTGGAAGATACACTTCACCAGTGATGTCTGTGGTCTTCATATAGAACTGTGGTTTATACCCTTTGAAGAATGGGGTGTGACGACCACCTTCTTCTTTTGTTAAGACATATACCTCTGCGTCAAATTCTGTGTGAGGCTTTACGCTGTCTGGTTTTGCGATAACCTGACCGCGTTCGATATCTTCTTTTTTAAGACCGCGGAGAAGCAAACCGACGTTGTCACCAGCTTGACCTTCGTCGAGGGTCTTCTGGAACATTTCTACTCCAGTGACAACCGACTTCTGGGTTGGCCTGATACCAACTAGTTCGACTTCCTCACCTGACTTAATGATTCCTCTTTCAATACGTCCTGTGGCAACTGTGCCAAGACCTTTGATTGAGAAGACGTCTTCGACTGGCATCAAAAATGGTTTTGATACGTCTCGGACCGGTTCTGGGACGAATTCATCGAGGGCTTTAACGAGCTCAAGAATTGGCTTTACTGCTTCGTCATCGAGAGAAGGAGCCTGGAGAGCTTTTAGAGCTGATCCGCGAATGATTGGTGTTTCGTCACCTGGGAATTGATATTTATTAAGAAGTTCCCTTACTTCTGACTCAACGAGGTCAACAAGTGACGGATCGTCAGCCTGATCAACCTTGTTTAAGAATACGACTACAGCCGGTACACCTACCTGACGTGCGAGAAGAATGTGTTCTCGCGTCTGAGGCATTGGGCCGTCAGCTGCTGAAACCACGAGGATAGCACCGTCCATTTGGGCGGCTCCCGTGATCATGTTTTTAATGTAGTCAGCGTGACCTGGCGCGTCGATGTGCGCATAGTGACGTTTTTCTGACTCGTACTCCGAGTGGTGGAGAGCAATGGTAATACCACGTGCCTTTTCCTCTGGAGCGCTGTCGATCTGATCTACGTTTTCTTCTTTTTTCGCAAGACCCTTCATGTGAAGGACGTGCGTAATAGCCGCTGTTAATGTGGTCTTACCGTGGTCAACGTGACCGATAGTTCCAACATTTACGTGCGGTTTATTTCTTTGAAATTTTTCCTTTTCTGCCATACGGGCGATGGAATGTTAATTTTATTAATTTCGACTTATTTATATATATGTATTACTTGCTGCCCCGCAAAACTTGGTTTATGAGTCGCGTGTGAGCATTACCCATGTTAGCAAACGAACAAAAATGATGTCAAGCATTGGGTTTATTGTGTCACCTACCTTTCTGTAAAGGTGAAAATATGGCCGTTTTTGACCTCTGTCCTGATAGTTCCGTAATAGTCGGTTCTTAGGATTTTTGACCCTTCTTCGCTTAGTCTATTTATCGCCTCTTCTGTGGGGTGTCCGTAGCTGTTTTTGCCGACACTTATCACAGCTATTTCAGGCTTTATTTTATCTAAAAACGAAGCTGTTGATGAGAACCTTGAGCCATGATGGGCTACTTTTAATATATCTATGTCTGGAACCTTATTTTCGTCTACAAGTCTATTTTCGACTTCGGAGCTAATGTCGCCGGTAAAAAGGAATTTTGCGCCGTAACTTTCGAGTTCAAAAACTATTGAGGCATCGTTTGTGGCGGTTCCCATAAATTCCTCCTCATTTGGCGAAATTATATCGAGTTTGGAATTTTTTAAGGTTATCGTGTCCCCTTCTTTGAGAGTTATATACTTTTTCCCGTTTTTATTTATTTTTTCTAAAAATGTTTCAAAGCTCGTGGCGGAACCATATCTGCCATTGCCGATGATGGCGCCGATGTCATAGTTATCTAATACGTCTATAAACCCGCCGAAGTGATCGAGGTCGGGGTGGGTTGAGATAACAAGATCTATGTATCTGTCTTCGAGGGGCAGGATTTTGCCAAGTTCGGTTAAAATCTTTCCGTTTGGTGGGCCGCCATCGACAAGAACATCTTCACCGCTTGGAAATCTGATAAGCGCAGAATCGCCCTGACCAATGTTTAGAAAATGAACTTCTAGAGCGTCATGTGAGCTTAAGACGCTTTTGAAGACAAAAATATCTGCGAGAAAAAGAAGAATGATAATAACGTAGGCAGGGTTTTTGCTCATATATGGCGAAAGCTTTTTATTTTGGATCGGCGGATTGCGTAGAGCACAATTACATAATAAAAAATTACTGCGATTATGTTTATGTGCTCTATGTGGATTCCTATACTGAACCTGCTTAGAGTTTTTATAACTGTGAGTTCATATAAAAGTAGGAAATGAGCAACAAAGCCAAACAAAAACCCTAGAAATGAAAGTATTGATCCGAAGAAAATAACAAAAACACCAAAAAGCATAGTGAGCGGGATGGCGGAGAGTACAAGCATGTTTGCGAGAATTGATACCGGAGAAAAAGAACCGAATGCATTTAGAAGAATTGGCAGGACGGCGATTTGAGCAGCGAGCGTTGTGGCTATGTTTTCTTTCCAGTTTAGAAAACCTTTGTCGGATTCAAATTTTAAAAATTTTGAAATTACAGGGCGGAGATAGATGAGCCCCAAGACGGCGACGAACGAAAGTTGAAAGCCGATATCCCAAAACAGAATATTTGGATTGATTATGACCATCACTGCGGCAGATATAGTTATGGCGTTTCTGAAACTGTAAATTCTCTCTGACTGATTTGCGAGAAGCAGGATCAGGCCCATGATGCCGGCGCGGACTGTGGCGGCTTCTGCGCCTGTCATTATGACAAAGAGAGTTATCGCTATCGCGCCACCTGCGAAAGCTTTTTTTCTTTTTAAAAACCAGCCCAAAGCTATCATCACGCTTTCGGCGACAATAGTGATGTTGTAGCCAGAAAGCGCAACGAGGTGACTGGTTCCTGTACTAGACAGCGCATCGCGAAGCTCAGGTTTAAAAGAACCCGTTTCTCCGAGGAGGATGCCCGACATAAAAACCGCTTCTTCCTGTGGTAGAGTTTTTTTGATTATTTTATCTGACCAATCTTTGATGTTGTATAGAGTACGGCGGATGGAAAACCCTTCTGCATTTTTGATGAGGCTTATTTCGGGGAATAAAGCTGTCGCTGACAGATTGTCTTTTCTTAAATAGTTTTGATTTTCTTCTGTTGGGGTTTCAATGTTTCCTGAAATTTCTATAATGTCGCCATAGCTGAATTTGGGAAACCTTTCTGCAGTTATTCTGATTTTCCCACTGAAAGGTTTATTTAATGCTACCGTGAGGCGCTGGCTCTCCCCTCTTTCTTCTGATTTTTTGATAATTGCTGTGAATGGAATTTGATTTTCGGGAAGCAAAACGGTTTCTCTTAGAGCATCACTTAGTTCAAAATGACCGACACCAACTATGGCTGCTAGTGAAAGGACGGCTAATTCTTTTTTTGAACTTATAAGAGCCAAAGCGGGAAAAACAGACAGAATTGCGGAAACTAAAAGCGAGTGCGAAAAGTTGATTGTTGCGCTTGCTATCGCAACGCCTATGAGATACCACGCGAGGAGCCAGAATGCCTTGTCGTGGAGGGGCATAAGAAAATGAATTAAGAATTATGAATAATGAATTATGGGAAAGGTGATTTAAAACTCGATTGAGATTTTAGCTTTTTTGCCGTCAGCGAATGGGTGTTTTATTTCTCTCATTTCTGTTGCGAGATCGGCTTTGTCTATAAATTCTTGTGGAGCTCCCCTACCTGTGAAGACTACCAGTTTTTCTTCGGGGATATTTTCTGCAACTTTTAACACTTCGTCTACAGTTAAGAGCCCGAGTGAAACCGCTACATTCACTTCGTCTAAAACGATGAGATCCCATTTGTTTGATTCGAGCGCTTCTTTAAATGTAGCTAGTGCGGATTTGGCGGCTTCTATGTGTTTTTCTTTTGGAAGGGTGTCGCCCAAGATGCCGACGAAACCGAGACCCATTTTGCGTATGTTAAATGTTTCTTTTGGAATATCGAAAGTTTCTCTAAAAAAATCTTCACCAGATTTCCATGGGCCTTTGATGCACTGAACTATGAGGGCTTTTTTGCCGCGTCCCATTATGCGAACTGCTTGTCCTAGGGCCGCTGTTGTTTTTCCTTTTCCGTTGCCGGTAAAAATTATTAACATAATTTTTAGAATTATGAAGTTGGAATTATAAATTATGGACTTGGAAGCCTTCGGTGCGACTCAGGATCTCGCTTCGCTCGGAATGACAGTAATCAACTGACAACTAAAAACTTACGACTTACGTATTTTTATTATACGTGGATGGGGTGGGAAATGAAATTTTAAAAAAGAAAACCTCCGGCTTTGGTGCCGGAGGGGGGTATACGTTCTTTGCAAGACAAGGCTATTCGCTTCGTCTGCAAAATTGATGAAAGCGGCGTCCTTCGATTTTCACGGGAACGGGGATTCTGTTTCTTCTGTTTCGACCTTTGCACAAGTTTTTCATACCGAAGGCTTCGTACGCGATTCTTGTACGAAGTAGGTCGAGTGGGTTCCCTTCTCCCCCTCCCGAAAGCTCGGGAAAGAGTGCCCTGAACGCAGTGAATACACATCCCATAACTGCGCTTGCCTTCAATCTATTCTCCTTTCAAGTTGCGGTTTTTCTTCTAAAAACGATTTGTATATTGTGCCATGGTTTTTAGATATACGCAAGTTGCGGAGTATTAAACAATAACTCCGCCGCCGAGCATTTCGCCAGACTTTGAATAGAAAACGGCCGATTGGCCTTCGGCTACAAATTTGACCGGCTGGTCAAATTTGAGGGAAAAGTGACAAGCGGAATGTGAACTGGTTTTTGTTTTTCCATTTTGCGTGTCACATTTTACTTTAAGCATCGCCTTCACGAGCGGTTGACGGTAGCGGACCCGTGCCAGAACGGGAAATTCCAAATCACAAGCACCAAATTCCAAATTTTGGTTTATGAAGTTTACGTTTGCGAGATTTATTTCTTTTCTGTAGAGGTTTGGGTTTTCTGAACCTTCGGCAACGATTACTTCATTTGTTTTTATATTTTTTCCTGAAACATAAAACGGCTCGGTGTTCTTTCCTCTTTCCTCTTTCCTCTTTCCTCTCGTATTTGTTACTCCAATATGTCTCTGGCCGATGGTATAGAAGTGCGCGCCAATGTGCTCGCCTATCTTTTCGCCTGACTCTGTTACCACTGCGCCTTTCTTTTCGGGAATGTAGTCTTTTAGAAAATCACTTAATGTTACTTGCCCTAAAAAACAAATACCTTGCGAATCTTTTTTCTCTGCGTTTGGGAGATTGTATTTTTTTGCAAGTTTTCTTACTTCGGGTTTTTTATATTCCCCTATCGGAAAGAGACAATGCTTGAGGTCGTCTTGCGTTAAGGTCCAGAGGAAGTAGCTTTGATCCTTGTTGCCGTCTTTGGCGATAGATAGAGATAAATGAGGAATGATGAACGAGGAATGTGTTTTTAGTTCTTTCTTCTTTCTTCTTTCTTCTTTCTTCACGTAATGTCCTGTTGCGACAAAGTCCGCGCCCATTTCGAGTGCTTTTTTTAGAAAGAGGCCGAATTTGATTTCGCGGTTGCACATGACATCTGGGTTTGGAGTGATGCCCTGCCTGTAGCCGTCGACCATATAGCTTACGACTTTGGTTTTGTACTCTTCTTCGAAGTCGAGAGTATAAAAAGGAATGCCTAGTGTCTCGGCGGCTCTGCGAGCGTCTTCTGCGTCGCGAGCGGCGCATCCATCCACATTAAAACAGCGAAGGTGAATGCCTACGACATCGTAACCTTCGGCTGAGAGAAGCGCGGCGGCGACTGATGAGTCTACGCCACCCGACATGCCCACAAAAACTGTTTTGTTTTTACGGCCTTTATTCATGCGCGTAATTATACTGGTTTTTTAGGAGTTTGGGAAGTGAGGTCTGTTGGGAAGATTTATTTTGAGTTTTCGGTTTTATTAAATTTTTAATTAAGTACTTGATATAAAATCGATTATTCGAGGGTGGTGAAGTCGGTGGCGCTTTTTTGGTTATCTGGCCCTTGTCTTTAGATGAGATTTCGGAAATACTTTTCGTTGTTCTTCATTTGCCTTGTGTGCTGCTTCCTTCAAAATCTCTTCTTTTCTTCTTTCCGAGGCATGCAAAAAGAAGTCGGAAAACTTTCCGGACTTTTCCTTTTGCTCGGTTTTTCTAAATAAGTTGAAGAGTTTCATAAACGTTTTTCTAGTTCATCTTTAGTATAGAGTTCTGTTATATGTTCGTCAATATTACTTTCTGGTCCGATTTTAACTATATTTTCAACAGAATTTTTCTCAAAATCTTTTTTAACTAAAAATATTACTACTTTATCACTAAACTCGCTGGAAATTTTATCCACTGTTTCTCTAGCGCCAAAAAACTGATCAAGAAATGCTGATTTCGGAATATTTCTACCCTCTACTTTCTCTCTCGCTTGAGTGAAGTTCCAAGCGACCTCTGGTTTTTGATAGATATAAAAAATAAAAACTGGTCTGCTTTTCCCCAAAGAACGCCGAATATTATCCGTGGCTTTAGTGTAGTTTGAGAACGTACTATCTAGTACAAAACTTTGTTTGTTGTGCAAAACTAAATCATGCATTTTTTCTACCACAAGCGAAATTGCTCCCTGAAAAAGATATGAATTATTGCCGGTGTAGTCGGGAATAAGTAGTCGCACTTCGTCCCCGTCAATGCGTACTACGCGACGCTCTTCGCCTGCTTCTAAAATACTGATCAAACTTTTTGAAAACTCTGTTTTGCCTGCACCCGGCGAGCCGGCCATAAAAACTGAAATAGGAACAATATCCGGCATATACTTTGTGCGATCAGTTAGCTTTTTGGCTATGGAAACCTTATTTCGTTTAGCATATTCAATTGCTTGAACGCGAATTTCTTCATCGGTCATAATCCTATTTTAGCAAAAAACGATTGGAGTAATACCGATTACTCAAGAGCTCTGAAGTCGACGGCTGGTTTTTTAGGAGTTTGGGAAGTGGTTGGTTTTATAGAAAATTTTCTCGGATTGTTATCCCAACATCCTTTGCGAATGCGTCGAGATTTTCATAATTTTTCCAAACGATTGTTTTTATGCCTCTCTTTTTTGCTTCTTCGTTCCATTGCGGGGTTGAGGAAATAGAAATGATTTTATCTGGACCAAATTTTTCTATATCTAGAATATGAAATGACCCACCCATTTTACAATCGCGATCTAAAAGAATTATGTCGTATTTTTCTGACTCCTCTTTGTTTATCCATTTCTCTACCGATTTATAATTTGAAAGCACAGTTACATCTATATCGTCTGGATATATCTCTTCTTCGAGTTTTGAGATTTCCTCAAGAAGCTTGCTTAGTGTTTCAATATCGTCTTCGAGTATGAGGATGTTTTTTGTTTTGGGCATTTATTCTTCAGTTTCTCTTATTCCGTCTTCTGTTACTAGGACTTTTTTCATCCCTTTTTTGTTTGTTGATTCGATAATTCCCCTCTCTTCTAGTAGATCCAATAGGCACGCGGCTCGTGCGTAGCCGATTTTAAATTGGCGTTGCAGTTTTGGTGCGCTTATTTTTCCGGTTTCGATTGCAAATTTTCTGACTTGTAGATATAGGTCGTCGTCTTCAGCGTATGGGCTTTCCTTTGGTGGTTTTTCTTCTAAATCATCTTCAGAAATAAAAACTTCTCTTGGCTTTGCTCCGTCACCTGGGCCTATCAGATTATCTTCTTCTAATTTATCTAATAATTTTGCAGCGTGTGCATAACCGATTTTAAGTTTTCGCTGAAGGAAAGATGCTGACACTCTGTTTGCTTCATAAATCAATTTTTTTGCTTCTTCGTATCTGTCATCGATTTCACGATCCCAAATGTCATTGTTGTCCTCTTTGTATTTTTTTACTTCGGTTAGGATTTCTGTATATAGCTGTTTATGTTGATGGCTAAGCTTTGCAAGCGCATCGTTTGTTTCGCTGTTATGAAATTTAATTTTTTCTGTCTCTTTTCTAGTTCGGAGAGTTATCACAAACGTCGCTACGGCTAATGCCGATATAATGACTAGTGAAATAATAAAAATTGTTTCGGTCATAGTTGCATTATAGCGTGTTTTTGTAAAAAATTATTTTGTGTTTAATATTTTTTTGATTTTTTGAGCTAATTCGATTGAATTAGAGCTTTCATAATTTTTCAGTCTCAAGAGTGGTACGCCTGCTTCACGCAGAATACGCTCCACTTCGCGGTCTCGTTCTTGCCGATCTGGTCGTTCATGTGATTTATCGTCTAACTCGATAGCGAGTTTTGGTGAGAGATATGCTTTGTCGCAGAGTACAAAATCAACCGACTTTCGATTTATATGAGCAAGAGCAGCACGCCAATTCTGCCCTCGAACCGCGTGGTCAACTATGGTAGGTAAATGCACTTGCGCGAAAATGCGGTACTCCATACCAACTGCCTCAACAAGGGCGTCGTAACATTCATGCTCTGATCGCGTAAGAAAGAAATTTTTGTGGTTATAATGATATTTGGCTTTTTCTTCAACGCTGGTAAAACCTCTACGAACAACTGAGATTGCTATCACGATGATTATAGTAATACTAATGATATAAAAGATTGGCATGTTTATTTCTCAAATTTTTTTCGGGAGTTCCAATACGCGCAATGATCGCAAGATTTTTCTGATTGCGGTATTTCGCTACCATCTAAACATTTCTTTATTTCAAATAATGTTTTTTCTACCCATGAGTCATTTCCTTTGTATTCGATCAGATTCACGTCGAACTCGATTTTTTTATCAAAAGCTTGGCGATCCATTTTTCCGGTGCAGTAAACAAAATATCCAATATCAGAAACTTTGAGTCCATTTTGTCGCAAGAGCCACTGATAGACTTCCATTTGTCGTTTGTAGCCATCTTGCCATTCTTTATCTAGCGCTTTTACTGCTTCGTCTTTTGCTGTTGCTTTGTAGTCAACGACAATATGTTCGTCTTTTTTATTGATCCACAAGTCATCAATCGCTCCGGTTACTAAAAGCCCAGTCGGTTCATGTAGATACCTAATACCACCGAAATTTCTCCTCCATTCATCAAGCTCATCGTGAGACATTGGTCTGGCATCTATACCGTACTCTTTTTGAAGCGGGTGTTGCTCATTTTTTACTCGATACGCATCAAACTCTTGTTTAAGGAGGTAGTCCACTGCGCTGTTGATAGAAAAAGGAAATCCGGGTACTCGCTTTACGCCGAGCTTATTGTCTATATAGAAACATCGCGGACACTCTAAAAACAGGTCGATCTTAGAGCGACTTAGTTTCCAATTTTTTCCTCCGTAATTCCATGAGGAGTCTCTGTTTGGGTTATAGTATTCGGACATGAGTTTTTTGTGGTTTAGTTTAGTGTTTTGGTTTCGCTATTAATCCACCGTTCCGCTTCCTGTTCGTCTTTTTCTATTGCCATTTCCACGCCTCGCTTGGCGATGTCAAGCAGAGATTTGGATAACTTCCTGTCGTTAAATGATTTTTCAATTAATTCTTTGATTTCTTTTTGTTTATTTTCTTTCAAAATTGGAATGAGCGTTGTTTTTACTTGGTCAGGTCTCCAATGGTTAATGATTGATCCGCCAGCGTCGCGCTCAATTTGCCTTTGCACAATTACGGAATTTAAAACAAGCGTCAAATACTCCGGCAATATCTGTTTGTTATCCATTTTTAACCTCAAAATTCCGCCGGAAACTATCATTTTTTGTGATTCTTCGTTCAAATAATATGCCCTGCCGGGCGTTGCGTCCTTTGAAAGCAAAATTTCACCTTTCTTTGGCTGATGTGTTTTTAGTTCGTTGTATAATTCCTCGGATATAAATTGCTGGTTGTTGTCGGAAAGCTCAAATTTTGAAAGATTACTCACACGGACAAAAGGGATTCCGTTTTCTTGGTATGCTTCACTTCCCGGCTCAACGCTTTTTTTAATTTTCACCAAATTACTCAGTTCATCAAATCCGCCTTTGTATTTTCTTACCGCTTCAACAATTTCCTCGTATTTCGGCTGAAAATACTCTGCGTCAAAACGATTGGCTTCAAGCGTTGCGGAAAAGTTTTTTACAAAAGAAAGTGCATGTTTTGGCTTCCAGTCTAAAAGTCCGAGTTCGGAAAGGAGTAATTGCTCGGCTTGAGAGTAGAGGGATTTTGAATTATTAATTATTGAAAAAGATTTTTGCACTAGTTCTGCTATTTTATTTTGAAAATCCTCTGATGGAATGAAAACCTTAATATCTTTTAGATCTGATAAATTGAGTCCCTCTTGAATTGCGCCTCGTTTCCCTCGTAATGAAAAAAGTCGTCCTGTTGCAGAATTTAAGTATGTTAGTAAATAGTAAGGATTTAATCCCTGTGACCGCAAAAGCGTACTTTTGCAACTGAAAATAGAGTGTATGTCTTTTTCCTGTGCTATCGCGACTTTTCCAAGTGTACCAACTACTGTTAGTAAGAGGTCGTCTTGTTGAATGTGAAATTGTTTTAGCGAATGGTACACTTCTTCAGGGATTAAAGCTGGATCAGTTTCTCCAATCACAAAATCATTTATATCTTTGTTTCTGATGTACCTAAAATTTGACTCTTCAACATATTTATCAACTGTAACTGTTGAACCAAAAGGGCCAACTACAAATTTTACCAAGTTCTTCAATTGCCCATTTCTTTTGTGATTGAGTAAATCTAGCCGATTTAAAATTACGGGATGGTAAAATTCGCCATCAATCCTAAAATCAGAATTTTCTTTTACCATTTTGTGATTTACAACTGAATATTGCATAGTTATTTTTATTTTTCCTCTTGATTTATTCTAAATCTTTCTCTTCTTTAATTCCTCTGCTAAAGAAACTAGGAGTTTTACTAAACTATCGCCAGTAGATATTTTTTGATTATTTAATTCTTCTCCTAACTTTTTCAAAAGAGCATCTTCAAGTTTATGCTTTATCTCGTTTTTTTCGTCCCTACTGATTTTTTTTGAATCAAGAAATGTCTTTAGTTGTTGCATCTTGGGAGAGGAACTCGTTGGCGCAAAATCCTTTAATTCAGTAACATCCCTCGTTGCATTTCTGAAAAGCTCCAGCGAGAATAAATCCTCTGGTGTTTCTAAAGCCAAAAAATCATTATGCAGTAGTTTAAAATGAGTTTTTAGGTTTGTCGGCACTGCATTTTCGGAAGTATTGTCGTGGCATATCTTACCACTCTCATCACTATCATAAAGACAAAAAATTTTTAACTCGTTTGCCAAGCAGAAGTTTGCAAATCTTTTTATGTCTGATGCTCCATCGCAAGCAATAATGGAAAATTGCTCTAAATCAATACTAGGAAAATATTTATTGAGCAAAAGTAATAACCCCCTATCAAAAGTTCCCTCGACTAAAATATTTTTTGCACTAATCGGCGATATGTCGGAAACGTTAAATCCTAACGCTTCTCTCAATAACGGGTCTGAAATAATATCTTTGGTTTCAGGTTCTCCTATTATTCTTGATGCGAAGTAATAATCATGCCCGCCGCTTTTTATAGATTCTCTTGTTAAGATTCTCACTCTTTCAGGATGATTCCTATCTAACATAAAAGTTTGATGGGTAGTGTAAATAATCTGATTATCCTTTCCTAAACCCTTAATTTCTGATAACACATCCTTTTGTCCACGAGGATGCAAATGTAGAGCTGGTTCGTCTATAAGAATGGTAAAGTCGCTCAAATTTTTTGCCCTTGCTCGAAAGTTGATTAGGAAACCCAAAAACCATTTCAACCCATCGCTCCTAATCTCTGGTGGGGTGGGGGCATTGAGTTCTTGCAGATTCAAAAGCAAATCATTTTCTGTGCGTTGGATGGAGATTGTCAAGTCTCGATGCTGCCTCCAGGTTTTTTTAATGAGCTTATTTATTTTATTTTCAACTTCCCGCATCACAACAACTGCATCATTTATTTTAGTATCGACGAGATATCGCTGAAAATCATTTTTCTTCCAGCCCGCAACGGTAAAAAGATTTTTCATAGCAGGAAAGTTATTAGGATTTGCAACAAACTCATTAATGGGTGTTATATTTTTTAGAAACTCCCCCTTGTTATACTTCCAAAAATAAATGTTTGTGTTACTCCTTAATTCTTCTATAATCTTACTAGAAAGGAAGCTGTTTATTTTCTGCTCGCTATCAATAACCTCAATCACACCTTCTTTCCTCAACTGTGGGAATGGGGAGTGTGTTAGATTGAGTACTGGTTTTTTAACAAACCATTTTCTTTTCAACGCTTCATCGAATGCTTTAATCTGTTCTGCGTCAAACTTTTTCTTGAATTGAGAAACTTTTTTTATTGTAATAATCTTTTCTAAATCTTTAGCATCTATAAGTTGGAAACAAAAATCGGGCGCATGATCTAATTTTCCTTTCTTGGTAATCAGAAAATCTCTTTCATTAAGTTGAGGCACTTCTTCAATGAGTTCAGGAATCACCTTGTCGGTTAAAGTAACCGTATAGTTAATTTCAATTTCTCCGTATGGATAATTCTTTGACCCCTTTCTCAAGTCATCGTGTTTGAAAGGGCTTTCGCTTGTAATATGTTCAATAGCATCTAAAATATTTGTTTTACCTCCTTCGTTTGCGCCAACGATTGCCGTAATATCATCAAAAACAATCTCGTCATCAACGAACGAGCGGAAGTTTTTGATTTTCATTTTTCGTAGAATAAGCATATTTGATCCAAAGTATTTAATATAGTTTAGTGCTTCATAACTGCTTCCAAAAACTTAATTTTTCCGACTTTGCCCATTCAATAAATTTTTCCGCCACGCCGTCGGGCAATTCTCCGTCGTGGTTGTGCAGATCGTGCTCGATTATTAAATGGCCGTTTTTATCCAATTTCGACTGACCACCTCCGTTTTTCAAAAACACATACTCGCCGGAATTATCTTTGCCGGATTTCTCGGAAACAGCAAAGAAAATCGGGTAGTCTTCCACTTTCGGGCATAGTTTATTGTCCCATTTCTGCACAAAAAGTACGCTGGTTTTTGTTCCCGTGTGTGGTTTGAAAGTGTTTACGTGGAGTCCGACAACAGCCAAAATTCTGCCTTTTTCGGCGATATACTCGCGAATTGCTTTGTCTGATGTATTGTTAAAACGTCCTTGAGGTAAAACAATTGCCATTCTTCCGCCCGGCTTCAAAAAATTTAAGTTTCTCTCAATAAACAAAATATCGCGCCCAACTTTTGATTTTGGCTTGTTTTTGTCATTGTAGCCAAGATCGTATTTGTGGATTATACGGGATTCCTTGATGTCTCCGGCAAATGGCGGGTTTGCCATGAGAATATCAAAATTAAATTCTTTGTATGAACTTTTATCTTTTTGCAGAACTTCAAGCCGTTTTAATCCCGCTCCGTACACTTCCAGCCAATCGCGATTTTGAATTGATTCATTCCAGCGTTCATAATCAAGATTGTTGAGGTGCAAAACATTAGTGTTTCCGTCTCCGGCAATCAGGTTTAAGGTGCGAGCCACGCGCACGACTTTTTCGTCAAAATCAATGCCAAAAACTTTTAGCACATTTTCTTTTTCTTTTTCGGAAATATCCGTGTTTTGAAATAGGTGTCCTGTAATTTGAAAAATAGTGTGAACGGTAAATCCGCAAGAACCGGCGGCGGTATCTACCATATATTCGCCAGCTTTTGGATTGAGCATTTTGACGCACATATCAATCACATGGCGAGGGGTGAAGTATTGGCCTTTTTCACCTTTAGCTGACTTACTAACTAAATATTCAAAAGCTTCATCAATAATTTGCAGGTTTGAGTTAAAAAGTTTTATATCTTGAAAACCGGAAACTACAACAGAAAGATGTGATGGAGAAAGTAGAATCTGGCTAGCTTCGTCAAAAACGCCCGGCCATTTGGCTTTGGCTTCGTCAAAAAGTTTTTGGATTTTCTTTTTAAGTTCGCCCTCTGATTGTCCGGTGTTTCTAAATTCCAGAACCCTGAAACTGCTGTCATCAATTTTTGCCAAAATTTCTTTTACCTTGTCATAATCTCCGCGATCTTCTTTGCTTAACTTATCTTCAAGATAAATTTCCAGACGCATTTTATCTTTCTTGCTCTGTAATTCATCGTAAAGTTTGGTAAAAATAAGTTTAAATACTTCTTCAAAGACGTCCACACCGGCGGCGGCCAAAACCTCGTCTTCCATATCCTGAATAATGGTTTTGAGTGATTTCCCCTCATTTGGGATTTTGTCTTTGATGATTAAGTCTTTGAGAGTAAACCTTTCTTTCAAAATATCTTCAAGCGTTTGGTCGGCTTTTGGAATATCGGTAATGTCTTCAAAATAGTTCGGATCTTTGCGGTTGTAGTGAGAAATTTGACCACCATTGGTCCAAACAGCAATCGGCGCGCCGGTGGCGTTGGTATATGAGCGAAGTTGATTTTTTCCGTCTTGAAGTTTTGGCTTTTTTATTTCTACAATAATGTATTCAACGGTCGGGCGGTCTTTGTCGAAAATAACAATGTCGGCGGATTTTATTTCACGACCAAAATGAATTGCGTGTTCAAATTTAATTCTGGTTTTCGGGTAACCATATTCCCCAAGTAATTTCATTGCGTATAGCTGGCGCACTATTTCCTCTGGCTTCAATACAATTTCTTTGTCGCGAATAGCGCAAACAACATATGGTTTGCCGTCTTTAATAGTGATTTTCTGCTCCAACTCATCAATAAGTTTTTGATCAAAAAGTGAAAAACTGTAATTTGAATCTTTTATGATGTCTAGTATTTTTTTCATATTTCTATATTTGAGAACTTGAAGAGTTTTATTTATTGCTATTATCCCCTCTTTTTGCTGGAAAATCCAGTTTTTTTGGAGTTTAGAAGGAAGCACGGCAACTTTCATGTTGCCGTGTTTTTTGGGGTATTTAAGTATTTGATTATCTAATGCCAGTGTCGCAAGTGAGGTCTATTTTTATCATAGTGTCTGGCTCTATGGTGATATCCTCCCACTCGCATCTCGGAAAGGTCTTGCCTCCTAATGCTTGGAGCTCATATTCACCCGGAGGGAGAAAAACTTTATAGTTCCCTTCTTTATCTGTTTCTACGCTAGAGAAAAGTGAACTTTTAGGACTGTTCTTTTCTATAACCTGTATGGTGGTCGCGTATCCTTTGTCGGCACAGTTTGGGTCAGGTGGATCTTTTTCGACCGGACAAGTTGGGCCGAGTAATACCTTTCCCATCGCGCCAGATTTGAATGGCAAAATTCCGGTATTGTCGTCTCCGTTTGCGTTGGGTTCTCCGTTGCTTTCGTGGAGTTTTTCAAGTAGCGTGGCGACATCGGCTTCTGTTTCTACATTTACACCAATGCGTTCTGAAAAGTTTTTCATGAGCGTTGTGTAGCCCTCGTCTGAAATCATGCTTTCGGCTGATGTTATTGGGTTGTCAGCGGTGCGCTCAAATGTCAGCGTTCCATCTTTAAAAGTCATTTTGCCTTCGAGTGTCTCGACGCCGTCAAAATCTACCTCTTCAAAACCTGGGAATGCTTCGAGATATATGAATGCGTTAAAACCTTCTATCGGTTGACCAAAACGCTCAAGACCGGATTTGATAAGCTCATCTTTAAAAAAAGCTGATTGATCTGACTTGGAAGAATTTGAATAAGCAAAAATTCCAATTACGGCTACAATTGCAACGAATATTAATATGTATTTTTTCATAATATTATTTAATCAACTTTTTGCGGGAAAAGCTAGTTTTAGCGAGGTTTGATTTTTTTGTAGAATCGGGTAAAATTTCTCACATGCTTAGTTATACAGATTTAAAGAAAGGCGTACTTTTTGTTATGGAGGGACAACCGTACCAAGTGCTTGAGTATGAGTTTCTTCGTATGCAACAGAGGAAGCCTGTCGCAAAGACAAAAATCAGAAACCTTATCACGGGGAAAATTGCCGAGAGGAGCTTTCATATGAACGAGTCATTTGACGAAGCGGATATAGAAAAGCGATCGGTAAAGTTTTTGTACAGCAATAAAGGAGAGTTTTGGTTTTGTGAAATCGACAACCCTTCAGCAAGGTTTTCTTTAGGAGAAGACATTATCGGGACGCCTGCAAAATTTTTGAAACAAAATACCGAAGTAACCGCGGATTACTTTGACGAGAAAATAATAAACATCGAAGTTCCGGTAAAACTAGACCTCGAAGTAAAAGAAACTCCTCCAGGGATCAGGGGTGATACCGCTTCTGGCGGATCGAAGCCGGCGACACTTGAGACTGGGGCTATCGTTAATGTTCCGTTTTTTGTGAATGTTGGAGATGTTGTGAGGGTAAATACAGAGACAGGAAGCTATGTAGAGAGAGTGGAAAAGGCATCTTCTTAAGTCCTTTCGCTCATTCTCGTCCAGCCAGCGCTGGACTCCGAGGACTCCGGCTGTTTTGCCCCCGCGTTTGCGGGGGACCATGCCAAAACAGCCTCCGTAATCCGTTCAAGGACTTAAGAAGACGCCTTCAAAGAAAGTTGGACTTAAGGTAGTTCCCTGCTCTCCCCGTAGAGCGGGGAGATTGGGAACTTGGTTGTGTTGCTTTCTCTGTATTTGGGGAGTGGGAATGGACTTACGGTATTTTTTTATACCGCATGGCGGCATAAAAAAAGTTTTAAATATTATTAAAAAGTTAGAGCCTCCGGGGGTTGCCGGAGGCTTGGGTCGAGGGGGTTACTCTTCGTCTTTGAAGAGGTCGTAGATTTTGCGGAGGGCAGCACGTTCTGCTTCGCTGTCCTCGGGAGCATTATAGTATGCTTCTTTCGCTTCGGGGACTGTGGTGGCATCACATGTTTCAGTAATTTTGAGACCGAGCGCATTCTTGAAATGCGTTTACAGGAATATCCATCCTCTTCGAGAGTTTCTTGAGGTTCTTTGTTGCCATTTGTCTATCCTCCTCGTTCTTGGGTTTTTGGTTGTTTTGGAACTATTGGCTAGTTTGCATTCTTTTCTTTTTTTGTCAATTTGTGAGGTTGTTATTTGACTTTTTTGGGGTTTTTGATGTATTTTATTTTTAGTGATTGAGCCTGATTTTACAGGTTTAATCTTTCTCGCACATTTCAAACCAGTGAAAAAATACGGAGGGAAGGATGCTGGGAAATATTGTTAGATATCCGATTTTTCGGTATTTGAAAGCTACTCATAGATTGAATCATCTTGTTGTGCGAGCGATTCTTGAGCTAATCAAAAAGAAAAATGATGAAATAGAAAAATGCGAGACTTCTATTATGAAAAAATTGAGACTAAATATATTTGAGAGATGGCTACTAAAGCCGATCATGAAATATTTAGATAGGGATGTTGACGAGATCTTGAAAAGGATAGGTGACGAGAGAAGACAGAGGCAAGAATCGCAATAGAATGAATTGAGTTTTTTGCTAACAACGCAATCCCCCACCCGAGCCGCAAGGCACGGGTGGGGGTTTTTTTATAAAATAGAAGTATGGAGTATGGAGTATGAATTATGGACTCGGTGGTTCTTCGGGTTCTTGTTCTTTTGAGACGTTTTTTTCGTTTAGGGCCTGTGAGAGCGCTTGTCTTAACTCTGCGAGATTGATTTCTTTTTTTTCTTTTTGCTTTTGTTCGTTTTCTTTTGGTTTTTCGTTTTCACTGTTTGATCCGTTTTGGTTTTCGGGTTTATTTTTTTTCGGAGGTTTGGCATTTCTCAAAACTCTATCTAAGGATTGCTCTCCCCTTCTTTGAACGAGTTCTTCGGCTGCTTTTTCACCTGATGGCATCCATTCGTTTCTAATTTTTTCTTCTACACGTTCTCGTGCCATGCCGTATTTTTGCCTCGTATTTTCGATAATGTCTTCTTTGTATGATTTTGGAGGGAGGGGTGTTGGCGGAAGCGACTCGGCAGAAAATGGTCGCGCGGCTATGCCGTCTATCATAAGTTTTATATAAGCATTATATTTGGCAAGATTTACAAGATCGGTGGCGAGAAAGTCTGGTTGAAACTCACGCTCTAAAAACTCTGCATCATCGGCTCCAACTCTGAAACTGACCATGGTTCCCACGTTACCAAAAACAGCGTCTCTGACTTTTGTGTTTTCGTTGTGAGTTAGCTGGCGAATGTACTGGTGCGCGAGCACAAGACAAAGGCGGTATTTTCTCGCCTCGGAGAGAATGTTTGCAAATGAGTCTGTGGCAAAGTTTTGAAACTCATCTACGTAGAGATAAAAGTCGTTTCTGTCTTTCTCTGGAATATCTACACGAGACATGGCGGCGAGTTGGAGCTTTGTGATAATCATCGAACCTATAAGGGCCGAGTTATCCTCCCCTATCTTTCCCTTTGAGAGGTTTACGATAAAAATCTTTTTTTCATCCATGATCTTTCTCATGTCTATTGACGAGACTTTTTGGCCTAAGATGTTTCTGATGAGGGGGTTTGTGACGAACTGACCGACTTTGTTTTGGATAGCGGCTGTGGCTTCGGTTTCAAATTTTTCTGAATATCTTGCAAATTCGTTTGCCCAGAAACTTTTTACTACCGGATCGGTGAGATTTTCGACAATACCCTTTCTATAGTTTTTGTCATTTAGCATCCTCATGATTGAGAGGAGTGTTGTGCCAGGGTTTTCGAGAAGGGCTAGGAGTGTGTTATTTAAAATATATTGCATCCTCGCAGACCATGCGTCTATCCAGATTTTTTGGAATACGCCCATGATTGATGAGGCGACGAGGTGGCGAAACTCAGGATCAACCTGTTCTAACGGGTTGAATGCTATTGGGAAGTTTATATCTGACGGATCAAAATAAACGACATCGTCTATGCGTTCTTCGGGAATGTATTCTAAAAGTTTTTCAGCAAACTCACCGTGAGGATCTATAATGCCCAACCCGTTTCCGTTCACAATATCTGAAATAGCCATGTTTTCGAGAAGCGTTGTTTTACCAACACCGGTTTTTCCTATCACATACATGTGACGACGGCGATCGTCTTTTTTTATGCCAAATTTTTTCTGTTGGTTTCGGAAAGTTGTGCTTCCGAAAAAGTTGATGTCGCTCATATATGAATTATGAAGTATGAATTATGAATTATGGACATGGTTCTTGCGCTTAACGCTACTCCTCTATTGGGAGGCCTGCTGGTGGTTCGCCCTTTTTGGATGGAACATGTCTAAGAAGCGGAGCTTTGACTGCAAATGATGGTATGTGAAATATAGTGGCAAGTTCTTCGGTGTTTAAATACGAACCTTTTGGAGAAAATCTTCTAAATTTAAATTTGTCCCAAAGTTTTCTTTTTCTTAAATAAGTTCGCTGGTCTTTGAAAAAACCTTTGCGAATAGCTGTTAGCGTATCTTTATTTGGCTTGAATGAATTTAGGTCGTTTGTGTTGAACTGATGCATGGCGCCCATAACAGCTGAAATATGCGAGCGGGTGAAGCTCTTTCTGTCGTCTACAAAGACAAATCTGACTAAAGTTTCGAAAGCGAGTTTTCCTGATTTTTTTTCTATCGCTTCCAAGGTTGACCTCTCGCCCGGGGTTAGCATAAGAAGATTGCCTCTTTCTTCTTTCTTTTTTTCCTGTACTTCCGGCTGTTTAAATGGAGCTGTGGCTAAATCTTTGAAAAAATTTCCGATAGGGGCTGTTGATGGATCGGGAATGGGTTTTTTTCTATCTGCAATCTTGTCGCGGAGTTTTTCGCCTTCTTTGGCGAGTTCATCACCAATAGGCTTTACGAGAATTTGGATCATAATCCTTTCACCTCCCTGAAGACGGGACATAACTTCCATAATCTGCGACAGCGGGTCAAGTTGAGCTTCTTCGATTTTTTCCTCGAACATCGGATAGGTTTTTATCGGGTATGGATTGTCTCTCGCAAGAGTAAACTCTGCACCCCATAAGTCAAAAGCTTCATTTGGGAGCGTCATACCTATCTCTTCTACGTAGTCATCAACTTTTTGGATTTCTACTTCCGGATATTGAGCAAAGATGGCAGACTCGATCAGATTTCTATGACTCTCTGGTGTGCGGATATAGAAAAATATGCCCTGCGCGGTACCAACCATTTCAAGCGAGAGCCAAAGCTCAACTTCGCCTTTTATGTATTTTTGCTTCCAGTTAAATCCGAATGAGTACATTGCTCTGAAAGCAGAAAAAACCTGCTCCATGGCTTTTGGGGTTTTTTGAACTTCGCGGGGAATTTTTATTTCCAAAAGAACCTGCTTTGTCTCAATAACAAATTTTCTTTTTATGTAACTAAGCCACTGTTCCCAAAGAAAAAAACCGAGGGCTAGAGGTACTATCAGCCACCAAATTGCTGAAAAAACTTCTTTAATAGATTCCCAAACTCCTGGTTGCATATTTTTCTTATTTAGAATAAAGCCGTGCTTTCATAAATTTTGAAACCACGGCTTTATTTTATCACATGCTGAACTTTTTTTGTTTAGCAGAGGGTGAATCTTCCATCGGGAAGAGATTTGAAATGCTTTTTGTTTTGTAGGTTTATAAGGATTGTGCCTTCTTTGATGAGGCGCTGTTTCTTTACAGTCGCTACAACCTCATGGGTGTGCATCGGGCCATTTTCGGTAAGAGTGTGTTTAATAATCTCAAGCGCTGTACCAGGGATAAGACCTTGTTCGCGAAGGCCATATAGACCGCGTCCTACGAGGACAAAGCGATTGTCCTTAATAAGCTCGTTGTGAACTGTTTGGACGTTTACTCTTTTTTCTTTTCTGAATTTTGCGATTGTCTTTGCAAGATCAGTAAAGTGAAGGGGTTTATTTTCTCTCTTTAATATGAGATATGCCCAATCGCGAGCTGTCTTTGGATTTATTTCGGGCCACTTCATGAGACCGAATTTATCAAAAGCGTTGGTGCCGAAATTTTTTGAAATTGAGATGAAGTTTCTAGCAACTGACTCGGAAATGTTTGAAGCTTTGGCAACTGCTTTGAAAACTTCGTCAAACTTGTCTTTTGAGAGAACTTCTTCTTTTTCTGAATCTAGAGCTGAAATGAGTTTGGAAATAAACCCGTGAGCACGCTTTTTGTCATCGGTTGTGATGTGCCAATGTGGGTGCCAGTCGAGATCGTGGTTGTATCTGTGCGTTCCGAGTTTTCCTGAGAGTTCAAGAATAAATCTTGCTGAATTTGTGAAAGGTTCATCTGCGCTTGTGTCGCCGAGTTCTTTCTTTAGTTCTGCAAAAAAGAGATTTTCTTTTTCAACGTTGCCTGCGAGCTTGAGGCGATTAACGGCTGTCTGGATGAAATTTTTTGCATATGCATCATCGAGTTTTTTTCGGAGAGCTCCGAGAGCCATTGATTCGATCTGACGAACTCTTTCTCTTGTGATGCTGTATTTATTTCCTATCGCCTGAAGAGTCTGGGCTTCTTTTCCGCCAAGACCGTATCTAAGTTTAATAACCTCGCGCTGTCTTTCGTCGAGGTCGGCAATAAAGCTGTTTACAAATGAAGCTATATTTGAATTTTGTTTTGATGTTGCCATATATTTTGCCGTTTTTTGCGGTAATTTATATTTGTAATAAGTGTACAATTTATATATTTTTATGTCAATAGGTTGCCGGGTATTGACTGATTTTCCTGTATTTTTTATAAGATTATAATAAAACTATTCAGGTGTATTTGGCAATAGCCTTAGGCCTTTTTCCTCCATAATGTGAGGATCGGGCTGGCAACAAAAATTGAAGAATATGTACCTACTGCGGTTCCAACTAACATGGTCAATATGAAATATTTGAGAGTTGGGGCTCCGAAGAAATATAGGGCAATGAGCACAAGGATAAGTGTGAAAGATGTATTTATTGATCTTGCGATTGTCTCATTTACACTTTCGTTTACGAGAGTGTCAAAATTTGTTCTGCCACTGTCCCCTCTTAGGTGCTCTCTGATCCTGTCGAATACAACAATTGTGTCATGAACCGAAAAACCCATGACTACGAGAAGGGCGACAATAAAGTTTGTATCAACCTCGATTCCTTTGAAGTGACCTAAAAGGGCCATGATACCCGCTGGAATGAGCGCATCGTGAAAAAGGGTGATCAGTGTGATAGTGCCGTATTTCCATGAGCTTACCGGCCTTGAGACTTTTCTAAATGCAAAAGCGATATAGAGCGATATACCGACGAGTACTGCGATAAAGGCGGTAATGGCTTTGTTTTTAAGCTCATTGCCGATCGAGGCTCCGATTGAATCAAATCGAAGTTCTTCGAGATTACCAAATGATTCTTTTAGCCCTGACAGTATACTTGAGTGATCTGTTTCATCTATTTCCTTTATGCGAATGAGATAACTCTCGGTTTCTTTTTCGGTTGTTATGATCGGATTTTCAACATCTGTTTTTTCAGTAAAGAATGTTGCCAGATCGCCTACTGTCGGTTCTGTTTCAAATTTTATCTGCCACAAGGTTCCTCCGGAAAAATCTATTCCCGGTTTAAATCCGTAGAGCATAATAGAGCCGATACTCGCAAGAACGAGTGCGGATGAGATTCCTAAAAATATCCATTTGTTTCCTATGATGTTCATAATGAAATTAATTTAAAATTAAAAAATCAAAAATAAAAATTTTGGTATTCATTTTTTTATAAAAACACGCAGAAATGTTCTTGTGACTGTTATGGCGCTAAACATTGAAACCAAAACACCGATAAGGAGGGCGAGAGCAAAACCTTTTATAAAACCCGTTGTTGCGTAATAGAGAATAACCGAAGTTATGATAGTTGAAATGTTTGAGTCTCTTATTGAGAGCCATGCGCGCTTAAAACCTTCTTCGACTGCAGACATAGCAGAGAGGCCTCGCTTCATTTCTTCCTTGCTTCGCTCGAATATAAGAATGTTTGCGTCCACCGCCATACCTATCGAGAGTATGAAACCTGCGACGCCAGCGAGTGTCATTGTGATGCCGAAAAGTTTGAAGATCGTAAGAGTGATTATTGTATATACGATAAGGGCGCAGGCTGAAAAGATGCCGAACTTTCTGTAATAGACAAGCATGAAGAGCATGACCAACCCCGTGCCGATCGCTCCGGCTTTAACAACTCTTTTTAAAGAGTCTGTGCCTAGTGTGGCGCCGATTGTTTGTTGACTGACACGACTGATTGGCGCAGAAAGCGCACCTGCATCAAAACGGGAGACGAGGAGACTCGCCTCTTCTCTGGTAAAGTCGCCTGTAATCTGGGCCCTGCCTCCGGTAATCTTTTCCTGTACAACCGGCGCTGTTATAACATTGTCATCGACGAATACTGCGAGTTGTCTGCCGACATTGCGTTCGGTTAAATTTTCAAAAATTGTGGCGCCCTCGTCGTTGAAGACCAAACTGATAACCGGTTTGCCAGAAAACTGGTCTAATACCAACTCTGCCCTCGATATGTATCTTCCGGTTAATTCTGTGGGTGTATATAAAATATCTACTGGAGTACTTGTGCCGGTTTCTTCGGTAGAAACTTCAGCAAAATATAAAAATGGAGTTTCGCCGATCTTTTTTACTGCGGCGTCTATATCTTTTTCACCCGGAAGATCAACGATGAGGCGATATGCGTCTCCGCTCTTTGCGGTTACTACTTGCGCTTCTGTTACACCCAAAAGACTGTCTCCTCTTTCAACGCGTTTGGCTATAACATCTCTTAAGCCTTCATGAACTGAATCTCTGTCAGCCTCCGAGACTGAAGTCATATCAACTTCGTATACAAGATGTACTCCGCCAACAAGATCGAGCCCCAAACGCCATGGAAGGACATCTGCGCCAAACTGTTTCGGGACGATGAACACTGCCCCAAAAACGGAAATAGCTAAAATCAGTAGAAGGATACCCGTGTGTTTTTCCATATACTAAGAATGGGAATAGCTTATACAAAAATTGATAAAAAAGCAATTGTTTTTAAGAGAATTAAGAATTATGAATTATGAATTAAGGATTCTTTTTGATGTTTGATGCCAAAAGCGACAAGGAGAATGTAACGAGAAATTTGAAAAAATTTTAAGAACAGGTTAAAGTTTTTATACCTTTGCCCCCATAATCGCCGCAGGGCGGGATCCCGCTTCGCGGGACTTAGTGGCAAATTCCTTGAGATAGAAAATAGGTAGTTGATATGCCGCACTTTGTTTACATATTAAAAAGTAGCAAGGATGGAAGGAGATATGTTGGCTCGACTTCAAACGTTAAAAAAAGAATTGAGGAGCATAATTCCGGTAAAAATATTTCTACAAGATATCGAATTCCATTAATTCTTATTTTTCAAAAAGAATTTAGAGATGGGCAATCTGACTTAAGATATGAAAAATGGTTGAAAAAACAGAAAGGAGGCATTACAGTAAGGAAGCTTATCGAGGATTTTAATGCCCCCATAGCTTAGTGGCAAAGCAGCTGCCTTTTAAGCAGTTGATCATGGTTCGATTCCATGTGGGGGCACAAACAATAAAAATACCCGCTATATGGCGGGTATTTTTATTGTTTACGTTTTCCTTTTTGGAACCGAGTAATGGGGGAACTAATTGGGTTTGTTCAAGTTACGAGTTGGATGATAAATATAATGAGCGCAATAACAAGTAATGCGTGGATTAAATTTCCTCCAATTTTGAAACTAAATCCGAGAATCCAGAGAATGATAAAATGATAATGATTGTCCAAAACATGTTTATATATGATTATATAATTCTCTAAGTTTTTTTAGGCCTCGATATGCTTGCACGGCGACGGCGTTTCTAGACTGTCCCGTGATAAGCGCTATTTCTTTAATGGAGAGATCTTGTGTGTATCTCATGTGCATAATTTTATTGTATTTTTCCGGGAGGTGCTGAATCAGGAGTATGGCTTTTTTGCCATCAAAAGTGTTTACCATGCTTTTTGTATGATCAAAACTCGGTTCAAAACCTTTTTCGCGAAGAACATCGAGCGAAGATGTTTTACGTCTACGATACTCATCAATAATCAGCTGATTTAAAATGTGGTATAAAAATGATTTCATCAAATCGACTTTTCCCCATTTTACAAGATATGCCCAAGCTTTTATAAAAGTATCCTGAACCAAATCTTTGCCGGTTGCGTTGTTGTGTACTTTGAAATTAGCATATGAATTCATGCCTTTTTCATAGTCTTGGTGAGCTGAAGTCAATAATTCTTCTTGCTCAGTTTTCTGTGTTGGGGTTGTCATATATATGTAGCCGAGTAAGAGGTCTTTTAATTACATGATTATTACAGAAATTTTGTGATGTTTAGAGATAGTCATAGTTTAAATACCAATACGCATTTAACTAAAACCAGTTTTATTACGGAAAGATTACAACAACACCTAAATCAATGAGGATGTACTCGAGTTTCAACTGTAGCATTTTATACTTTTTAGAGCGAGTTTTGGCAACGGATACATTTAATGTTTATGTAGGTAAAATAAGTAAATTTTAAAAGCGTGTAATATTCATTCGATCAAAACGGCATCAATATCGTCCATACAAATCCCATATTGATCAATAAAAATAAATCTATACTTATACTAAAGTACTAATACACAAACACAAACTCATGGGAATTATTTTATGGATTATATTCGGAGCATTAGTCGGTTGGATCGCCTCTTTGATTATGAACACCGATGCCGAACAAGGGGCGATCTTCAATATCATAGTTGGTATAGTGGGAGCAGTTATTGGCGGATGGTTGATGAGTTTTTTTGGAAAAAGTGGTATTGGTGGATTTAATATTTATAGTTTTCTAGTTGCATTACTTGGAGCGTGTTTATTTATTGCAATAGTAAAAGTGGTGCGGCGCTAAAATATTTTTTAAAAATTTAAATCATGGACTCATATAACTCTCCAACCACAAAACCGTTATTTAGAGGCACACAAATTGTCTGGTATTTTTTTTCGCTTCTCGAGGCATTGCTCGCATTCCGTTTCATATTCAAGCTAATGGGAGCAAATCCTGAAGCGGGATTTACAAATTTCATTTATATTTCCACGTGGCCATTTACCGCTCCTTTTATTGCGGTCTTCCCAAAGACTGCTTTACATGACAGCGTCTTTGAATGGGCGACTCTTTTGGCGATGTTGGTGTATTGGATGATTGCTTTCGCGATTGTTAAATTACTTTTGATAAGTAAAACGGTATCAACTCCGGAAGCTGCAGCAAAACTGGATGAACAGGATAGACATAGCGAGTAATACTGAAATTTAATCATCCCAGTTTTTCACTTATGTGATTCCTGATTCTCTATTGAAAAAAATCAATAATAAAAACTGTACTAAAAATTATGGAAAAAATAAAAATATCATAAAAACAGCACCTGTTAAGATTGGGGCTAGTTTTGTAGATAATTTTTGGGAAAAAAGCTGGACATATATAGAAACTGTAGTTGATGTTGTGCATGAACCGGTTTTAATACTTGATAAGAATTTTTGCATAATGGCGGCTAATGAGTCTTTTTATAAAGTGTTTCAGGTTAATCCTGAAGATACCGAAGGAAAAATTGTATATGAATTAGGAAATGGTCAGTGGAATATTCCCGATCTCAGAAAACTACTTGAGGATATTTTGCCGAATAATATTTTCTTTAAAGGATTTGAGGTTGCTCATGAATTTCCGTCAATCGGCTACAAGGTTATGATTTTAAACGCTCGTCAAATTTATGTTAAAGAGGATGCTGATTTTCCACCAATCATACTACTGGCAATGGAAGATGTTACAGAAATGATGAGTGTAGCCGAAATGCTTAGTCATCATACAAAACAATTTGAGGCGAAAACGGGAGATCGCATCGAGAAACTTGAAAGCTATATTAAAAAACTGGAGAAAGAGATTGATGAAATTAAAACACAACCAAAAACTAATAAAAGTGAATGATTGTAATGGAAGAGTGCTTCAGTCGGCATCGTGTATAGGGATTAAGCACAAAGTTCATCTGCATAAAATAAAGGTCGGTTGTGTTAATATCTAGATAATCTCTAAAATTCATCAAAAATAAAATGAAAAAAACAATACATCTAAAAAAGACTACATCACGTTCGAGTCTTCTATTTAGAGGAACGATGGTTGCGGTACTTGTCTTATCCCTCTTGGGAATTCAAAATGCATATGCCGCTATCACCACTCAATTAGATCTTGGCGATCGTGATTCTGAAGTTACCGAACTTCAGACATATCTTGCGACAAATGCAAATATCTACCCTGAAGGACTGGTTACCGGATATTTTGGCCAGCTTACTAAAGCTGCTGTCGAAAGATTTCAAACAGCACAGGGAATTATTTCTGAAGGAACACCGGCGACAACTGGTTACGGTCGTGTTGGACCACAAACAATGGCGAGAATTAATATCCTATTAGGTTCAGGCGGAGACCAGACAGCGTGGGATACTTCACCCATCTTGAGTACTCCTACGGTTCAGAAAACAGACACAAATGCGACTTTCGTGTGGACCAGTAATGAGCCTACTCAAGGGCAAGTATATTTGAGTAACGTCCCGCTTCAATTTAACGAAGCTACTGGACCTCGCCAACAGCCGTATGTAAGCGGAAACTTGGCTCTTGATGCAGGCGGTTTGCAAACTAGCCACACGGTTACAGTTTCAAACCTTCAAGCAAATACCACATATTATTACCTCGTACGAGGAGTTGATAATGTTGGGAACATGAGCATGATTTGGCCAAGTAGCTTTAGAACTAATCAATAAATGATTGAAGAAATTGAGCAAATAGAACTGCCTAGATCAAATCTGAAAGATTTCTAAAAAACCCCTTGTGAAATTTTTATTTCGCTTTGGGGTTTTTTATTTGCAAAATATTTTTTACTTAGTCTATTCCAATTCCCTTCTCAAGTCTTCGAGGAGGGATTTTGCTTTTCCGGAAAGTTTTTTAGGAACTTTGATATCGAGGTTTATGAGAAGGCGTCCTTTGCCGAAACCGCCGAGACGGGGCATGCCCTCGCCTGATGCGCTTAGCTGATCGCCTAAATTAAAATCTGAAGGAATTTCAACTTTTATATTTTTTCCGGAGATTGTTTCAACTTCGACACTTCTATTGATAAGAAAATCCACGAGATTTACCGACTCGGTAATGACTAAGTCTTCCCCGCTTCTTTTGAATTTTTTATGGGGTTTTATTTTTATTCTTACGTAGAGGTCACCCGGTTCAGAACCGTGTACGCCGGCTTCTCCGGCTTTTGTAACTTTAATAAGCTGGCCATCATCAACACCGGGAGCGATTTTTAGGTCAACTGACTGCTCGCCGGTTATGCGGCCGGTGCCGGAACATTTTTTACAAATTGAATTTGGGATTTTTCCTGCGCCTGCGCACTTGGTGCATGTTTTTACCTGACTAAAATTTCCAAAGAAAGTCTTCCTCATTTCGTGGATCTCTCCCCTGCTGTCGCAGGCAGAGCACGGAGTGAAACCTTCTTTGGGGTCATGGCCTACGCCTGAACAGGTTTCGCATGATTTTTGTGTATTAAAACGGACGGACTTTGTTGCTCCGTTGTAGCTTTCTTCAAGCGTGATTTCTTGCACAAGCTCAAGATCTGAACCGCGTTCGTAGGTTTTTCGTTTTCGCTTCATGCCAAAACCCTCGAAGAACGCGTCGAAGATATCGCCCATGTTTCCGAGATCTTCAAATGTGCTTGGGTCAAAGCCGAACTCAAAACCACCATCGTTAAAATTTCTCCAATCAAAACCTCCGGCTCCGTTTTGACCCTGAAAGACTCTGCCGAATCTATCATACTGACTTCTCTTTTCTTTATTTGAGAGCACCTGATAGGCTTCGTTTATTTTTTTAAACATTGCTTCATCCCCGTCTTTTTTGTCGGGGTGATATTTGTGGGCGAGACGCCTGTATGCTTTTTTTATTTCCTCTTCGGTAGCGCTTTTTTCGACGCCGAGGATTTTGTAATAATCGTCTGACATGATTTTTAGTTTATGATTACTATTTCGCGATTTGTTGCTTCTACTTTAACGCTGATTACATTTAGGGCTATTAAGAATTTATAAATACCAAACCCAGTCAATACTGCTAGCCAAGTGATGAGAAACGCAACGCTTTTGATTGTGAGAAAGAGCAAAAGACCGATGATGGCAAGACCTAGCACTCTGTAGTTGTCAGGCAGCTGGACAATCTTTGCCAGTGTAATGCCATAGAGCGCGTCTACAAACCTATCTGATGGATTTATCTTTGCGCCGGTCTTTAGCTCAAGGTTGTGGATTAGTTCCTGTGAGGCTTTTTCTATCGCGCTCTCTGGAACACCTTCCGGGGCTTGAACTCTTACATAAGAGCGGACTGCGTCGATAAAGGGCGCCTGTATATCAAAACCAGGGATCTGAGCTGATGCTATTTTTTCAACGCTTTTTACTGTGTACTCGAATACATTTTTTGGAATTATGAGATCACGAACATTTAGCGTACCTACAAAGTATATTGCGATGAAAAACGCGAACCCGGTCATTATAGTAGCCGCAACCGGGCTGGCTACTTTAATAAACTTTATCCTTAGGCTGTTTTCCCTAACGAGCTTTCCGCGAAATATGGCACTTGCCATAAACCCCGCTATTACGAGAACACTCACAAAGGTAAGTAAGGAAAATTTGTTTCCAAGAAACAGCCATATTACAAAAACCTGAAACCCGACTGATAATGCCACCGCTTGATACTCGTCGACAAAATAAACGTGAAGACAGAGAAATGATATCCAAAGCAGGGTTGAAACCGCGAGGAGTATAAGATGGCTGACGGATGGCGTTTGTAAGATCTGGCTTATTTCATACCCAAAGAATGCTGCCAGTACTATAGATACCTCTATAAATACGGATACTTTTAGGAATGCTTTATTCGCAATTGAAAGACTCATTGATTTTTTCGAAAACTACTTATTCTATGGTCGCTCGAGAACATACACTTAGTCAAGTTTTCTTCAGTTTTTACTCTGCGGCTCCCTGATTATCGTTTGGCTTATTTTCCTTGTTTTCATTGTTTTCGTTATACATTGAGGAGCCAATTTTTTGTATTTCAGTTGAAAGCTCTCCCGCGGCTGACTTTATTTTTTCCACATCTTCAGAATCTTTCACTGTTTTTAGATTTTCGATTTTTTTTGTGATTGATTCTTTGACGTCTGCAGGGACTTTTTCGCCCGCATCTTTGAGAGATTTTTCGGTTACGTATATGAGCTGTTCCGCATTGTTTTTACTTTCAACAAGATCTCTCTTTTTATGGTCTTCGGTTGCCTTTTCGGCAGCTTCTTTTTTGAGACGCTCAACTTCTTCTTTTGAAAGACTAGTTGTTGCCTCGATCCTGACTGATTGAACTTTGTCTGTTTTTTTCTCTTTTGCAGATACGGAAAGAATACCGTTTGCATCAATGTCGAATGTTACTTCTACTTGAGGCATGCCGCGTGGAGCTGGAGGAATTCCATCGAGGATAAATCTCGCTAGAGTTTTGTTACCTGATGCGATTTCACGCTCTCCTTGCAGGACGTGAATTTCTACTGATGTCTGGTTGTCTGCTGCAGTTGAAAATACTTGAGACTTTGATGTCGGGATAGTTGTATTTTTTTCGATAAGTTTTGTGAAGATTCCACCTAACGTTTCTATACCGAGTGAAAGAGGTGTGACGTCTAAAAGAAGAATATCTTTTACATCTCCCTGAAGAATACCTCCCTGAACGGCGGCGCCGAGGGCAACTACTTCATCAGGATTGATATCTCTGTGGGGTTTTTTGCCAAAATATTTTTCGACAGCTTCCTGCATGGCAGGCATTCTGGTTTGTCCGCCTACGAGGATGATCTCGTTTATTTCTTTTACGGTGAAGCCAGCGTCTTTGATGGTCTTATCTAAGTGAGTGATTGATTTTTCAATAAGGTCGTGGACGAGTTCCTCGAGCTTTGCCCTAGTGAGCTTGATGAGGAAATGTTTCGGGCCTGATGCATCGGCTGTGATGTATGGGATGTTTATCTCTGCTTCAAGAGCGGTTGAGAGTTCGTGTTTTGATCTTTCTGCGGCTTCTTTTAGACGCTGGATAGCAAGAGAATCAACTGATAGATCTACGCCTTCTCTTTGTTTATATTCTTTTACAAGATATTCGATAATACGCTTGTCAAAGTCGTCACCGCCAAGATGAGTGTCTCCACCGATAGCTTTTACCTCAATCGTGTCTTCTGCAACTTCGAGCACTGATACGTCAAACGTTCCACCACCAAAATCGTATACAACGATTCGCTCATCTTTCTTTTTATTGAACCCGTAAGCGAGAGCGGCTGCTGTAGGCTCTGGTAAAATACGCCTGACCTTAAAGCCTGCGATCTCCCCCGCGTTTTTTGTCGCTTGCCTCTGGGCATCGTCAAAGTATGCAGGGACTGTAATGACTGCTTCTTCAACCGGTTCACCGAGACGCATTTCAGCATCGGATTTTATTTTTGCGAGAACCATTGCTGAGATTTCTTCCGGTTTGTAGAGCTTGTCACCCATTTTTACCTCGACACCTCCGGATGAGCTTTCTTGAATATCATAAGATAACCATGCTTTATCGTGCTGGACTTCTTCATCTGTCCACTTTCGTCCGATAAATCTTTTTACCGAGAAAACAGTGTTTTTTGGATTTGTTACTGACTGTCGCTTTGCAAGAAGACCTACTAGGCGTTCTCCTGATTTTGACAGAGCGACTATAGAAGGCATTGTTCTATTGCCTTCGCTGTTTTCTAAAATTCTTGGCTGATCGCCTTCCATTACGGCGACTGCTGAATATGTAGTTCCTAAATCGATTCCAATTATTTTTGACATAATTTTTTAAATAATTTTTTAATTTATTTTGACACTTTTACTCTCGCTGGACGCACAACGCGACCGTGAAGCGAGTAACCTTTTTCGATAATGTTTGATATTTTTCCTTCTTCAAATTCCGATTCTTCTTCCCCTATACTTTCGTGGATCTGTGGATCAAACTCATCTCCTTCTTTGGCTGCGATTTTTTCCAAGCCTCCTTTTCTTAATGCGTCCTCGAGTTGAGCTCTTATCATCAAAATCCCTTTTTCTGCCATTCCGTTTTTCTCTAGAGCTGTAATAGCAAGGTCGAAACTATCTAAAACAGGAATAATTTCTTTTAGAAGACTGCTTACGGAAAACTTTGCTACCTCCTCAAACCTTTTTTCTTCGTCACGTTTGTAATTTATTAAATCTGCTTTTGCTCTTTTCCAACCTTCAAGATATTCGTTTTTTTCTGATTCGCATTTTGAATGATCGGAAATTTCATTTTGATTTTTTACTTCATCTTTTTCATTCATATTTTTTTATGATTTTTTTTGCGACATATTATTCATTCAGTGATTCTAAATCTCTTTTAAATTTTGAAAACATTTGAATATTTTTCTCATAATCCATTCGCTTTGGCCCGATTACTACGACGATATATTGCTTATCTCCTAGATCAAATTTTTCGGCTATTACGGAAAGGTGTCTACTTCTCATGATCGGACTTTTTCCGATGAAGACTGTCGGCGCGGTGCTCTCAACTACATTTGTAAGGGAACTTATCTTGTCTTCGAGTGTTTCAAAGTCTTCAACTATTTCGCATAAATCCTCAAAACTGGTTTCATGGGCGCTAGTATTTAAACTATTTAAAAGCGCGGCGAGGCTACTTTTGTAAATTGACCTCTCGAGCATATTTATACCAAGCGAGAGCGCTTGAAGTCTTGAGGCGAAATATTCTATAGTTTCGCTTAAATCTCCGGCTGTAATTTCTTTCTTTATTTGATTTATACCGGGAGTGGTTTTGTTTTTTAAATCCTTAAAATCTTTTTCCTTTATAAGCTTATCTACAAGAAATTTATACCCCTTGTCTGTTGGAACGCGTCCGCTTGATATGTGAATTTGCTCGAGATATCCATCGCTTGTGAGCGCATTTAACTCGTTTCTGATAGTTGCTGATTTTACGTCAAAATTATATCTATCGTATATCTGCTTTGAGCTTACGGGTTCGCCTGTGGCGATAAATTCACGTATCACTGTTTCCAAGATATGTGCTGTTCTCGGATGCATATAAATAAAATTATTAACTCTTTTTGTCAGTTTAGTATTTTAGCACTCTCAAGTCAAGAGTGCTATTTTGTAGATAAAAATTGACCGGAGTGTTACTCCGGTTAATTTGCCTATGGAATACTTCCGAAAACCTCGTTGAGTTTTTCTCTTGTCTGTGGACCTACTAGGCCGTAGCCGGTGGATGCTGGTGAACCATAGTTTACGATGCCGTATTTTTCTTGGAAAATTTTAACTGCTTTTTCGCTTAGTGGGCCGTAATAACCAGTTACTAACCCCTCGGGATATATTTTAGGATTTTTTCTTAGTAGCTCTTGAAGAAGAGTTACTTGAGGGCTCCTGACACCTTTGTAGAGAGTTTCGGTAAATATTATTCCGCCAACAATTTTGCCCGGCATTGTTATTTCTATAGTGTTTGAATAGTCAGAGAAACCACTATTGTCATAAGATCTCATTCTGAAGTAATAAGTCTTGCCCGGTGTTGCATTCACAACATTCCAATAGAAGTAGTAGTAAGGAAGAGTATTTGCTTCTCTAAAGCTTGTTCCGTCATCGCTGACTTCAAGCTTTATACCAAGTCCGGTGAAATTGGTTGTCCACGTAAGATATACAGAAGTATCGCCTGTTATTTCCCCTCTTAGGTTTACCGGTCCTTTGAGCGTTGGGCTTCTTGATGAGTCTGGGGATTTTGTAGGAGTTGGGTTAGGGGTTTGTGTAGCTCCCGGTGGTGGAGATGGAGTTGGTGGTGGAGATGGTGGCGGAGTTCCGTCATCAAGCGGAGGTGTTGTTACAGACGCTTCATTGGAATAATTAGATACGCCAGCAGAGTTGTATGCCTGAACTCTATATGTGTATTTTTTATTTGGACCAACTGAAAAGTCGTTATACGCGATAGAATCTTTTTCCACTGCGGCAAGATTTACAAATTCTCCATCGCCAACTTTTCTTTGGATTAAGAACCCGGCTTCATTGTCTGAATTATCGGTCCAGAATAGAGATATTCTATCGCTCTGAACATTGCCCAAATAAAGTCCGCTTGGCCCCTTTGGGGGATAGATTGACGGTGTTGGGGTTGGCGAGGTTGTTGGGGATGGTGTTGGGGTTGGGATTCGAGATGGCGTTGGGGTTATATTTGGCGAAGATGTTGGAGTTGGAGTTGGCGCGCCGCTGTGATTGTCAATCGCTCCGGCTTCATATGGCGCTTGAAGAGTGTCACCAAGTAAATCTTTTTCAATTAACCACGAAGGATCAGCGCTTCCGATAATGGCTCCTCTGTCTGAAGGACGATAATTTGGAATTGGGGGATAAAAACCTGACCAATGAGTTACATTACCGAAGTCGGTTAAGCCACTTCCCTCTTTATACCCAGCCGAAGGAATTCCTTTTGTTCCGTCCGAGCCTATGCCATTGCAATCTTCCGAGTAGGCGACGTTTCCTTTGTAAACTCCCGGTATTTTGTCTCCGAATTGTGCGATTGAGTACCCAAGTGTCCTGCAATTTCTTACATATACAGCGTTATTTGCAAAGACCATGTTTGGTTGACCATTCCATCCCCAAAGACCTGCTCCATATCCATTCACAGAAAACATGGTGTTGTGGACAACTACGACGTCGCGAAGGTTGTTGCCATGCGTATTGTCAAAAGCTTTGTTACCGAATGGACCCAGAAGAAGATTTCCCTCAACTCTAACTCCATAACCCTCAACCTGAATTCCGTTGTCATCACAACTATAGACTATGTTCTTTGATATGACGTTCATCATGCCCGGAGCGGCGTCATTGGTTCTAATACAAGGATAGATCGTGTCATGGATAACATTTGCAGCAATAAGATTCGAGTGTGAGCCGCCGCGCACTTCGATGCCGTCTCCCTGTTGTGAACTTCTGGTGTTATAGATCTGGTTTAGAGCATATGTGGAGTTTCTTGTTATTCCCGTGGTGTCTTTTCCGATACGAATGCCGTCTCCGAACTGGCCTGCTGTGTCATGAATAAGGTTTCTTGTGACATAGAGATAACTCGTGTTTGATGTGTCTGATTTTACGCCACCTTCGCCGATATTATGAATATCAAGACTGTCGAGCCAGATATTCGTAGTGTTGTGAACTCTTATTCCATTTCGCCCACCTGTTATTTCAAAGTTTCTGAGCGCTATATATGAAGCTGTTGGAGATCCAGATTGAACAAGTCCAAAATCGATAACTTCGAAAGATGCATTTGGTCTTGTTATTACAGGTTTCGGCGTTAAACTTCCATCAATCCATATAGGTTGGTTTGCGGTTCCCGAAAGCGTAATTGTAAATGGAATTCCTGTTGGTAGTCTATAAGTTCTTCCCGTGGCTCCACCGACAATCAATCTATCGCCAGCTCTAAGCGAGGCAACTGCGTTCATGAGCGCAACACCGTTTTCGTCATCGCTTATGCCGGTGTTGTAATTGAGCGTAATTGTTCTTGTTGCAGGAACCGTAGACCAAGGTGGTAAATATCCATTACTTGGAGGAGGTGGGCTCTCGGATGGTGTTGGGGTTGGGGTTGGATTCGGTGATGATGACGGCGTTGGGGTGGGAGTTGGGGTTCTTGATGGCGTTGGCGTAGGTGTTGGCGTAGGAGTTCGTGATGGTGTTGGGGTTGGACGGGGTGACTCCTGACCGTTTGAACAGAGACAACCTTGCGTTAGCGAAACTCCAGCCGGAACACAAGTGTACCCAGTACATGAATTTGTTCCACCTGTGCCAAATCCTTTTACATCACATTGCTCGTTTAATCCGTAGCTATTTGGGTTACTGACAAACAAGTCGCCGCAATAAGTTCTTTGCCCGGAGCAGCTTCCGGAACATGATCTTTCGTTGCAATCAAAGAGCTGGTTGCAGTTGTTGTCTATACCGTCGCTGCATAATTCGTTTTTGCCAGGATTTATATTTGCATTGTTATCGTTGCAATCACCTGTGCACGTTGAATATCCGTCGCCATCGTTGTCTACGCAGTTATTGTTTTCAAGAGCTGTTGGAAGATTTAAGGCAACGCGAAGGCCGCACAATTCTTCGATGTTTAGATTTTGTATACGGATTCCGAAATCATCTCTAGTAACTGCTGAAGGATATACAAATCCGCGCTCAAATGCGTCCCTAAATCTTGTGTCATACCATGGATTAAGTCCTAGTTGTTTGGAGAGTTTTACAGCGTGACAGATGCCCGGTATAACCTGTGATCTATCAGGGCTATAACCTCCTTCACTTGAATAGAAATATTGAGTGAAATCTGTTCCATCGCCGTTGTTGCAGATGTAGTTATCTCTCGTCCATCCACCCGTTCCCTGCATAATTGGGGCATTTGGGTTTTCGGGGTTTGGCATGTTGTTTTTCACCTCAGATGGACTTTTAACCATGTAAGTAAGAACCGAGAACAACCCTTCGTCCAAAACGGTTCTCATTCTGTTTAATATTGTCGTGTCTGTTATAGCGTCTTTATAACTAGTCTCAATGCCATCCAGCACCAAAGACTCTTCGCGTGTAAACAAGTGGCATGCCGGTGGTCGGTAGTAGCTAAAGAATTGAACTGGTCTTTGATCTCCTGAAGCATCGACGCCATATGCGCCCGGTTGGGAGTGGTCTTTTACGTTGTCTATGATCTTAAACATATAACCGGCAAGCGTTGCGTAGTATGAATTGCCAGTTGAGCTGAATGCTTTTGCAAAATTTGTGAGCGCGCGGCCCATCGCGCGGGTCTGATCGGGGTAACAGGAACCTGGGCGCGTGAAGTCGCACCTGTAAAGATAGGTGTATTGAAATGCGCTTCCGAATGTTTTTATTTGGTCTTCACCGAGAGTTCTTGCGGCAAAGTCTCCGGTAAACATCCATCTGTAAAGCTCAAGAGCGAGTGATGCGTGAGCTGCGTCTCTGGTTGTCCATTTGTGAGACAGCGCCAGCCATGCCCAGTTTGAATAAACATTGCAGTATCTTCCATTTGCATCTCGCCTGAAATTGATATTTGTATTTAAATCACTATTTCCGAAACCTAATTTATCTTCGGTGTTTATTGTTGTCTGAATATCACAGCTTGTATCAGATCCATCAAGTTCTTTTTCAAATGAAGTGTTCCTATAGTTTGAAAAATTGGTTTGGGGGTGAGCGGCCAAATCAACTCCCACGGGATGAGCTACAACATGAGCAGAGCCATACATGTGAAACCGTGTCATGTCTATGTATCTTTTGGCACATCGTGTATCGCATGACATGAGGTACCTCACAATATTAAATGGATCTTCTATGTAGTGATTGAATACACTACCGGCTCCCATATCTTTTATGCCGTAATCATATTGCCCAAACCTGTGCCCGTTTATGGGATCGCTGATAGTGTTTACAACTCTGTCGTATTCAACTTGGGCGTTATTTGCAAAATTAAAGCCAGGGTCAATGGCGTCCGGTCTCACAATTTCATCAAAAAGATGCCCGTTTACCTGATTAAATCTGGCAAGGGACTGGCCTGTTTCAACATTTGATTCATCAAATGGATCGATAAAGGCCGGTGGATTAGAGCTGTTTATATGAAGAACGCTATATGTCAAAAATCCCTGGCCCGCTGACACATAGTTACTTGGGTTAGTGACAACACTTGGAGGAGGTCCGTCGTAATAAGGGGCTTGAGATAATATGGTCTGGGCGTCCGTTGGCATTACAAAGTAGCGGTTTAAGCTACTGCTGACTACCTGTTTTACTGAAGGATTTAGGTAGCTTTGGTCTAAGATATGGAGATATGACGGTGTGCCGCTCGTATTTGTATCAAAATAGACCTGATCAAAGAAGACGAAGCCGTTTTGTCCTTCTGTGTAGTTGTATGGATTTCCATTTGTCCATGTGTCCTCGGCAAGATTTCCGAAGTTAACAATAAAATGCTTGATCTGAACGTATGGTTTTCCTTTTACTACAGTAACCCAAAAATGGGAGGTGAATAGATAAGGAAGGCATGTCTGGTTTAGTGTGGTTGAACAACCGGGAATTGGTCTGTGCTTTTTGATAAATTCGTATGTTTTGACAACAGGTCCGTCTTCAACAAGTCGTCCGTCGCCGGGTGTAAAAATCGTCTGATATGTTCCGCCGCCAAGGTCTTTTGAAAATGCTTTTAACCCCCCATTTAAGAATGCTGAAACTTCTGGAAGTGGTGTGAATGAACCAGGGTTTGAGCCTGATGTAATATCAAAAATAAGCTCGGTATTAGCGGGCATTGATATGATGACGCGAGCAACGGCTGTTTTTACGGAATTGTTCTTATAAAAAGAGGTTGGCGTGACTTGTGTATCAAGCGAGCCGATTTTGATATTTGAAAGTCCATTTGGAAAATACTCGCTTTCTCTGAATGAGAGCGGGATGGTCACTAGATCATTTTGTAGAGGAAATGAATTATTGTTCTTTACGTAAACCTGATTTAAACCCAAAACACCCGCTGCGCTGGCTGTCTCACTATTATTCTCGTTGAAATTTAGGATTACATAAGCTGTCGCTCCTAATATCGTGACGAGGGCTGTCAGAAACGAAGCTAACAGAATATTTTTTCTGCTCATGTGCTTGTAGTTTACCACAAGATTTAAAAAAAGTTTTCCACAAACACTATCTGTGAATTAATTTTTCCACTCTCACACCTAAAAGACGGATCTTTTTTCGATTTGGGTTTTCCCTACTATCTAAAAACGGAAGAAACATTTGAAGAGACTCCCCCTCTAAGTCTCTTAGACTGTTTGTTTTTGTTTTTACCGTATGTGATCTTGTTTTTGTCTCAAAATTTTCAAATCTTACGATGATTGTTACTGTTTTAAATAATAATCCGTTTTTTTCTACTCGTTTTTGAACTCTTGAGCATATTTCCTTGAGTTTTTCTATCAAAATAACGCTATCTAGGGTATCCTTTTCAAATGTTTCCTGTTCTCCGATTGATTTGATTTCTCGGTCTTCCTCAACTTCTCGCGTGTCTATGCCTCGTGATCTTTCAAACATTCCCGCTCCCCATTTGCCAAATTTTTCAATAAGCTTTTCGCGACTTATATTTTTTAAATCGCGAATGGTTTCTATTTTCATTCTTTTAAGTACGCTTTCTGTTTTTGGGCCGATACCGGGAATATCCCCAACTGACTTTGGATCGAGAAAGTTTTTCACATCTTCGTCTGTGATAATCGTGAGGCCGTCGGGTTTTTTAAAACTCGATGCCATTTTAGCTATGAGTTTATTTGGACCGATGCCGATTGAACAGGTAAGTTTATTTTTTTCTTTTATATATTTTTTTATTTCTTTTGCAAAATTCTCGGCTTTTTCCCAAGACTGATTTTCTTTTTCGCACTCAATATAGGCTTCGTCTATGCTTGCCTGCTCAACTTTTTTCGCTTTTGTTTTTATGTAACTGATTATATTCTTTGATTCTTTGCTGTATTTTTTTATGTCCGGTTCTATAAAAATTGCTTTTGGATTTCCGTTTTTTGCCGCTTTTTCCGATAAACTCCATGCAATTCCTATTGGTTGGGCTGAATGTATGCCGTATTTTCTTGCCGCATAATTTGCAGTCGAAACAACGCCTCTGCCGTTTCCGTCTTTTGGGTCGGAGCCAACGACGATAGGTAAGCCTTTTAATCTGGGTTTGTCGCGTTCCTCTATGGACGCAAAAAATGCATCCATATCGAGATGCAGAACTATTCTTTGCATACTTTTTTATTTATCGTCTTTAATCTCGAAAGTATTGAAAGCTTTATACGGTCCGGTTTCCACATCTACAAGAGAAATTTCGTGTTCACCTTCCCCCGCTCCGGATTTTAGCCAAGCAGTAAACTGATTTAATTCATCTTCCTTGCCCTCTACTTCAATATAAACAGTTGTATCAGGCTCGTTTCTGATAAACCCGAAAATGCCAATTTTATCTGCTTCGTGTTTTACAGTGCGACGGAAAAAAATACCCTGAACTTTCCCATATATTGTGATATTTAAGTGTTTAAACATTATTTTATCTCTATACTTGCTGAAATTATATAGCTATTTGCCGCAATAAATGCGGATATAATAAGTATTATGAGCATTCCATGAGTAAATAGCCTGAAATTTTTATTTTTAAAGCTGAAACCTAAAAGAATTATCAGTGAGAGGGCTATTATAGCAATAATACCTTCATATACATATCTAGTGATTGTTTTGGGGTTTGAGATAATAGTTTCGCCGATATTTGCCTCGCGAATCTCTTCAAATGGATCTATTGTCCTTTCGGCTCCGGCTACTTTTATATCGCTTTGCTTATTTATGATGGCCATTTCCTCTTCAAGTGAATTTCTAATGATTTCCGGTTCTGATTTTGGTAAAGATTCTATGTTTTCTGGTGCTATTGCAAGTAAATCAGGTCGGGCGAAATATTGTACAACAAATATTGTATCTCTTCCTTTGTATGTACCTTTTGCGGTTCCGATGCCGATTTCAGTAAAATATTTGTTTAGAATATTTTTTTTATGACCTTCGGAGGCGAGCCATGCGTTTATAACATCTTTTGAATCTACAAAATTTACCGCCAAGTTTTCTCCTGCGCTTGCGTACTTGTAACCGGCTTCAGATATCCACTCCCAAGGTGATTTTCCATCCGGACTTTCGTGACTGAAATAACCTTTTTGCGCCATGTCTTCGGCTTTGCTTTGGGCGGCTTTTTCAAGTATTGGGTTTATTTTAAGAGTGTTTTCTGCAGCTTCTGTTCTAACTTTATTTGTTTCATCAACCAGTACGTTTTTGATGATTTCCGAAAAAAAGCCTGTTCTTGGGTTTATAATAAATGTATTTAAAAGAAAAAGCGCTTCTATTAATAGAATGCCTAAAATAATAAAAATAACCGACCGGATGTGAAAAACATGCGGTTTATAGTTATTTCCTTTGTGAGGTATAAAATATTTTTTAAGCCTCTTCATATAACTATTATACTTTTATATTTGTATTAAAAAAATACACCCCCCGCTCTATACGGGGGGTACTTTTTTAACTTTATGGGAGCATTGGCTTTGGGGACTGATTTTCAGGACAAACAATTGCGTTTATCTTATACCGGGTTGTTTTGTAAACATAACCAGTAGCTGATTTACTATTTGGAAGCCCGTAAGCGACCCATGGCAAAAGGATGTCGTTTGAATATTTGAGCTGAAATCTATTTATAGCTGCAAATGTCATATTGCCGTAGAACCCTGTTACCGGAAGTTTTTCACCTTCATAAGTATTCAGGAATTCCTGAAGCTTCTTAACCTCACCCACGTCATTCTTATTACCGAGTTTGATATAAGTTGTGAGATATGGCTCACAGATGGTTTCTGCGCCCAAGACTTCTCCTTCTGGAGAAGGTGAAGGTGATAGAGATGGAGTCGGTGATGGAGATGGGCCCCACCAGCCGCCTCCGCCGCCTCCGCCGGATCCGCCGGATCCTCCGCCGCCATTATCTCCTCCTCCGTTATCGCCATCATTTGGGATTACTGGTTGGATTGTCGGTGATGGTTCGGGAAGCTCAACTGGAAGAGATGGAGTTGGGGTGATTATCGGTTGGATTGTTGGAGATGGGGTTGGAATCGGCTCTGGGCTTGGAGTTGGGGTGATTATCGGTTGGATTGTTGGAGATGGTTCGGCAAGCTCAACTGGGACAACGGGTTGAATCGTCGGCTCTGGAGCTGGTTCAATAACTGGCTGATTTTCGATTATCTCCGAATCTGGCTGTGGTGCTGTTTGGGCACTACTAATATGGATAGGGGCTGTACTATAAAAAACCGTTCCTATTACCAATACTGCATATATCTGCTTGATTATATTCATTTTTTTAATTAATACAGTGGAAATTCTTTATGGACTATATCTAAATAGATGCCGATTGAAGAGCAAAAATATTACACTCTATATATGTTTATGTAATTACTGTAATATTGGCTGGTTTTACCGATTACTTCCTCGACTTTTTTTATAAAAATAATGCGGTGTAATATTAGCTGAATTATTTTTATTTGTCAAATGTTAACCTTATTTATTATATTAGGATGTTGTGGAGTTGGTATTTTCCAACTTTATAGATTTCGGAATCTAAAGTTTTCAAAATCCACGTCCATAAAATCAGTTCTAATTCCGCCAAATCCTCCGGTTCTTATCGCTGGTCCGTATGTCCTGCCATCATCTACGGCTTCCGCTATGAGCTGCCAATTTCCGCTCCAAAGTTTATCTATAAAAACTTTTATGCGAACTGCATTATTTCCCTCATTTGTGATTTCTGTGCGTATGCCTATCCATTTATTTAATGGAAGCAGATTTGGATTAGTATCCCTATCATAAAGACCAGGATATACTCCTTTTATATATGCTAACGTGTAATATCTTCCGTTTTGCTTCTTTTTAATGATCGCGGCGCCATCAACTCTTATGCCGGTATAGTAAAGATTGTTTTCATCAATGTATCGATTCATCAATAAAAGGCCGTTTGACTGATTTCTGTAAGGACTTTCACTCAAATTGTTTTTTGTAATAACAAAATTAGCTTCTTCTCTGGCGTCTTGCCATATGCTTCGGGTAATTAATCTAAATATATTTTGGGGATGATACCCGTTATCTGTGTCTCGGGGATTGCTAATTGCATAAATTAATCTCCATGGATCATCGTCTTGCAGCTCACCCTTTATGGTGCGCCCCCTGCCTTCATAAATATTTAAATTTCCACCAGAGCTAACCCACCAATAAGGACTGGTACTGTTGTCTGGCAAATTTACCTCATGAAGAACACCGCCCTGATTAAAGTTGTATGAATATGGAGACCCAACGTCGGCTGGCGGAACTGCAAATGCTTTTGCAGTATAAAAAAATGTAAAACTTAAAATAAAAAGAGTTGTGAGCGCTACTTTCTTTGGTTTATAGTAGGTAGTGTTTTTGTATGTTTTTTCCATTATCCCTTACTCTCGCCTCCAAATGATTTAATCTTTTTTTAAAGATCTGTACACAAGTGCGAGATTCTTTTCTTTTGGGTTGAGGATAATGTCTATTTTCTAACTGGTCAAATTATTAGTTGTTAATAACTTTTTGATTAGTTTGATTTGTTTGTATTATTCCAAATTTATAATTATCGAAAAATATGTCTAGAAAATCTGTCCTGATCCCTCCTCTGCCACTTTTAGAAATAACAGGTCCCCCGTAATTTATGCCGTCATCAAGAGCTTCGGCAACTAGGACCCAGTTCCCTGTTTTATTTCTGTCGAGATACATCTTTATAGAAACGGTTCCGTCTTTGTTTGTATTGACTTCACCTCTTATGCCAATCCACAGATGGGCGGGCAGAAGACTTGGATTAGCATCTCTACTATAAGGGTTATTATTTTTGAATACAGCGTTTTGGGCCATTGTGTAATATATTCCATTTTGTTTCTTTTTTATTACGGCAGTTCCATCAACTCTTATACCGGTATAGTAAAGGTTGTTACTGTCAATGTATCTATTAAATAGGTGTATACCATTCGACTCATTCCTGTAAATGCTTTCACTTTTGTTTATTTTTGATATATAGAAATAAACCCGCTGCTCAGTGTTTGTCCAAGATTTTCTTGTTAGGATACGGAAAATATTTTGTGGGTTTTCCCCATTATCTGTGTCGCGCGGGTTTGTTTTTGAATATCTTTCTTTCCAATATGAGTTTTCTTGTAAATCGCCTTGAATGGTTTTCCCTATGCCATTTTCGATAGTAAGTTCCCCGCCTGATCTAAGCCACCAATAATCACTATTACTTTTATTTTCAAAAAACGATTCTTCTATAACTTCGTCTTCGTCAAAGTTGTATATAATCTCGGAAAAACTTTTTGCACTTTTAGTCGATGAAAAAAATACCCCAAGTAAAAATACTAAAATTAAGATTGATAAAATAGGAAAAATTTTTTTCTTTAACAACTGTGACATTTCTACAATTCAATAGGTGATGCAACAATTTTTTTTATTCTTAGTTCACTTTCGTTAAATTTTTCCCCCCAAGTTGTAAATCCAATGCCACCGTGTGAAAGAATTTCGTTAACTTCTTCTTTTGGGATAGCTTCTTCACTATTCCATAAACACGAAATAGTATTACCATCCACTATTGCTCCTATTTTTCCCCATTCACTGCGGGGAAGATCAAATGGTTTTTTAGTTATGGCCAGGATTTTTTGTTTCCCATCAATTTTTTCCTCTAAAGTTGCGTGGTCGTAAGTAAATTTACACATTGAATAATTTTTTTCATCTTTATATTGAGCGATGAGTGCCACAGCGCTTCCTTTTGGGAAATTGACCGATGCCTCTAATTCATAATTGGACCAGAGATATGTTCCGTTTAAGAATACAAAAGATCCTTTCGTATTAGGCGAGGCTTTAAGTACCAGATTTTCATTCTCCATATAAGAATCTCCCCATGGATCAAGCCATCCATTATCAGAATCCATGTTGTCTATATACGAAAGCGACTTATCGCTGCTTGTGTTCAATAACCAAACTAGATCGCTCCCCTTCCAAGAAGTTTCTACTTTAATTCTTTTGATTAAAAATGAGTCTTCTGTGGGATAATTCCTAGTGAAACCATTTTCACCTCTAATTTGATAATAGAGGAAATCGTATATTGACTTTGAGTCTCTTAGCGCTATTTCATTTGCCTCATTAAAATTTGTTTCCTCTTGCCCAAATTCTCCGAATGGAAATGCAAAACTTGTTACGTGTATTCTAAATGAATTTTCAAGATCTTCTTTTGCGCCAATCATGTCTTCGGTTATTCTGTCTTCAAATTCTTCTGTTGTTTCAAGTCTATTTTTGTCTTTAAGCCAAAGCTTATTTGAAAAAAAGTGGCCTGAATTTCCTTTTTCATCAATTGGATAGAATCCATGAGCATTTCTTCCGTGAGACTCAATTTCCCAATTATTGTTTTTGGCAACGCGCTCAAGTTCCCATTTTGAAAGATAAAAACTACTTCTACTATTGGCTTCACTAACTGACTCTTTTGTTATAACAAACATTACTGCGGTGTAGTTTAGTGTTTGGAGTATAGGATCAGCATTATAAAAACTATCTCGCCTACCATCATCAAAAGTTAGTAAAAAAGATTTTTCTGGAAGGGTTTTTTCTCCTCTGAAAAAAGCCATGACGTCATCTATCTTAACGGTTTCATACCCAGCTTCTTTTAGAGCGAACATTTGCTCTTTGAATAAATCGGGCGATATATTGAATTCATCCGTGTTTGCGGTTATGCCGTGATAAACAAGAACTGGTAAAGATTTTGCTGTTTTTCCGGAATTATCAGAATTTAGAGAAAAATCTTTACCGAGTGCGTCAAAAACTGACGCGGTAAAGGAATTTCCCTGATAATTTGAAAATTCATATTTATAAGCGAAAGTTTTAAGCGTATTTTCTATTGTGTTGAAATAGTAGCTTATTGAAAAACCCCTTAGATAATCCTTTTTTTGGCCATAGGTAATTCCAGTAGCAAAAATCAAAATCATGAAAACCATGGTCATCGATAATACTTTCTTGAATGAAAAATCTGCGTACCTCATAAAATTTACCTTGTTCCCCATCTTGTATCTCTAAGAGTTATTAGCGCCCATGGAAGTTGCCACATTAATATCACCGTATTAAACCAAAAGCTTATTATCGCTAGGAACCAAGATCTCACACCAACTGAAGCTCTGTAATATAGGCCGTGTAAAAAAAGCATAAGAAATAACCCTGTTAAATAAACGATTGGTAAGCTATTGGTGATATACGGATACCAAATCATCGCTCTGAAAAAAACGATTGGTGATATAAAGGCGAGAAATATATAAGCATAGAAAGACAGAGCAGCTATGGGATTTTTGCGCCACATAAAAGTGGACGCGATAAATGTTTCTCTGAGCCACGACTTTTTCCATCTTTGTTGCTGTCTCATATATTGCCTAAATTTTTCCGGAACAACTGTCCATGCCATCGCGTCTTCAGAGTAAACTGTTTCATATTTCTGGATAATAAAATTTGTGAGACTTCGGTCGTCACCATAAGTACATCTGACTCCCAAAAATTTTTGTTTTCTCCATTTATCTAAGAATTCTAAAACGTATTCTTTCCTATAAGCAGAACAACAGCCCGGGCAACATGTAACTGTTCCAAAAATAGATTCAGCGCTTTTGTATATTTTGAATGCAATATAGTATCGCACTGTCTGCATTTTTGTAAGAAGATTGGTGTCTTTGTTATATACATCGCTATGACCACAAACTGCGCCGACCTTCGGGTTTACAAAATATTTTACTAAGTGCGTTACACAATCTTTGTCGATAAAACTATCTGAATCGATGAATATTACTATTTCATTTTTTGCACGCAATACTCCTTCTGCCATACCCTCTCTTTTACCTTTGTTTTTGTCCCAATGGACAATCTCAACGTTAAATTTGTTTCCAATTTCTTTTTTTATCCGGTACATTTCTGCCAGCGTTCCATCGGTTGAACCATCGTCTATTGCAATTACTTCAATTTTTTCTCTTGGATAATTTACTTTGCTAAATCTTCTGATGGTTTCTGCAATATTGTCCTCTTCGTTTTTTGCGGGCACAACAAAAGTTACTGTTGGTTTATAACTTTCATCTGTTGGCACAGTCCCGTGAAAATATGAGAAGAGAAATCTTGAGAGAATATATGTTGTTATGAGTATGCTGTAAATCCCAAAAAACTTATCATTGATGATGGCCTCAATCGTCGTTAGCTTTACTAGAAGGATGAAATATATCGTCAGGAAAAACGTAATCCAAACATGCGTATTTTTTGTTTTCTTCACGCTTAAATTGTTGATTGTTTCTTTTTCCTGAAAAATCTTTTTTTTCATATATAATTTGGTTTTTTATGTTTTTCATCTTCCGATTCCCTGATATACAATTCCAGAAGAAAGAAATTTTTCTTTCGAGAGGGCATTTCTTCCATCTACCAGGATTTGAATTTTATTTTTTAATAAATCTGATGGCTTAAGTTTTAGAAAATTTTTGTGAGCGGTTACGAGTATGAGTGCGTTAGATCTTTTGAGAAGCGATTTTAATGAAGATACAGACGTTTCATGTTTTACATATGGATCAAAACTTAAAACATTAATTCCGCGCCTTTGAAGATTTTTTATAATCTCTAGAGCTGGGCTTTCCCTTGTGTCTGATACGTTTGGTTTATATGCAAGACCTAATATGCCTATGTTTATTTTCTTTATTGGTGTGTTTGTTTTTTTTAATGCCTTTTTTAAAAGATTGACAGTGAAAACCGGCATATTGTTATTGATTTTTCTTGCAAGCGACAAAAACTTATGACTGAAACCGTTTTTTTTTGCATAGGTAATTAAATAGTAGGGATCAACGGGGATACAATGACCACCTACCCCACACCCTGGATCATGAGCCATAAATGCAAAAGGTTTTGTACTCGCTCCCTTGATTACGTTTTTGATATCAATTCCAAGTTTAGAAAATGACATGGCTAGCTCATTTACGAATGCGATATTTATATCTCTGAATGAATTTTCAACAACCTTTACCGCTTCTGCTTCTTTTATGCATTTCATAGGGGTAATTTCTGCGGAAATTATGGTTTTATAGAAACTCAAACCGAGAATTAAACCCTTTGGATCAGCGCTCCCTATTACACGCGGAATTTTTTCTACATCCCAATTTTTATTTCCTGGATCTATTCTTTCCGGACAATGAGAGACATAAAAATTTTTTCCTACTTTTAAACCTGATGCTTTTTCGAGCAATGGTATAACAACTTGTTCGCATACACCGGGGTTTATCGTGGACTCTATTATTACGTGTTGGTACCTATCGAGTCTTTTGCTAATTTCTTCCAGTGCTGATGTAAGTGGTAAGAGATTTGGTTGATGATTTTCAAATGTTGGGGTTGGAACTGCGACGATTATAATTGAAGCATTTTTTAATTCATCAAAATTATTTGTTGGGAAAAAATTTTTTGAATTTCTAATCTTTTTTTCGAACTCTTCAAAGCCGTTTAGTTTTCGTTTTTCTGCTAACGCTTTTACTTTTTTTTCATCTATATCTATGCCAATAACTTTGTAGCCTTTTTCTTCAACAAGTAGTGCCAGCGGGAGACCAACATAACCTAGACCAACTACTGCTACTGTTTCGAGTTTCTTTTGCATATTAGTGCGTGATATTTAACGCTGTGTTTTTAAGACGACGACTTTATCTGCTTTATTGAGTTGTAGTTAAGTAGACTCCCGAGAACTGTTTTTTTCACATTATTGGGATTTTGCGTTGTTTTTTAGCCATATTTTGTGATATCTTGGCGGATAGGCTGTCTTTATATATGAGAAAAAGCCGTATAAATAAAAACCGGGTATTTCTTGGAAGTGCATATCAATCTTATTCTGATGATCTTTTTAGATATTGCTTTTTTAAGACATCTAATCCTGATACAGCAAAAGAGATTGTTCAGGAGACTTTTATGCGTGCGATGCAATATCTATCAAACGGTAATGAGATAAAAAATACGAAAGCTTTTCTTTTCACAACTTCACGAAATCTGGTAATTGATTGGTATAAGAAAAAGCGATACACAAAACCAATTGATGAATTGACTGATGCCGATATATATCCTGCTTCGGAAAAAGCTTATAATCTTTCGTCAATTGTAGAAAAAAATGAAGTTTTGAATGCAATTGACGGATTAGATTCTAATTACAAGGAGGTTTTGATTATGAGATATATTTCCGGATTAAAAATAAGAGAGATTGCGGATCTTTTAAAGGAGAATCAAAGCACGATTACTATGCGTATTCGTAGAGGAATAGATAAATTAAAAACCTTGCTATCATCGTAAAATATGTATTATTGTTCTTAATATATGGATCGCGATATTAAAAAAGCATTAAAATCTTTTTCTAAGATATCTTTTCCCGAAAAAGAAAAGAATTTTGTGTTAAAAAATTTGGAAAGATATGCCGATGAGATTGACAGCGCATCAGGTACTGCCTATTACAAAACAATTTTTTCTTTATTTTTACGCCAACATACAGCTGTTTCTTTGGCGGTATTTATCTTTATTTTTTCTATGGCGGGGATGATTCCTGTTTCATTTGCGATGAATTCGTTGCCTGGGGAAATTTTTTACCCTATTAAACTTTCTGTCTCTGAACAGGTTTTGGGATTTTTTGCGAGTATCTCCTCTGATTCATATGAGTCATGGGATTTTGCGGTTATAGATAGAAGAATAAATGAGGGGCAGTTGTTAACTGAAAATCCTAAAAAATATTTGACTGACAATAGAATCGATTCTCTTCATTCGGGTTTTGCAAGCGCGATAATATCAGCTGAGAGTAATTTTGATAAAAAATATGCCGATAAATTAAATGAAGCTGATTATTATTATTCAGTGTTAGAGCAAAAAATTAATAGATATGAAAATGTTATTTCGAAAATAAATGAATCTGATAATGAACTTGGCTCAACCGAGTCTTTAAAGAAGATTTCACAGGATACACAAAATATAAAAAACCGAGTTGTGGCTGAAAGAGCTCGAATACAAAGCATGATTAGTAATGGAAATAAAGAGCCTGATTTAAATGATGATATCGCTGATAAAGGAAAGACTGAAAATCAAAACAATCAACCGAATGATAATAATGTAAAAAATCAGATAAATGGTGGTGGGGTGGAAGTCAAAAAAGGAGACCGAGTTCCGGAAGATGTTTTTGTGTCTGAGGATGAAAAAATTGAAAATAATTCCGAACCTGGAGATAAACAAAATTTAGCGCCGCATGGGAACAAGCCGACGAATAATTAGATTTTAATCGAAAAGGGTTGCGAGATAGGTGTCTATTTCGCGCTGATCGAGATCGTAGAAGTTTTTGTTTTCGTTGTGGAGTTTTGTAGCTAGCTTTACTCCAACAAAACGCCAGTGCCATGGTTCGAATATGTAATATGAGTTGTTTTTTGGATACGAAAGGACGAATCCGTATTTATATGCATTGTTTAGGAGCCACGTGTATTCAGAGGTTCTATCGAATCCTTCCAAGTCTCCTCCGAGACCGGTGGTTATAAAATCTATCGTTGTTCCGAGCTGGTGCTCGGAATAACCCTGATCAGCAGAAAACTGATTCGCTGTTCCCGCTCCATATATAACACCGTAGTTTGATTTTAATGATTCCTGCTCTGCAAATGATCTATATGCAGATTTTACATAAAGCTCCTGACCATCTTTTTTTGCGGCATCTATAAGATTTTTTGCAAATGACCAGCTTTCTGTTAAAAAGTATTCCTGTTTTTTACCACTATACTGGTAGTCTAAATCGATTGCTGTAAGATGCGCGGGGGTGTAATTTTCATTTAGAAAATATATTTTTGAGTATTTTTGGAGGAGCTGCTTGTCAGTTTTGGTTAACTTTTCGAGTGTATCTACTGTTCCTGAAATTTCGCCGACGGTTTGTTCAAACCCGCCTACTCTATTTTGAGTGGCTTTAATCTCTTGTTCTGCAAGAGTGAGATTGTTTGATATGCCGCTGGCAAATTCTTCCAGTTTTTTTATTTCGTCAGAAAGAGCCAAGGTTTTATCTGAGAGAGCGTTAGTGGCAAATGCCAGTTCTTTGTTTGTGGCGTCAAGTGCGTCTTCGAGATTTATGATACGAAAATACCCATAACCTATGGCGGAGCCCATAACTATTATGGTTATTATAAGCGGTATATATTTTTTGAAATTTTCGTAACTCATTCAAATGTAAATTATAATGGTTTTTTTGATTTTTTCTATTACCTGTATCTTTCGATAACTGGATGCTCTTGTCCGTGGACTTTTCTTCTTTCCAAATACTTTATGTGATCATGGCGGATTTCCTGCGTGTTTTTTGCGGCTTGAATAAATTTCTTTGCAATCTCTGAAGCGTGTTTACCGCCTAAAAAGTGCGGCAGGATGACATACGCAACGCCGGCATCGTATAATTTTAACGCATTTGTGATGCTGTGCGCGACTGTCATGATAGTCGGCCCTACTTTTTTCTTTGGCTTACCTTCGGCGACGATGAGCATGTTTATATCAAAGTCGGGAATAGTTGAAACTATGAGTTCAGCGTTTTTTAGATTTAGAGATGAAAGAAAATCGACGTCGCTTGCGTCACCAAACTCGTAGTTTATTTTTTCTTTTTTAAGTTGTTCGATGATTTCAGGATCGTGATCTATGACAACAAATTTTCCATTTTTCCTTCTAAACATCTGGATAAAATCAAACCCTATCCTGTTTCCGCCGAAAAGAATAAAGTCATATTCTTTTTTGATATTTTTCTTTTCAACGAGTTTTTTGCGTTCGAATATTTTTAGGTATGGATTTAAGTGTTTATGTAAACGTTCCGAATAGAGAATCAAATAAGTTGAGATAAAGACTGTTATAAGACCGGTAAGAGTTACCAAGGAGAGTTCCTTCTGATTTATGTGGCCTAAGGAAACACCGAGGGCGATAAGAATAAGGGAAAATTCGCTGATTTGGGCGACCGCGAAGCCCGTTTGCATACTCGTTCTACGCCTGTAACCCATAAAACCCATAATACTCATGAGTATGAGTGGTTTGCCAATGAGTACCACAAGAGAAATTATTATTGCCGGCACTATGACTGATTTCATATCCCCTACCATCATGTTTGAACCCAATACCACAAAGAAAAGAACAATGAAAAAATCTCTAAGCGGTGTGAGTCTCGCATTTATTTCCTGACGGGATGGAATACTTGCTAATGATATACCGGCGATAAGCGCTCCTGTTTCAAGCGAGAACCCAAACTCTTTGAAAAGAACCGCTATACCCAAGCCCCACGCATTTGCAACTAAAAACAAAAACTCTGAAGATCTTTCAACGTATTTGTGCATTTTGCCGAGTATGAATTTTGCAAAGAGAAATACGCCGATAGTAAGAGCTATTGCGCGAAGAAAAAGCGCTGCGATTTTTATTACTGAATCTGTACCGCTTGCTATGACCGGTATGCTAAAGAGAAGAATAATCGCGATGACGTCCTGAACCAAAAGAAAGCCGATAGCTATTTTTGTATAAAGTTTTTCTATATCTCCTTTATCTAAAACAAGCTTGAGGATGATGATGGTACTACTAAATGCGAGAGCTATTGATATGTAGAGCGCTGGAATGAGACTGATGCCTAAAAGCAGGAGCGCAATAAGACCAATGAGTGTTGAGAGAAGAACCTGACCGACTCCTGTTACAAGAGCGACTTTGCCGTATTCTTTTAGAACATGTGGATTTAGATTTAACCCGACAGTGAAAAGCAGGAATGCAATTCCAATTTCGCTAAATAGCGTAAAAATTTCACTGTTGTGAATTATGTTTAAAGCTAGTGGCCCAACTATGAGTCCGGTTATAATGTGTCCGATGATGAGCGGCTGACGCAATACGCGCATAAGTAACGCCACAAGCGCAGCGATGATAATAACCAAACCAAATTCGGTAAAGAGCTCTGTTGTCATTTCTTATTATTATAGAGTTTTTTGTTGTCATAATCACTGTTTAAAAGTTTTTTTTAAAAAAGAACCCGTCGTTGCCGAAATGGCGTAGACGGGTTCGCTGAACTTGCGAGCTGTTTTTTTGTCAGTTGAATGGGACTCCTCTCAGAATTTCGCTGATGTCGAATTGGAGTTGAGGACCATAGATTCTTGGCCTCAAATCTGGAGAAAATCTTTCTGCTTCCGGATTGAGGTCTTCTGCCTCGACTTCGTAATCTTCTGCGTTTTGATGTCCTTCTTCTCTCAAATCTTTCCCCTTATAAAACAGGGATGCGCTTTTTTGCGCGGGACGAGGTAAAAAAGTTCTGTGTGTTTTTATAGCAAAACAGGACTCATGAGTCAAGAAGCGGAAACTCTGCAAATTTTTATTTTGCGTACCAGTCGAGGAGGACCACGTTGATGTCGGGGTTGCCTGCGTTTACTAATTCTTTAAAGTGATTTATATCACTTAGCCCGTCTTGTCCTCTGTAGTGATAGGGGTAAACATTTTTTGGTTTAAATGCGAGTACCGCGTCTGCCGCCTCTTCTACGTCCATGGTGTATGGGAGATTCATTGGGATAAATGCGATGTCTATGTTTTGAAGCGCGCGCATTTCCGGGGTGCCCGATGTATCCCCTGCAACATAAACTCTGAACCCGTCTTTTTCTATAACATAACCGTTGCCGCGTCCTTTTGTGTGAAATGCGTCATCTGACTCGGGAATGTTATACATCGGTACGGCGTCGATGTGAAAACCTTCAAGCCCGAGAGCGTCTCCGTTTGCGAGAACCTGAACTCTTTTTGCGAGCTCACCTATAAATTTATCTTTTACAGCCTGTGGAGCTATAAGAGTTGCGGAACCTATGACGCTTTCAAGAGTTTCCTCGTCGAGGTGGTCGCCGTGAATATCGGTTACTAAAATAATGTTTGGAGATTTTTGACCTTCAAAAACTTGTGCGCCACCTACGGGATCTGTATACATAACGTAATTATCCCATTCGAGAACTGCTGTTGCATGAGAGATTGGGATTACTTTAACTGGTGTTGAATTTTCCATAACGTTTTCCGGCATTTTTTCTTCTCCCTGTTTTTTATTATATATGTAACTGTTTAGCGCATAGAAAGATATTATTGCGATGCCAACTATGCCTAAAAACCAATAAAATTTTTTCATATGAGTTTTATTATAACAAAAAACGCCAGTAAACTTTTTAGGTAAACTGGCGATTGGTTGGATTTTAGTGATTTGGATTACTGGAATTCGACTTTCAACCCATCTCCTTTTCTGTAGTGGATGTCTCGAATTTCATCCTCGGTTGGATTTTCAAGATCAAAGAGGTCTGCTATCTTTTTTGCGATATTTCCATGAAACACCTCGCTTGCAGCTTCGAGCATTGTTTTTCTGTGAACTGGCAAACTACCTCCATGCTCTGGGTCATATGAAAATACAGAAAAATCATCTTTATTTTTCATTTCGGCCTGAGGAGTCATTTCTTCGCTTCCATTCCACAATGTCCACTCTTCGAGATATACCACCCTTCCTTCGCGAACAATGATTTTATCGGGGTGGGGTTTTGTCGATTCAGCCATTTTACTTCTCCCTTGTGAATAAATATACCCTGGGCTGGTTTGATGAGCTAGAAGCAGAATAAATTATTAAATTTCTTTTGTTAAATTTATTTTCCGTAGTAGTTGATGATTGATTTCATGCCGGCGAGATTTCTGTCCCACTCAACATTTTCATGTGTTTTTAGCTCTACTGTTATCGTTGGGATGCCAACCCGCGCGAGCCAGCCTTCGGCGTCTCCTGTTACTGCGTAATAATCAAAAGTTTCTGATTCTTTGTATCCAGAAGCTTTTGCATAAGTTTTCATAAGATTACGAGTTTCGTCTGAAATTCCATCTTCGCATTCTGATGTATATACTTCACCCGCCTGGCTGTGCCAAAAAACGACAGCGCTTGGATGCTCTTTTAACATGTAGTCTCTTATTGCCTGCGCTTCCGGCTCGGAAAAAGCGGACGTGCCTGCGCTTACTTTATTTCCTCTCCAAGTACTCTCGGGTTGCCACTTGCAGTCAAAGTTTCGGTTAAGATCAACATTGTGCGCGTTAAAGCGGCCCGGAATTGTTTCTTCTGTGGGTTTTGCATCTTTTTCGCTTATGCGACCCTCTTTACCGAGAACTTTATAAACTCCGTCAGGATTCATTGAAGGGATGATTGTAATTTTTAGATTTTCAGGAATTGATTCTTTGTTTGTCTCGAGGTAGTCCATGGCGTTATAGGCAAGAACAACGCTATTCCATTCGTAACCACCATGAATGCCTCCTATAAATACAAGGTGTTCATCTCCTGCGCCGTATGTGTAGCTTTCTATATTTCTTCCCTCTACAGACTTGCCGATGATTTCATACTGAACAGAAGGTGACGGTGAAGGTGTTGGAACTGGTTCCGGTTTATTTGATGTTTTTGAGATAAGGATGATAAGCCCGATTACAGCTACTGCAACCAGCCCTATCCAAAGAGCACGTTTGTTCATAGTTGTTTTTTACTTTGCGTAGTGAGATAGGACGGCTTCAATGCCTCTCTGATTTTTTGTCCACTCTGTATCTGTGTGATTGCTGAGAAGTATGCTGATGCCTGCAATATTTTTCTTGGCGAGCCAATTGACCATATCACCTGTTACTTCATAGAAATCGAAACTGTCATACGCTTCGTAGCCGGATGCTTTCGAGTAGACATCTGTAAGAGTTTTTGTTTCAGGGAGAATGCCGTCATCACACTGTGAAGCAAACACTCCTCCGGCTGCGCTGTACCAGACAACAACGGCTTTGGGGTTGTGCGATTCAACGTATGTTTTTAGCGCCTGTGATTCCGGTTCAGAGAAGGCAGATGTTCCGCCACTTACGGTTTTTGACTGCCATTTGCCATTTTCTTTCCAATTGCAATCAAAGTTTCTGTTGAGGTCAACTTCGTTTGCGTTAAATCTGCCTTCGGTCTGAAGTGTTTGTGAGGAAGAAACGTCTGCTTTTGTAAATCTTCCATCTTTATTTGTAACTTTTGCGATGCCGTCAGGATTTGCTGCTGGGATAACCGTTACTTTTAGGTTGCTTGGGATTTTGTCTGAATTTGAGTCGAGATAGTCCATGAGTTCATAGGCTACGAGAGATGTATTCCACGAATATCCGCCATGGATACCTCCTACAAAAAGGATTTCCGTATCACCTGTTCCGTAGCGATATGCTGTGATATCACGCCCTTCCACTGATTTACCTATGATAGCTTCCCCTGTTTCTTCCATTACCGGTGATGGGCTTTCCAATGCGCTTGCTTGCGGTGACGGACTTGGAGTTACGTCGATTTCGCCAGATGGACTTTTGGCAAGAAAATAAATACTAAGTGCGGCGATAATGATTACTAAAATGATAATGATTGCTTTTTTCATATTGGTTCAATATTAACATAAACATTATCCACATATAAGTGTGACAATGTTTGAAAAATATGTTTTTAATGAGGACTTATTTCAGGAAAAATTCCAGCGCGTAATAGACGAGATACGCGGGCCAGACAAGCGCTTTTAAAATCCCCAGAACGCCATCGCCTATTGTTGCGGCGTTACTTAGGAAATAAACAAGCGCGCCTATGAGGCCTAGAGCATAGACTGCGTTACCTCCTTGGCTTGTATTACTCATACATATATATTAGCACTTGGCAAAAAAATAAAAAACGCCGCCGGTTCGCTTTTTTGCGAGCCAGCGGCGTGGTTGTGGTTTTGTCATACTTACTCCTTGATGAAAAATTTGGCAGTGAGATCATCGTACGACTCTGCGGATTCGAATTCTTCACAACATCTCAAAAGACAACTTCTCATAGTTTTAGTCGCCGGTATCTTTTCTTCTCTCTGAAAATCTTCCAGAATTTTCCTACTCTCTTGAATTGAGAGAAAGGCGGATGGCTTGAGAATATCCTCGAGACCCGAAAGAAAGAGTTCTCTTATTTCAGCTTCAGTGCCCTGCATGGCTTATTCCTTTTTGAATAGGTTCTTAGCTGGTTTTTAGTATACAATATATTATTGAGTTTTGTCAATGATTTTGCAACAAAATGGCTTAATTTTAGGTATTAATATATAGTAGCGGTGATCTTTGTAATTTGTTCAAAAAAAGAGTTCTTGCTTGGAGGCTGATATGAGTAACACGACCAAGTGCCCCAATTGTAGAAGTGAAGCTGAAGCGAAATGTTGTGGACAGGATATCGATCAGACTGATGATTGCCACGATTATTTTCTTGTGTGGTGTGAGGAGTGTGGGCACGTTGAAGCAATTCAGAAATACGGAGGTAATTCCAGTTCTAAAGACTGGGTCAATGAGTGTCCGTACTGCAAAATTGAGGCAATTTACCATGGTCCGGAAATACCGGAAGGTATCAAGGAGTTGGTTGGCTCGTGGGAGACCGGCGTTTTAAGACAAGGCTCCTCCGCTATCTAGTATAAAAACCGGCCCGCGTTTCGCGGGCCTTATCCTTTTGTTGGTTTTTAAAATTTTTTACATAAAAAAGCCGCCTTCTCTCCGGAGAGAGTTGGCGGCGTTGGGGTTGGGATTGGGGTTGGCTTTTAGTAGTCGCAGAAGTAACAACTGCCGGCCGCCCAATCGTCATCATCGAAGACGGAGACACCGAAACCGCCGCTCACGGATGAGTTGTATCCGTTTGCTTGGTTTGCCGATCCTCCGGTGGCAGATGCTTGATAACCATTTGCGATGTTTCCACCGCCACCGGTTACCGAAGAAAATTGACCAGTGGTAATGTTGTTGTAGCCGCCAGTTACTGACGACCACCTCCCGTTGGTCATTCCGTGAAAACCACCGCCGACCCAACTATAGTCGGCATTGGCGGTGTTTTCGTTGCCACCAGATACGGAGGTGATGAGACCACCTGAGGTGTTGTCTCTTCCCCCGCTCACGGAGGATGCTTCACCGCTGGCGAGGTTGTTTAATCCCCCGCTCACGGAGGATGCTTCACCGGAAGCAACGCTGTAAGCGCCTCCACTCACCGACGCGTACTCCGCGCTCACAGAGTTGCCGCGACCTACGACTAGGCCGCCGCAGGAAGAGTAATTGTTGTCTACTCCCCCAACGATGCAGTGGGAACCTGTCCGATCAGCGGCACCGGATGGTTCATTGTAGCCGACGATCAGGTTGCCGAGACCGTTGGTCGTGTTGGTAACACCCAGACCGTTCACGATCTGGACGTTGACACCACTGATCTGGATCGTTTCCAGTTGGTTACCATGCCCATCGTCTAGGTAGACGATGGTCATATGGCTCATGATTCTCGCCCACTCGACGGGAACCGAGTTGGTGTTGTTGTGAGGGGGCAGAGCGAACGCGAAGAGGGTGGCGATTGCGAAGACGGGATTGGCAGAAGAGAAAAAACGGGTATTCACGGTATTTTCCTTTCGAAGTCGGTTTTAAAAACGTAGGTTTTGGAGGGCTATTTATATATTACCAGAAAAACATTATTTTGTCCAGTACACTGTTTATAAGTAGGTTTTAGCGGTTTTTTAGCTTAGTTAGGAGGTAGTGAATAAGTGAGGCGAGGATAGTCCAATATAGAATAAGGTAAATACCAACAAATGGAGGTGGTGGATCGTCCTTTAAAAAATTTACAGATGGTAGCCCTATTGGTCCAATCAAGACAATTTTGATGGGCAAAATAATCGTGGAGACGGCGCGTTTCCAGACTATTGGTGAGTCGCTACCAGTTCTGACGATAGAATCCGGTGGTTTGGGAAAACCACGTGGGCCTGTTGTCCCTAAAAGTGAGGTGGTTATAGCAAGAAATGCAAATCCAGAAATAATAAAGATAATTACGAATTTTTTTCTAGAAGTTTTCATGGGTGAATTAATATTTAAAACTGTAATTTAATAAAATTGGTTACGGGGAATTGATATTGGGTGTATAAAAAAAGAAAAACCGCCTCCTCTGCTAGAGAGTTGGCGGATTTGGTCTTTGGAATCATGAGACTCTTATTAGTTGGGAAGGTTGATACCACTTTTGCATTTGGGGCAAAAACGTTTTTCATCCTCTCTTTTGATCTCGCAATTGCAGTCGGGACAGACACGAATGATGAACGTGTCCTGCATTGATGGGAAGTAGTTGCATTGTTCGCAGTAGCCGTAGGTGGTAAGCGGTTTTTCGCAATCAGAGCAACAGCGGATGTTTTTTGCGGTTAAGACGACTGACATCAATCCTCTCCTATATTGTTAGAGAACTTCTGTGTAAAAAGCGGGAACTATTTTTATAATATAACGAAATATCGATGTTTGTCAAATTGATATACTTTTTTTAAAAATTATTTTTCTACTATTTTTTGCAGTTTATCGATAAAGGCGCGTTTCCAAGACCACATGGCAAACCATTTTATTAATGGTGTTCCTATGACTCTTAATAGTGGGCGGTGAATTTCGATTTCGTATGTGTAGTTTATTTTAGTTCCCCCTTCTACGTCCTCCATTAAAAACTCTTCATGGCCGGAAGTGCCGAGAGATGATTCATTATTAGACTTAAATCCAATATTAGGCAGAAGCTCTGTTTCCATTTTGACGTCAAACACTCTACCGAAAGATTTTACTTTCACATTCATTTTTTGATGATTCCCCTCTTTTTCGGTTATGTGTAAAGATTCTGCAACAGATGGGAAATATTTAGGCATATTTTCGAAATCAGAAATTATTTTATAAATTTCTTCTTTTGGCGCCTTTATTACCCAAGAACCTGTTAGGTGAATGCGTTTCATAAAAATATTGTAGCAAACCAAATTTTGGATAGAAAGAAAACCGCCCCTTCGAGACGAAGGTTTGGTTCATTGTCTCGGCTGGGGTGCTATGCTATTCCCCTACAAAGTTACATGCGTTAAAAACATTGACGCATATTATTTTCTAGCTACAATAAATAAGCGCATATGCGCGAACATTCATAAACTTCCTAATATATAGGAAAAACATTCCCCGGCTTGCCATGCCGTATCCCGCTATGCGGGAGAAAGTAGGTAGCTTATGGAATACGCATTCCCCGGTAGCTCAGCGGTAGAGCGGCTCGCTGTTAACGAGAAGGTCGTAGGTTCGATCCCTACCCGGGGAGCCAATAAACTAGATACGAACTCATTTTTTGAAGATGAGAGTGTTCGCTCGCCCAGCCCCGCCAATGGCGAGGCTGGGCTTCGCTCCGCGACGGCGGAGCCGTCGCTTTGGCGGGAAATGAAGCGGATTTTAATGCTTTCGGGGGAATAGAAAATGTTTGAAAGAAACTTTTTGGCAAAAAGGTTTCTTTCAATTCCTTTGGTGGTTTTGAGTTTAGAGCAGAAAAATTTTAGAGTGTCCGAAAGGCATTCGGTGGAAAATTTAGAGCATTCGTCCTTTAGTTCGTATCCAGCGCGGTGTCCAACTTGTGTGTCATTATTTAGACGAAAAATGAGATTTTCAATATAGTTTTTATCAACCGAAATGCGCTCTAAATTTTCCATACAAAAATCTTCCAATCGTTCGGCGGACACTTGTTTTACCGAACACGCTTGCCAGTCCTGCTTCATGGTGGCGGTGCAACGATAGTAATAATATCGGTTTAACTTTCCAGCGATATATTTGTTGGTAAAACAAGAAGTCATATTTGAGCCGCATTCCTCGCACTTTATTAGTCCGCCGAACAGGAAGTTTTTGTACACTCTAAAATTTTTCTGCTTTTCCTTATGAATTTTTTGAGCAAGGGCAAAAATTTCTTCCGAAATTATCGGCTCGTGAATACCCTGATAGATTTCGCCATTGTGCAAAACCTTGCCGATATAGATGACATTTCGCAAAATATGGCTGATATTCGTTTTGGAGAAATTTTTGCCTAACTTATTTTTCACTCCACGCTCTTTCAACATTTGATAGGTTTTCGCCGTTGAGCCGCTTTCAACATAAGTTTCAAAAATTGATTTTATTTCCTTCGTTTCTTTCGGATGCGGGATAAGTTTCTTATCTTGTCGCATATAACCAAAAGGAGTAAGCCCGCCGTTTGCCAGTCCCTTTTTCGCACGCTCCAACATTTTATCCTTTGTCCTTTCGCTGGTTAGTTCTCTTTCAAATTGCGAAAAAGTGAGCATAATGTTGCGAAGCAACCTTCCGGCGGGCGTGGAAGTATCAAATCTTTCCGTAATGGAAATAAAATCAATTTTTGCTTGC
>PFAZ01000012.1 GCA_002773535.1 Candidatus Harrisonbacteria bacterium CG10_big_fil_rev_8_21_14_0_10_40_38 | reverse complement strand
TTACGGTTGAAACGGTCAAAGAAGCTATTAGTAAAAACTTAAACGTGTAATTCCCGTTTTTTATTTATTCAAGACCAACAGTTTTCAGATGATTGACAATTATGGTTTTTTCTGTTTATTTATTACAAAGTTCGTTAATAAAATAAGGGGAGATTATGAAAACAAAGGATAACAAAATGGCAGTTAGCTGTCGGTTTGTTTTGTTTCCGATTCTTGCTTTGTGTTTTCTCATCCTAACTTCTTGCAAACCTCCTCAAGAAGAGAAGAATACTTTTCGAAGAGAAGGGCGGTTTAAAGGTGGATTAAATGTTCCTGTTGCGTTTCTTGTTAACGAGTTGGCCGGTCAGCCGAGGATCCTGGCTTCTGGGTGGCTCATTGAGGGCAGTGAGGGTATTTTGTTCAGCGCAAAACATTTTACTGATGATTTTATGGGCAAGACAATTGAACTTGGTAAAGGCGAGTGTAAGGCTTTTATAAAAAACATGGTCTTTAATTGTTCTGTTTTGCGGGTTCCGCCTATTAGGGATGCGGTGGTGTTGGAACTCAGGGGTCCACAAGCATATTTAGATTTGTTGCCAAAACCTTATCAGATCTCTTATGAAAAGATTAATTACGGAGACACGCTTGTTATTCAAGGTCTTCACCCCCATCCGCTCTTTATCTCAGAATTAAATGAGTCGGAGGGATTTAAAGATTATTCAATACCCATTTTGCGGGATTATTACGAAGCGAGAATGGCTGATCCTGCCCAACAAATGGAGGTTGTGTTTGATGGCCGCCTGAAAGGAATAGTTGTTAAACCTGACCCTGCTGCGGTTCTTCGTAATCCTTTACTGAGTGATGAAGGAAAAAAGGCCATGCTTCAATATGAAAATGATTCTTACCTCAAGGTTATCATAGATAGAGACCATAAATTTTCTTTTGGCGGTCTTAGTGGCGGGGTTGCCCTGAAGAACGGTAAGGCGGTTGGAGTTATCACCGCACAGGATCCGTTTAGATTTGAACTGGATAAAAAAGGATTTTTATTTGTTCCCGGGCAGGGTCGAGTGTTCAATATTAAAGCGCAACATTTTGATGTTATATATATCACGCCAATCGGTTCTGTTAAAGAACTGGCCGAGTACGGGAAAAGAGTGAAATAATCTCCGACATAGCTCGGAGATTTTTTATAAAAAACAGCACAAAATTATTGTGCTGAATGAAGTCCGAACGTGTAAATATCGGATCCTGCTACGATTGATATATATTGCCGGTTGTTTATGGAATATGAGACCGGGGCTCCGAAAATCGCCCGTCCTGTTCCGAAATCCCATATTTTTTTTCCAGTAACGGCATCCAGGGCTACGATATGGCCCGACCCTTCAGAGCCGAAGACAATGTTTCCAGCCGTTGCCATCAATCCGGGAGCGGCAATGTTGGTGCCTCTGGTTAAATAACTCCATTTGATTTTGAGGCTGGCGGAATCAATGGCTTTAATAACAAATGGATTATCTTCGCCGGCACAACCTTCAAGAGTTGTTATATAAACCAGTCTTGTTATGTGGCTTAGAGATGGAGGCATCCAGTTTGTGGCGCCTCGAATGGAGGGACAAAGTCTTTTTTTGCTATTCCATTCAATTTCTTTAACAAAAGGGTTAGTGGACATAATTTGTCCGCTTGTTCTATTAATAGAATAAAATATGCCGTTTCGGTGTGCCAGTAATATTACTTTTCTATTGTTAACCTCGGTTAAGATCAAAGGTTCATTGGGGTCCCAGTCCATGGGGAGTTGCTTGTTTAATCTTACAGACCATTTTAATTGTCCGTCTTTTGCATTTAAAGCAACAATACTATCGTGATAGGCATTGGGCTGATAGGATTCAGGATTTGACCTTTGCTGGTCGGAGAGAGTTCCGATTGCCCAGTAAATGGTGTCGGTCTCTGTGTCATAGCTTCCCGTTAGCCATGTTGGTGCGCCGCGGAGGTTACTTGCTGGAGGAAGCGCCCGGAATCTCCACAACTCTTTTCCGTCTGAAACAGAGAACGCGACGATGAATCCGCCTTCGCTGTCATTATGATTGCCGACTCCCATTACGATGCGATCTTTGGTTACAAGAGGGGCCATGGTTGAAAAATACCTTTGTCCTTGGCCAGATGTAGCATATTGAGTTGACCAGATTAAATTTCCGGTTATTTTGTTTAATGCCACAAGTCGGCAGTCGGAAGTAGAAAAAAACAATTTGTTTTCATAAATGGCAACGCCTCGGTTTATCCCTTTGCCCCGCTCTTTATATGCCTGCCATCTCCATAACCATTGCCCTGTTTCTGCATCCAGAGCCTGGATTTCGTTGGCAACAGTTACATACATAATCCCATTATGGATAATTGGAGATGAGCGTAAATTGGGGGCGTCGGTTATATTAAAAGTCCATTTTACCGTCAGGTTTTTTATGTTTTCTCTATTAATTTCTGAGAGCGGACTATAATGTGTTGCCTGATAATCGCCATGGTATACCAGCCAATCTGACCCCGGGCTTTTTAGCAAGTCCTGAAATGTTACATTTTTGATACTGAATTTGAGATCTTTTGCGAAATAATTCTTGAAACTCTTTTCGTTCAGTGGAGGACTTTCTATTTTCATGTCTGACCCACTGTTGTCGGATTTCAACAGAAGGAAAAGTACGGCAATGACTAAAAGTTTTTTTGCCATTTTTGAGAGCCTTGTAAACGAGCTTTATGGCCAATATTTTATAATTAAATTCCACCGCTGTCAATAATTGACAAGAAATGTTTTTTTCATTATTCTTCCGGCAAAAGTTCGTTGAAAATGAGAGGTAAAAAATGGCTTTAATCACATCTCTGACGAATCCAAATGAGGCAAGGATTTTAATGCGAAGGGCATTGGCTCAGCCGGCCAAGGTTCTGTTTGGGGCAGAGAGAGCAGCTTTCTGTACTTATTTGGCAATTTATACACCTCTTTTGAGGGATCACAAGAGGCGCAAGGGTTGGTCTTGTGCCCATACCATCGTAGAAGATCTTCCGGGAACAGGAAAAACTGCTTTATTCAACTATGTATCAGATTCGTTGATGGCTAAGTTGGGCCGAGTTGATGGAAGACCAGATACTCTCCCGTTTGATCTTACAGGAAAAGAAGATAGAGATAAGTTCACCGGTATTAGAACTGTTTTGCGTGGACCGCTTTTTAGTAATATCTTTTTTGCCGATGAAATTGATCGAACACCTCCTAAGAGCCAAGCTCCTATGCTTGGGGCAATGGAAGGCGCACATGTTATTCTG
>PFAZ01000005.1:5247-23441 GCA_002773535.1 Candidatus Harrisonbacteria bacterium CG10_big_fil_rev_8_21_14_0_10_40_38 | reverse complement strand
CGAAATCAAGGACAAAACGCTTTCAATCAATTGGGGCGAACTCTGGGATTTTACGGCGAAAACAAAAGCGGATTTTGCCCTGCGGAGCGCGGGCGCAAGCCCGCGCGGAGCAGTCAATTCCGACAAAGTTAGTTTTAGTGCGCGGGAGAGGACTCGAACCTCCACGCCTTGCGGCGCTACCACCTCAAGGTAGTGCGTCTGCCAATTTCGCCACCCGCGCATTTTGAAGTTGCACTAAATATTGTAATAGAAGCCGGAAGACAACTTCAATCCCCCTAAACTATTCCTCTTTTGACTCCTCGATTTTAGCCTTTTGCGCCTGCTCAGTAACTCGAGTACGCTGACGCACTTCTTTACGTGATCTATCACGAAGGAAATAGAGCTTTGATCTTGAAACTTTCCTTGGACTCGCAAGTATCTCAACTTTACTGATAAGTGGAGAATGTACAGGAAAAACCTTTTCTACGCCAACTCCCGCAACAAGAGATCTGACTGTAAAACTGGCACCTGGCTCTTCACCATGTTTACGAGACAAAACAACACCCTCAAAACGGCTCAATCTTTCATTTTCTTTGTCCTTTACCCGCTCAAAAACACGGATAGTAGCTCCTGATTTAATTTTCTCGAGCACCTGTTTCTCAATCATATATGTGGCAACAAGTTTACATGAACAGTCAAAAAGTGTCAAACAGATAACCAGCTGGTCGCCCCATATAAATGACTATACAATTAATACGCAATGAATATCACCATAGATGCCCGTCTTTTAAGAAAAAGTATGGGTGGCGGCATATCGGAATATTCGCGAAACATGATAACCCATCTCATTGGGAATAATTCTGGAGATACATACAAAATTTTCTGGAATGGACTCAAAAACTTCGAAATTCCAAAAGAATGGCAAAACCAAAATGTCTCAAGTGCAAACTGGCATGTGCCAAATAAAATCCTCGATGCATCAGCAAGATGGCTAAACTTGCCAAACATAGATAAGTTTATAAAAACAGACGTCATCTACAGTCCACATTTCAATATCCTCTCCAAAAAAAATGCGAAACGAGTAATCACCTTTCACGACCTTTCCTTTGTTCATCATCCATATTTTTTTAACAGACGGCAGAGAATCTGGCACTGGTTACAAAACTACAAAAAACAGGCGCACGATGCAGACCTAATTGTTACAAATTCAAATTTTACCGCCGGAGATGTCGTAAACATCCTCGGCGTTAAAAAGGAAAAAGTGGTGCCGATATACCCTGGCCTCGACCCAATATTCAAAAATTTAAATACAAACCAAGAAAAATTAGAAAAATTTAAAAAAGAAAACGGACTCGAAAAACCTTACATCCTCTACCTCGGCACAATAGAACCCAGAAAAAATATCCCCGCCCTCATCCGCGCTTTTAATTCACTAAAAGAAAAAACTATCTGGAAAGATATCAAACTCGTCATAGCAGGAAAAAACGGCTGGCTCTATAAAAATGTAGTTGATGAAATAAAAAACTCTCCGGTAAAAAATGACATTAAACTAATGGGGTATGTTGATCATAAAAATCGCCCATTACTGTATACTGGAAGTGAAGTCTTCGTATATCCATCATTCTTCGAGGGCTTTGGATTTCCACCACTCGAGGCGCAAGCCTGCGGAACTCCTATAGTAGTCTCAGACAGAACATCTCTTCGTGAAGTCATTAGAGAAAATTCCGGAATTTTTATAAACCCATGGAAAGTTGAGGATTTGAAAAACTCTCTCGAAAAAATCCTGTCAGACAAAAATTTTAAAAACGACCTTATAAAATCAGGTTTCGAAAACTCTAAAAAATTTTCTTGGGAAAACGCTGCTCAAAATCTCCAAAATCTTTTACATGCAGTCTAAAAAAAGGATATTAGACATAAAACCAAAAAAAAGAGACGGCATACCCGTCCCTATTAAACGCGAAGAAGCTATTGCAAAAGAAATACAGCAAGAACCAATCCTGATAATCGAAAAAGAACCAATACCAGAACCAGTAGTCAAAAGCTACGAAAAAGAAACAGAAATTTCACCGCAAAAACCGGAGGATGAAAAAACATCATCTACCTCAAGCACTATTAAAAGAGTGTCATCGCTCCTAGCACTCACAACGGTCATAGTTATTGCGGCCATGACAGTGCAAGTAATGAATTTAAACAAAGAAGTAAAAGCCACAAAGCCGATTATCGCCGAAAAATTCAAAGAAGCCCAAAACGCTCTTATAAATCTCGACGCTGGCAAAGCAAAAACATCTTTCGAAGAAGTACTAGGAGAAATCAACAACCTAGATAATCATGCCGAAGGATCAGGCGCTCTTGCTCTCTTTAAATTTAGCGGCCCAATCATCCCAAAACTCAAAAGTATTCCGAAAGTATTTAAGTCGCTCTTAGAAACAGGCAACGCCGCAGTCGGAGTCGCAACCGCGCTCGAAGCCATGCAACAAAATGCAGTAAGGTGGCTCACAACTCAGCAAGGCTCCGAGTTTATAAAAAATATACGAGACCTCGAAAACAACATAACCACCGCTGTTGATTCCACTCGCTTTATGGCAACCGAGCTAGCGATATTGGGCGAGGTTCCCGACCAAAACCTTGTAAGTTTTCAAATAAAAAGCGAAGAACACATACAAGTACTAGATGCTTTTGCCTCATGGCTCGAAAGAGCAGACGAAAAACGTCTTCTCGTTTTTTTTCAAAACCCGTCAGAACTCCGACCAGCAGGAGGGTTCTTGGGAAGCTATGCAGAATTACATCTGAATCGCAACGGACTTCAGGAAATAAAAACATGGGACGTTTATGATCCCGACGGTCAGCTCGATATAAACGTAATCCCGCCAAAAGAACTCCAAAGCCTCACTGAACGTTGGGGCGCAAGAGACGCCAACTGGTTTTTCGATTTTCCCGCATCTGCCAGAAAAATAATCTCATTTTTGGAACTCTCAAAAATTTATCGCGAACAGCATGCCGTTTTTGATGGCGCAATCTCAATCAACGTAAATGTTGTCTCAACCATTCTTGAAAAAATTGGGCCGATAGAACTTCCAGAATACAAGCTCACCATTAACAGCGAAAATTTCTTAAGCGAACTTCAGAGAGAAGTAGAAGCAGGCAACGACAAAAAACAAGGAGAACCAAAAAGGATTTTGAAAAAACTCACCCCGATTTTATTTGAAAAAATATCTACTCTTTCGGAAGATAATAAAAAATCTCTACTAAAAATGTTAAAAGGTCATATCGAACACAAAGACATAATGATCTATTTTGAAGATGCAAAAATAGAGCAATACCTAAAAAACAACGGCCTTGCAGGCAACGTTGCCGAACTGCCGCAAAATTTTAACGGTGAGTATCTTGCTGTTGTAAGCGCAAATATCGCAGGAGGCAAAAGTGACGCATTCACAAGAACAAAAATAAATCTCTCAAGCAAAATCGGCTCCGATGGAAACATCGATAATTTCCTCACACTAAACCGCACTCACGAAGGCATAGGCAAAACTGATCCATGGTACAAAACCGACAATAAAAGTTATGTGAGCATATTTACTCCCAAAGGCTCCAAACTCACATACACAAAAGGCACAGAAACAAGAATCATCAAACCATCTGTAGATTATGAAAATACTAAAAGCTATATAAAAGACAGCGACCTCGAAGTAATAGAGTCAACATCAAAAGAAATTTTAGGATGGAATGCATGGGAACGTGAAGAATCCGATAAAACAGTTTTTGGAACATGGTTTACAACAAAAGCAGGAAAGAGCGGGTCGCTCGAAATGCAATATGAAAACCCGATAAAAATCCATCTCGGACCTGACACAATCCCCTACACTTTTGTTTTTGAACGTCAGTCTGGAGCAAGCATCGAACTCGACGCCCTATTCGAAGCACCCGAAGGATACACATGGAAAGAGAATGGAGAAAAAATAATCAACTACCTCGACGAAAACCCGCCATCTAAGACTGTAGTGAATCTAACACTCGAGAAAGATCATCTGAAAGTTCTGCGCTAAACATAGTTCGTGAACCGGAAGGAAGAACAAGTTCGATAGATAAAGCGTGTAAAAATTGCCTACCAAGACCAAAGTTTTTAACTTCGTCTAAATATTTTTTTCCTCCATACAAAGAGTCGCAAACTACCGGATGAGAAATAGCAGAAAGATGCACCCGTATCTGATGCGTTCTACCGGTTTTAGGCGACACAGACAAAAGCGCAAATTTTCCAAAATCAGTATCAAAAACTTTTTTTACACTGTAATGCGTCTCCGCGGGTTTTAGCATTTTAAGATTCTTCCCCCTCACTCCCCATTTCGTAGTTCCGCTCTTAAGCCCGATTGGAAAATCAATCACGCCCGATTCTTGATTTGGCACACCTCTTACAAGAGCAAGATATTCTTTTTTAATTTCACCACTTTGAAAAAGAGATTTAAGGTATAAAAAGGATTCATTCGTTTTCGCAATAACAAGAACTCCCGAAGTATCTCTGTCTAACCTATGAACAATCCCCGGGCGGGTATTGGGGTCATCACCAACGGAAGAAATTTCAGGATAATGTTCCAAAACCCAGTCAGTCACCGTTTTGTCCTCATGAACATTTTTTTTACTCCTTATCTTCGCTCTATGAACCAAAAGCCCCGCTGGTTTATTTATAACAAGAATATCGTCGTCTTCATAAATGACTTCAATATTCATAAAACTACAAATTATTATTTATATCCCGATTCGTAAGAATATAAGAAAGAATTATTTTATTTATCTGACGAAGCAAATATAAAAATGTAACCAAAAGAAGTATTATAAGCCCCTGCGTCGTGATGCTTGTATTCCAGAAAGCATTCCAGAAATAAGTAAGTAAAGCAAAAGGATTTCCAAAAGCCGCAATAAGCGCATTGTTAACCACCGCTCCCACAAAAACGACTTTTGCCGCAAAGAAAACAGCAAAAAATATTACAACGAGTTCAAAAACAATGAGCGGCAAAGTACTCCTTAAAAACCACGAACGGAAAACTCGCTTCATTATCTTTTTTTTAAGTTGTTTTTGTTCTTCATTCATCGCTTAATTTTCTAAACAATTTTTTCGCCCTAAAAAGTCTCATCTTTAAAGTCGACATAGATATTTCCTCTGCTTCAGCAATAGACTGATACGACATATCCTCTAAATAGTATAACTTAAGAAGACGCCCCAAATGTTCCGGCATCTTGGCAATAGTTTCAGCTATCTGTTCTTTTGCATCGTGAACAGTGGCAAAATCAGAAGATTCCGCAACGGGATCCTCTCCATTATAAAGCAATGAATCAAGGTATTCCGTCTTCCCTCTTGTCCTCTTGAGCTTCTGATAATGCGTAAAAGAGGTATTTATCAAAATCTTATAAGCCCAGCTCTTAAACTGCGCATCCGGCTGCTTTTTAAACCTTGCGCCATTTAAATAAATTTTAGTAAATGTCTCTTGCACCACATCTTCCGCCTCCTGCCGACTTCGAACTATCCCAAAAGAGGTCTTCAAAAACGGCCCCTGATACCGATCTATAAGGACAGAAAAATAAGACGGCTCTTCAAGTGCCATCTTGAGCACTTCTTCATCTTTTGGCTGCTCATTTTGCTCGGACATATATCGCTCGATACATTATCACAAAAACAAAAAAATGTAAATTATTCCCTACGGGGAATAATTTATTCTAAGCTTGCCGAAAAATTCCCTTGAATCAACATAAAATAAAAAAACAGCCCCGAAGCGCTTACACGCTTCGAGGCCGAAAGATTCTATAAACTCTTCACCGAGGAAGAGCTTCTGAAAAAAACCTGAACATGTTCTCGCCGAGAATCCCGTCCGAAAAGTTCGGGAACGCATCCCGAACCTCATGTTCGACAATGTCGAACAGCCGAGGAGTGTTAAACTCGTACGAAGTGTCCGGGAATCTTGCCGGGAAGCTTTCCCCTTGCGGGATTGACCCGGCCATCACATCAAACTCTCCTTTCCATTCCGAAATGGGCCTCTCCCTATACACCGCATCCGTCCCGATGCAGATCGAGCGTTCAAAGCCTCGAAGCTCTCCGAACAGATACGAGAGGTGATCAAGAAAAGCGCTAAATCCACCAAGATGGTCTTCGCCTGTAAGACCGAACGTGAGTGCATACACACCCACTAGGCCACCCATCTCTACGATTCGCCGAAGCAATTCCATCGGCAGGTTTCGAGGGTTTGGATACTTTTCGAAAACTCCGCCGTGCGAAGCAACTACACGAATATTGATATCCGACTCCTCGATGAAATTAAGCGCATCCCGTGCCGTCTGATGCCCCGCGTGCGAGAGATCTAGGATCATACCCGATTCTCCAAACCATCGAATGAGTTCCTTTCCCGCATCGGTGAGTGGTACATTCGGAACCTTGAACCCCCCACCAAACGGCGTCTCACCATTGTACGCAATGGTCATCATTCTGACGCCAACGCGAAACAGTTTACGCACTCCATCTTGTGAGATGTCTTGAGGCGTATGCTGAAGACATAGAATCGCCTTTCTCCCAACTGAGATTAAATCCTCCCGAGAGTTAGCAATATAAACGTCCTGATCCACAAGATTGTCCCCAAAACGATCTACCCTAAGCAGCACATCATAAGTACTCGACGCCCACTTTCCCATCGGCGGAGCAGCCGTCACACACGCAAGATCGAGATTGTATCTTGGGTCAACCTCAATCTCCTCCCCCCGAACCGGCTTCATTTGCGAATCAAAGAAAACCATCATATCAGCTTTACGTGCCATCTTTCTTTCCTCCAGAAAGTCAGGTTTTCAAAGAATAAAACTACATATATTATAGCATATCATTACAAAAAATCAATCCCTACCGGAAAACCCCTCTTAAAACCTGCTTTTTCCAGTTTTTTTAAAAAAAGACTAGAGAAATACCTTCAGCCCCTCTCATAAAATAAGCTTTTAAAAGATTAATATTTCAAACCAACTCAATACACGGACTACGAGATCGTTTTTGTATGACCTCCCTTTAGTCAACTTACTAAGCAACAAAGCATATATTTTGAAACCTCGGGCTGGCAGTGGGATCAAATATCTCGATCGGAACGATCATCTATAAATAGAGGAGGGTTTCAAAATATATGCTTTGTTGTGAAGTCCATGGAGCTCCACACTGACGAAGCGAGAATGAGTGCATTGGGTTAGGTTCAAAAAAATTACCTAAGAATTCAACTCAAAAAAATTTTGAAAAAGCTTTGCAACAAGTATTGGCCCAGTCCCCCCAGGCGTCGGTGTAATAAACGAAGCAACACCCTCACAGCTCTCAAAGTCAAAATCCCCCGACACAGATCCGTCTTTCCCTGTTCCGTACCCAAAATCAATTAGGACCGCTCCCCTTTTTATCATTTCTCCTTTCACAAATTCAGGCGCCCCCATTCCACTCACAACAATATCTGCTTCAAGCAGCGCCTTTTTATCCCACGTGTCCTTATCCAACTCCGCTACAGATTTTGCAGACTTCCTCAAAAAAGAAGACACCGGTATGCCAACGAGAAAACCATTTGCGCCCAAAACTGCCGCATTTAAATCCGCAAGCGGAAGATTTAAAACATTTACCAATTCTTTTACAACTCCTGCAGAAGGAGGCAAGATCGTATCAAAAAAATTTGACCGGATAGACAACTGAAGGCAATCAACATCCTTATTTTTATCGATTGCGAGAACACACTTATCTCGTTGAACTTCGCGCGGTAATGGCATCTGTAAAATAATTCCACCAACAGTCGGATCAGCGTTCAACACGCTTATCTCATTCAAAATTTTCTCTTCAATATTTTCTCCCGAAACATTTCTTATAAAAAAATATACCCCGATATCCCTCGCAACCCTTTCCTTCTGCGCCACAAATCTCAAAGACGCCTCGTCGCCCAAAGTAACGATAGCCGCCAAAGATTTCTCCGGCTTCGACTCCGTAGCCAAAATAGAAAGAATGTTTTTTGCAATTTCTCCTCCGTTTACAATCATAAAAAATTAAACCTTCCCCTTGTATGGTAAAGGAAATTTTTTGCAAAGTTTTTTTACTTCATCTTTGACAGTTTCCTTTCCTACAAGAACACGATGTATTAACAACGCGACCTGCTTCATTTCTTTCTCCTTCATCCCCCTGCTTGTAAGAGACGGTGTACCAAGACGTATCCCCGAAGGCTTTCTAGGATGCGCATCTCCCGGAATAGAGTTTCTATTTGCAAGTATATGAGACCACTCAAGCATTTTTTCAGCATCAGCTCCGCCAATATCCAAGCTCTTCAGATTTATTAGCATAAGATGCGTATCGGTTCCTCCAGCAATAAGCTCAAACCCTAAACGAGAAAGTTCTTCGGATAAAACTTTTGCATTTTTTACCACCCGTTCCATATAAGATTTAAATTTTTTGCCCATCGCTTCAGAAAAAGCCCATGCAATAGCAGCCGTAACATTATTATGCGGCCCACCCTGAAGACCGGGGAAAACCGCCCTATCTATCGCCTCCGATATAGTTTTTACATGCTCCTCGCTATCACCATTTTCATTCTGAACACTCATATCTTTATTTCTTGAAAATATTACCGCTCCTCTCGGACCACGAAGCGTTTTATGCATTGTGGTCATTACAACATCCGCATAAGGAAAAGGACTCGGGTGTAAACCCGTGGCAACAAGCCCGGCGATATGAGATATATCAGCAACATGATAAGCCTGAACCTCGCGCGCAATGCTTCCTATTTTTTCAAAATCAATTTGCCTAGGATATGCGCTCGATCCAGAAAAAATTATCTTTGGTTTTGCGTCAAAAGCCGAAGCCTTAAGTTCGTCATAATCAATAAGACCAGACTTTAAATCAACTCCGTAAGGATTAGAACGATATTGTTTTCCAGAAAAACTTACATGATGTCCATGTGTTAAATGTCCCCCATGAGCAAGAGAAAGACCCATTATTGTGTCTCCACTTCTTGCAAGAGCAAAATAAATTGCCTGATTTGCCGGAGATCCGGAATATGGCTGAACATTAACATTCCAAAGAGACCCGGAGACACCAAACACAGAAAGCGCCCGCTCCTTTGCAAGCAACTCGATTTCATCACAAAACTCATTTCCAGGATAATACCGCGCACCCGGATATCCTTCCGAATATTTATTAACCAAAGGCGACCCAAGTATTCCAAGCATCTCAGGCTGAGCAACATTCTCCGAAGGAATAAGGTCAAGAGTAGTCTCCTGCCTCGTCTTTTCAGATATCATTAATTTTTTCAGGATATTATCCATAACATGTCTATACTACTTCGAGAATCGGGAGGAATCAAACTATAAAAGTAAAATAAATTAATAATCGCTATTGGGTATACAAAATAAAAATCTGGTAAACTTATAGAAATATGAATCAGACAACTCAACACACATTTCCACTAGATACCGCGGGAAGAATAATGACTGAGAAAGAAAAAATTCCAACAGTTCAAGAAGACGCATCATTTACCGAAGTAAGCAACCTGCTAAAAAGCAGAGGCAAAGAATTTGATTCCATAAACTACATATATGTCACAAACAAAGCCGGTCATCTTATCGGCGTTTTTTCTATCAAAGAATTTTTCGCGCACGAAAAAGACCACGAAAAAGTAAAAGACATAATGCAAAGAGAAATTATTAGTGCGAGACCTCACACACACCAAGAACAAGCAGCTCTATCAGCATTGCAACACAATATAAAAGCCTTACCGATAGTAGATAAAGAAAATATTTTTTTGGGCGCAATTTCATCTGACGCAATTTTAAAAATTATTGACAAAGAAGGCGTCGAAGATATTCTCCGATTTGGTGGAATTTATTTTAAAGGAACTTTCGACGACCTCACTCATCTATCAATATTAAAATCAATCAAACATCGTCTCCCATGGCTCATAATTGGACTTATTGGCGGTTTATTTGCAGCAGGTATCGTCAAAGGATTTGAAGAAACAATTTCTCAAAATATTATTTTAGCCGCATTTATTCCTCTAATAGTTTACATAGCCGAAGCAGTAGGCGCCCAAATGCAAGCATTTATAATTAGAGATCTTGCAATAAATCAAAATCTTTCATTTTTAAAATATATTACTAAACAATCGGGAATAGTGTTAATCATTGGATTTATCATAAGCGCAACACTTATAGAAACAACCTACCTTCTTTACGACAACTTCCTCATAAGTATGGTTTTCGGAATTTCTCTGTTTGTTGCCACACTCTCATCATTAATAACGGGTCTAATGATTCCATACATGTTTAGTAAATTAAAACTTGACCCTGCAAACGCAAGTGGCCCCATCGCCACAATCATTCAGGATATAATCAGTGTTTTGGTTTACCTTTCAATCGCAACACTTATTTTATAAAAAAAAGAGCCCTACGGTTCGCGTCTTCGAAAAGCGCGAACCGCAGAGCTCGGAAGAAAAAATCACCTATCCCCAAGTTTTTTCGCCTCGTAGTGACCACTCTTTCCCAATCGTGGATTGGGTCGAGGATCATGAGGCGCCGGTGAAAGTCTATACCACCACCTCACCGGCATATCAAACGCCGGTCCACGATCCACAAGCGGCGCCTCCCAATCGATCACAAAAACTATCGCGGAGCCATCCATCTCCAAAAGTACAATTTCCGGACCAGGCGCCGACGGTAGGACGTCCGCGATGAAAAGCTGCCCGTGTCCAAAGTACTCCCCATCAGGCGAGCTGACGAGGAACGCCCCGAGCCAGATGACAATCTGTGAAAACACGACCTAAGGCTCCTTTCTACACAGGTTCTCTCCAGTCCATGAACATACCACCGAATACCGTCTCTTGGAAAAACCGTCTTTCTGATGTAATGACCACCACGCTTCGGGCACAAACCGTCCTCAATCACCTCACATGAGCCATCCTCTTTTTCGAAACTCATTCAATGCCCTCCACTAAAAGATCCAAAATCAAAATACCACAAAATAAAAAAATAGTAAAACTTGTGCGCGTTGGAGGGATCGAACCTCCGACCTTTTCAATGTCAATGAAACGCTCTACCACTGAGCTAAACGCGCTAGACCCTAATAGCCTGGAAACTCCTCCATCTTAATGTCATCTTCATGCACGCCCATACCTTTCAACATTTGCCACATAGATGACGTCATTTGCGGTGGACCAGCTATATAGTAAATCGGCAAAGCGATATTGTCTACATACCGTCTTATCATTGCCTCATCTATAAATCCCCTCTCACCATCCCAAGAACTCGTAGCCTCATCGGTAAAAGTGGGAACAAAGACAAAATTTTTATTCTCTTCCTGAAAACTCTTCAATTCATCAAAAAATGCAGTACTCCCAAAAGTCCTGTTTGAATAAAACATCGTTATCTTATGTGACAGTTTTTTATGTGCTATGTCACCGATCATAGAAAAGAAAGGCGTTATGCCAATCCCTCCCGTCAAAAACACTGCCGGCTTCTCATCTCTTCCATGCAAAACAAGATTTCCAAACGGCCCATCCATTTGTATTTCAGCTCCCATCGGCAGCTCATCAAGCGAGCGCTTAAATGCGCTTTTTCTTATCCTTGTCACAATCCATAAATTTTTTTCCTCCGGAGGTGAGCAGATTGAAAATGACCTCAAAGAACCTTCATCATCATTATAAGCAGGATTAAATATCTTCCACTCGCAAAACTGACCAGCTCGAAATTCAAAACCATCCGGTCTACTAAATTCAAAAAGCATTGTACCTTTTGCAACCTCTCGTTTTGAAATAAGCTTTACCGTATAGATCATAAAATAAGGAAAAATATAATACCGAAGCAGACTAAGTAAGTTGAAGTGTGGGCGTGGAAGGAATCGAACCTTCGGCCTCTGTCTTATCAGGACAGCGTTCTACCATTGAACTACACGCCCAAAGAAACACTATGGAGAGATACCTCCCCCGTTTTGGGAAACTATATCATTAAGACCCTCGAGGTCAAATTGTGTAATTACCGAACCAGAACTAGATCCGCCCGAAGATAATTCACTTACTTGAGCCGCAAGCGAGCGGAATACAAATATAGTATATAAGAGAAGAATAATCGGCAAGAGAAAAGAAAATAAAACCAATATCTGTTCTTTTTTCTTTAAATTTGATGAGTTCATAACTATTTTGTAAAAACCCTACCCGATATTTGCACTCTTACAAACCCGCTATCAAGACGTGAATATTCTATAGAGTCAAAAGCAACAAGATAAGAAATAGTATCAAACGCCTCTATAAAATCAGAGAACTTATCTGCCGGAGCATCAATCGTCAATCTAAAAGATGTACTACCAGGACTTGTTTCAGTACTTGGAGATTCAACCCCAAAAACAAAACCAACGCTCGCATCATAGTTTGAAGCAAGATCACGAAGCACCTGATTAAAATGAATAAGATCATCTCTCGCAGGCAAGATATTATTTAAAAAATCACTATATTTATTTGCCTGTTTTTCTTGCTCAGTCAAAAGAACAAAAGATTGTGTTGCTTGCTGGTTAAAAGCCGCTTCAGATCGCATCTCCTGTATATTTTTATTACGACGTTTTATATCAAACACAACAAAAACATGTGCAATAACAAGTAAAAAAATTATCCCCCCCGCAAGGCTAACCTGTAAAATAAACTTTTTCTGCAAAGACCCAGTAAATGCCATAGAAACAGAAATTCAACAAATGTTATGATACCACAAAGCCCCGATAAAAACATGGCACCAGAAGAAGAAAAAATAAACTTCAATCTCTTAGCAATGAAGTGCGGAGGAAACTACGCTGCTCTTAAAAAATATGCAGAAAAGCATAAAAAAAATTGGCTGAGCGCATGGAAATCAGCCGCCGGAGAATTTCTCGAAAAACCGGATGGCGAAAAAGAATGGAGCAAATTAAAAGAAAAAAATATTGAAATCGTCCTAGAAAAAGATTCAAATTATCCCAATCTCCTAAAAGAAATACCGTATCCCCCGCTAGCGCTCTACTATAAAGGAGCTCCTCTCCAAAAGTCTGAAAAATGCATTGCTATAATTGGAACTAGAAAAGCAACCGAAGTTGGAAAAAGACTTGCCGAAAAATTTTCCGAAAAACTGGCAAAAGCAGGGATCACAATAGTAAGCGGTCTCGCTCTTGGTATTGATGCCAATGCCCACAAAGGCGCCTTAAAAGCTAATGGGAAAACTATAGCAGTTTTGGGAAATGGTTTGGGCACAATATATCCAAAAGAAAACGAAAGATTAGCAAAAGAAATTCTATCCAAAAATGGAACTCTTGTATCAGAGTACCCAAAAGACCTCGAACCACGACCCCACAGGTTTTTGGAAAGAAACAGGATAGTCAGCGGCCTTTCAGATGGTATCCTTGTAATAGAAGCTCCGCAAAAATCCGGCTCTCTATCAACTGCCAGATATGCCATAGAACAAAACAGGAGTGTATGGGTCATCCCCGGCAACATAGAACATAGAAACTACCATGGTTCTCATGAACTTATAAAGGAAGGTGCTTCTCTAGTGACAGATCCAAGTGACATATTGAAAGATTTAGGATTGGAAAATTCAGAACTTTTTGAAAAAAATGAAGAAATCCTAAAAAACGAAAAATTTGACAAAGAAAGCAAAGACGTTATTCTATTTCTCAAGGCGACAGGCGAAAGCATGGAAATTGATGAAATCGCAAAAAAGCTCAATATGCCAATAAACGTCGCAAGTAAAACAATAACAATACTTCTCCTAGAAGACTATATTAAAGAAGATCAGGGAAAATATTTTTTATAACACATGAACTTAGTAATTGTAGAGTCACCAACAAAAGCCAAAACAATCGGCAAATTTCTTGGCAAAGATTACACTGTCGTATCATGTTACGGCCACGTCAGAGACCTGCCAAAAAGCAAACTTGGTATCGATGTAGAGCACGAATTTGAACCCCAATACGTCATACCAACAAGAACAAGAAAAACGGTCACCGCGCTAAAAAAAGAAGCGGCTAAAAGCGATACCATAATTCTCGCAACTGATGAAGATAGAGAAGGAGAAGCAATAGCGTGGCACCTCATGCAGGCTCTTAAGTTATCCGGAAGCGATAAAAAAATAGAAAGGATTGTTTTCCACGAAATCACAAAATCCGCTATAGAATCAGCTCTCAAAAGCCCGAGAAAACTAAATGACCACATGGTAGATGCTCAACAGGCGAGAAGAGTTTTAGACAGACTCGTTGGTTATAAACTATCACCTTTTCTTTGGAAAAAAGTTGCCGGTGGTCTTTCTGCTGGCAGAGTTCAATCAGTTGCAGTTCGCCTAATCGTAGATCGCGAAACCGAAATAAAAAACTTTAAACCAAAAGAATATTGGACAATCAGCGCAAACATTGGAAAGCAAAACGACAAAGAAAAAGATTTTGAAGCTCAACTATTTAAAATAGGAAATGAAAATCTTGAAAAATTTTCTATTGAAAATAAAGAAAGCGCAGACAAAATTGTAAAAAAACTGGAAACTGCAGATTACTCTGTAAACGAAGTAGAAAAAAAAGAATCTTCCAAAAACCCCCTTCCCCCATTTATCACAAGCACCCTTCAACAGGAAGCGGCAAAACGCCTCAGGTTTTCATCCAAAAAAACAATGGTGATTGCTCAACAACTTTACGAAAACGGTCTTATTACATATATGCGTACCGATTCAGTAAACCTTTCAAAAGAATCCGTCGAATCCGCCAAAGTTTGGCTTACAGAAAATCTTGGTGAAAAATATGCTATCGACACCCCAAGAGCATTCAAGGCAAAATCAAAACTCGCTCAAGAAGCCCACGAAGCCATCAGACCAACTAACCCAGGTCTTTCTCCCGAGAACGCTAGCGTAGACAACGCTGATGGAAAAAAATTATATGAACTTATCTGGCAGAGATTCACAGCCTCACAAATGCCACAGGCAAAAATCTCCTCAACAACCGTCACCATAGAAGCAATGCCAAAAGATAAAAGTGAAAAGAAACATTTTTTCAAAGCAACCGGTCAGGCAATAACATTTGATGGCTATCTAAAGGTTTGGCCACAGAAACTCGAAGAACGCGAAGCTCCAGCAGTTGAAAAAGACGAGAAGCTCGATCTAAGATCGATCACCCCAAATCAACATATGACAGAACCACCGCCAAGATATTCCGAAGCAACACTCATAAAGACACTTGAAGAAAATGGCATTGGCCGACCTTCGACTTATGCTCCAACAATCTCAACTATTCAAACACGACAATACGTTATAAAAGAAGCTGGTAGATTCAAACCAACTGAAATTGGAGAGCTTGTAAATAAAGTCCTCACAGAACATTTTCCTGACATAGTTGATATCGGTTTTACCGCGCGAATGGAAGATGAACTCGATGACATAGCTGAAGGAGAATCGGGATGGCAAACCATCATCGGCAGTTTTTATAAACCATTTGAAAAGCAATTAGAAGAAAAATACGCGGAAGTTTCTAAAGATGACTTCGTGAAAGAAACCACCGACGAAGTATGCGAAAAATGCGGAAAGCCAATGGCTGTTAAACTCGGAAGGTTTGGTAAATTTTTAGCATGCACCGGTTTCCCGGATTGCAAAAACACAAAACGCCTCGAAGGATCAGGAACAAATAAAACAGCTCCGAGAAAAACCGGAGTTAAATGCCCAACATGTTCCGAAGGTGAAATAGTTGAAAGAAGGGTTAGTCGCGGACGAGCAAGAGGCAAAATTTTCTGGGGCTGTTCCAGATATCCAGAATGCAAATACGCTTCATGGGAAAGACCCGAAGGTGTTCCCGAACCTGAAAAGAACGAAGAAAAAGAAGAACCTAAAGAAGAAGAATAAATTTTAGATAAAGTCCGAAGCAGAAGGAGAATGAAATTCGCTCCTATCTGATTCAGCTGAAGATTTTTCAAGAAGTTTTTGAATGATCCCTTCCAATTCTTCGGGTGAATAAAAATTTATTGTTATCTTTCCGGTAGCTCCCATTTTTTCCACTTTTACACGAGCTCCTAAAAATTCCTCAAGCTCCCTCTGAACCATCACCGTTTCAGGATCAATCAAAGAAGCTGACCTCACAGACTCCTCCGCATCTGTTGTAACTGGTCTTACTTTTTGAATTCTTGCTTTCAATTCCCTTACGCTAAGACCTCTTAAAAGCAAATCCTCAAAAAGCGCCTGCTGGGTTGCGATATCGGCAACAGAAAGCAAAAGCCTTGCCTGACTCTCGCTTATATCTCCCTTTGCTAGCGAATCCTGCATTTGAGCAGTAAGCCCAAGAAGACGAATCGTGTTTGCAATCGTCTCCCTACTTTTACCAACTCTCGCGGCGATTTCTCTTTGAGTTAGACCGAACTGGTCCTGAAGTCGTGCATAAGCTCTGGCCGCTTCTACGGGGTTAAGATCAACACGCTGTATGTTCTCGATTATCGCGAGTTCAAGTCTCTCTTTATCAAGAGCAACATTCCTTATTATTGCAGGCACTCTTTCAAGCCCGGCTAATTTTGCAGCTCGCAAACGTCGCTCTCCGGCAATCAGTTCATAGAGAACCTGTGTTCCAACTTCAGTTTCCTGTTCAATCTTAGAAACTGTGAGTGGCTGCAAAATTCCAAATTCACGAATAGAGCTGGCAAGCTCCCGCAAACTATCTTCATCAAAATCACGCCGCGGCTGCTGCGGGTTTGGTCGAATATTTGCAACTTCTATAAGGAAAATATGGTCTTGAGCTACAGGTTCCATAGGCTAAATATGCCATTCACAATACTATATTTTTAGCGTATAATCAACCCGGACAACCTCAAGCCCGGGTGGCGGAACTGGCAGACGCGCACGACTCAAAATCGTGTATCGCAAGATGTGTGGGTTCGACCCCCACCCCGGGCACAGATAGAAACTTCGTCAGAATTGAGAACGGAGGACCGCCGCGCCGACGGCGCGACGGAAAGCAAACGGGCGCGTCGCTCCGCGACGAATTGGGACGGGGCGGGCACGGAAAAGCGGGCGGATTTGTCACGAACCACATGGTTCGTTCCGATTTTTTTGACGAAGGAGGCAATTTCGGAGAAGTTGTCGGATAAGGACAAAAAATTGGCTTGTTTCGTATCCAAAACCCACTCCCGCAGTGGTTCGACCCACTTGTTCTCCCCGCGTTCAAAATCTTTCCTTTTGGCTTTCAAAGTAGCGAGAGAGCGCATAATTTCGTCCTTGCGAGTGAGATAACTTGCTTTCGGAATATCGCCGTCGAGATATGCGGAAACTAACTTTTCCATGCGCTCCTCGCTCGCTTTGATTTTAGTAGAAAGATTTTGAACATCACTTTGCGATAAAGCAATTTCTTCCTGTTCCCACTCGTTAATTTTCGCCAACATCCAATCGGTGTACTTTTCGCAAAGTGATATTGTTTGAAGCCGCTCCTTTAATTGAAATACGAGAATGTCCTCCCGCAAATAACCCTGCGAACACGCGCCTTTCTTTTTCGTGCACCGATAATAGCGATATGTCCCGCCGTTGCCATGCGCGTATTGCGCGGTAAACATGCTTTGACACTCACCGCAACGAAAAAGAACGCGAAATGGAAAATCGTGGTTTTTGCGCGTCTTGCGAGGACATTCTCGTACTTTCAAAACTTTTTGTGCGGCTTCAAATAATTGCGGGGAAACAAGTGGCTCAAAGTTTCCATCAAACCATTCGCCATGATGTTTGACGAAACCCAAGTATGCCCGATTCGTCAATAATTTTTTGATGGAAACTTTGGCAAGTGGCGTTTGGTTTCGCGTCACCACTCCCAAGTCCGCCAAAAATTGCGCCAGTGAGACATAGGTATGCGTCCCTTTGGCGTACTGTTCAAATGCTCGCACCACCACGCGCGATTTTGTCGGGTGCGGTTCAATATTCCGCGTGCGCGGATTGTTCACATAGCCAAAGGGAGCAAGATTTAACCATTCGCCGCGACGCAATTTTTGGCGGATGCCGCGATTCACATTTTGCACTAAGTTATCGCTGTAATATTTGCTCTGTCCAAACGCCACTTGCAACATAAAAAGTCCCTGCGGAGTGGGTTCAAACCAAAATGTCGGAAAGCGCAAAGACACTATTTTGCCAGTATCAACGGCATAAATAACACGCCCACCGTCAATACTATTTCTGGCGAGCCGATCGGGGTGCCACGCTAATATTCCAACATTTCCTAACTCCTC
>PFAZ01000005.1:4687-5177 GCA_002773535.1 Candidatus Harrisonbacteria bacterium CG10_big_fil_rev_8_21_14_0_10_40_38 | reverse complement strand
TCGCCCCGGCGTCTTTGCGCTTTTCGACTCTTGAAATTTCTCAAGGATTTCAAGATTTTCTTTACGCGCAAATTCTCGCAATTCAAACAACTGCGCTTCAATGCTCATAATCTGCTTATCATCATCTTCCGTTGATTTACGAGCGTAAAGAAAATATTTTGGTTTAGTCATAATTTTGAAAAAATTATTGGATACGAAACAAGAACAAAACCGTCCGCTTTTCCGTGCCCGCCCCGTCCCAATTCGTCGCGGAGCGACGCGCCTATTTGCTCTCCGTCGCGCCGACGGCGCGGCGGTCTCCTGTTCTTAATTCTGACGAAGTTTCTATTTGTGCTGACATATTAACCTTTGCGCGAACCCATTTCGCACGCGCGGAGCGCGTGGCACATCAGCGATTTTGGAAATAGGTGCGAGCTTGGTAAAATAGAGACACCAAATAATTTTAATTTTTTCTAAAAGGAAAAACTACGAGATATTAAAACTTTTAGAT
>PFAZ01000005.1:0-4453 GCA_002773535.1 Candidatus Harrisonbacteria bacterium CG10_big_fil_rev_8_21_14_0_10_40_38 | reverse complement strand
ATTTTTCAAAGTCAAAAATTTCAGAATCCTAATGGGTTCCGAAATGATTGGCACTAATGCATCTCCCGTTGAAACAAATACGGCACCTGTTGCAGTCTATTTTAATATGGCAGTATTAGACGCAAATTATCGAGGAGCATCGATTCCTGAACAGATCGTAAACGCTGCTCAAGTGACACCTGGTCCTTATTGGAACGATGTACCTGCTGAAGGTGCTGACACGAAATTGGGATGTGCCCGTGGGGGAGACCTAATCGGTGCCGCTATCGAGTTCACGCATAGTGGAACACCTTCTGTGTACCGCGATATTGACGGCATTATGGACATGACTAAAAACGTGATCATGGCCAATCCCGGCGGATGGAATTATTCTGCAACTTTCGGAGTAAGAGGTGACTGGGTTCTTCGTGTAGTGGGCGAGGAAGTTTCAGAAGCTGAATGTAAGAAATAGTATCTAGACAATTAGAAACAAATTTAGGCGAGCCCGGTATTGTCACCAGGCTCGCTTTTTTTAATATTCAATTTAATCCTAATCTAATAATCCTTCAAGCGTACACTGGTATCGAACTTTAGATCGAGGGCCTGGTGTTGACGATCGATAACAAGAAAGTGATCCGACTGATTTTTCAAATGACTGCGCACCAACGGTTCGTCTTTCTCTAGGAGTCACATCCAGTGATTCATAAATAGCTTGAGCGTCTTTTCCAATCGTGGTGACGGAGCTGAGTTCTATTTCGTCGTATGCGCTAGGGTATTCGAAATAGTATCTAATCTTGGAGCGACCGGGGCCAGCGACTAATGCCGATCGAATAAAAATGAAGTCGCCATCAACGTGAGCAACGCGTTTTTTACTGATTCGTGCGCCGGGTCGGTTTTCGTGCGATTCATTTAGTTCGAGGTTGTTATAAATAGCTTCAATTTGATTTGGGGTTAAATCTTCTTCGATCGTGCATCGAAATGTGGTCGAACCGCCGGCTCGCATCATATTGCGGCCTTTCGTGCAAGTCATGCCATCCACTAACTTTCGATAAGTTCGTCGCTCAGGGATTGAGGTCATGCTCTGCTCGGCTACGTTTAGGTTTTCATAATAAATCTGGGCGGTGGGACCTTCGATTGAAATTTGTGGATTGCTTGGATCAGCTCCGAGCGCGCTTAAAACTAAAACGGGCAGTATATTTAAAAACATATTTTTTTCTCCTGATGATTGGTGGTCAGGAGCGAGGGTATATCTAAAATGACTTATTGTGTCAATAGATTTGGAATTTCGGTGCCGAGGACTCTAACAACCTCTTTGTTTTTGAGCGTCTGGTATGGCGATGATAGGTAATAGAGAATAATGGGCTCTTTAAGGGACCGGAGTCCTTTTTGAATCGTAATGTTTTTTAGGTTTTTGATGAGGTGTTTCGATACGATGGCTTTCCCTAGGCCGTTTTGGACGGCGTCAATAATGCCATAAATGTCATCAAAGTAGCTTCTTTTTATGATTTTAGGTTGAGACTTTTGCCTCTTGAAAAATCGGATCGTGGTGAGGTCGTCTGGATCGTGGTCCAAATAGATGTCCGGAAAGGGCAATTTGCCAGGAACGATGCAAACGTTTTCTTCCACGCCGAGGTGAATGCGTTCAAGCCCTTCGCCCTCGATTTCACGGTTTAGCAAGACAAAATCCGCTTCCCCCCTTCGAAGCATGGGTATCAATTCTCGGATTTCTTTAGATGAAATTTCAAAACGCAAATCGGGGTGGGTATCGGCAAGCGACCTCAATGACGGAATAACCAGGGAGCGAGTTATAGACGAGTACCCAGCGATTCTAACGATCCCGCTTAATTTGCCCGGAATTTTTTTTATTTGGCCCAAAGCCTCTCGTTCTAGGTCTGAAATTTGGTTTGAAAAATGAGTAAGCTTTTCACCAGTATCGGTAAGTCGAAGGCCGGATGGATCTCTCACAATGAGGGTGGCTTCTAGATCGTCCTCGAGTTTTTGAATTCGCTGTGACAGGGCCGATTGCGTAATTCCTAGGGATCGGGCGGCGATTGAAAAATTTCTAAATCGGGCAAGAGCAGAAAGTGCATTTAGGCGATCGGATGACAGGTCCATGTATATTAATTATATTAATATACTTATTAAATCAATTAATTTTACTAAAGTAGGAATTTTGTCTTATTTTCATCGCGAAAAGGAAAACCATATGAAAAAGCTAGTCGTTTATACATTCTTCGCTCTCATGAGCATGCAACCGAGCAAGGCCGATGTCCCATCCATTCATGGAATGATTCTATTTGGGGATGAGCAAACTTATGTTTCTCATCTGCCGTTGTTTCATCCGCCCCACAAATATCAATTTATTGCAAAAGTGGGGCTTGGCGGGCATCCGCGTTCACAAGCTTGGCAGCATTATATTGATGCAAAAAATCAGGGAGAAAAACTATTCACTTTAGTTCCTGAACGGATGGACCTCACTCAGTTAATTGATGGGAGTAAGGTCGAATTCACTGCCAGTCTTTACTTAGGGCATTTCGAGCAGGGTGGTCAAAATCTTGGTCCCGTCACTGTCAGTATTGAGGAAATAGTCATAGCCGAAGTTTTAGAATAGTGACGCATATAGTTATATTAAGGCAGCGTATTGTGAAATCCGATGAGGAGCTGTGAAGTTTTTAATTGCGTTGATTCTCTTCTTTCAATCAGTGGTGGCCGGTCCTCGGGAGGCTCGCGAGCAATCTCGGGCACGGGCCAAGCTGGACGGAACCCAAGATTGTGTTGCAGCGGCGATACATGCCAATACTAAAAGATATTGGCCCTTCGATGATCGAATTAGAAATAAAGAAACCGGAGATGATGCTGCTTGGGAAAGCCTCCAGTCGCCCAATACCGGAACTAGGACGCGCGGGCTTAAGGAGCTTCAAAAAATTGCAAACAGGGACGGGCTTTTTGTCGTCGTTCCAGAGAAAACCCCAACCACCGAAGGGGAAAAGGAATTTTTTGAAAAACTCTATGGAGTTCCTGTCGTTTTTGCGGGCGATTACGAGGGAAAGAAAACGTTTACCACGTTAAATGGACTGGCTCTTCATCCTGGCAACGCCCCAGAACTGGCCAATCGAGTTCGTGGAACCATAAATCCACACTTGGGATACGAAAAGCTACATCACGAACTTGACAATAAGATAGTTGAAGCAGAATTCGCGAAAAGCATTTCAAAAGACGCTATGCCCCCGTTTAAGTCGGCATGGGAGGTGATTCCGAAGGATAGGCTTTCTGAATTCGACAAAACTCGCCGCGAAGCAATGGACGCTATTCTATACCTTTTGAATAACCCTAATGTTGATGCAACTCGATCCAATGAAGAAAAAATTGGACTTCTACTTCGTCGATACATTGAATATTCAAGAACAGCATTTCCTGAAGGAGCGTTTTTAAAGAGAATTGACGATTCGATGGGAATGGAAGGTGGCGGATTACTCAATACAATGGCAGACGAAAAAACAATTCGAAATTGGATCAAAGAATTCATAGATGAGCTGGGTGGAATACAGGATACGATTTCTAAACCGAAAAACTTCGATGAGATAAGAACGTCGGCCGACGCAGAGAGATTGTTAAAAAATGCTGACGATCCATACCTCTCTACATCTGTAATGAGGGCATTGCTATTTGAACCAGAAAAGCTATTGATTCAAAGAACATTGAATCCAGAAGTTTCTCCTATGGGAAAGCCGCTTGAATTCAGAGTCATTTTTATAGACGGCGAATCCGTATACACCGAGCCTAGGCACTCATATGAATATTTGCCAGAACAAACAAAAAAGGCATCTGAATTTTTAACAAAATTTTTCAATAAAGCACCTGAAAAATACCAATACCTTTCAGGTGGAGCAGATGTAATGTTAGACAAAAATGGAAATTATTATTTCATCGAGTTTAACTTTGGATCGCAGCCAGGCGGAATGGATCCGTGGTGGACTCCAATCTATGGGAATCAATTTATTTCAGCACTTCAGGGCAAGCCAACACCGCTCTTAAAGGAGCTAGAGACGGTGTATCAGCTTGGATCTAAGGCACAGATTGAGTTTTTAGGTCAAGTAGAGAAACGCGGTTCAATCCTTTACTATTCCATCCATGAGGTTTTTCACTGGTTTAAAGATCGTGCGATAAAAGAAGTGATTCGTAAGCCTTCACGTGAAGCTGCCAATCGAACTCTAGAGGAAATTAAAAAAATATACGATGCGGCCAAAGTGCTTAAGGCTAAAGACGCTGGAGATCTTGCTGAAATCGAAGAGATCTATCAAAGTGCTGTAAGTGATCTTAAGGCATATACGGGGTAATAGAGGAAATCTTATTTACTTTTTCGCCCAGGCATTCGTTGTCTCCGCACCTTCGGGAGCGAAAACATTTGTTAGATTTATCATAGTCAAAATCTTCTTCGCCTTCGACCAAAATACCTTCGAGAAGGCCAGTCTTT
>PFAZ01000009.1:1387-155818 GCA_002773535.1 Candidatus Harrisonbacteria bacterium CG10_big_fil_rev_8_21_14_0_10_40_38 | reverse complement strand
AGGAATCGAACCTCTATTACAAGATCCGCAATCTTGCGTCCTATCCGTTGAACGACGAGGGCGTGAAATCCCGAGTCCCGTTACTGCGGGACGAGGACGTATTAATATGCCTTAAGTATTGTGTCGAAAACCACACCAAGAATCAAGAAGGTAAAAAACTCACAGATAAATTTAGAAAAAGCTGTTACACTAAAATTAGATCTTCACTCACCGGAAACCCAATAAGGAGAGTGACATGGGGTTTGTAATATCACTTGCAATCTCTCTGATACTACTCGGAGTTATCGCAACACTTTTCAGGGGATGTGAAAAAACTCTCCGAAGAGTACAACCGAAAGTTAGGCTATGGAAACAATAGCCAAGTGGCCAGTGTAAAAAAAGATACAGCACTGGCCACATCTATCACATATCAGGGTATTTTATCCGTCTCATAAAATTATACGAATCATAAGAAAAAGGTTTTAAAACAAGATCAATATTTCCAAGATAGCTTACAACTTTTCCACCAAACTGACTTTTAAAATAAGAAAGACTCGGCCAACGTTTTTGATCTATCCCTCCTATATCATACCAAAAATATCCAAGACGCTTTGCTTCGCACATCGCATACCAATGAAGATACGATGTCGCCTTTGAAGAAGGCTTACCTGAAAAAGAAGCTCCATATAGATAAGTCGCGGTATCCGCAAAAAACACTACAAGATGAATCGCTACAGGTTCACCGTCATAAGATGCAATAAAAGCGCCCACCGTCAGAGTTAACCTGTCCCCCCTCATTTCTTCCGGAGGCAACTTATCAAACAAGGTTTCATAATATTTTTTACTCGGATAAACCTCTTTGCCGGCTCTTTTCGATGTATCTCTCTGCATTCCTAAAAATAAACTCATTTCTTTTTCATCTAGAGACGAATTCATGACGGCATTAACTCCACGCTTCTCCGCTGCTCGGATATCATGCCTCATATCCCTCGAAAAAGATTTAAATATTTCATCATCACTATTTTTTAGATTAACAACACTATTAAATCTAGGCTGGATATAATATTTGGGGAAATTAAAATCTGTTTTTAAAAGATACGACAACTGTTCACTAATTGGTGGCTCAAGCCGCACAAAAGTTACACCCGGATATGTTTTCTTTAGATAATCCTTAAAAACTTTAATCACAGAAACCAGTTCCTTTGGATTTTCTAAAATATGCTTTGCAAACACGGGGCCCCTCGGTGCATATTCATACCGCAAACCAAAAGATATAGAATGGTCTTCTATCGTAAATGCGAGAATCCACCCCCCTCCAGACTCCATATAAAATCTTTTTACAGGGTGACTAAGAACTCCCTTAAACTCTCCCCATTCCCAAGATTGCAAAAACCCACCTACCGGCGGAAAATTTTCACCAACAAAAGAATTCCATAAATCCCTGTCATCTTCGCGTACTTCGATTATATTCATAAAACGTTTTCCTATATTATTATAGTAAATCATTATCAATCTATATGAAAAAAATAATAATAGCCGCAATAGTTTCAGTCATTGCAATAACAGCAATATTTTTTTTCATAAATCAAAAACAAATCGAATCAAAAAAAGATTTTACAGGACCAAAAGGAACTCCATTTGTAAACGGCCCAAAAGAACCCCCACCAACAAAATAAAACTTGCGCGCGAAATAAATTCTGTGTATCTTTTTCTAAGAAGATTCGCGGGTATAGTATAGTGGTAATACGCGACCTTGCCATGGTCAAGACAGGGGTTCGATTCCCCTTACCCGCTCCACTTAAAAAGGAATCAAGCAGGAAAATAAAACTACTCACTGAAAAACACGCTTACAAAAAACAGTCCTGCCGCAACCATGATAATTGCAGGGCCTGTTGCTATTCCGTAATGCGCAGCAACAACAAATCCAACAAACGCAGAAAACACAGCAACAAGAAGTGATATGAGCAAATCCGAAGAAAAACTTCTTGCGATATTTCGAGACACCGCAGCCGGAACAATTATAAGTGACCCCATAAGCAAAGCCCCTAAAAATTTAAGCCCAAGAACAATGGTTCCTACAAAAAGTAAAAGATATAAAAGATCTAATTTTGAAACGGACAAACCAGACGTCCTCGCAATATCCGGCGAAATAAACGAAAGCGTAAATTTGTCTTTATATTTAAGAACAAGAAAGATAATAATAATTGCGAGAGGAATCCCAAGAGCAAGCTCCAAAGAGTTAAAGATAGCCGCCTCCCCAAACAGGGCATCTAAAAGATCTTCCTCTACCGGTATGATAATGCTTCCTATCGCAAGAGATGCGGTAAACAAAATTCCTATAACAGCCTCTGTTGAAATTTTTGTCTTTTTCTCAAGAGCCCAAACAACAAAAGCTCCAGCAACGAGCATAACTGCAGCTCCTATTACAGGATCTATTTTTAAAAGCAAAGCAATGCCGATACCTGGAAGAGCGATATGAGAAATTGCATCAGCAGCCAAAGTCATCCTCCTCGTCAGAGCAAAAACTCCAATGAGACCAGAAGCAGCAGCCACAAGTGACATAAGCCCCAAAGACAATATTTGTAAAACCTGATCATTCATGTTGGTGTAGGTGGTGATGAATTTTCGAGCCGTAAAGCTTATCTAAAACGTCCTCATTTAAAGTCTCTTCGGGGCTTCCAAAACAAACCAAAGACCGATTAAGACAGATAACCGTATCAGCATATCGATAAACAAGGTTAAGATCGTGAGATATAAAGATAAGTGTTATGCCATATCTATCCTGAAGTTCATGTAGCGTGTGATATATCCTCTCCTCTCCCGGAAGATCAACTCCCGCAGTTGGTTCGTCAAAAAGCAAAACATCTGGGTTGCCTATAAGAGCAAGGGCAACAAGCGCTCTTTGCAGATCACCGCCAGAAAGTCCACCAAGCGGAACATTGAGCTTGTCTTCTCCCAAATGAACATAGCGAAGAACCTCCGGAATAACCAACTCGGGTAAATGTAATATACTCCTCTTAAAAGAAAGAAAGTCGCGAAGAGTAACCGACAGGTTTCTATCAATCCCAAGCTTCTGTGGAACATAACCAATCCGAACTCCCGGCGCCCAGGTAACAGATCCCTTATGGGGTATGCTCCCAATAAGCGATCTAAAAAGCGCGGTCTTCCCCGCTCCATTTGGTCCTATGATTGCGACTGTTCCACCTCGTGAAACAGTGAAACTTAGGTCAGACAAAATGACGTTATGGTCAAAAGAGACCCTGAGTTTTTCAACTGTAAGAATAGCTGGCTTGTCCATATAAATTGTGGCAAAAATAGATGAAAATCGTTTATGATGATAACATAGGTATAACAGTAACTAAAGATCTCGCCATTCGTTTTATTATGTTAGAAAGGGAAAAAAACCTAATACAAGAAGCAAAATCCGGTGAAAGTAAGGCTTTTGAGGCCCTATATAATCACTATATCACCCCAATATACCGATTTATATATATGAGGGTTAGCCAAACTCAAGAGGCCGAAGACCTTACTCACGAGGTCTTCGTGAGCGCATGGCAGAGCATTGGCACATACACAGACAAAGGATTCCCATTTTCAAGCTGGTTATACCAGATAGCGAGAAATAAAGTAATTGATCACTACAGAACCAAAAAAAATCACACATCTGTAGATGAAATCGAAGGAGACTTCTTGAAGTCTGATTCAAATATAGAACTTGATCTGGAAAATATATTGTCCATCGAAAAAGTTAAGTCTCTTATTCAAAAGCTAACACCTGATCAACAAGACGTTATATTGATGAGATTCATGAACGATCAGAGCCACAAAGATATCGCAAAGGTTATGAAGAAAAGCGAAGGCGCGGTGAGGCTCATGCAACACAGAGCAATAAACACTCTAAAAAAACTTTCGAGCAAAAAACCAAAAACAAAATCAATTTTTCCCAACATACAAGAGATGCTTTAAAGCAATATGGAAGAACAAATTTCAAAAATACTTAAAACCAACGCTGAACAAATTGAAATTTCAGAAAATTTCAAACAATATTCACTTCAAAGAATACTAAACAGCAAAAACAATCTCGATGTATCAGAAAAAGCATACACACAAAAACCGAGATTAATATTTTCACCCTTTGCAATTGGTTTTGCGGCCTTTCTTATAGTGGGTTTAGGAACATTTAGTTATATAAAACTATTTACCGGAGGCAACACAACAAGTAGAGAAACTCTTCAAGCAGAAGCCAAAAATCTTGAATTTAGAATTGAGCTCAAAGACGCCCAATATTTTTCAGAATCTGCTGCTGAGGTAGCGTCAATACTCGATAAAATAGACGACACAAAAAACACACAACCCGAACAGGAAACATGGAACTAAAAAAGGCAAAAAAATATTACTCAATGCTGATAAGCACTCTGATGCTTATATTTTTTCTTGCAGTAAATAATGCTCACGCACAAACAGCATCACCAGAAATCTCCCTAAAAACCGACGCCAATGAAGCAAACATAACTAAATCAGTCACAGCAAAAAAAGAACTCGAACTCGAGCTAAAACGCAGCGTACTACTGCGAGTATTAGACATTTCAACTATCGAAATAAAAAACTTCAATGAAAAAATTTCCAAAATAGAAAAACCATCAGAAGATTTGGAAATCATAAAAGATGAAATCTCCAAAGATCTAGACTCTTTTAGTCAGTATATTACTGACACCTACAAAGAAGTAGAAGACGCAAAAGACCTACAAACAATTTACAAAATCGCATCAGATATAAAAAACTGGAGAGAGGATAAATATAATTTAGAAGCAAAAAATATTTTTAACCTAATACTTGTTTGGCAAACACAGGAAATCACAAACATCGCAAACAACAGACTCGACAAAATATCATCTGCTTACAAAAAAATCATTGAAACAGATGAGGAAAAATCAAAAATTTTCGAAGATTCTTCAAATGCTATAAAAGAAGCTGAAAAATACAGCGCCTTGGCAAAAGAAGTTTTTATAAAAAAATGGAATATTATAAAAATCTCCGAATCACCGGCACCATCCACTAAACCATCTCCAACAAACCTAATATCAGCAACACCACCACTCGCATCCCCCACACCGACAACAACACCAACGCCACCAACATCAATTACCCCGACACCATCACCATCAACAAGAACTTACATAGAAAACACAATCTCATCACTAAAAGACGCCTACAAAGGATTCTTGTTGATAATCAAAACCCAATAAATAAACAAAGCACCCCCGCTTCGGCGGGGGGTGCTTTGTTTATTTGGAAAGTCGAAACTAGTTAACTGCTTCTTTTAGAAGCTTACCAGCTCGGAATTTTGGCTTAATTGAAGCCGCGATCATAATCTTTTCACCTGTCTTTGGGTTACGCCCCTCACGAGCTGCACGCTTTGCGACACGAAATGTGCCGAAACCGGCAATAGCAACCTCTTCTCCGCGGCCCATAGTTTTAACAATGGTATCAAACACCGCTTCAACGGCTTCCTGTGCCTGTTTTTTTGTTGGGATAGCCGCGGCATTCATTACCGCGTCAACGAGTCCATCTTTTTTCATAAGCAATACAATAAATAGCCATATAGTAGCTCATCGACCTTTTCCTAATACCTGACGAAAGTATAGCAAATATAAGGGGTTTACGCCAACAAGTGCTATCTTGCGAATTCCACAGCCCTAAGTTCGCGAATAACATTAACCTTTATCTCACCGGGGTACTTCATCTCCGACTGAATTTTAGCAGCAATATCTTTTGCAAGCTGAAGCGCACGAAAATCATCTATTTTTTCAGGAACAACAAAAACTCTCACCTCACGCCCTGCCGAAAGTGCATAAGAATTTCTTACACCATCAAATTGATTAACGATTTTTTCCAACTCCTCCAATCTTTTAATATAACTCTCAACAGTGTCTCTCCTCGCCCCAGGCCTTGCAGCCGACAAAACATCAGCAGCTGCAACAATATATGACTCCGGAGTAGAAAATGGATAATCCTCATGATGAGACTCCATAGCTCTTATAACCGGCTCTTCAACAGAATATTTTTTAAGAAGCTTTCTCCCAAGTTCAACATGAGTTCCTTCAACCTCGTGACTTATCGCTTTGCCGATATCGTGCAAAAGAGCTCCTTTTTTCGCGACCTCAATGTTAGCGCCCAACTCCGCAGCAATCATTGCTGATATATGAGCCATTTCAACTGAATGAACAAGAACATTCTGACCATAGCTCGTCCTAAAATGTAATCTCCCTAAAAGCTGAAGAAGTTCCTTAGAAAGACCTACAACACCAACCTCGAGAGCTGCCTGCTCCCCAATGGCCTGCATTCTTTTTGTTAACTCTTGTCGTGATTCCTCTACCTTTTCTTCGATCTTCGCCGGCTGAATTCTCCCGTCTTTAATAAGTTTTTCTAAAGTCATTCTTGCAATTTCTCTCCTCAAAGGGTCAAAAGATGAAAGAACTATGCTATCAGGCGCTTCATCAACAATAATTTCAACACCGGTAAGTCTTTCCAATGCTCTTATATTTCTTCCCTCACGTCCTATAATTTTACCCTTCAAATCCTCATTTGGGAGATGAAATACTGATGTAGTGATTTCAGCAACATGCGTACGGGCATACCGTTGTATAGCAGTGGTTATAATTTCCTGACTCCTCTTTTCTATCTCATCCCTCCTTTCCTTTTCGAGTTTTTGTACAAGCGATGGTAATTCCTGTTTATATTCATCCTCTATTTTTGAAAATAACTCTTTCTTTGCATCCTCAAGACTTAACCCCGTTATACGCTCCAGCTCCCCAGCCAATTTTGACTGTTTTTCTTCCGTTTCGGTTTTTAGCTTTGCCAATTTAGCCAACTCACCTTCGAGATGCTCTTCCTTAGAAGACACTTGTCTTACTTGTTGTTCAATAAGCTCCTCGCGTTTTATTAATCTATCAGCCAATTTGTCCAATTGCTGCTGTCTCTCCTTTTCCTCCTTTTTTGCATCATCTAAAAAAACTGCTGCTTTTTCTTTCGCCTCCAAAAGAACGGCTTGAGCATTTTGCTTCGCTTCTTCAACCTGTAGTTTTAATTTTTGCTCAATAGAACTCGCTCTCTGACCTACTGCAATCCTACGTATAACGTAACCGACAAGAAGACCAACGAGTAAAGCTCCAAGAATTGGGAATATATTTTCTGACATATTTTTGAAAGAAATTTCCTAACATGAAAAAAGGGTCTAGTGAAAATATTCCCTGAAAACACGCTGGAAAAAGTAAAAATATTAGTTAATAACATAATTCGGCTCATATAAAGGTATAATACCTTTATATTACTCTAACTCTAGAGCGTCAATATTGGTTGCTGTGGAGTTCTATCCCCTAGTGTATAAAACAAAGCCACTTTAGAATAAAACTATGCAGAGAACTGTAGTACTTATCATTTTAGATGGTTGGGGAATAGGGCAAAAAGATTATTCAAACCCTATTCATGTAGCCCAGCCAAAATTCATACAATATATTAAAGAAAACTACAGATATGGCGCCCTACAGTCATCTGGTATAGCAGTTGGTCTTCCGTGGGAAGAAGAAGGAAATAGTGAAGTTGGGCACGTCAACATAGGCGCCGGAAAAATAATATATCAACACTACCCAAAGATAACCCTAAGCATAAGAAACGGAAGCTTCTTCCAAAACAACGTATTTCTCCAAGCATTTAATCACGTAAAAAAACAAAAGAGTACCCTGCACCTCATCGGCACTCTATCAGAAAGCAATATAGATTCATCAGAAGAACACCTCTTTGCCCTCATTTCCGCCGCAAAGAAAAACAATGTATCAAATATCACTTTTCATTTCATAAGCGACGGAAAAGACAGCCCACCAAAAAGCGTCAAAACTAGATTGGAAAAAGTAAAAAATCTATCGGACGATCTTGGCATTGGCAAAATATCCACCATATCAGGACGTTATTATGCCATGGATCAGGAACGGCATTGGCAAAGAACCGAAAAAGTTTATGAAGTCCTTACAGGCGGGGGGCTCGTTACAGAAAATCTTGATGAATTTATTGATGATTATTACAAAAGAGGTCTCGACGACAGATTCATTGAACCGGCCAGAGTAGGAAATGGTGCAAAATGCATTGGAAATAATGACGCAGTACTTTTCTTTAATTTTAGAGAAGACAACATCCGTGAACTTGCATCACCTTTTTGCATTAAAGATTTTGGAGAGTTTCCAATCAAAGAACTTAAAAATTTATATGTCGGAACAATGACGCACTACGGAAACGAATTTGATGTTCCTGTCGCCTTTCCAAGCGACACGGTCGACACCCCCCTTGCAAAAGTCCTTTCAGAAGAAAACAAGCTCCAACTTCATATATCAGAAACAGAAAAATACAACCACGTCACATTCTTTTTAAATGGATACAAAGAAAAACCATTTAAAGGCGAATATCGAATCATCATCCCATCACAAAACATACCTAAAAAAGATGATGCCCCCGAAATGATGGCTAAAGAGATTACGAGAAGAATAACGGACTCACTATCAGAAGAAGGTTTTAATTTCATTGTCGCAAATTATGCAAATCCCGATATCATGGGCCATACCGGAAACTATGATGCCGCCCTCCAAGCGATAAAAATAATTGATGGTGAAATGGAAAAAATCACAAAGGCCTGCCTCGAAACAAATTCAATCCTTATCATCACATCAGATCACGGCAATGTAGAACGCATGCTAGATCCATACACTGGTAGAATCCAGACAACCCACGATCCAAATTTCGTACCGCTTCACCTGATAGGTAGTGGATTTGAAAGAAAAAAAGACGAAGCAGAGATAGATAGAATAGAAGAAGAAGCCGTCGGTATACTAGCCGATGTTGCTCCAACAATTCTCGAAATTATGGAGATTCCAAAACCAAAAGATATGACTGGAGAAAGTTTACTCCATCGGTTAGCATAAAAGTTCATGCTGTATAAAATAATAACCACCTACATAGTAAATATCGTAGCCCTCTTCGCGGCTGTATACTTTGTGACAGGATTTGAAATAACCCCTACAGCAAAGGGATACTTGATAGTAGGCGCCCTCCTGACCGCCGTAAACCTTGTTATAAGGCCCGTAATCAAGTTTATTTTGACACCCGTTATCATTCTCACCCTAGGGCTCTTTTCCCTCGTTATAAACAGCGCAATCCTTTACATACTTGACATTATGTCAACAAGCCTTACAATTAGGGGGTTCTTACCGCTCCTCTACGCAACCCTGATTATTACAGCAATTAACATAATTTTGAGAGGAACGACGAAAAAATAATGTCATTACTTAATATAATCCAAGCAATAGTATCATTGGCTCTAATAGCTGTTATTTTAATACAGGAAAGAGCGGTTGGTAGTTCCGGCCTTTTTGGCGGCGGAGTTGATGGCGGTTTTTATCAGACACGACGTGGATTTGAAAAAATCATTTTTATTGTAACACTCGTATTGATAGCAGTTTTCGCTGCGCTCTCGCTCATAAGCCTTCTTTCCTAAAAAAGCACTTGGGTTGATAGCAAAAGATAGCACGCTTCATGCTCGAAAAATTACAAGCAATCTTTAACTCATTTACAAAACGCGAGAAGCTTTCATTCCAGATAGCTTTAGCTGTTTTATTTATCGCTCTTATTGTTAATGGGCTGTATATTTATTACACAAAAACAAGCATCACCCCAAAAGAAGGCGGCACCTTTATCGAAGGTCTTATTGGTCAACCTGTTGTCATAAACCCGATACTTAGCGCAAATAATGAAGTCGATAAAGACTTAATGGAGATACTTTTCAGCGATATAACAGAACTAGCCGAAAAATACAGCGTAAGCGATGACCATCGCACATGGACTATTGAATTAAAGGATGGATTAAAGTGGAGCGACGGCGAACCGCTAAACGGCGACGATGTTGTTTTCACAATTGAAACGATACAAGACCCGGAAACAAATTCACCGTACACGATAACATGGGAAGGAGTTAAAGTTGAAAAGATAAACGAAATGGAAGTAAGATTCTCCCTTAAAACCCCGTATGCATTCTTTTTAGAAAACCTTAAAACCCTCAAAATAATCCCAAAACACATCTTTGAAGGAATCCCATCAGCAAACCTCAAATTATCTGATTACAACCTCGAACCCGTAAGTAGTGGCCCTTACGCATTTAATGGATATGACAGAAAAAAAATCGGTTTCATTGAAGAGTATCACCTCTCTCAAAATGAGTACTACATCGGAGAAAAACCATTTATTAAAAACTTGAACATAAAATTTTTCTCAAATAAGAGCGAAGCTATTGACGCATTCAATCATCGTGAAATAGATGGCCTCGGAAGCATCACGTCAAGCGAAGCGAAGAACGTAAAAATTGGTCACGATCTGCTAAAACTCGACATCCCAAGATATTACGCAGTATTTTTCAATGGCAGCACTGCCCCAATCTTAAAAGACAAAGCAATCCGGGAAGCTCTAACAAAATCAGTTGATATAGAGAGTGTAATATCCGAAGTTTTCGATGGCGAAGCAAAAAAAGTAGACAGCCCCATATACCCGGGAATCGAAGGGTATGACTCAAATCTAAAGCCAACCGAATATAACACAGAAGACGCAAAGCAAATCCTTGATGAAGCGGGGTGGCTAGAAAATGAAGATGGGGTCAGAACAAAAAAACTTGGCGGCGAAGAATCAAAATTGGAATTTGAATTAGTTGTCCCAAATATAGATTTTCTGATAGAGACAGCCGATAGGATTGCAAAAAACTGGGAATCAATTGGTATACACATAAATCTTGTAACTTTAAGCCCTAGTGAAATAACGGGTAATGTAATCAAAACAAGAAATTACGACATGATTCTCTTTGGAAACATCTTAAAAGGAAATCCTGACATATTTTCTTTTTGGCATTCATCGGAAAGGTTTCATCCTGGCCTAAACCTTGCCATGTATGAAAACAAAACAGTAGACTCATTACTGGAATCAATAAGAAAAAACTTCGACGGTCCGTCAAGAGAAAATGATATAAAGAAACTTCAGACGCTAATCAGAAACGATTTTCCCGTTGTCTTCCTATACTCCCCAACTTATCTATACGCTATTACAAAAAACCTTGGTGGTTTCGATGAAAAACTAATACCATCCCCATCAAATAGGTTTGATCACATAGAAAAATGGTACCTGAAAACAAAAAGAGTTATTAAGTAAACCTTAGGGCAGGTGGTGAAATTGGCAAACACGCAGGCTTCAGGAGCCTGTGCCTGCAAAGGCTTGAGGGTTCAAGTCCCTCTCTGCCCACTGGATAAAAATATAAAAATATAATCCAAAATTAAAAAGTAAGAAGTAGCGTTCAAAAAAACCTAGTAGGTCGATTTAAATTAAAGGTTTAAAGCGCAACTTTAAAAAATTATTAAGTAAAATTAAGATATGCAAGAAACAGAAAGAAAAAGAAGGCCAGTAGTACGAAAAAGAATTTCTACAAGAAAACCGCCTATAGAATCTGAAAAAAAAGTTACAGAAAAAAAGTCAGATGATGCAGTAAAATTTATTGCACTCGGAGGACTAGAAGAAATTGGCAGAAACTGCTACTTCTTCGAATACAAAGATGAAATAGTTTTAGTAGATGTTGGTATACAATTTCCAGAAGAAGAAACACCGGGTATTGATTACATCATCCCAAACATTTCCTATCTAGAATCCAAAAAGCAAAATATCAAAGGGATATTTTTGACTCATGGTCACTACGACCACATCGCCGCTATTCATTACCTCATCGAAAAACTCGGTAATCCAACCATATACACTGCTGACTTTACAAAAGCAGTGGTACAAAGACGCCATGCAGAATTTATAAACGCTCCAAAACTAAAATTTGAAGTCGTTAAACACGGAAGCAGAGTAAAAGTTGGTAAATACTTTTCAGCTGATTTTTTCACCGTTGACCATACAATCCCCGATGCTCTTGGATTTATCCTCGAAACACCGGTTGGAAACATGGTCAGCTTCGGCGACTTCCGACTTAAAGTTAATAAAGAAGGTAAACCGGTTGATTTAGAAGCGTTTGAAATCGCAGGCAAAAAAGGTATTCACACCGTTTTTATGGACAGCACAAATGCCATGCGACCAGGCTTCTCTTCGTCAGAAGAAAACGTTGGCGACAACCTCTACGAACTCATGGCGCAAGCAAAAGGACGCATTATTGTTGCAACCTTCGCTTCGCTCCTAACTCGTCTCTTTGAGATTATTAAAATCGGAGAAAAACTAGGACGCAAAATAGCCCTAAACGGAAGATCGATGAAAGACAATTTCCTCATTGCTCAACAATTAGGCTACGTTAAATACGCCAAAGACCTGGTCATTCCTCTCGAAGAAATTCATAAACACAAAGATGAAAAAATCATCATCCTGACTACAGGCTCACAAGGTGAACCAAATGCAGGGCTTATGAGAATCGTAAACAGGGAACACAGATTAGTGAGTTTAAAACGAAGTGACACAGTTATATTCTCCTCATCCGTAGTTCCAGGAAACGAGAGAAGTGTCCAATCACTTCAAGACAACATTGCCAGACAAGTGGATGAAATATACAACTCAAAGCTTTTAGACATCCATACATCAGGACACGCTCATCAGGAAGACCTAAAACTCGTAATGAAAATGATAAAGCCAAAATACGTTGTGCCCATTCACGGATATTACCTTTTCCGTGCCCAATTCAAAAAGTTAGCCGCTGCGGCAAACATTCCAAAAGAAAACGTCATTCTCTTGGATAATGGCGATGCGTTAAGTCTGGAAAAGAACGACGCAAAGATGCTCGAAGAAAAAGCTCCAGCTAACTATGTAATGGTAGACGGTCTTGGCGTAGGAGATGTAGAAGAAGTAGTTCTTCGCGACAGAGTTGTTCTCGCAAACGAAGGTATGATAGTTGTAATTGCAACTATTGAAAAATCATCTGGTCGACTCATCAAAAATCCCGACATCATTTCACGCGGATTTATCTATCTAAAAGAAAATCGGGAAATCTTAGATGAGATTAGAAGAAAGCTTCGGCTCGTTATTGGCAAAATGCCAAAACAAGAAGCAAACCCGGATTACGTCAAAGGTATGATAAGAAATCAAATAGGACAACTTATTTACCAAAAAACCAAGCGAAGACCGATGATCCTTCCCGTAATAATCGAGATATAAAAAACAACCCCGCTCTGCGGGGCTGTTTTTTTTATGAAATCTTTCTCACGGCAACCGATATTTTTTTCCCCTCAAATTCCGTTTCCACTTCTGCATCAAACACACCTCCACGTCTTTCTTCCTCAAACTGTCTCATGTCAATATCTTTTGCTTTAACAGTCTTCTTAAAAGTCTCCATGTGTTTCTGTATCACAGTTTTTAATTCTGGATACACGAACAAAGAAAGATTAATTATATCCGTCACTTTATATTTCGCATCCTGCCTTACCTGCTGCACAAGTCTTGTAAGCTCTCTTATCATGCCCTCTTCATAAAGTTCAGGGGTGATATTTGTATCAAGCTCCACCTCCTCCGTGATAGAAGAATTAAAAACTACTTCTTTCACGTTAACCTCGTCTTTAAGAACATCGATCAAATCCTGATTACCTTTTATTTTCGAATTCTGATTCTTAACTACTAATGCAGCGAGCGGCTGCTTAACTTTTATCCCTGCGGTTGTTCTCGCAGCTAAAGCCAAGTTGGCAATATTGCGAACCTCTTCCATTTCAGAAATTACAGAAGGTTTGCGTTTTAGTTCAGAAAATTTAGGCCAATCCTCAAGATGAACCGACAACTCCCCTTTTTCTTTTGCTCCATTGATAATCGACTTATAAATCGCCTCAGAAATAAACGGACAGAACGGAGCAAGCGCCTTTGAAAAATCTCGAAGCACAAACGTTAAAGTCGCAGCAGCAAAAGCAAAGTCCTCACTCGAAGAATCAGAAAACCTCTTTCTCGAACGCCTTATGTACCAACGTGATAAATCACCAAGAAAAGAATCCAACGCCTTTGCCGCAGTACCTATCTGATACTTTTCAAGAGAAGCTGTAACAGAAGTGATTGTTTCATTCCACAGAACAAGAATCCATTTATCCAAAATATTTGGAGATTTTTTCGGATCGGTTTTAGAAACAGATGGCGACAGATAAGTTCTCAAAAACGAATATGAGTTATAAGCAAGAAGATGAAAACTTCTATAAGTCTTCATAACATCAGCCTCATTAAATCTCTTCGGCTCACCGGGGTCATTAACCGTATAAAAATACCACCTAATTACATCAACTCCGTGCCTATCTGCCGCATCCCATGGATCAATAACATTTCCTTTCGACTTGGACATCTTCTGCCCATTCTTATCAAGAACATGACCCAAAGAAATCACATTCTTATACGGCGCAGGTTTTCCTAAAACAACAGCTTCAGCAAGTAGTGTGTAAAACCATCCTCGAGTCTGATCAACCGCCTCACAGATATAATCAGCAGGATAAACAAATTTAAATTCAGATCCCCCTTTAAGTTTTAGTTTTTTACTAAAAGGAAAATGCGCTTGAGCAAAAGGCATACCACCCGAATCAAACCAAACATCAATTATTTCTTTAACTCTCCTCATAGAATCCGAACACTTCGGACACTTCAAAAGAACGCTGTCGATAAATGGCTTATGAATATCAACTTCGCCATCTGTGTTAAATGGCACAGCAGAAACAGAAATAGGATAAATTTTTCCGACTTTCGGATAAGTCACGGACAAAAAATCCTCCTTCGATTTTGCCTCGTACATACCCTTTAAAATCCATAAAGGGTCGCCGTGACTTACAACAACGATTTTCTTTCCTGGATGATTTTCTTGAACTTCTTTTACAAACTTTGCGAGTCTCCTCATCACCTCACGCCACGTCTCACCTCCTTCAGGCGCTATATTAAATCTATCAAGACGATTTTTAAAAAACGCATTATGCTCCGCAATTGTTTTTCCAACAAAAGATCCGGGGTTTATCTCCCGTATAAGCTCGCTTGTTATTATGCGCGCGCCAGTATAAAACCCGACAATCTCTGCCGTCTCCTTAGCTCTTTTTAAAGGCGAAGTAATGATGATATCAATTTTCTTTGACCGCAGTGACCTTGCAGCTCTCGCAACCTGTTCACGTCCCTTCTCTGTTAGGTTTGACGCATGTCCCTCCGAATCATCAGCAGGGCCGGTAAATCTTTTTACATTGTGATCAGACTCCCCATGCCTTATAAAGAAAAATTCATTCGGAACAATTCCCTTTTTCTTTAAATCAGAAACTCCGCCTATAACTTCAGTCTCACCACACGAAGAACACTCCCACACAGGAAGCGGCGTCCCCCAAAATCTCTCGCGTGAAAGATTCCAATCCTTTACTTCACGGAGCCACTCCCCAAACCTTCCTTCCTGAAGATGTTCTGGAGTCCAAGAAATATTTTTATTCTTTTCTATGAGCTTATCCCGAAGAGAACTCATCCTTATAAACCACGATTCTCTCGCGTAGTAGAGAAGTGGTGTATCGCATCTCCAACAAAAAGGATATTCGTGAGTATACGGCTGTTTTTTAAGCAAAAATCCTCTCCCCGAAAGAAGCTCGATTATTTTTGACTCTGTTTCAGGAGCTTTTGCGTACATGTGTTTTAGTTCCCCAACTTGCGAAACAAATCTTCCCTCTTCATCAACTGTGTGAGCTTGGGGCAATCCGATTTGAGAACCAAGCTTATAGTCATCTTCCCCATACATCACAGCCGTATGAACCACACCCGTTCCATCAGTCGTTGTCACAAAGTCAGCAGCATAAACACGATAAGATTTTTCACCTTTAAGAAAAGGTACTTCAAAAAGCGACTCATATTCCAATCCGATTAAGTCTTTCCCTTTTAGATTTTCTTTTACCTCCCCCGACTCGCTTACTTCTTTACCCAAAGGAGATTCTTTTGCAGCGATTAAAATCTCACCATCTTTCTGAATCGCAACATAATCAATATCTTCCCCTACAGCTAGAGCAACGTTACCCGGCAGCGTCCAAGGTGTCGTCGTCCACGATAATATATAAACCGGCAAACCATGCCCCTTAATTCTTAATTCATTATTCTTAATTCTAAATTTCACATACACCGAAGTATCAGTCACTTCGTGATACCCTTGCGCCAACTCATGTGAAGACAAAGCTGTCCCGCATCTTGTGCACCACGGCACTATCCTATGCCCTTTATAAAGTAGCTTCTTTTTCCAGGCGCTTTGCAAAATCCACCACAGAGTTTCCATATAAGAAGCCTCATAAGTGATATATGGGTTTTTCATATCTAGCCAAAACCCGATTCTTTCGGTCAGCCTCTCCCAGTCTTCTTTATATTTCCAAACCGATTCCTTGCACTTCTTATTAAACTCAGCCACCCCATAGGTTTCGATTTCTTTTTTCGATTTTAGTCCAAGCTCTTTCTCTACAGCTATCTCGACAGGCAACCCATGAGTATCCCACCCGGCTCTTCGCGGAACCGAGTACCCTCTCATCGTTTTGTATCGCAATACGATATCCTTAAAACTCCTCGCAAGCACATGATGAATCCCCGGCTTACCATTTGCAGTAGGCGGACCCTCATAAAAAACAAAAGTTTTAGATCTTTTTTTATTTACCGATTTTTCAAAAATCTGGTTCTCCTTCCAATAAGAAAGAACCTTTTCTTCTATTTCCGGCAAAAAAAATTGTTTGATATCTCTAAGCATAAATTACATACTTTCTGGTTTTGATACTCCAATCAAGTTTAGTGTATTGGCTAAAACTATCACAACCGACCTCACTAGGTTAAGTCTTGCCATAGACAAATCTTTATCGTCTACCAAAACCCTCGTCTTTTCATAAAATGAATGAAATTCCCTCGCTAGCTCTGTAGCATAATGCGTTATCCTGTGAACCTCATAAGTTTTACAAACCATCGAAACCACTTCAGGAAAATTCGAAAGTTTTTTGATAAGCGCAAGTTCAGGTTGCGTGTTTAAAAGTGAGAGATCAGAAACCATAGGTTCCATTCCCGACTCCTCTAATATCCTCTTCGCCCTTACATAAGCATACTGCACATAGTAAACAGGGTTTTCGAGCGACTTCTTTTTTGCGAGATCAAGATCAAAGTCTATATGTGTTGTCAGAGAATGCATCAGTAAAAAGAAAATCACATTGTCAGGCCCCACCTCATCTAAAACTTCTTTTGCGGTCACATATGTTCCAGCTCTCTTAGACATCGTCACCGCCTCATCGCCTCTCTTTATTCGAACATATTGATACAAAAGGACGATAAAATTTTGAGGATTAAATCCAAAAAGTTTTGTAAGCGCCTGAAGTTTTGGCGCATGGCCATGGTGATTGCTTCCAAATATATCAAAAACCAGATCATACCCAGAAGTAAATTTTTCCTTATGGTACGCAATATCAGAAGCAAAATACGTCGGCTGACCGGAGCTCCTCACAATCACACTCTCCCTATCAGACAAAAATTCATCATTAGGAACAAACCAAAGCGCGCCATCTCTTTCCTTGGTAACATTGAGAGACTTCATTTCAGAAACCACCTCCTCTGTCGCTCCGGAAGAAATCAAATTACTCTCGGAAACTATCTTATCAAAAGTAATCCCAATTCTTTTTAATGTTTCTTTATTCTCTTCAAATATATGATTTAACCCAAACGCGATAATTTCAGATATTTGAGATTTCTCAAGGTTTGGCCCCAGAGCTTCCGCAACTGCTTCCGCCACCTCTTTGCCATAATCTCCCCTATATCCGCCATCAGGAAACGAAGCTTCATTTCCTCTTAACTTTTCATACCAATACCACAAAGTCTCACCAAGTTTTTCAACTTGTGTTCCCGCGTCATTGTGCACGTATTCTCGAAGCACCTTAAACCCGCTCTTTTCAAAAACCCTTGCCAAAGTCTCACCTATCGGGCCTCCACGAAGATTGCCTATATGTATTGGCCCAGTTGGGTTCGCGGAAACATACTCAATTCTCACTTTTTTTCCATTTCCCTCATCGCTTCCACCATACTCGTCTCCCATCCGTAACATTTCAGAAAGTTCCTCATAAAAAAACTTTGGGTTAACAAAAAAGTTTATAAACCCTGGACCGGCAACAGAAACATCCGAAAACATTTTTCCCTTATCTGCCTTTATTATTTTCTCTGCAATTTCCCTAGCCGCTTCTTCGGGAGATTTTTTCAAAGTCGAAGCAACCCGAAGAGCAACGTTTGTCATGTAGTCGCCCATCTTTTGATCCGGCGGAACCTCAACTGTAAAGACAGCATCTTCGCCTACAGCTTTTTTTATTATCTCTTCAATTCTCTTTATCATATTATTGGTATTTTTAGCTCTTAGTTTTCACTCCCTGATTATTAACCCCTTTTGAATTCCACGTACAAAATTGACACGAATCATCATGACTAGGTATTGGGCTTCTTAATAATTTTACCGCCTTTCGAAATGTATTTAACGCATCCTCTGGAAAAGTATTTAATTTTTTAACATGAACCGAAAACCTCACATCAGCTCCTTTCTTTATTTCCCGTGGAATAAAATACGCAAGATACGCATACGAAGGCTGCTTCATGCCGTTAGTATCTAAAAGAAATGAGTAGCAATTCATCTGGTTCTGATAAAAACTTTCTCCCCCGTCAGCTAGATCAAATCCCCTCGTCTTATAATCAATCGGTATATATCTTTCATTTTCTACAAGACAGTCGTCAATCGCCCCAACAAGGACTGCACCAAGATCTCTGTCATAGTACGAAAGCCCACTCCTCCAACTCCTCCACTTATTAAGTAACTCCGTATCCGAAAAAAGATAACCCGAAACCTGCCTCTCAATCTCTGGCGGCAATTTCCCAACCGCCCTGTAACTATCAAAATATTTTTTAATAAGGATATCCATCCCGCTCGGAAGCGAAGGGAACGGGCCTCTTGGCCTATGCACCCCTGCCCCATACTCGAGCCAAAAACACCTCTGACAGTCCAGAAACACATTTAACGCCGACGGCGACAGCCTTAACTTATCTTTTGAAGAATTACGCATTTTATATGGAGTATAACGGCGTATTGGCATTTAGAGAAGCCACACCGCTATAATAATAATGATGGAAATTCTATCAGAAAACAGACGCGCTCGCTTTGACTACGATATTATAGAGACTTTTGAAGCAGGTATTGAACTAAAAGGCTTCGAAGTAAAAGCGGCAAAAAAAGGACGCGCAGGCCTCGCAGGCTCTTTTGTTCGCCCCGAAAACGGAGAACTCTTCCTCACGGGCACCGACATCCCTCCCTATCAGGCAGATAACACCCCAAAAGACTATGACCAAAAACGCACCCGCCGCCTTCTCATGAAATCAAAAGAAATAGCATATTTAGTTGAAAAAGTGGCAGGAGAAAGATTGACAATAGTGCCAACGAAGATGTATAATAAGCGCGGTCTTGTAAAACTCGAAATCGCGCTCGCAAAGTCAAAAAAGAAAGCTGACAAACGCGAAACAATAAAAAAGCGCGACACAGATCGCCACATAGACCGAACATTAAAATCAACTCGTCGCCGCTAGTGCTAATAACTAATGACTAGTTACTAGTGGTTAAATACATGGGGATGCCGAGATTCGACTAGGAGCATCAACCGTGAAATTGCAAGCCGAGGTGAACTGTCTCGTAAATCCGGTTCAAAAAATTTAACTGCCAACACAAATGTTAGCAGGACTCCAGCTTTCGCTTTTGCGTAAAGTCTAGAGTTCACCCTCCTCGGAGGGCATCAGTCTTTGAGGCTTCATAGAAGGTCGCTGGTGTTATAAATGAAGCTAAGCTATTCGGGTTCGCATCCGCCGACGAATAGTCGAAAACCAATGAATGCACTTCGTTTGGCCGCAAGGCAAAACTAAGCTTGTAGACGTTTCCGGAAAATCTTCTTGTACGTGGGCGCAACTCCCACCATCTCCACACTAGAAATTTCAGTGCTCCGATCACCATCGGAGCTACATACACACTTAAATTTAAAAATTGGAGAAACAATTGATTTAGTGAATAAATTTGATGGATGCACCTATCTTTTAAAAGAAGGTGAGCAGAAAATTGAGCTTCCTCCGAAAACCCTTGTAGCACCAAACGGGATTGTCTCCTGGCATATTCTTATTAAACAAGTGGTGAATTTTGAAATTGGAAAATGGGTAGTAATTTCTCTTTTCATCGGTATTTTTGCCTCGATTGGTGCTGGCCTAGCATTGTTAAAACAATTTTTAGCTTTAATAAAAAAAAGGCACCTCATATTTTGATGACAAATAACCCCACAAATCACCCCGCGTTTTCTGCTAAAATATCCGCATGCGAACCCGAGCTAAGCGAGGCCCTAAGCTGCGCCGAAGGACCACCCTCACCTAACAAATCCTGACGATCATCAAAATTTGCTATGCGAAAACTAACACCCCCCACAAACCACCTCACCCATTTGACATAAATAAAAAATAATTATACCATCACAAAACATCTTCACCCCACAACAGAAAAAGGAGAAATAGAAATCATGGAAAGTTGGCTGATTAGCGAAGAAGAAGAATATAAAAACCTCTATAGAGAAATCGCGCTCTTTCTCGAAAGTCGTGGCATCGACATAGAAACCGGTATGTCAAAAGACAAGAGTCGCAACGCCGACCACGATGAAGTACTTCTCTGGGTTCTCCATGGGGAAATGTTTGAACAAAAAGACATATCACAAACCACGGTACATAAAGCCAGAAAAATAATGGAAGCATAGATTTCTAAACCCCACTACCCCACGCGCACGGACAATCCCGTGCGCTTTTTTTATTTTTACCCACAATAAAAACAATAAATAAAATAGTAAAAATACCAAAAGCGACTACAAGAAGTCGAAGGATATTCACTTATCTAAAACCCAACCTAACAAATCCTGACGATCATCAAAATTTGCTATGTAAAACAAATTTGTACAAATTAACCCCTCACTCGTCTATAATTAAAACACTCATGAAAAAATCACGCCTCATTCACATAATCACATCTACTCTTACTTTTGGCACCCTTCTCTCCCTCCTTATCGGCGGTTCTGCAATCATTCACGCAAATAAAATCGAGCGCAAAACAACACTCGCTCTTTTAGACAGAGAAAAAACTCGTGATGAATTGATTATTAAACAAAGTGAAAGCATGAAGCTTCTCGAAAGCGAACTTGGCATAGTGAAAATCGAAGGTGAAGAAACTCAAACAAAAATAAACGAAGGACTCGCAGGAATAGAAACTAAGTTATCTGATAAAGATAAAGAGTTTCAAACCCAACAGTCAAAAATCTCATCCCTCGAAAAAAATCTCACCGATACAAAAAACTCGCTCGACCCAGATATCGCCCAAGTCGTCTCCGAGTGGGAAAAATACGTGTTCAAAGTTTCCTGCTCTCTAGAAAATGACGCCACCGGATCAAAAATCACTCGCACAGGTTCCGGTTCCGGTTACCTTATCCCCGGAAACGCTATACGCATTTTTACAAACCGTCACGTTATCGAAGACCAAGAATATTCAGCCACAAGCTGTACCGCTCACCTACCAAATCTATCCTCTAGTCCCATCGAAGTCATAACCGCAAAATCAAACAAAACATATGACTTTGCCTATCTCACCACAAAACAAGTATCAAACCCATTCACATCTCTCCCAAATACAATGTCCATCTGCCCTGCCAACTCCTCAAAAGTCGGAGATAAAATTCTCATCTTAGGCTACCCGGTCACGGGTTCCTCAAACGACGTTACGGTAACAGAAGGCATCACCTCAAGTATTGAAGACGACTATTACGTCACTTCGGCAAAAATCGAAAAAGGAAACTCTGGTGGCGCAGCCGTACGCCTTCGCGGCTCGTGTCTCATTGGCCTCCCAACATTTGTAAAAGTTGGAGACATAGAATCTCTCGGCAGAATTTTAAAAATAGACAAAGTTATAAATACAACAACTCTCGAACCAAAAGCATAAAACCCTTATTTTCATATTTCATGTCGCATTTTACATTTTACGCCTCCTAAGCTATACTCCCCATAACCTTGGCTAGAAGATATCAAAAACAAAAAAGATTTTACCAGCCGCGAATCCAGCCTCGTATAAACGAACGCATAGATTCTCCCGAAGTAAGAGTTTTAAGCGAAAAAGGAGAGAATCTAGGCATAATGGATCGCGACAAAGCAATAGCCCTCGCAAAAGAACGAGGGTTAGATTTAATTGAGATATCCGCCTCCGCAAAGCCACCTGTTGCAAAAATAACCAGCTTTGACAAATTCCGCTACGAAGAAGAAAAAAGGCAAAAACAAAACGCAATTAAACAGAAAACCGTTGAAGCCAAACAGGTACAAGTGAGTATAAGATCCGCTAAAAACGACCTAGAACTCAAGGCTAAAAAAGCCAACGAATTCCTCGAAGAAGGTCGCCCTGTAACCATAATGATGGTTTTAAGAGGCCGTGAAAAAGCCAATAAAGACTGGGCAAAACAAAAACTGTCAGAATTTCTCAAAATGATAACCATTGAGCACAATATCCTTGGCGAACCACGCTTCGGCGGCAGGGGCTTGACGATTCAGATAACAAAACGGTAAAATACATTTCACGCGGGTTAAGCCGCTACACGGTGTAGTAGTGGTATTTATTTCGTAAAAAACAACATGGCAGGTACAGCATCAACTATGAAAAAGAGCCTAAAAAGTAGAATTAGGATAACCAGAAATGGAAAAGTTATCCGCCGACCAATGGGCATAGCCCATTTCAAGGCAAAAAAGAGTAGCGGTCAAAAACTTAGAAAAAAAGCGGATCGAGCTCTCCACAAAAGTGATTTCGAAAGCATGAAGAAAGAGATTTAAATACAAAAACATGACACGAGTAAAACGAGGAACAATAGCCCACAAGAAACGAGAAAAAATCCTTAAATACACAAAAGGATTTAAGTGGGGAAGAAAATCAAAAGAAAGAGCTGCCAAAGAAGCCCTACTCCACGCTTGGACAAATGCTTTTCGAGGAAGAAAGGAAAAGAAGCGCGATGCAAGAAAACTCTGGCAAGTTAAGATTGGCGCCGCCGCAAAATTAGAAGGCACAAATTACTCCACTCTTATCTCTGAACTCAAAAAAGCAAATATTAAACTGGATAGAAAAATACTGGCGGATATTGCAGAACACGAACCGGAAGTATTTAAAAAAATAACAGTAAGTGTTAAATAACTTTTTTCACTGACAAATAAAAAACCCGCGCCTAGCGCGGGTTTTTTATAATCATTTCACCATCAAACAAAACTCCTTCTTTTTTCAGTCGCTCTATTTTTTCAGGAGTTCCTGAAGCATAACCGCCCGCCCTGCCGTCAGATCTCACAACCCTATGACACGGCACGATTTTAGTATCAGGATTTTTGTTCATTATGTTCCCCACTGCCCTGTACGCTCGGGACCGGCCTGCGAGGATGGCTACTTCTTTGTACGTGAGTACTTGGCCCTTGGGTATTTCGCTCACGACTTGGTATACCTTTGCTTCGAAGGAAGTCATATGCTCTTGTAAGAATATTTAAACTATCTTGGTACTTTGATAAAACTTTTTTTGCCTCACCAAACGTAAACCAGCCATACCCCTCATGCTCATGGGAAACGACTATTCTGGGCTGATTGGTTTCTGCGAGATAAAGAGTTACCAACTTAAAAACTCTGTCTTTTCCTCTTCGATAGGTAAAACGCTCATGGGTCTTAAACCCGCCAACAAACGAAAGCTCTGTAGATTTTAGCCCGGTTTCCTCCCTTACTTCCCTAAGGGCAGTCTGCCAGCTCCTCTCCTCGCTTTCAATCTTACCTTTTGGAAAATTCCAGTAGTTTCTTCCGTGATAAAGGATTAAAAATTTTACCCCCTCTCTCGTCCTACGAAAAACAATGATTCCTGCTGAAAGAATTTTCTGCATATGTCTGATGCCGCCTATCATAACACATCCCACCCAAAAGCACCATTGTCGCCAGTCGTTAGTTGTAAGTTGTAAGTTTTCAGTCGTTAGTTGTAAGTTGTAAGTTTTCAGTCGTCAGTTGTTAGTCTTTAGTCGTTAGTCTCCCCTTTCAGCATCGAAAGCATTTTCTCCATCGGCCAAGCATTTATGATATCCTCCTTTTCAGCCCAACCTCGCCTAGCCTGATCTATGCCAAATTCCAAATATTGAAAGTGGGTCGTCGCATGAGCATCAGAATCAATAGACATCTTCACCCCAGATTCAACACATTGTCTTATATATTCATAATTCATATCTAGCCTGTCAGGATACGCATCAATCTCAAGGACTGTTCCAGTCTCCCCGGCAACTTTGATAATTCTTTCCATATCTATTTCGTAGGCGCTCCTCTTATTGATAAGTCTTCCCGTAGGGTGAAAAAATATATCTACATTTTTATTTCTTATTGCCTTTTCCACTCTTTTTGTCTGCTCATTAATCGGAAGATTAAAATACGAATGCACCGACACCCCGACAACATCCAGCGTAGCTAATACCTTGTCAGATAAATCCAAACTGCCGTCTTTTAAAATATCGCACTCCGTTCCCTTTAAAATATAAAATTTAATCTTTTTTTCTTTTAATTTCTGATTTACCTTATCTATCTCCTTCCCTTGTTTTAAAACACTCTCGTCATCAAGCCCATGAGTCATCGCGAGACGCTTTGTGTGGTCAGTCACAACCATATAAGAAAGCCCCTGTTCGTAAGCTGCAATAGCCATCTCTTCTATAGACGCAGACCCGTCAGTCCACGAAGTCTGTACTTGAAGATCACCTTTTAAATCTTTATAGTCTATAAGTTTCGGCAGCTTTCCCGATTTTGCCGCCTCTATTTCCCCCATCATTTCCCTAAGCTCGGGTTCTATATATGGAAGACCAAGCGCTTTATAAATTCCCTCTTCGGTATCACCGGCAATTTTTTCCTCGCCCCCACCTTTTCCTTTAATCTTAAAAAGACCATATTCATTCAATTTATAACCCTTTTCTATTGCAAGTTTCCGAAGCGCAACGTTATGATCCTTTGAGCCTGTAAAATAATTAAGCGCCGCACCATATGACTCTTTTGGCACAACTCTTATATCCGCATCAAGACCACTCTTAAGGTGAACCATTGATTTTGTAGGTCCCTTCGCCATGATCCTTGCAACCTCGGGCATATTCACAAAAAAATCCATAACCGGTTCCGATTTTTCTGAAACCACTAGAAAATCAATATCTCCTATTGTCTCACGCCTCCTTCTTGTAGACCCAGCAACCACAACTTTGCTCACTCCTTTTATTTTTTTTAAGTTATCCTCAATAACTCTAATATCCGGCAAAATAAATCCAAGAATTTTTCGGTCACCTGATGCATTAACAAATTCAATCCCTTTTAATATATTCTCTTCCGTCTTCTCTCCAAATCCCTCGAGAGATCTTATCTTATGACTAGTCGCGGCCTTCTTAAGATCAGAAAGTGTCCTGATTCCAAGTTTCTGATAAAGTATTTTAATCTTTCTCGGACCTAAACCCTCAACCCTTCTCAACTCCGCTAAATTTACAGGCGCTCCTCGTTTTAGTTCTTCGTGATAAGCGATTTTTCCTTTTTTAATAAATTCCTCAATACTCTCTGCGATCGACGCACCAACACCGGGAATATTTTTAACAGCAGATAAACCGCCTTTCTTATACATCTCCGAAACAGATTCAGAAAGAGATCTGATTGTTTCTGCTACTTTTTCATATGCACGTGGTTTAAATGGAACATCCTGCATAGCAAGATATTCTCCAATCTCGCCCAGAACTTTAGCAATATCCTCATTGGTTGGCATAAAAACAAAAACAATTCACAAGCTATTTATGGCTCTGCAGTCTTCTATGGCGTCTTTCAGGAAAAACTCTCTGAAGCGGCGGCTTTTTTTCTCCAGTTAAATCTTTATATAAGAAAACAAAAAGGAATGAAGATAAAATTGCCAAGACACTCGCACCAATAAATACCGCATCAAATCCAAAAACTCTTGCTGCATAACCGCCAAAAGCGCTCGCAAGAGCAGTGGCTATCCCAACAGAAAAAACACTCTCTAAACTCCACTCAAAACTAATACGCCACTTATCAACGTGTCTGGTAAATAAGCCATACCAAGCAGGAACTGCAAAAGCCATACACAAACCCAAAAAACCTTGAAGAACATACAAATGCCATGGCGCAGAAATCAGAGTATAAAAAAATGGCACAAATCCTGAACAGATATAACCTATAAACACAGCCCAAAATTTTGCTCTATCACCATCAATCCTGTCTAAAAATCTGGCTATCGGCAGCTGAACAGCAGATTTTACTATCCAATACACCGATGTCGCAAATCCAGCTATTTCAGGCGCGCTGTTTCCGACAGCAATTCTATCTGCGATAAAAATAGCAAAGATTGGAGCAAAAGAACCAAAGGCCGAATTCACAAAGAAATCGGTTATAACCATTAACTTAACTACCCTATTAATATGACTAAACATAAAAAACGAAATCGTTATCCGAATAACCGACTTTTAATTTAGATCCTTTCTTAATCGAACCTTCTACGAACCCATCTGCTATCTTGTTTCTTATTTTAGCAGAGACAGCATCTTTTAGTGGACGCAGACCAAACGCAGAGTCATACCCGATTTTCGCCGCAGCTGTCACAGCAGAAGAATCAAACGAAACATTAATACCCTGCGTTTCAGATAACACTCGCGAAAGCCTTGATAGATTACAACTCACAGCAGATGTCACCCCGTCTTGGCTAAGCGGATGAAATATAGAACAAAGAGAAACTGCTGAAACAAACTCAGGAGAAAATAAAGCTTTGGTACGCGATACGATAGCCTTCTCAAAATCCGCCGGTAACGCATTTGGAGAAACTATTGATTGAGGCGAAAGTATATTGAAAGAAAAAATTAAAATCGCATTTGTAAAAGAAACCGGTATTTTTGATTTCCGTAAAAAATCAGGATCTTCTAAAATTTTCAGGAACATATTCTTTATGTCAGGATGAGTCATATCAAAGTTATCGCACAAAAGAACATATCTCTGCTTTGAAGAAAGTGCTCGAGCTAAAACTCCATCACTTGGATTATCTGGAGAACCAAAAAATCTTATTGCAGAATCACCTCTTACAAACTTTGCCATATCAAACTTTATTAAAAATTCATCACTGCCAAAATAATATTCTGAAACCGCCCCAGCAGCTTCAAGCTTCCCGACACCAACTGGACCCGCGAACATAAAACTAAAAAACGGTCCCGTAGATTTACCTATATTTTTTGCTTTCTCTCTAAGAGCCTTAGATATTTGCGCAATAGCCGCCTGTTGACCGGGAACTCTTTCAGTGAAAAACGATTCGATGTCTCGTAGTTTTTCATCCTCTAAAAGACGCAGAGCCGCAATAGATCGCGCCCTCACTTCATTATCTGAAAGCAAAGAATTTACCGAAGGCGCCACAATCTGACCAGAAACAAAATCCTTTAAAAACACCCTATAATCCGCTTCTGATTTTTCTATAAGCCTCTTTCGATAATAAAAAAACCCGCCGATAAAACCGGTTAAGGTTAAAATCCCAATAATTTTCATAACTATAAGATCCGAAAGAAAGCCAGCAACAACAAGTCCAAGTGAAACCCCAAACCCAATACTCTTTAATATCCTAAAAGACATCTGACGGGCTAAAACACCCCTCGGCGAAGCCATCGAAACCCGAAAAGTCTTAAGAATATTCATAAATCCAGTATAACAAGAATATTGCCCCACACTAAATATTGACCCCCCCACAAAGACCACCTCCCTTTTAATACTAATTCCTTTGCTTATTAGATATAAAAATAGCCAAAACCACCACAAGCCAGAACATCAACCTGCCCTGCTGAAGCGTCCAAAAAAAATGATCAACCAAGCCAAAAAGTAAAAATGCAAAAATTAAAACCGCAACCGAAAATTTTTCATGAGTAAAATCTTTCTTTAATAAATTTAAAAAAATAAAAACAAAAAACAATAGAAAGCCGAGAGCGCCGAGGACACCTATCTCGCTAGCCGCTAAAAGATAAATATTATGTATCGGCTGCCACTGCCAACTCTCAGTTAAGTGATATCCTTCAAAAATTTTTTCCTTATAGGCGGTTATCACCTCTGACCCAATCCCGACACCAAGAGGGTGTTCTTTGATTATATGAAGCGCCATCTTATTGTAGACAACTCTATAAGAAACCGACGGTTCGCCGATAGACACGCTCGCCCTAGGCACAAAAACATCTCCAAAAGGAACGCTAAACAAATAAACAAAAAACACAGAAATAGTAATTAATCTAAGCGCCAACGATCTCGAGCGATATTTTAAAAACCAGCTACCAAGACCATAGAGTCGACTTGAAACAATCCCTCTCGGCCTCAAAAACCCATACAAAACAAAAGACGCAACAACTAAAAATGCGAGAATCCATGCAGTTCTAGAAAAAGTAAGAGTTATCCCAAAAATCACAAAGAAAAGTCCAACAGAAATAAAAAGCCGCCTTATCGCTCCCGTAAAGTATTTCCGGCCCGGTTCAATCGAAGTTAAAAAATAAAAATACAAAAGAGACACAAGGCCAGTAAGTAAAAACGCGCCTAAAATATTTGGGTGTGGGAATGTACCATAAGCACGAAGTAAAACCCCTCCTCCAGCAGGCACCTTACTTATTCCGGGGAAAATCCCTAAATGTGATTCGCCAAGAAACTGAAGTCCTACATCCTTCTGCAAAACAAACTGTCCTATCGCAACAAACGACTCAAAGACAGAAAATATAGCTAATATCAAAAATATTTTTTTAAAATCATCCTTCCGGAGAATTGTCGCTGAAAAAATAGAAAACAAAACAACCTCAAGAAGTCTCAAAAGGGAATATAGTGAAAGACCAAACGATATTGATAAAAAAATTGAAACAAAAGAAAAAAATAAGAATGACCCTAAAGATAATTTAAGTTTATTTGAAAAAAAATTTTTAAAAGCTTTAAGGTAAGAGCCTAAATAATAAAATATAAAACCCAAAACAAAAACATCACTCAAATAAAAAGAGACGGCTTCATACTCATGAAACCCGCCAGTGAACTTGAAAAGTATAACCCGTGTCCCAATTGGTACGAGGGCAATCGATATAAAAAATAAAACTCTTAAAACCTTCATCTATGACAACTTCGATAGCTCATAAATAAATGCTGTTGCAAATATTATAGAAGCAAAAACGATTCCAGTATAAGAATATTTTGAAATAAGAAGTGGTGAACCTTTAAGTTTTTTCTGCATCCTGACCCATATAGCAATTATAAAAAGCCCTTCAAGAGCCAAAAACACACCACCGGCTATCCCAACCAGTGAAAGAAAATTTTGTAACCCAAAAAAATACAAAGCCATCGGAGCAAAAACAATAGTCGCAATTCTAATAAGCGAAGAGAAATTTAGGTCATAAAAAAGACTCCTCTCCACATCAAGTCCGACAATTATATAAGAGCTCCACAAAGAAAGCAGGCCGAGCGCTCCTATTACAAAAAGAAGAGATGGTGCCACAACCCCAATTAATCCAGTCACAGAATCATCCGACACGCTACTCGACAAACCCATTACGGCAAAAACAAACAACACATAGACCACTGCCGGTAAAACCGTACCGCCAACAATTGCCCGTTTTATAAAATAAACATTCTCCTTTGTTTTTGGTCGATTAAAGTAACCAATGAGAGATGGTATCGCAACCCTGCCACCAAAAGCAAAAAGTATAGGACTAAGCGGTATGAGCAGAGATAATATATTGCCCGAGAACCTCGGAATGTGTGCTCCTGAAAACAACTCCTCTATAAAATTTCCAAAACCAAGAAAAAAGATAAAAACAACTATCGCAATCATTCCCACCACAACAAGCAATTCCAAAAAAACCATTCTCCTAAGACTAAGGAAAATAGTCGCCGATCCCAAAACCCAAAAAATAAAAAGAGGGATAAGCGGATCCAGAGACGGAGCGATTAGATTGCTAAAACTAATAGATAAAACCAGATATATTGTCATCACAAAAATCATCTCAAATATTGTCATAAAAACAGACAACGCTCCGGCTATATCCCCTAAATACTTTCTTGCATATCCAACAAACCTATGTTTCCCAGTCGTTCGAAGTATTACATCGCCATATAAAAGAAAAACAATCACATATGCAATTGATGTAAAAACCAAATAGGAAAGACCAACAAAAACGCCGCCCCTAGTAAAAACCGCTGGCAAGGCAAATATACCTGCTCCAATTATCGTCCCCGAAAGAAACCCTACTGGAAGAAAAAATGTCTTAAAGAATTTACTATTTATTAAAGAGCGCATTAGATTTTTTTAAGCAGTGAACAGAAAATCGCCTTCTCTCACCCTGTTTTTAACTTTGACACCAATCTCCTTACTCTTCGGAGCTCTAGTAACTGATTTATAATTCAGCTGCATCGATGAGATAGTTTGTAAAAAATCAGTAGTCGATCCCTTGAATCTAACTGATATTCCAGAACTAACTGCTTTATTAAAAGACACTATAGCTACACCAATTTTGTCATAATAATGTGTCACAAGCCCAATAGGTTTTAAAACAGCGCTCGCTTTTTTAACCTTCATTTTCCCCACCGTAGACAACTTTTTTCCTGTCTTCGATTTTACTTTTTTTGATCTAATAGATTTCTTCGGAGCTATTTTTTTCTTAACTACTTTTTTTGTTTTAGAAACTTTGGCCTTCAAGGGTTTTCTTTTTGAAGTTACGGTTTTCTTTTTAATTGTTTTTTTCTTTGTTTTCATATTTTTAACTAATATACTTTTCTTTCTCATGCTCTATAAGTTCAGTAAGTTTTTTAATCAGCTCTTTCGGGTCGCTTGAATAAACGATTTTCCCCGGCCCCCTCTTTGAAGTCTCAACAATCTCTCTTATCATATCGGCAGTTCCACCACTTCCCTCTAAAATACCAATCGGTTTATGGTCTTCATAGGCGATAGTAAATTCATTTAAAGTCCCGATTCTTCCACATATAACCACAACCGCATCAACCGATCTTGTAAGAAGAAGATTTCTACCAGAATATTCAAAACCCGTGTAAACAATGACATCGTGATAATCAACAGGAAGATGATAAGTTTTTACATGAGCTGCCTCTGAGGAAGCTGGCGACAAGCCTATCACCATGCCACCCTCTTCTTTGGCGCCTTTTGCTGACCAATATGGCATTCCCGTCGTCGCTCCGGTTACAAGAACGAGGCCGGCTCGCGCGATCTCCCTTCCAACAGCTTCAGCTTTTTCAACCGCATCAATTGCGCAATGACCGGTTTCCGCAGCTCCAGAAACGCCTATTTTACAGCGAAGACAATAGGGCCTTACTAATTCCTCTTTTTGCCGAGATAATTTCTTTAGTTTCTGCATAAAGCAAACCTATTATAGCACCGCCGTGTCACCTTCGTTGGGGATGACTGTGTGAATTGCTAGTTCGTCAACAATTTTCTGAGAAAGTGCCTTACTTGCCTCCTCTTCTCCTTGTACAACAAATACTTTTTTAAGGTCAGTTCTAAGAGGTTTAAGCCACTCTAAAAGTTGAGGTTGGTCAGCGTGAGCGCTATAACCTCCGACTGCCACAACACCAGCCCTTATGGGGACATCCTCACCTAAGATTCTGACCGAACTTGCGCCATCCAAAATCTGTCTACCTAAAGACCCATGCGCCTGATAACCAACAATAAATAACGTACTCTTTGGATCAGATAAATATTTTTTTTCATGATGAACTATTCGCCCGCCATGAGACATACCTGAACCGGCAATAATAACTTTCGGCGAAGGGACTTCATTTATAGATTTTGACTCTTCTGTTGTCAGGGTTTGCTTTAATCCAGGAAACGAAAAAATATTATCACCCCCAGCGATTATTCTTTGTGTCTCTTCTGTAAAGTAATCGGTGTAGTTCTGATAAACAGAAGTTAGTTTTATCGCAAGCGGGCTATCTAAAAAAATTGGTACCTTAGGAACTCTTCCATTATTCACAAGATCATTAAGTTCGTACAAAAGCTCCTGCGTCCTTTCCATTGCAAATGCGGGAATTAAAAGAGTTCCACCTTTCTTTATTGTATCCTCGATCATATTCTCTAAAATATCTTTTCTCTCTGGAAGTTTCTCGTGAATACGATCTCCATAAGTCGATTCAATAAGACAATAAGTCGCCTTCCCTTCAAATATTTCACGGGCTCCGATAATAGGAGCTGGTGAATTTCCTAAATCCCCAGAAAACAAAACCACCTCCCCCCCTGCCTCAACGGAAATAAAACACGACCCGAGTATATGACCAGCATTATGTAGTGTCACTTTAAACGGCCCGACTTCAATCGACTCATGATACGGAATTCCTTTCCATCTCTCCATTAGTCCACCGACATCATCCGCGGAATAAAGTGGTTCAAATTTAAATCTTCGTGCTTCTTCGGCGAGTATATGATCAGAATCAAGAAGTAAAAGATTTGCAAAATCCCTCGTAGGAGGCGTCGAATAAACCGTACCTCGAAAACCATCTTTAAAAAGTTTAGGTAACCTTCCGGTGTGGTCTATGTGCGCATGCGTCACAAAAACAGCCAAAATCGAAGACGGATCATACGGAAATTTATTCCAATTATGTTTTTCACAATAATTTGGACCCTGATGAAGGCCACAATCAATTAAAATACTTGCTCCCTCATGCTCAAGAAGATAATTAGAACCCGTTACAATACGAGCTCCACCATGAAAAGTAATCTGCATAAGAGAATTGTAAACCCAAACGGCAAAAATCCAAATATTCTTTACCTAAATACCATCAATACAATTTTTGGCAATCTCGCTATCACTCCAAGGAATTTTTCTACCACGACTTAAATGCAACCATTGTTCATTTCCCTTTCCGGAAATAACAACTGTATCATCCTTGTCTGCAAATTTAATCGCACGCGATATTGCTTCTCCTCTATCTAAAAATTCAAAAATATTTTCTTTTGGAAATTCTTGGGATATCCCCGATCTAATATCAGAAATTATTTTCTGCCTATCCTCATCATAAGAGTCTTCATCGGTAAGAAATATCGCCTGACATCTTTCAGATGCGATTTTTCCAAAAACGGGCCTCTTCCATACATCGCGCCCTCCACCGCATGAGCCCAAAACACAAATAAGTTTCGAGGATTTATCTTTTCTGGTTTCATTCAAAAATCGATAAAGTTTTTCTAATGAATGCGGCGTGTGAGCATAATCAACTATCACTCTTGGCGAATGCGAAACTACTTCAAACCTTCCCGGAACACCTGAAAATGACCTAAGTGTTTCAGAGATAAATTCCGGAGAAACACCAAGCTCCAAAACCATTATTCCCGCAGCCGCAGCATTTTCTTTATTAAAGTCACTGGCAAACCAATAACTCATATGAGTATTTTCCGGAAAAAACCTATCACTAAAATCTTTTTCATCAAAATAAACCACCCTGCCCTTCCCATTCACCACATCTATAAAAAACTTTGACTCCGCATCATTTCTATTAACCAAAAAAAATAAATTTTTCTTTTTAGAATTAAATGCAATATATCTAAAAAAAGAAACTTTTGCGTCCCGATAAGCCTCAAACGATCCATGTGCCTCAATATGTTCCGGGTGAATATTTAAAAAAATCGCCGCATCAAAACCTATAAACCTATGCCTATACTGAAGAACTCCCTGTGAAGTAACTTCAACAATTGCATATTTACATTTTTCTATTACAGCTCTCCTTAAAAATTTTTGTATAAAAAACCTCCCAGGCATCGTATTGCTAGTTTTCTTTTTAAGAACATAGTCTCCCGCAAAAACAGTCGCAGAAGACAAGACTGCAACTTTTTCACCAGAACGTTTCAATATATCCCCCAAAAGACTCACCGTACTGGATTTTCCCTTTGTTCCGGTAACGCCTATAACATAAAGTTTTTTAGATGGATTTCCGTAAAAAACAGAACCTAAAAAAGCCAAAAGGTAGTGATATATATTCTTCAAAAATTTCATAAAAACCACTCAAATAATATTACAATTCCATTATATAAATAAAGTTTGGGCCCTGTACCAACCGGTACAGGGCTCCCATTTGCCTACGCTAATTTATAGCGCGGGCCTTCTTTCTTCATGCCATCCCGAAAAGCTGCGTCACGTAGCCGAGAGCTTCTTCATCTCTCACTAAAAAGAGGGGGGGCGACTGCGACCCTCGAAGCTCCTCAGGAACTTCGAGATTCTTTTCCCTACACGTTTTTTTCACCCACCGATCGACACGACTGTCGTATTTCTTCTCTCTTTGGGAAAAAACCGACACTTCGCCACAGTCACACACTCCGCCGCACTGACACCTCATCTTGAGCTCACGATCAAACTCTTCCTCTTGCACGGCATCTTCCATCCTGTACACCAAACCAACCTGACGATCCTCCACTCCTGCTTCTTCGTACGACATGACACACTTTCCCCTGAAAGAACACACGTCTTCCAAAAAAGGGTGGACGAACGCTTCGCCAAGCGAAAACCCTTTTCGAAGAACTGTAAGTTATTATATCAAATGCACAGAAAAAATCAAGCCCCAAATCAGTAGATAAGTCTAGGGCATTGTTTTCATGTTTTTTAAAGCCTCTTTTAGCCTATCTTTAAACCCACTCACAGATGGATCAATTTTTGAAATTACCATCTTTACATGAGCTCTTGTATACCCAAGTCCAACCAAAGTCTCCTCGAGTTCAACATCTGACTCAAAAATATTTAGCGCTTCAGCCGAAGACTGAAAAGATAATTTACCTTTAAGCTCAAGCACTATCCTCTCTGCAGTCTTTTTTCCAACACCGCTCGCCCGAGAAAGAAGATCTGCCTTCCCCACGTTTATCGCCGAAACTAATTGTTCGATCGGAGCAACGCCAAGTATACTAAGCGCTGACTTAGGACCGATTCCTGAAATACCATGCAGTTTTTTAAAAAGATCCAACTCTCTTTCATCTAAAAAACCATAAAGTTCCAGAGCATCTTCTCTTACGTGTAAATATGAAAAAAGTTTTATTTTACTTCCGATCTCAGGGGAATTTGCCAAAACATTTTCTGAAACATAAACACCAAACGCAACAGGACCGATATCAACAATAAGTTTACTCGGCCTCTTCGCTATTAGTGTTCCTGATAGCGCCTGAATCATAAAATCAAAGCGTTACCTTGCAAGAGGATTTTTTGCTCCGTCAACTTCGAAGTGGAGATGACACCCAGGGTTTCCGTGAACATTCCCTGTATTTCCCATCTCTGCGATGTTTTGTTTTTTAGAAACATAATCACCCGGAGCAACAAGTATTTCCTGCAGGTGCGCGTATCTTGTAAGTGTTTTATTTGGGTGTTCTATTTCAATAAAACCACCATATCCGCCATTCCACTGCGTCGGCGACCCGATTCTTGTAACAAGCCCCTCTTGAGCAGCGTATATAGGCGTACCACATGCATTCGCTATATCCACTGCATTATATGGATGAATCTCTCCCCAATTCCAGCCGGTAGCAGGAAGAGTAAAATACCCAGGAATTGAAGGTAATTTTACACTTTGAGACGAAGGCGTCGTCCTTGGTCTCCCACCGGGAATAACAAGCATAGTACCCGCAACAAGTTGCGACACAGAAGATCTATTTACCTCAATAATTTTTTCCTCAGGAACTCCATACAAAGCGGAAATTGATCTAATAGTCTCACCTTCTCGCGCTCTATGTAGTACCCCAGAAACAGGGAGGATGATAACCTCTGTTCCGACTGGTAAGTACCCTCCCTTCAACTTATCAGAATTTGCCCAAAGGAGCGTATTTAAAGAAATCCCATACTCCGCAGCAATCCCGGAAAGAGTATCTCCCGACTGTACCGTATGTATTAAAGTATCTCCTCTCGTAGGAAGTGTTCCTGAAAGAGGGTGATTTGGATTCACAAGATATGCATCACCAACTAACGACGCAACTTGTTCCTCGGGCAATGTGCCTTCGAGACCAATCTCTGAAGATGGCGTAACGCTCTCAAATAAAGCGAGACCCTCTTTAGGTGTAGCTGCAAAAGCCACGCTTTCAGGGCCGCCAAAAACAACGTTCTGTGACTTTGCCGAAAGTACGGATGGGTCACTAGAACTAATAAATCCCGCAAACAAACCAGCTATTACAAGCGCTACAGGAATTACCGCTGATATAACACTGCTTCTTTGCAGTTTTTGGAGTATAGTACTAATACCAAAAAAGATTACCATGGAGCTAAATCAAAGGCAACAAGAGGCAATTACACACAAAAACGGCCCAATGCTAATAATTGCAGGAGCTGGCTCTGGAAAAACCAGAACTTTAACTGCGCGACTTTTAAAACTAATTGAAAGTGGAGTGCCGGCAGAACAAATAGTCGCGATCACATTCACTAACAAAGCCGCGTCAGAAATGCTAAAAAGGGTTGAATACGCAATCAATCCAAATAGTGGACCATTTATAGGAACCTTTCACGCGTTTGGGTCACGACTCCTCCGCGAAGAGGCAGCCTTTTATAACCGAACCCGTTCTTTCACTATATTCGACAGTGATGACACGCTCTCAGCAATCAGAAAAGCAATAAAAAATATAAATGCGCGAGGCGAAAAATATAAACCCGCGGTTATCGCTGGAAAAATATCAAAAATAAAAAGCACATTTGAAGACCCGTATTCTTTCTTAAATGAAGGGATGTATGCAATTTACGAAGAATATGAGGACATGTTGAAAAAAAATAACGCTTTTGATTTTGATGACTTAATAGAAAAAACCGTCTCTCTCCTAGCAAACAAAAAAGAAATCAGAAAAAAATACGAAGAAAAATTTTCTCATATTTTAGTGGATGAGTATCAGGACACAAACCCAGCGCAACACGAACTCATTAAACTCCTCGCAGGAAATAAAAAAAATGTAAACGTTGTCGGAGACGATGCTCAGGCAATTTACGGATGGCGCCATGCAGATATAAAAAACGTTTTAGATTTTGAAAACACATGGGGAACCGCCAAAGTTGTTACACTAGATCAAAACTACAGATCCACTGGAAACATTATCGGGGCCGCAAGCGCGCTAATTTCAAAAAACAAACTTCAGCGTAAAAAAAATCTCTGGACAGAAAATAAAACCGGGGAACCAATAAGCGTCGTAGGAACTATGAGTCCTGACGGCGAAGCATATTGGATTGCGGACAAACTCAAAAAAAGCACCGAAGACAAAGCAATCCTGTACAGAACAAACGCGCAGTCACGCGCAATAGAGCAAGCTCTTATCACAAACAATATTCCCTACAAAATATTCGGCGGCATCAGATTTTATGACAGAAAAGAAGTTAAGGATGTTATATCAGCTCTCAGAATCGCAGCGAACCCGAAAGACTCAATTAGCATAGAAAGACTCGGCAAAATAATCCCAAAATCAAAACTTTTAAACATTGTTGAAAAGCTCACAAAAGAAGGTGGCAAACTTTCCCCAAAAGAAGCTATAGAGTTTTTTTTGGAAGAATCAGAATATGCCTCACGTCTTGAATCTAAATTTCAAAACGTAGAGGAAAGAATGGAAAACCTCCATGAACTCATAATTTTTTCCGGAGAATTTGACTCATTAGAAACATTTTTAGAAAAAGTTTCGCTATTAGGATCAACAGACTCTCCAAGTAAAATAAGCGCAGAAAAAAACAGGCATCCGGTTTCTCTTATGACCATACACATGGCAAAAGGCCTCGAGTTTAATGAAGTTTTTATATCCGGATGCGCTGAAGGATTAATACCACACCAGAGATCCCTCGATTACAGAGAAAGTTTTGAAGAAGAACGCCGACTGCTATATGTAGCCATGACAAGAGCGCGTGAAAAACTCTCGATCTTCTATTACGGCGTACCATCTCAATTTCTTTACGATATACCTGAGAAATTTATCAAATACGAACACATTGGAGGAGGATTTGATAGTCTCCCAGACGAGGAAACTACATACATAGAATAAGACTCGTCACAAACTAGTCCCAGCATATTCGATAATCCCAATAAACGCGCCCTCGGGAACACACAAAGCCGCGCTAAGACAAGGTCCGGGAGCAGGAAGATAATTACCCAAAATCCAAGCGCCGGGAATTGGTGAATGATATGCAAAAAGAAGCGGTGAAGCGATAGTCACATAACTCAAGAAAAACGTCCAAACTCCGGGAGCCGGATTATATCCCGGTGATAGCCAAAGCAAAAACCCGGCTGTGCAAGTGCATTCCTGAATCGCTGTTATAAGCCCACCAAACCCAAGACCAGTCACGCTCTGAGCAAAAGCAGTTTGAGAAATTGGCAAAAGAGTGGCCATTTTCCTCAAAAAATCACGAATTGGATAAGAAACAGAAATCCCCCGCTGAAAAGATTTGGCATAATATTTTATTGAATTCTCGTATTTTTGATAGTAATCCGATATTTCTTCAATAGACTTGTCACTGGAAAGAGCCGTATCGATAAGAGAAATGGTTAAAATATCAGTCGCAATCATTGACCTACTTATTTCTTTTGCGTCACCAGTAACAGGAATTGTTTTTAAGAAAGAAATCTTTGCATTTAAAAAATCTTTATAAACAGACAAAGACTGCTGAACTTCAGAAAAATTTTCAGCATTAATCCCCATCGACACTAAAACGTCTGGTAAAATAATCATCCCATATTCATCACGAGTAATTAAAGAAAAGCGGTTGAAATCAAAAGATACATTTTTTGCCTCAGCAGAAAACACATCCAGATATTGCGCTATTGTCCCTGCGCCATTTTCCGAGATATTTATTTCTGTATCAGCAACAACTGGTAGAGGTAACACATCATCAGTAGATGGCGAACCACTGGGACTTGGGACTATACTCGCGCCCAAAGAAGGAGTTGGTGATGAAAACAGCGAAGGAGTTGGTGAAAAATACGAACCCACCTTTAAAGAAGGAGCTGGTGAAGGGCGGGGTGTGTTCTGACTACCCGCAACTAACGTATTACCAGAGTCTTCCCCTAAAGGAGAAGTCGAAGGACTGTTGCTAATAGACGGACTAGTAATAGGTAGTGAATTCTGAGAAGATTCCGGTAATGAGGAATTGGGCAACAGGTGACCCCCAAAAAATAAGAGGCCTGTCACAACGATTGCAGCAGCTGTCGCCAAAGTTAAAAGAATTATTTTAAACACAAGATTACTAGTAATGATAAAATGCTTACGAGAGAAATCCAAATCAAAGAAGTATGAAAAAAAATACAAGAGAACCATTAGGGCAACATTTTCTTAAATCAAAAAAAGCTGTAATTGAAACAATTAATTCTGCTTCCCCCAACGATGGAGACACGATAATCGAAATTGGACCAGGAAAGGGTTTCTTAACAAAAGAAATTTCAAAAATCTGTCACGAAAAAAACTGCAGCCTTATTGCCATAGAAAAAGACTGTTCGCTTGCAGAAAAACTAAAAAAAGAGAATCTCCAAAACACCGAAATAATTACAGACGATGCTTTGAAATTCCTAAAAAACTATAAAAACAGTAGATATAAACTAATAGGCAACATTCCGTACTACATAACTGGCAAACTCTTAAGAATTCTAAGCGAAAACCCAATAAAACCTGAGAAAATAACACTTCTCATTCAAGAAGAAGTTGCCGAAAGAATAGAGGCAAAAGCCCCAAACATGAACCTTTTATCGGCAATAACAGGAGTTTGGGCAGATTCAAAAATACTAATGCGGTTAAATCAGAGCGATTTTAATCCCCCACCAAAAGTCAGAGGCGCAATTATAGAAATCACACCAAAAAAAGAGACTGAAATAGAAAACATCGACGCTTATTTTAAAACAGTAAAACTGCTTTTCAGACAACCAAGAAAAACGCTTTTAAACAACATACGAGATGGGTTTAATATGAATAAAGAAGATGCAGAAAAAATCATTAAAGAAAACGGAATGGATTTAAACGACCGCCCCCAAAACACCGATATGAAGGTGTTAATAAATATCACAAAAACAATACAAAAGCGCGTGATATAATAATTGTGCAAAACTTGGGGAAAACTCCGTCCAAGTGAAACGCGCGCATGAAGAACAAGTTATTTGCCATAGTAATTATTACTGGCTCACTTATCACAGCTGTTTTTATTATCGGAACAAATGCAGTTAGACAGAAAACAATATCTCTTAAAGATAATTACGACTCGTTTATAGAAAAAAACTCATACGTAGAAGAAATTCCAAAAAAAGGCTTTGAAAAACAAAACATTGATAGCCTTAATAAAACAGAAATCAACCTCACAGCCCTACTCGCGGAGCAAATCAGCTCCTCATTTTCAAAAGACTCATCACTTAACTTATTAAAAGAGAACACAAATTCCGACCATCCAAGTTCCCCAGAAGAAATGGTTCAGAAACTCGGTCTAGAAAAAATAAACGACCTTGGATTAAACGTATTCGAAGCCCCAAAAATTAATATTTCAGACTTTAATGTAGTAAAAAGCCAAAATCCAAAAGAATCATTAAAAAAATATTCAGAAAATTTCAGTGAAATAATCAGTAAATATGGAAGATCTACCATACTCCCAACATCAGAACCCAATAGTAGTGATTTAAAGAAATCTGCCGAAGGAATCCAAAACCTCATTACTGCACTATACAAAATAGAAGTCCCAGAAGAAATTTCAGAAATACACTTAAAACAAGTGAGTCTTTTAACGCTTCAAAAAGAAATCTACATATCACTAAGCAATATTCAAACAGATCCCGTAAAAGCCCTCATTGGTTTAGAAGAACTCCCCAATATCAGCGAAAAATTCAAAAACCTCAAAAAAGAAGCTGAGTTAATTTTTGAGAAAAATAGCTAAAAATGAATTTTTTTAAACAAATAATAGTTTTTCTGGTATTAACAAGTCTTATAGGAAGCTTTATTACAAGCCCCACTAAAGCCCACGCCCAAGGTTTTCCAGCGCCGATCGGTATAGGCACAAACGTTCCTGTTTTTGATCCATCGCAGTATCAAAATGATTTATGGTCATATCTTCAGGAAATTGGCCTAGCCATAGTAAAAAGACAGATATTAGACGAGTTAGTAGACCAAATAATCGTATGGATTCAAGGGGGAGGAAAGCCAAAATTTGTTACAGATTGGGGAGGGTTTCTCGAAGAAGCCGGAGACAGAGCAGTCGGAGATTTTTTAAGATCAAACCCTTACACAAATTGGCTTTGTGACCCATTTCGTTTTCAGGTAGATATATATCTCTTCCCTGTTAAAAGATTTCAAAATCAAGTAACTTGCACACTCACAGATGTAGTGGAAAACATAAACGGTTTTTATAACGACTTTCGTGATGGAGGTTGGATTGCATTTCATGAATCCCTAAAACCTCAAAACAATTTCTATGGCGTAACTATTATTACCTCAAATGAAATTCTAAATCGAAGAGCTGAAGCCCAAGCAAACGCACTAAATGAAGCATTGGCAGGATCAGGATATCTTGGAACAAAAAGATGTGACGAAGATCCAAATTATGGATCTGGCGGCAGTTCTATATCAACAGACGACGCCTTAGCAAGCGACATTGATGGAGACGGGATACCCGGCGACATCCAAAATACCTGTATAACAACAACCCCAGGGACATTTGTAGCTGATGCCGTAAGCGGTATAGCAATAGATGCAGGAATAGTGGGTCCAATTATTTCAGCTAAGGAAATCTCCGAATATATAACAGCAATAGCTAATGCCGCTATAAACAAAGTCATTGAAAATGGTGACGGTTTGCTAGGGATATAAAACAACCGTATGAAAAGAAGAAATAAAAAATTTTTAATAGGAGCCTTAACTGGACTTGCGATTGGAATTTTATTAGTCTCCCCCATTTACGCCCAAGAAGTTCCCGAGCCTCCTCAAGGTCCTCAAACTCAAGAAGAAGCAGTTGATGGATGTGGTAGTTATCTTGATTTAGGATGCTATCTGGCCGGATTCTTAAATGATGCCGCCCTACAAATACTCAACTGGATATTCTATATAGTTGGTGTATTTATCTCATTCTCAGGAGGAATAATAAACACACTAGTCATAATGAGTGGTCAACTCATGACTCTTGAAGTAGTCCGAGAGGGTTTTAGAATTCTCCTTACTTTTTCTAACCTCGGTTTTGTTCTTGCAATAATATTTGTCGCATTTTCAACAATTCTTCGAACATCAGGATATGAAACAAAAACTTTCCTCTATCGCCTTATTGTCGCCGCAGTACTTGTAAATTTCAGCTTTGCGATAGCAGGAGCGATTATAGATTTTAATAACGTTATAGGATTCTTCTTTATACAAAAATCAGATCCGGACAATATAGGTGATCTAGCAACCGGACTCGCTGCAAGTTTTAATCCACAACAACTTTTACAAGTAAAAGACACATCCAACCTTGGTCTTGTGGGTAATTTTAAACAATTCGGAGCAGCATTTTTTTCAGTACTTGTATCTTTAGGACTATCCGTAGTATTTGCCACACTCATAGCCGTAATTTTCTTCGGAGTCGCCCTAATGTTTTTAATTCGTCTACTGGTACTCACAGCCCTAATTATTGTTATGCCCCTTGTTTGGTTAGCATGGATAGTTCCTGCCATGAATAAATACTGGTCTCAGTGGTGGAATACATTCCTTAGGTGGAATTTCTTCCTTCCAGCAGTAACATTTTTTCTATATCTAGGGATACTAACAGCAGAATCAACTGATATATTTGTAAAAACAGCCGCAATCGGAAGTGAATCCGCTCTTGCTATAGACAACAACATCTTACAACAATCAGGGTTTGGTGGATTAATAGCGATGCTAATTAAAATTGGCATATTTGCCATGGCGCTCTGGGCTGGAAATGCAATGGGCATCGCCGGATCAAAAGGCGCCCTCGCAACCGCAACTAATATAAAAAATAGAGTACTTGGTGGAGTAACGGGAACAATAAAAGGAGTGGCACTCGCTCCCGCTAAAGCCGGTAAAGCCATTGGAGAAAAATACGTTGCTAAACCTCTTGGCAGAGGTATTGCAGACAGAACTGCCAGACTTCTCACACTCCCAGGTATCAGAACCATCCCAGGCGCAAAAGTTGCCGCAAGTAAGCTTACCGAAAAAACATCAAGAAAAGCCGAGATTGAAGAATACCAGAAAAATAACTTCGATAATCTCACTAATAGAGATTTTGTAAAAGTTCAAAATACAGGCAAAGGCATCTTTAACACAATGAGCAATATACAAAAAGTTGCCCTTTTAAATGCATCAATTAAACGTGGTGAGTTATCAGGACTCACAAAAGGCCTACCAGAATCAGAAAAAGGAGATCGCCTCAGAGAATTTATTAATGCCGTAAAATCTACCAATCCGGGTACAGAAGCAAAAGATATTAAAGAAGTAAAAGACATACTTTCCGCAAATCCACATCTTGCCCCAGAGCTTATGCCTAACCAGAAAGATGACAAAGGTAACGTACTTAGTAAATCAGAGGTTATTTCAAAACAAGTTAAAAAAATCAAACCCGAAAAAATTACAGACGTTGATTCAGACGCATTTAAAGACAAAGATGTTGTCCTCTCACTAAGCCCAAGCCAAATCGGAGCAGTATATAGCAGAGGAAGCACTGGCCAGATAGAAAAAATGCAACAAGCTCTCGAAAACCTACTCGGAAGTAAACTAAAAGACATAAGTAGTGAAATTGCGAAAACCCAATCTGAAATTAAAGAAGCTAAAGCCGTAAACGATAAAACCCGCGTAAGCGCGCTACAAACAACCCTTAAAGGACATTTTACTAACAGAGACAAAGAAATTTCTGGAGCCACACAAGAACAAAAAGACGCTTTCAAACAATACCAAGTACTAAGTCAGCGTATAATTAACCCATCGTCACAACCATGAGCTCACAAATAAATCTTCGTCCAGCATTTGAAGCCCTCCCTCAAAATGTTAAAGATTGGCTCGTAGGAGAAGAAGTAACTGACGTAATAATAGAAACAAATAAACGCCTTGGCGCAGATGGCATATATTTGAGCACTCTTGCTGAAATAATCACAAAAGTTGTAACCGAAAATATAAAACCAGATAGATTTCAGGAAGAATTAATCAATGAATTAGACATACCTCAAGAAGAAGCAGAAAACACAGCAAAAGATGTTTATAAAAAAATATTAAAACCAATAGAAAGCGAGCTTGAAAAATCAGGAATAAATGCAAAAGATGTACTAAATAAATCAGCTCAACCAACTCAAAAAATAATGGATATAGGCTCTCAAAAAGTTGAGATAAAATCAGCCCCAGATCCTACTCCAAAAATCATACCCGCTACTCCAAAACCAGTTTTTCCAGAACAACACAAAGAAAATAGCTTCACAGATATTAAAAAACCAATCCAAACAACACCCCCTCCTCCAGCAGTACCAAAATTCAACCCAGAACCACAAACCACAAAACCTTCCCCCGAACAAAAACCAGTTGAGGAAGATAAACCATTTATACTCCACGAAACAAAACCGCTATTCACCCCTACGGCCCCACCCCAAAAACCATCCGTTAATTTCGACCCTCGTCCAACTTTTGGATTTGGAGACAAGGAAGTTTCAGTTGACGTAGAGTCTTCCGACAATAAAAAATCTTCCGATCAAAAAACTCGCATTGTCCACTACAGCGACTAATATATCAACCGCAACTAAAATAGTTAACTAGCTACTTTAATAAGTTTACGAACTACTCCCAGTAGCTCATAATTATATTATCTGCAAAATATCAAAACTTTTTGCATTTTAAATTGTCGTTTTTCATTTTGATTTTTTAATTTTAAACTAATTTACATGCAACAATTTCAGGTACCACAATTCATAGACATGTCCCCGAAAATTGTTGGGCCGCTTACGTTAAAACAATTTCTTATTCTCGCTGCTGCGGGAATCCCGGTTTTTATCCTCCTTTTTGTCTTTAAGCCATGGCTTTGGGCGATTATCGCAGTCATTGCCGGAGGAATAGCAGCTGCCTTCGCCTTTGCAAAAATAAATGGACAACCGCTTTCAAAAATAGCCGTTTCCGCATTTATATATCTCTGGAAACCAAGGTTATATCTCTGGAAACGCATAGAAAAACAAATCTCCCTGCCAGAATTGCCAAAAATACAGACGCCCGAAGGGAAAAAAGCGCCTCTAAAAGATTTATTCCTTAAAATAACCACCACAACCCACCCGATAGAACAAAGAGAAAAGTTAAGCAAGCTTTTTACCTTGCCAAAATTCACCCCAATTAAAAAATCAGATAAGCCAAAACCACCATCATTTGAAACAATAAGACGGCTCTCTGGTGAGCGAGATGAAGCAAAGAGAGTTGATTATTAACTCTGGTATACTATTGCTATGGCCGAAACAAAAGAAAAAATGCCAGATAAAGGAGGTGCTCTTCCTTCTCAAAAATTTATCGAAATCAAAGGCGTTCAGGGAAACACCCTTCTCTTAAAAAGCGGAGGCCTTCGCCAAATTCTGATGATCTCCGGTATAAATTTTGACCTCAAATCAGAAGATGAACAGGAAATGATTATCGGATCCTTTCAAAGTTTTTTAAACTCCCTCGATTTTTCTATCCAGATTTTTATACACTCAAGAAAACTAAACGTTGATAATTATTTAGAGAGACTGGTTTTACGAGAATCCGAAGAAGAAAATGGGCTTCTAAAAAATCAAATATCCGAATACCGTGAATTTATTAAATCATTTGTCGGCGAAAATGCCATTATGGCTAAAAACTACTTCGTAGTTGTCCCCTATGACCCAATTCAGTTATCAGGAGGCGGAGAAGCAATAACTGACAAGATTTTCGGAGTTCTTAAAAAGAAAGGAATAGGAAAACCAACCGAAAGACTACCAGAATCAGGCGAAAGCGATGAAAAACAACTTTCTCGCCATATAGAACAAATAACTCACCGGGTAGATCAGGTGGTAAGCGGTTTAAATCAAATAGGGCTAAGAGCGGTATCACTAAACGGTGACGAGCTTTTAGACCTTTTTTATAATCTATACAACCCAAGTGTCGTCGAAAGAAGAAATGCTATAGAAAACGAATAATGAAAAAAGAAATTCAAGACATAATAGCTCCTGCAGCTATCGAAGTAACCGCAAACTACATACGTTTGGGCGACAAACTTGCAAAAACATTTTTTATATTCACCTATCCAAGATATCTATCAACCGGATGGTTCTCTCCCATTATTAACATGCCTAAACTCTTAGATATTTCTATTTATATAAACCCGATCGAAACCCCTATGGCTTTAAAAAATTTACGGAAAAAAGCCGCACAAGTAGAAGCGCAAATAAATGAAAATAATGAAAAAGGGTTAGTTAGAAGCCCGGAGTTAGAAACCGCAATAGAAGACATTGAAAACTTAAGGAACTCCCTTCAACAGGCGCAAGAAAACATGTTTTCGGTCGGTGTGTATATCACAATATATGGAGACGACGTTAAATCTCTAACAGACGCCGAAACAGAAATAACCACACTTCTAGAGAGTAGATTAGTATACGCAAAAACAGCGCTTTTCCAACAAGTCGATGGTTTTTCATCAACCCTTCCCGTTGGAGTCGACAAATTAAAAGTTCTTACACCTCTAAATTCAAGTCCATTGTCATCATTTTTCCCGTTCGCTTCAGTAGACTTAACTTCAGATAATGGAATTTTATATGGCGTAAACAGGCATAATAACTCTCTTATAATCTTCGATAGATTTTCGCTTGAAAATTATAATATGGCGATTTTTGCAAGATCCGGATCTGGTAAATCATATGCCACAAAACTCGAAGCCATTCGTCTCCTTATGATGGGAGTAGATATTTTAATCATTGATCCGGAAAACGAATACGAAAAACTAGCAGAAGCCGTTGGTGGAAGTTTTTTTAGAATCTCACTATCATCCGGAAATCATATCAATCCATTTGATGTGCCAATCATTCCAAAAGGAGAAGACCCCAACGATGTCCTCCGTTCACACGTAATCACACTCACAGGCCTTTTAAAGATTATGTTGGGAAAGATGACTGTCGACGAGGAATCCCTCTTAGACAGAGCCGTAACAGAAACTTACGCATCAAGAGAAATAGTCCCCGGAAGAGATTTTTCCAATATTGAGCCACCAACACTACAAGATTTAGAAGCCGTTCTAAGAAATATGGAGGGTGGGCGCGGTCTTGCCGAAAGATTATACAAATACACAAAAGGAAGTTATTCAGGGTTTTTAAATAGCCCAACAAACGTTGATATTAAAAACAGAATGATTGTTTTTTCTATTAGAGACCTCGAAGACGAGCTTCGCCCCATAGCTATGTACATCGTCCTTAACTTCATCTGGAATCTTGTTAGAGCTGATCTTAAAAAGAGAATGATGATAATTGATGAGGCTTGGTGGATGATGAAATATGAAGACGGAGCATCATTTTTATTCGGCTTGGTAAAAAGAGCTAGAAAATATTATCTCGGCGTCACAACAATAACCCAAGACGTTGAGGACTTTATGAGATCACCCTACGGACGCCCTATTATTACAAACTCCGCTCTTCAACTTTTATTAAAGCAATCCCCCGCCACAATCGAAGTCGTCGCAAAAACCTTTAATCTCACAGACGGAGAAAAAAACCTCCTCTTAGAATCAGAAGTTGGTCAAGGGTTATTTTTTGCAGGACTCAATCGCGTAGCAATACAAGTAGTTGCTTCATATCTTGAAGATAAAATAATAACCACAAAACCGGAACAAATATTAGAAAAATCATCCGAGTAAAAATAATGGGTGACAAAAAATTTTCAACGATAGAAACATACCTCCTCGTTTGTGCCGCACTTATAGTAGATGCAATAAATTGGATTCCGGTTATAAACCTACTAACAGCTCCTGCATCATTGTTAGGATTTCAGCTTTATTTTAAAATGAAAGGAGTAAAAAGCAGATGGAGCTTGGCAGGAAATCTAATAGATTTAATCCCTATTGTAAGCGCGCTACCCAGCGTAACCGCAGGTGTTATCATGACAATTGTAGTAGCTAATAAAAAAGCGAAGATCATAAACGAAGTTTAAATGACATTTATTTATAAAAATCTTAACAAAATCGCCCTGCTCGTATTTATATTTACAGTAATTACTTTTGTTGCCCAAACAACAAAAGCCCAAACAGGACCAGAATTATTTATTACATGGAAAGCAAATTCTTATATTCCGCCCACTTACGAAGGCAAAGCCCTACCAATACAAGGATCTGAAATAACATTAGTGGTAGGACTTTTAGATAGTGGAAGATTTGCAAATTTAACAAACAATGAAATCCGTTGGTATGACGGAATAAATTTGATTGGAAAAGGAAAGGGTAAAGTAACCATAACCACAACTGCAAAAAGCGATCAAAACATAAGAGCTGAAATAATGAATTATAGAGGAGCCGATTTAAATAAAACTATAAATATACCGACCACTAACCCAGAAATTTATATTTTCCCCGAAATACAACCAAATCAGATTATTTTCAAAGCAATTCCTTATTTTTTCACAATCAATAATCCAAATGAATTAATAATCAATTGGTCAGTAAATGGCATAAAAGCCGAAGGATCACCAAAAGATCAAACTACGCTTATTACTAATACTAGTAATTTAATAAACAAATCTCAATTATTAACTTACGTTGTAGCAAAAAATAGTAAAAACTCTACAGAATCAGTGAACAAGCAATTAAAACTTGTGATTTTAAAGTAATATGAAAAATAAAAAAATAATCATATACGGCATTTTGCTAATAATTGGCATCCCTTTATTTAGCACCTACACAACTCAAGCACAAGAAGGTTACAAACTTACCGTACCAATTCCAGGAGGAACCTCGGAACCAACTTCAATAGGAGACTACCTCTACACAATATTCAGATTCGCGTTATATGCCGGAGGCATTCTTGCAATATTTATGATAGTTATTGGAGGAATTCAATACACAATATCCAGAGGCAACCCCTCAAAAATTGAGGAATCTGCAGATAGAATTAAAAGCGCCATACTAGGTCTTATTCTTCTCCTGTCAGCTTCGGCAATATTATTCTTTATAAATCCTCAACTCATTCTTCTTAACGTTCCAGGTGTTGAACCAATCAAAGCTGAAAATTGTGCAGAGAGTTATTTCGGCCTTGGAGATTTTACAAAATCTCAGAGCGAAGCAGAGTCATCTGCTTTAGCAGAATGTAAAAAAGTTTGCACAAATTCATCAGCTTGTAAGGTAACTGGCTGTTGGTCATGTAAGGATGGGAAATACACATTATTTACTCAAAAAAACGGCGTTGAAACTGGTTCTTGTGCCGAAAGATTAGATGGGTTGTATCGATGTACTGCTAGTGGTAATTAAAAAATGACTAAAAAAACAATAATTACAATATTAATAATAATCCTGTTCGGAATTACATTATATTTAAGTTGGTCCTATTTTGGTAAAGATCTTTTTATAAAAAAAGATACAAACACAAACGTATCAAATAACACAAACTCAAATATTCTATCTAAAGAAAGCGAAGAAGATCTCCTTGATTACGTAGTAAGCGACACCGAAGTCCTAAAACTTCTAACAAATGGAAACATCACTAAAATTGACCAAGATAATAATGAAGAAATTCTATCGGGTAGTGAAATAGAAGACATATTTTATAGTGAATTTTCACCGGAGAAAAAATATCTACTAATAGGTTATGGTGAAGCTCAAAAAACATTCTCAATCTTTAACTTACAACAAAAGGAATGGATCCAACTTCCACAAAAAACAAGTGGTGTGGCGTGGAATCCATCTGGTGAAAAAATAGCCTACATAACAAGTGACTTACAGCTCAAAGTCTTTACAATCAAAACAAAAAACTCAAAAACACTTTCCATTTTACCCATAGCCGAAAGTGATATATTTTGGCCCAATGAAAATGAAATATATTTTTCAGACAAACCATCTGGATTTCATAGCGGATTTATTATTAGCTACAACCTAAATACTGGTAAATTTAAAACCATTAATGAAAAAATCGGTCTCACAACACATTGGCTTAACAATGAACAAAGAATTGATTCTTATTACTCTCAGGATGGACTTAAAAAATCCTCTCTAACCTCGAACCAAAACATAATAGAGTTTCCCATAGGGGCGCCTATACCATTTAAGTGTACTTCTAATAAAAAAATTATTTTTTGTGGTATAACAAGAACAACAAATAATATACTACTACCAGATGACTATATAAAAAATAACTTAGAAGAAAACATTGTTAGCTGGAATATAGAGACTGATGAAATTAAAACTATTACAACAAACCAACAATCAATTAGCATACAAAATCCTTCTATATATAAAGAAAAACTCTTCTTCATAAACCGTTACGACAACAAGCTCTACTCAATAAAAATATAAGCCGTAACCAAACTTGTTACAGCTTATAAATTTTTTCTCTAAAGCTTAGACTATGGGTCTTATAATCACGCACCTGGTCTTCCCTTCTCCCTCGCTCTCGGTTCTAACTTCAGGATGTATCGCAAGCGCCACATGAACAAGCCTCCGCTCATAAGCATTCATAGACGGAAGTCTTATTTCTGATTTTTCTATAGATGCTTTTCTAGCAGCAGCATTAGCAAGATCAACAATAATTCTCTCCCTCTCTCTTCTATAACTATTTATATCAACAAAAAAAGGCTTTGTATCGTGTTTCTTAGCAAATAATCTCATTAAGTGATCAAAGTCAGAAACTAACGATGGAAGCCATTTTTTAAACCATTCACCCTCATTAACAAAAATCTCAACCTTCCTTGTTTCAACATCAACAGAAACAGACGGTTCACGAAAACCGCCTATCTCAAGAAGTTGTTGGATTGTTGTCTGAAGATTCTCCATTTTGGTTTTTATGAATAGTATCTTTTGCGGTTTTATTTATATATAGCTGCTGCAATATTGAAAAAACCGAAGTTGTTGTCCAATAAACACCAATCGCCGCCGGAAGAGAATAAAAGAAAACAATTGTAAGCAATGGACCTACAAAAACCATTGTCTTTCCCATTCGCTCCGCCGCCTCAATTTCCGGACTATTAGATCGCACCTTAAGAGAGGCAACACTAACCTTTCCTTGTATATATTGAAAAACTGCAGCTAAACCAACAATGAGTATATTAGGATTTTCAAGGTTTATCAAGCCAAACAACGAAGTATTCAAAACATCTGGTTTTGCGACAAATGAATACAAATCACTAAAAACCTCTGGGGTAATACCTCCTAAAAAGACCCTATAGAGAGCTATAAGGATTGGTAATTGTATAATTATGGCAAATATCGGAAACAAAGTAGAAAAAGGGCTTATACCATGATCTCGATACAAGTTCATAAGCTTTTCTGCTTGAACATCTCTTTTATCCTTAAATTCCTTTTGTATTTTTTTTATTTCTGGTTGTATTTTCTGAATTAGAGCCTGACTTTTAAAGCTTTTATAAAATAATGGATATAATATAAGACGAATAATAATAGTCAGGAGTATTATAGCTACACCAAAATCATTAAATGCTACGTGCTCATATAAAAATATAAGCGCGTTTAGAAGAGGACGATAAAAAATTTCGTGAAACATATATTATTTTTCTACAAAAAGAAAATATTACTTAATTCGCTATTAATTATCCCCAGGTTTTCCACATCTATCGAAGACCTAACACGCAATAAATAATCTCCCAAAGCAATGTTTTTAAGGTTTTCTTCAATAAAATCAAAGAAAAACCTCTTTATTTTATTCCTTTGCACAGCTTTTTGTGCATATTTTTTTGGTATAACCACTCCAAAGCGTGGATAAGAACATTTTGCAGGAAAAACGACAAGAATAAAATGTGGAGAACTATTACGTTTACCACGAATAGATACAAATGACTGAATTGGAAGCTTATATCGCTTCGGGAGCATAAAAACTAAACCGAAATTTTAGCTCTTCCTTTTCTTCTTCGGTTTTTTAGAACCCTAGAACCACCGGTTGTCCTACTTCTTTTTAGAAATCCGTGTGTTCTGGCCCTCTTTCGCTTTTTAGGTTGGTATGTTTGCGACATAGATATTTAAAATATAGGTAAAATCAATAATACACAAGAAAAATAACTAATTGTCTAAGCTATCCACAAGTAGATTATTAACATAAAATACATGATAGACGTTCTAAGGTTTTTCTGCAAATCAGACCATGAAGTTTGAAATTTAAATAATAGTTATCCACAGAAAGTTAACATGTGGCTGAAAAATCGATTGCTTCTATAGACAGAGACGAAAGCGTAAAATATATAGAACGAGCTATTAAAACATTTAAAAAAAATAAACCCATGGATCTCGAAAAATTTTGGCAGTCCGCCTTAGCGGAAATCGAATTACAAATCTCACGACCAAATTTTGTAACATGGTTTAGAAATAGCAGACTAATAGAAAAACAGGATGGAAATGCTCTCATAGCCCTCCCAAATAACTTTTCAAAAGAATGGATAGAAAACAGATACTATAAAACAATACTAAAAGCTTTGAGAAATCTCGATGAAAGCACAAAAAAGATTGATTTTATTGTAGTCCCTCAAAATCAAACGAATTCAATTAAAAACGACATAATTAAAAAACGACAAGAAGACACGAGTCAACTAAGTTTTAGTGAATTTAAAGTTGATCCAGAAACAAATCTAAACCAAAGATACGATTTAAATTCATTTATAGTCGGCAAATCAAATGAATTAGCTTTTGCCGCAACTCAATCAATCATCCAAGAAGTTGGGACAAAATATAATCCGCTTTTTATATACGGAGGTGTAGGTCTTGGTAAAACACACCTCATTCAAGCAACAGGAAACGCAATTAAAAACCTTTACCGTGGAAAAGTAAGGGTTAAGTATGTATCTTCAGAAAAATTTACAAACGATGTCATTTGGGCGATAAGAAATAAAAGAATGGAAACTATTAAAGAAAAATATCGCCTTATAGACGTTTTAATGATTGATGATATTCAGTTTATTGGTGGAAAAACAGCAACAGAAGAAGAGTTTTTCCATACTTTTAACGCACTCTATGAACACAATAAACAGATAATTATATCTTCCGATAGAGCTCCTAAATTTATCCCCACACTAGAAGAAAGACTTAGGTCTAGATTTGAGGGTGGAATGATAGCTGATATTGGATACCCGGACTATGAGCTAAGGTGTGCAATTATAAAATCAAAAACACAGGAAAAACAAATAGATATAGACGATGAGACAATAAATACAATTGCATCAAAAGTTCAGAAAAATATAAGAGAATTAGAGGGAGTTATTAATAAAATAATTTTTTACCAAAGTAGAAATAATGAAGAATCAATTTCTAGTATTGTAAATAAGGTAATAGAAGAAACAACTCAAAAACCCATAAAAAGTATTAATATAAATCAGATAATAAAAATTGTTGCCGAATATTACGAAATATCGCCGATAGATATATTAAATAGATCTAGAAAAAAAGAAATTGCCGAATCAAGACAGATAACAATGTATCTCTTAAGGGATTTACTAAAACTTTCATATCCATATATTGGTAGAAAATTAGGCAAAAGAGACCACACTACGGCAATTTATGCATATGAAAAAATTGCCAAAGAACTACAAAAAAATCCTAATCTAAATCAAAAAATAATGGCTATTAAAGAATTAATAGAGAAAGACGGTGGGGATAGTTAGTTGATAACAAATGTAATAACACAAGAGTAGTGTGTAAGAAAAAAAACCGATATTGAAATTGTTAAAAAGTTATACATAGATATTAATACGATATTAACAACACTAGTAATTAAAATTAACGAGGTAAAGAAAAGATTTTTTACGATTTCTAACAAGTTGTTCGACTAACTAACAACTACTAGTTTAATTAATAATATGAAATTAATTATATTAAGAGACAACTTAAAAAACGGACTTGCTGCTGTTGAAAGAATAGTAATGGATAATGCGGCACTACCAGTCTTAAGAAATATATTCATTGATGTAGATAACGGCAAAATGAAAATTTCGGCAACGAATCTGGAAATAGGAATTAATAAATTTATAAACTGCAAAATTATCGAAAAAGGAAAAATAACAGTTCCGTTAAATGCTCTAAGGGGTATCATCTCACACATTGATAGTGAAAGGGTTAACCTAGAAACAATAGATCAGACGTTGATAATTAAAACAGATAGCTATCAAGCTAATCTCCAAGGTATCAAGGCAGATGAATTCCCTATCATCCCTCAAGTTGAAGCAAAAGAAGGAGATATAGAAATGGACGGTGGGGTTTTAAAACAATCTCTTTCGGAAATAGTATCAGCCGCTCACATATCGGAAATAAGACCAGAAATAAGTGGTGTATTATTTGATTTCCAAATAACAATACTTAAGTTAGTTGCTACAGATATTTTCAGACTCGCCGAAAAAACACTTTATGATTATCAATTTAAAACAAGTATGGATAGAGGTTTTAAGGCTATTATTCCACTTAAAACAATTCAGGAAATTATAAGAATGGTTAAAGACGGAGAGAATGTAAGAATTAAAGTTGATGAGAACCAAATCCTCTTTGAAAGTGATAACCAAGAAATTATCTCACGCCTCATAGATGGCCAGTATCCGGACTACGAGCAGATTATCCCTAAAACAATCGAAACAGAGCTTATAACCGATCGTGATAAGTTTATGAATGCTGTGAAGCTCGTTAGTAGTGTGTCAGATAAGGTTGTTGATATAAAACTCCGAGCTAAAGAAAGTGGTAAGGTTTTGGAAATATATTCAGCAAACCACGAAGTTGGTGAAAATAGTTATCTGGTTCCAATTAAAACAAATGGATTAGAGTTTAAAGAAATAACATTTAACTGGAGATATTTAATAGATAGTCTTAAAGTCCTTCAAGGAGAAGAGGTATTTCTTGGATTAAATGGCGATAATAGACCAACTATAGTAAAAGCTGTAAATGAAAAATCTTATCACTATCTTTTAATGCCTCTTAAGAATGAGTAAAGAGAATTATTTTTTGTTCAGATTTATTTTGGGAATTATCGTAAATAACTACTCTGAGTAGATTTTGTGTAGTTGGTTGAGGCGGGTTTATTATTGTTGTGTATCTAGTCGTATGATCGTCTCTTAGTGAAATATCTCGCGCAGTTTGTACTAAAATATCATTAAAATAAATCTCAATTCTATCAATGGGATTTTCACTGAATATATTAGCGTCAAAATTAAATGAATTATCTATAAAATCTCCATTAGCCGGAGAATTTATATTTAAACTCAAAGATCCATGAGACGAAGACTCTCCCCTATTTACTACCACGCTATCAGGAGGAATCTCTTTATTAAAAGAGTTTTCAAAATTAGGAATGAATTGTTTTGCCCAAGTTAAAACCGGTTCCTCCCATTGAGAGTATTGGATATCCGATTCTGGTGTTTGAGGTCGCGCTCCAAGAGGATTATTTCTATCGACATAAAAAAGTATGTTATGAACCTGTGGATATAAAGCATTATCCGATGAATATGTAACGATATATTCACCTCTTACAATTGGTTTATCAGATATAGTAGGTTCAGGTTTTGGAAAGTTTTCCGGACTGTATTTAGGTAAAACTTGAGTCATAAAAGATTTCCATATCGGAACCGCAGCAGCAATACTAGCTCCTTCTCTCGTCATTGGTGTGTTGTCGTTATTACCAGCCCAAACACCAACAACTAAAGATGGTGTATACCCTATAGTCCAAGCATCCTTATAGTTGTTTGTTGTACCGGTTTTTACAGCTATTTGGTGAGATAGTGATGGTATTAACAGACTTCCTCCAAAGATAGGAGCTCTTGCTTGTTGATCTGATAAAACATCGTTTATTAGTCTAGTATATTGAGAATCCATGACTTTTTCTGGATCATCTCTATAAGATTCTAAAACCTTATTTTTTAGAGAATCTTTAATTTCTAAAATAAAAGATTGAGGATGTTTTACTCCATCATCGGCAAAAACAGAATAAGCATGAACCATGTCTATAAGTTTTACTTCTCCACCACCAAGAACTAGTGATAACCCATATCTATTCGGACTTGTTAGTGTTGTTATACCAAGCCTCTGAGCAGTTTTTAATGCATTAGGAATACCAACTAAATATAAAACTTTTACAGCTGGAACGTTGATAGATTGAGCAAGAGCATGTCTTAAATCAACTGGTCCCCTAAATTTATTGTCATAATTGCCGGGCTTATAACTCTTTTTAATATTTCCAGTTGTATCAAACTCGGTTTCTAAGTCAAAAACTATTGTCTCTGGTAAAAAACCTTTTTCAAATGCAGCAGCATAAACAAATGGTTTAAAAGATGAACCAGGTTGTCTTAACCCTTGGGTCGCTACATTGAAATTTCCATCATGAGCGACATCAAAATAATCACGAGAGCCAACAAGAGATAAAATCTGGCCGGTTTTCGGATCCTCTGCCACAAGAGAAGCATTATCCCCTTTATATAACTCTTCGTTTCTATTAGCACCATCATAAACAATCTTTTCGGCTTTTTCCTGAAGATCCCAATCTAGTGTTGTTATAACATTTAATCCATTAGTACGAACGAAATCCTCACCATATTCTTTATTTAAATAATCCTGAACCATTATTACAAAATGAGGAGCTTTTATTCCCTTTGAGGGAGAGGCGAAAACAAGTTCGGTTTCAAGAGCCTCTTTTTTCTCTTCAGCTGTTATAAAATGTTCTGCCTCCATTCGGTTTAAAACATATTTCCATCTAGCCATTAACGCATCTTTGTGTTGTCCCCACGGAGAATAATAACTCGGGGCCTGTGGAAGAGCCGCAAGTAGCGCTGACTCTGCTATTGTTAAATCTTTAGCCGGTTTGCTGAAAAAAATTTGACTCGCCGCTTCTATACCATAAGCATTCGATCCGTATGGGATTTGATTAAGATAAGCTTCTAAAATCTCATCTTTTGTAAATTTCTTCTCAAGTTGTATTGATAAAACAAGTTCCTTTATTTTTCTCGTTGGAGTTCTCTCATCTGATAGAAAAGCTTTTTTTGCTAGCTGTTGGGTTATAGTCGATCCACCTTGAACAATACCCTGTCCAAAAAGAAACACTCTTATATTTGCAAAAAACGCCCTTATTATTGATTGCACTTCCACTGCATTGTGTGTGTAAAAACCGGCATCTTCAACAGCTATCGTGGCATCCTTGACACTCTGTGGTATATTCGCAAAATCTATAATAGTTCTTATCTCTTCACCATGGATTTCATATAAAAGAACCTTTCCGGTTCTATCGTATATCTTTGTTGATTGTGCAATCTGACGATTCTCTAAAAGCTCAGGCGATGGAAGTGTTTGTATTGTAAAAAAAACAAATAAAGCAAAAGCTAAAATCCCAATCAAAACAAAGGAACTAAGACCAATTAAGATGGTTTTTAAACTCCATTTTTTAAAAATTTTAACAAATTTATTTTTCATAACACTCTAAGAACAAAAGTAAAGCAAAATAACAAAGATAGCAAAACCCCTCCGTATTACAAAGGGGTTTTGTGAATTGCGGAAGATTGTATCAAAAACAAAAACTAAAAACTTTCTTCGTCTTCGTCTTCTTTATCATCATCACCATCCATATCTTCCTCTTCATCTTCATCAAAATCCGATCCCGTATCATCACCATCCATATCTTCCTCCTTATCTTCATCATTGTGCATATTGATAGCGTGATCGTTGTTGAACTCGTCTTCACTCTGATCACTCAAAAAATATGGATTGTGATTATTTTTTGTCTCAATCATAGCCTTTTAAAATTGGCACGACCTTTTTTAATAAAAATATTTACTCATTATAATAACAGTAAATCAACTGTCAACAAGTGTTTTTAGCCACTCCTATAGAAATCAAAACGACCATGGCTATAAGCAGTCGTAATAGCAATCGCGAGAGCATCACTCGCATCATCATGACCGGATAATATATCAATTTTTAAAAGTTTTTTAACCATAAGAGCAACTGCTTTTTTGTCAGAGGCACCATAACTGGTTAGCGCTTGTTTTACATGATTTGGGCCATATTCATATATCGGTATGCCGGTTTTTGAAAGAAGGTATAAAATAACTCCCCTTGCTTGAGATACAGAAAGAGCAGTTTTTTGGTTTTTTGCAAAATACAAAACCTCAACACCCGCTACATCCGGAGACACTGATTTCAGTAAATCCAAAAATCTTGTTCCTAACTCATTCAACCTGTCTATATCACTAGATGCGGATATCTCAAGAACTCCGTACTTTACTAAAGATAGATCTTTCTCATAATCAACAACCCCATACCCTATCCTCGTTGTTCCCGGATCTATTCCAATAAAACGCATAAATTATTTTGTATTAGTAATAACTCTCTGAACATCCGGATGGTCTTCTAGTAAAGATATTAGTTTATCAATTTTTTTAATACTTTCTTCAGATATTTGATTGCTAAATTTAGAAACCCACTCATTATCACGCTTTTCAAAAGACCATAAAACAGAACCAAGTTCAGCGATTTTTGCATCGTTCTGTGAAAGAATATGTTTTATCTCTGAAATAGTTCGATTTTTATTATCAGTAATTCCCTCAACAAGTATCGCGCATCCTTCCGGTCCATACGCCTCGATTAAAACTTCTGAAAGATTTGATGTACCAGAAGATTTTTTTATTGCCCTGTCGATATTGTCATTCGGAACATTTGCAGCCCTAGCCTTATCAATCATGGTTCTAAGGCGGGGGTTAAATTGAGGGTCGGGATTTTCTCTGGCAGTAATAGATATAGCTTTTAAAAGTTTGGAAAAAAGAAGCCCACGCTTCTGATCGTTAGCGCCTTTTTTTCTTTGTATTTGTGACCAATGACTATGTCCTGACATATAAGAAGTATATTAAAAAAGTAAGATAATATCTGCAAGAAACAAAAAAGCGCCGAGGGGTTTCCCCCTCCGGCGCGTCACCATCCGAAAAAATCCGTCCATTCGTAATCACTAACGACCCACTCCCACGATCTCTGGTATGGGTTATGGTACACGGACGGAATTAAGAAATTTCTTCTACCCTCCTTCCCTGAATCCGATACAACACTGACGATTACCGTCTGTGAAAAATCGGATCGGAAATTAGAAAACAAAAGAACCGTCGACTCGTTCGGCTCTAGTCGCCGAACGGTCACCCCGCCTTGATCAATTACATAGTTTTCTCCCCCACAAATAAGAGTCACGCGACTATTGTTTTCCCAAACATAGTCGCTGTATTCCTGGTAAACGGATATCGTGATTGGCTCATCGGTTTTATTCGCCACTCCTAGTGAGCAGTGGTAAAAAAAACCAGAGCACCCGGAAAGAAGAGAAAAAAAGCAAACAACTAGAAATCTCACAGATCACCTCTCTAGTAATAAGAGGGAAAGGAATGAAAGAAACTGGATATATTATACAATATAATATATCAAGATGTCAATAGAGTAAGTTTTTCCTCTAAAATTCCTTGCAGAAACGAGCAAAAATAAGCTACGCTTGAGGCAATAAACCTCTATGGCTCTTCCATCTTCAAAATTACAAGAACAGCTTGTAAAAATCCGGCAAGAAGCGGAAGAAAGAGATGCACGTAAAAAAGCAGATGATAGTGGGCTCCCCTACTTGGATATAACAACAACTCCTGTAAAAGTTGACGTCCTTCGTCTCTTGGACGAAGAAACTGCAAGGAACGCGAAAGTTGCTGTTTTCGAAATGAAAAAACCTGTTATAGGACTAGTGGTTTTAGATCCAAAATCAAAAGAAACAAACGAAGTCATATCAAACTTTAAAAAACAAGGATTTGAAGTCAGGTTATTTATAACTTCCATGCGTGGGCTTGAGCATATATGGAGTTTTTACAGATTCGCTACTCCGGAAAAATCATCCATAACCAGTAGGGTAAATATAGAAAAAAAGAGAGTTTCAGAACTAGCAGAAAAACTTATTTCCATAAAAAAAGTTAGTGAGGAAGTAAACTCTTTTGACTTCGACGGATCATCGGTAACTGAATTTCTGGAAATTATATTATCAGGCGCCCTCGCTAATAGAACATCAGACATACACTTTGAGCCGGAAGAAAAAAATTTAAAAGTTAGGTTCAGAATAGACGGCGTTCTTCAGGATGTTTCCGGTACCCTGCCTTCGAAACACTACAAGGCTATTACCTCAAGAATAAAACTTTTATCTAATCTCAAATTAAACGTATCAGACAGACCTCAAGATGGCAGGTTTACAATAGGGCTCGCAACAAAAGATATCGAACTTCGTGTTGCTATCGCGCCATCAGAATTCGGTGAAATCATAGTAATGCGCGTCTTAGACCCCGACGCCATAAATATAACTCTCCCAGAACTTGGATTTAGAAAAGATGATTTAGAAATAATCGAAACCGAATTAAAGCGCCCCAACGGCATGATTTTAAACACTGGCCCAACAGGTTCCGGTAAAACAACAACCCTTTACGCATTTTTAAAATCAAAACACAATCCCGAAATTAAAATCATCACAATCGAAGACCCAATCGAATATCACCTACAAGGAATAGAGCAAACCCAGATTGACGAAGAAGCCGGTTATACATTTGCCGATGGACTCCGATCCATCATGCGTCAGGACCCAGACGTCATTCTTGTAGGCGAGGTTAGAGACAAAGAAACCGCAGAGATAGCAATTCAAGCTGCGCTAACAGGTCACTTGGTTTTTTCTACAATTCACGCCAATGAAGCCGCAGGCGCAATCCCCCGCTTACTAGACTTAGATGTTAAGTCTTCAAGCATAGGCCCATCACTTAACCTTATTATCGCCCAACGATTAATCAGACGACTCTGTAAAGAATGCAAAGAATCAGTAACAGTTACAGAAGATCAGGCAAATAAAATAAATAACTTCTTAAAAACCCTTCCAAAAAGAGTTGATCAATCTCCATATAAAAAAATAACCCTCTTTAAACCAAAGGGATGTGATCATTGTGGCGGCTCCGGTTTTAAGGGCAGAGTCGCAATTTTTGAACTACTCCTTAATGACCCTCATTTTGAGAAAATCAAAAACAACGAGGCGCAAAATGAGCTCGGATCCGAAAAAAATCTAGAACAACTTATTGAAAAAAAATCTAGTGAGTCAGAAATAATGAATTATGCTATAAAAGAACAAGGTATGGTAACAATGCAACAGGATGGATTTTTGAAAGTTATAACAGGAATGACCACTTTTGAAGAAGTCGAAGAAGTAACAGGCCTAATATAATGGATTAAATAGATAGCAACTTAACTTTATAAAAGTTAAGAGACACTGATCTGGGGGCAAAATGTTTCTTGCCGAAACAGACTAGAAATGCCCCGAGGAGTGACCCAGCCAAAACCAGATCATCCTAAATCTAAGGATATCTCCCAGCCCCCAGGTCAGTGTCCCCTAGCGAAAAGATATAATATAAGGAATACCCCTCTTAGTGAAGAGCCGGCATATTGTATCATATCAATATAAAGAAGTCAATAACCCACTATGGAAAGCGAAGTGAATAATATAAACGATACACAGGCCATAGATGTTATTTTAAGGCCCACAAAATGGGACGAATATGTGGGTCAGGAAAAGGTAAAAGAGCAGTTAAAAATAATGTTAGAAGCCTCAAAAAGGCGAAATGAGGTTTGCGACCACGTTTTGTTCTATGGGCAGGCTGGTCTTGGTAAGACAACCTTAGCTCACTTGGTTGCAAGAGAAATGGGGGCGAATCTTAAAATAACCTCAGGCCCATCACTAGAAAAAGTTGGTGACATAGCGGCAGTTCTCACAAATATTGAACAAGGAGATGTTCTATTTATAGACGAAGCCCATAGATTAAATAGGATGAATGAAGAAGTTCTCTACCCTGCTATGGAAGAGAGAAAATTAAACCTCATAGTCGGCAAAGGTCCAACAGCCAGAACAATAGCTCTTGATCTGCCGCCTTTTATGCTTATCGCCGCGACCACAAGAGCAAATCTTCTCTCAGGTCCCCTAAGATCAAGATTTGGGGCTTCATTTAAGCTTGATTATTACAACACAGAAAACATCCAATCCATTATCGAAAGATCTGCAAAAATACTCGGCATGAAAATTGATCAAAAAGCAGTGTCTATAATTGCCGAAGCATCAAGATTTACCCCTCGTGTAGCAAATCGTCTCCTAAAGAGGGTACGAGATTACGGAGAAGTTTATAATCAAGGAGAAGCAATAAGCGAAGAAATAGTAAAAGAAACCTTTAAAATGCTCGAAATAGACACTCTCGGTCTCGAGCCATACGACAGGCGACTTTTAGAAATGATAATAGACAAATTCAACGGAGGTCCTGTTGGAGTCGCTACTCTCGCCGCAGCCCTCAATGACGACAGAGGAAATATAGAAGATGTACACGAACCTTTCCTTATGTCTATCGGTCTTATGATCAGAACTCCCTCAGGAAGAGTTGCTACAGATCACGCGTATAAACATCTTGGAAAAATATCAAAAAAACTCAACTAATAATTAATGGTTGAAATCAAAGAAGCCCTTCCAAATCCAATAGGAAAAGATACCGATGGTGAATACATAACCCTCACCAATAAAGGAGTCGATTCTGTAAATCTGTCAGGTTGGAAAATAAAAGATTTAAGCGGAAAAACTTTTAGCTTAACTGGATACACGATCAACCCAAACGAGGATCTAAAACTTTTATATAAAACTACAAAAATCTCTCTCAATAACGACAAAGAGACTATTTTTCTACAAAATGAAAAAGGTGAAGAAATCGATAAACTAGAAATCACCTCACCTTCTGAAGGCGAGGTAATAAAGAAAGGCGATAAAAATATTCAACAAGTAAACTCGCCATTAAACAAAGAGCTCATCAAAAACATCAGTAATACAAAAGGCGTTGCCACAATACAAGAAAACAACTCTCCATATATGTTTATCGGCTATGGCCTCATAAGTGCGCTTTTACTATCGATAATCGCAGTGTATAGTATGAAAAAATTTAAATATTTTCATGAAGAAGGAGAAAACTAAAAATACTCATTTTACAAAAGAGGAAAAGGAAACAAGCCAGATAGCGGAAAAACTCGCGCTCGAAATAGTAAAAAAGAAAAAATCAGAAAATGCATTTGTTTTAGCTCTCGTCGGTGATCTTGGCGCAGGCAAAACCGCATTCACAAAAGGCTTCGCAAAATCTTTGGGTATAAAAAAAGTAACCAGTCCAACATTTGTTATATTTAAACCCTACTCAATATCTAAAAAAATAAAAAATTTCAAAACCTTATATCACGTAGATTGTTATAGAATAAAAGAAATAAAAGAACTCGAGGTCATAAGATTTTATGAGATCCTCAATAACCCTGAAAATATAGTCATTATTGAATGGGCCGATAGAATAAAAAAAATAATACCCAAAAACGCCAAGTGGATAACAATAAGTCACGGAAAACTGGAAACCGAAAGAAAGCTTGCCTTTAAATAAAAAAAATGGTAAAAAACACTGACTTATATAAATTTTTTTATGAAAGAAACACACAAAAAAAAGACCGGTTCAGAAATAGAAGTCGAAGTAATACTTGAGCAAAAAGAATTTGATACCTATTGGCAGGAAGCCCATAACGAAGCAGCAAGCAAAATCCACTTAAAAGGCTTTCGACCGGGCACAGCGCCAAAGGAATTATCTGATCAGGCAGTAAACAAAGACAAGGTTTTCGAAGAAGCTTCTCTTAAAGCTGTTAAATGGAGCTTGGATGAGGTTATAGAGGATAATAATTGGATTGTTGTAAGTAAGCCCAAAATCGAAATCATAGAAGCTAACCCAATAGGCAAAGAAGGTCCAGGTCTTAAATACAAAGCCGAGTTCTCTATATTCCCCGAAGTAAAACTAGGAGATTATAAAAAAATTGCAAAGGATATTTTAAAAGAGAAAAATGTTCCGGAAGTAAAAGAAGAAGAAATTAATAAAACCTTTTCATGGTTAAGAGAGTCTCGAGCAAAAATAACCCGTGTTTCAAGAAATGCAGTTAAAGGAGATCTCATAGAAGTAGACGTTGAAAGCAGTTTAGAAGGAAAGCCAATCGAAGGAGGAACGCTTCATGGAGAAAAAATGGTTTTAGGCGAGAGTAAATTTATTCCGGGGTTTGATGAAAAACTCGAAAACCGCAAAGAGAACGAAGAAATAATATTTTCACTGAAAGCCCCGGCTGATTATTGGCAAAAAGATCTTCAAAACAAAGAAATAGAATTCAAAGTAACCATTAAAGGAGTTTACGAACGAGAGCTACCCACCGCAGATAATGAATTTGCAAAAACTCTAGGCGCAAAATTTGAAACCATTGAAGATGTAAAAAGTAGTATCGTAGAAGGATTTAAACACGAAAAAGAACAACGAGAAAAAGAACGAATTATCTCAAAAATCCTTCGCGAAGTAGCAAAAGAATCTAATGCGGAAATCCCAGACATCATGCTCGAAAAATCTCTTGAAAGCATGATACATGAAACAAAAGCTATGATAGGCAACAACCAAATTCCGGTTTCTGACGAAAAGTTAAGAGAAAGTCTCAAAGAAAGAGCAAAGGAACGTCTTATGGTGAACCTTATAATTCATAAAATAAGTAAAGACGAAAAACTCGAACCAACAGAAGAAGAAATTAAAACAGAAATGAGTATTCATAATCTTGACCCTAATACACACTATGACTATAGTTACGGTGTTGTTGAACAGAAGAAAGTTTTTGAATTCTTAGAATCCCTCGAAGAAAAAAAATAAATCCCATTTTGCATGTCGCATTAAACATTTAACAATATTATGGACGACGCATACCAATATCTCATACCAACAGTCATCGAAAAATCCCAATTCGGAGAAAGGGCGTATGATATCTATTCAAGACTTCTCAAGGAAAGAATCATTTTTCTTGGCGGCCCAGTGACAGACCAGATGGCAAATCTTGTAATAGCTCAACTCTTATTTCTTGAACACGAAGATCCAAAAAAAGACATCAAACTTTATTTAAACAGCCCAGGCGGTTCAGTCTCTGCCGGACTCGCGATATACGATGCAATCCAATACGTAAAACCCGACGTTTCCACTATTTGCGTAGGCATGGCGGCATCTATGGGCGCGGTTCTCTTAGGCGCAGGAACCAAAGGTAAAAGGCTTGCTCTGCCAAATTCCGAAATATTACTTCACCAAGTTATGGCAGGTGGTATAGAAGGACAGGCTATAGAAATAGAAATTTCTGCAAAACATATAATGCATCTAAAAAACAGACTCAACCAGATAATCTCAAAACACACAAAGAAACCTATAGCACAAGTTGAAAAAGACACAGATAGAGATTTCTATCTGACCGCAGAAGAGGCAAAAGCTTACGGCCTTATAGACGAAGTAATAAAATCCAGATAAAAAAGAAATGAGCCCCGAATTTCGGGGCTCGCCTCTTTTTATATGTTTGAGTATCATAAATAAAAACATCATGATAAGCGCAATAGCACTAACGCTTTCAACATTTTTATTTGGAGCGCTAATTATAAACTGGCTTGATCCTCTTGGTAAATTTTCTATTTTAGAAAAAACAGCAGGAACGATTCTGATTGGGCAAATAGCCAGTTCATATATTTTTTTAATCGGCAGTCTCATCACTAAATCTCAGTCACTAGCAATCACGATTTATGAAATTCTTTTTTTTATAATAATAGCTTTACGCTGGAATAGTATTTTCAATTTTTTTAGAAAATTAAAAAAAATAAAAATACAAAAAAAATATTTTAAAAATATCGGAATAATTATAGCCCTTATATTAATTATCGGTTTGTATACATGGTACCTCTTAAGAATGTTTCACGTTGGTCCCAATGGAGAGCTTCGATCCATGATGCCGGGTTGGGGCGATAATGCGCTCCATGTAAATTTTATAAAAAGATTTTCAGCTACCAGTCCGTTTAATTTAGCGCATCCACTCCTAGCAAATTCAAGGCTTGTATATCCATTTCTTATAGATTTTTCATCCAGCATCCTTCACTTTTTAGGAGCAAATATTGTATTAGCATATCAAATCCCAATTATTCTAGGTGGCGTATCAGCTTTTATTCTTTGTTTTTCACTAGCTAAGGGGATATCAAAATCTCAAAGATTCGCAGTTATAGCCCTACTCCTCATTCTTTTAGGTAGTGGCTTAGGATTCACTTCGCTGTGGAGGGATATAAAAGACGAGTATAGCCAAAATCAATTCAGTAATATAAACGAGTTTATAAGTAATCCGCCACACGAATACACTCATCTAGATAACAGAACCGGTGGAAAAATAACTTCATCTCATAACACAAACGACAATATTGTTTGGATAGTTCCCGTGGTTTCCTTTCTCGCTCACCAAAGAAGTTTTATTTGGGGGTTTGGAATGTTCCTATTAATAATGCTTGGAGTTGTAACATACGGAAAGGAAAAACAATGGTGGCGATATGGGTTTGTAGCAGGCGCAATGCCTTTCGTTCACGGTCACACCTTCCTTTCCCTTTTTATCGTTCTTTTGACTTTATTCTTTTGGCATCTAAAACAATGGAAAGCATGGATTTATTTAGGTTTAATAACCACAGCGATCGCAGTTCCAATGCTTATATTTTTCTTTACGAATCCAGCAAATGCCTTAGGTGACAGCTTCTTAAAGCCATGGTTTGGGTGGATGACTTGTGTCCATAGAACCTCGTGGATCAAGTGCTCTCCAGAGCCGGGTACGAATTCAAATGCGCTATGGTTTTGGATAAACAATTTCGGAGTTATGTTTCTTATTTGGTCAACGCTATTAGTCGCATATTCTACAAAATGGCTAACAAAAATAAATTTTGGAATTCAAAACAGTAAATGGGTAGCGGCATCTGCCATGTTATTTTTAGTCCCCAATCTTTTTTTGCTTCAACCATGGGATTTTGATAATGGGAAAATGTTTTTCTACTGGTGGACATTGGCAATAATTTTTCTAGTAGTCCCCTTTTTAAAAAAAATGTGGGAGAAAAATGTTTTATTTAAAATAATTGTTGGCTTAATAATATTTTTCGGGTTAATAGCAGGATCAGTAGATGTCTTAAGTAAGTTAACCGGCGATGCAAATGCAAAGTCATCAGGGTATATAGACGGGTCAAGAGATGCTCTGGAAGTAGCATCATGGATAGAAAAAAACACAAATCCCAACGATCTTTTTCTTACAGATACATCAATTGACCCAATACCGCTTTTTCTTTCCGGAAGAAAAGTTTTTATGGGCTACGATGGTTGGCTTTGGTCTCATGGTCTTGAGTATGGAAACGCCAGAGAGAACGCCAAAAAAATAATACAAGGAGATTTAAGTGTGGCATGTAGCGAAAATGTAGATTTTATTCTTATTGATTCTGGTTTGGAAAAAGCATTTGGCACTATTACAGAAGAATCAATAAATAAACTTGGTAAAATTGTCTATGAAAACAGTGACCGTAAAATCCTAAGAATTAAGTGCTATACTACAGCTCAATGAAAAGTTATAAAAAACATATAGCCTTTATTTCTTTAGTAGTTTTATCATTTGCTACTAGATTTATTTTTCTCTCTACCCCACCGGAGGTGGTGTTTGATGAGATTTATTTTGGGAAATTTGCCGCAGCGTATGTAATTCACGAATACTATTTTGATATCCATCCCCCACTCGCCAAGATGATGATTGCCGGCTTCGCATCGATGATGGGCATAGACAGACTTGATGAAATAGAAGGTGTTTTTAAAGAAATCGGCAGCGGGTTTGACCCCAAAACTTTTTTTGCTCTGCGCTTTCTCCCGGCATTTATGGGAGCTCTCATTCCAATAGGCGCGTATCTCCTCCTTCGAGAAATAAAAGCGTCAAAGCGCGCAGCATTTCTTGGTAGCTCTCTCCTTCTTTTTGATACCGCCATCCTTGGCCAATCAAGGTTTATTCTTACTGACAGTTTCTTTATTTGTTTTGGAGTATTCGCTATATTTTGCTATTTTCGCTCAAGAAACAATGAAAAGCATAAATACATTTGGCTCGCCTCCTCCGCCGCCCTTGCCGGCGCCGCAGCTAGTGTAAAATACACCGCCATAGCATTTCTCGCCCTTATACTATTTATGGCGCTTATCGATTCAATAAAAAATTTCAGTTTCAAAAAAACTATCCTCAAATTTGTCATACTTCTTATCATTCCTTTTATCGTTTATTCCGGCTCAATTGCGATTCATTTTTCCTTACTTAAAAAATCCGGTCCCGGAGACGCTTACATGAGTCAGGAATTTCAAAAAACTCTTGAAGGCAATAAAGTCGGCGAAGACATAGAACCCCTCGGATTTTGGGGAAAATTTTCAGAGCTTACAAAAGCGATGTATAACTATAGCGCAGGCATAACAGCAACACACCCATACTCAAGTAAATGGTCAGAGTGGCCATTCGGGAGAAGAACTGCGTGGTATTGGACAAAAACAGAGGGAGACAATGTCGCAAATGTTTATCTTATTGCAAACCCTATTATTTGGTGGACTGCTTCCGCATCGGTTGCGCTCGCCATCCTCATGCTTCTTGCTGCTCTTAAAATAAAATGGGCCAGAAAAAGGGTAACACTCCCCCTTCTTTTCTTTACAGTCGGGTTTATAGGGAACTATCTTCCATTTATAGGCATAAGCAGAGTTGCCTTTCTCTACCATTATCTCCCACCCCTTCTTTTTGCTTCTCTGATTACAGCGCTTTTATACGATTCCTTTTTTGAAGATAAAAATATTAAAGAAACCAACCATTCGTTCGCAGGAAAACTCGGGTTTAAATCAAAAAAAATAGCCATAAGCTACATGACCTACGTCTGTCTTATCGCGGGCTTATTTTTCTTCCTTTCTCCGCTCGTCTACGGTGTCTCAATAAGTAAGAAGACCCTCAAACATTACGATCCAATACTTAAGATTTTGGATTAAAACTAATCTGAGCGGGTAAGGGGAGTCGAACCCCTGTCAACAGGTTGGAAACCTGTGGTAATGCCGTTATACGATACCCGCATTTTGGCTTATTGCCTTTTATAGAGCCTTTTCATATAATAGCTTGCAATGAAGCAGACGGTAAAGATTGTGGCGCTTATAGTGGCAATAGGGCTTGTGGTTTATTTTTTTACGAAAACTATAGTATCACAAGAAGGCTTGCCAAGCGAATTTATTGAAGGAAGGACTAAAGGAGCAGAGTTATCTAGTGAAATAGCCGCTCTTTACGACCAATCACTCAATAATTTGCGCCAGATAGGACAATACGAAAAAGAGGGCGACATAGCAAGCGCCTTCGACCTTCTTGAGGAGGAAATAACGAGAAATCAGGATGCTCAAAGAAAAGCTATTGAGCTTTCCAGTGAACTCGAAAAAATGGCGAGGTCAATCGATAGAATAAAACCCGATAGCGCCAAGATCGCCGCTACAGAAGCAGTAAGCTCCGAAGTTACTCTTGTAAGCAGACTGGTTAGCTATAATGAATACTTTAGCCAACTTTTCGAAGCCTTGGGCGAAAAGTTCCAAGATCCTCAAAAGTACACAAACGGAAAGATTGAAGAACTTCTCGATAATATGAACAAGGAATCGCAGGCAATTAACGAATTAAATGCCAGATTTAATGAATCTCTAACGAAATTAGATTCCTTGCTTCAGCCTTAATGTATTTAGAGCTTTACCTGAAAACAAAATTCAGGTTAAGCTCTAAAAGCGGCACACGGGGTGTCGTATACTGGTAGTACGCATGCTTTGGGAGCATGTAGACCGGGTTCGATTCCCGGCACCCCGACATTAGAACAACTTAACGAGTGTAAACGAGTTTAGGTGTTCTTATGCCCCGCCGTAGCCCCGCTCTGTGGGGCGAAGGAGGGCAAAATTAAAAACAAAATTTTCCACCCCCTCCCCGTAGTTCAATGGATAGAACAACTCCCTTCTAAGGAGTAGATGTAGGTTCGATTCCTACCGGGGAGACAAGTAATCAAAAAAACCGCATATGCGTTTTTTTGATCTATCCTCTATCCTCTTTATATTTTTCTCTACGTTTACGAACACCCTCCACTCGACGTGCCGCACTGAAGACACGTCATACACGATCCAGTCCTTACCATCATTCCTCCGCAATGCTTACAAACAGTTCCTGCTGCTACGTATGCCGATTTCTTTGGCGCCTCCACACTCGCCGTAGCCTTAGCCGCCACTGTCGATGCGATCGGAGCTTCAACAGACTCACTTATATGCGCATGCTCTCTCTCCATCCCAAACTCTCCCAAATCCTCATCAGAAAGGAATCTAAGCGCAATATAGCGGAATATATAGTCGATGATACTCGTTGCCACCTGTATGTCCGGGTTCTTTGTATATCCCGCAGGCTCAAATCTGCTATGGATAAATTTATGGCACAAATCTTTTACTGGCACACCATATTGCAAAGCCATGGACACGGAAATTGCAAAAGAGTCTAGTAAACCAGCAAGCGTGCTCCCCTGTTTTGCGACTCTAAGAAATATTTCTGCAAGCTCGCCATCTTCTTCAAATAAACTATATGTAAGATATCCTTCATGACCGGCAATAGAAAATTTATGTGTCTCCGACATCCTTGTTGAAGGAAGTCTTCTTCTGGTGGCTCCTGACTGTGGAGCAGCTTTCTCGGCGCCAGAATCAGACTTGCTTGTCTGAAGAGGCTGTGATGATTTTGATCCATCTCTGTAAACCGCAAATGCCTTTATACCCAGCTTCCAAGCCATTATGTACGCGTCAGCTATTTCTTCTTTCGTTGTCTCTTTGTCCATATTAAACGTTTTTGAAATAGCTCCGGATATAAATGGCTGAACAGCTGCCACGAGTTTTACGTGTCCCTTCCATGAGATTGACCTCGTTCCTTTTGCCGGTCTTACAGCGCAGTCAAATATAGATAAGTGCTCTTCTTTGATGTGCGGAGCGCCCTCAATAGTCTCATTTTCTTTTATCCAATGAATTATCTCGCCAATAGCTTCTTGGGTGTATCCAAGTCGTTCAAGAGCTATCGGAACACCATTGTTCACGATGGTCATCCAACCCCCACCAACAAGTTGTTTATATTTTATTAAAGAAAAATCCGGTTCAATACCCGTTGTGTCGCAGTCCATCATAAGGGCGATAGTTCCAGTTGGGGCTATCACAGTAACTTGTGAATTACGAAATCCATTCTCTTCTCCTAATTTATATGCCTCTTCCCATACAGATGTCGCCGCATCGGCAAGATCTTTATCATTCAGTAATTTGTAGTTAATACCTTTTGATGCTTTTTTATGTTTTCCAATAACACGAAGCATTGGTTTTTTATTTTTTTCAAATCCAGCAAAAGCGCCTTTCCTGCCTGCTATCTCCGCAGAAAACCTATATGCCTCGCCACACAATACAGATGATATAGCTCCTGCTACCGCCTGGCCCTCTTCAGATGCATACGGCAAGCCTTTTGTCATAAGCAAAGCTCCTAAGTTTGCAAAGCCAAGTCCAAGTTGCCTAAAATCACGAGCGTTCTTGGCAATGAGCTCAGTTGGGTAGCTCGAAGCATCAACTATGATATCCTGCGCTAAAATAAAAATACGAACAGCATGCATAAATTCCCGAACACTAAACAAGCCGTCATCTCTAAGAAATTTAAGTAAATTAATCGAAGCAAGATTACACGCCGAGTTATCGATATGCATGTATTCCGAACAAGGGTTCGAACCGTTTATTCTCCCCGAGTTAGGACATGTGTGCCAGTTATTTATCGTCGTATCAAACTGCACCCCAGGGTCTCCGCATTCCCAGGCCGCCTCTGCAATTTCTAAAAGCAACTCTCGCGCATTATATGTATCTGCAACTTCGCCCGTTGTTACGAGGCGAGTATTCCATTTCTCATCTTGTTCAGCAGCCTCCATAAAGTCATCAGTTATTCGGACAGAGTTATTTGCATTCTGAAACTGTATAGATGTCCAAGCTTCATTATTAAGATTAGACATATCAAATCCTGCTGCGCGAAGGGCTTGAACCTTTTTCTCTTCCTCTGCCTTACAGCGAATAAATTCCATAATGTCAGGGTGATCAATATTTAATATGACCATCTTAGCCGCTCGCCTTGTTGTGCCACCGGATTTAATCATTCCAGCCACAGAATCAGCCCCTCTCATAAAAGAAACCGGTCCAGATGCTTTCCCACCTTTTGAAAGAGATTCTTGTTTTGACCTGATTGCCGAAAGATTATTTCCTGCACCAGACCCACCTTTAAAAATCATCCCCTCATTAGAAATCCACTCAAGTATCGAGGGCATATTATCTTCAACGGATAAAATAAAACACGCAGAGCATTGAGGAGTTTCGGCTACCCCAACATTAAACCAAACAGGACTATTAAAAGATCCTTGTTGGTGCAAGATCATATGAGAAAGCTCCAACTCAAAAAGCTCAGCCTGTTTCGCGCTGTCAAAGTAGCCAAACCTCTCTTCGCCCCAAACCCGAATAGTGTGGGCCACTCTTGTTATCATTTGTTTCAGGCTGGTTTCTCTCTCCGGCGATCCTAATTTCCCCCTAAAATATTTAGAAGTTGTTATATTCACCGCATTCTGTGACCAGAAGTCGGGAAACTCAACTCCGTATTGCTCAAAAACCTTTTTATCACCACTTTCTATCACCGCATCCCGTTTAACCCAAGTCACGGCATCAAAAGGATGAACCCCTTGTTTCGTAAAAACTCTATCGAAATTAAGAGATTGAGAACTCGTGCCAATTTGTGGGGCTTGGCCTACCCGAATCTTTGTTTTGGGCATATTTTTGTTAATTTGGTGAATAAAAAAGGCCTTTAGTAAACTCATTATACCCCATGGAAAAATTGCAAAAATTATAAGTTGCTAACACGTTGACGATAATTTTTTTTATTTTCAAAAAGCCCTTTAAATTTTAAAATAGAACTGCATATACTACACTTAAAGTAGTTGGCGCGATAACCAAAATGAGAAAAGATAAAGAATCAGCAATTAAACTAAGGCTTTTAGGAAAAAGCTATAGAGAAATTAATGAAAGTATTGGTGTCCCAAAGTCAACGCTTTCTGACTGGCTTTCTAAAATAATACTCTCAAAAAATACATTAGAAAAAATCAACAAAAGAACACAAAAAAAATCACTAAAAGCACTTATTAAAAGAAATAAATATCAAACCATACAAGCTCAAAAAAGGGCTTTAGAACTCAAAAAAGAAGGAGCTAGTGAAATAACAAATTTTTCAAAAAAAGACCTTCTGATTGCAGGAACTGCATTATATTGGGCGGAAGGATATAAAAGACAAAAAACAAGAAATGGTAGACCTCTTACGAGTCATCCAGTTTCGCTAACAAATTCAGATCCAATACTAATTAAAGTTTTTCTAAAGTTTTTAATAGAAATCTATAATATCCCTAAAAAAGACATTAAATTAAGCATTAGAATATTTGAACACCAAAATGAAGAAGAACTAATAAAATTCTGGCAAAATATTACAAATTTTCCCCGAGAAAACTTTAAAAAATCATACTATGGAATAAGTAAATCAAGTTTAAACAAAAGACCATTTAATCGTCTTCCGTACGGAACATTAGAGGTTAGAGTTAATAATACAAAGCTCTATCACAAAATCATGGGACATATTGAAGGAATTAAAAATTTCCTATAGAATACAAACCACTGACTGATGTCAGAATGCCTGGGTAGCTCAGTGGTAGAGCGCAGCCCTAAACTCTTTGGGGCATCTTGTAGTAATACATGATTAAAAACTGGGTGAATTCGGGGAAAGACTTTTTAAAGTACAATCCCGAGCCAAGCCGGAAAGGGCATAGGTTTTCCGGAAGGTGTAGAGACTAGCGGGTGAGTCCCAACAATAAACTCGCACAAGCGCCCAGCTCCCGTAATTACGGGATGATGATATAGTCCAACTCTCGGAAGAGGCTGGCGTCCGGTGTTCGATTCACCGCCCAGGCACCCTTTGATTCGCCTTGTTTTATAAACAAGGCTCACTCAGGGTAAACCCAAAATCATTACCATAACCTCAATCAATATTATTTAATAAGCTCTTAAACGGATTATGAGACTGCTTTGGTATACAACTCCTATCACCATCTAAACTTATCCACACCCCGTCCTTGTACGGCTCTTCAAATGCGTTATCATTAGATCAGCTACTTCACAACCAACTCTATATCACCCCAGGGCCGAAAGCCCTGTTCCATAGGGGCCTTGCGCAAAGCAGGCCTCGTTTTTTTTGAAAAAAAAATAGTAATAGTGTACATTAATAAAGCTCATGGTGGGTGTAGCTTAGTGGTAAAGCGCCGCTCTGTGGCAGCGGTGATGAGGGTTCGATTCCCTTCACCCACCCCGAAAAATACTATATGTCACCAGTTAATATCTCTTTTAGACCCCTAAAACATACCGATCTTCTCCTTCTCCACAAATGGCTCAATATGGCACACATCCAAGGAACGTACTATCCAGAAGGATTGGTTTCAGAAAAAGAAGTAAAAGAAAAATTTGGAAAACGAATAGATGGAATAGACACAGAAAAAGTTAAACCTTTTATTATTCTTTACAACCAAAAAATAATCGGCTATATCCAAACATGGAAACTTTCCGATTCTCCAAAATATCAAAAATTATTAGACCTATCTTTCGACGCTTCTGGTATAGACCTTTTTATCGGTGAAAAAGAGTATCTTGGCAAAGGCCTTGGGAGTGAAATTATTAAAAAATTTATAAAAGAAATAATAGTAAAATTATTCAATCTCCCCCGTTGCATCGCCGGCCCCGATGAAGGAAATACGCCATCAGTAAAATCTTTCGAAAAAGCGGGGTTTAGTCATATTAAAACAGTATATAATCCCTACCAAGACTTTAACGAACACATTATGATGATTGAAGTACAAAACTAAGTTCAATTATATGGGTTCATTTGAAATATTTATAGCCAACCATCAACTAACCGCCTACCTCATCCTCTTAGGCGGGATGTTTATAGATAGCGACATATTCTATCTAAGCGCCGCCCTCTTAGCTCATAGCAAGCAATTAAACTGGTTTATCGTAGCAGGTATCGCCTTTGGGGGAATGATTTTAAGCGATATATGTTTTTATTTTTTAGGAAGATATTCCAGAGAAACGAGATTTGGAACTTGGTTCACAAGAAAGTTTAAAAAATATCACGAGTGGCTTGATGTAAATTTTATCGGCAGGTATACAGTATTCGCATTCTTTGGAAAATTTGTGGCATATGTAAATAGAATCGGGCCATTTCTTGCAGGGTGGCATAAACTACCATACAGGAAATTTTTAAAAATCCACTTCGCCACAGGCCTTCTATGGTTAAGCATATTGACAACCATAGGCGTCATACTCGGTTCCTTTATAGACCTAGTCGGTATTGGATGGGTTCTGCATAGAATATGGGCCTTCGTTATTATATTATTCCTCACCTTTATTATCGGGAGCCGCATAATGGGTAAGGTATTAACCAAAAAATTTGAAGCCAAAGAAAATATAAATACAGACAATCAAAAACCCCTCTAAAAAGGGGTTTTGATTTGTTCATTTTTCTTTTCTCTTAGAAAGGAATCGTCTCCTGAAGCTGTGACCACCTCATATTTACAGAGCAATCACCAGAGCCTATTAAACCATCTTCATCCGTTGCAGTTACTGAAGCATCTTTAACACCAGTTGAATCATAAACTGCGCGTACTTTTCCTCCCCCAAGATCAGTTCGTGTTGCAGGAGGCGGCATAAATGTCCACGCGTAAGTTATATCTCCCTGACCACCGGTTACAACAGGCGTCCATGTAACGTCCCCTCCTTTAGATAGAAACGCTGGGTCAGGTGCTCCGGAACATGTCACTACAAGACCTCCTCCGCCTCCATTACAGTCATTGGGGCTTGAACAGGTATCTGGATCTCCCGGATCCCCCCATACTTGTCTACAATCCTGATTCACACATTGATAGTGGACATAAGCATCGCATTCATTATTGCTCGTACATGGCACGCCACTCGTTAAATTCGGGTCACACGTAAAGTTAGTAGGATTGCAGTAGCTCTGTGGCGGAGGACCTCCTCCACTATAGTTAACATCAAAATCAATCCATCCAAATTCATCTGACCACGCCTTGCCTCCAAGGTGGCCTTCTGGTGAAATCGACACTCCGTAAGAAGAACTATTTTGGGCAATCCCACTCATCTTAATCCATCCACTAAAGCCACCATTATTTGGTGGAGAACCAGCCGCTGCCTCACGAATGCTCTCAACCCTAGCCCAACCTATAATACCGTTGCCCGATCTCTTAACCCCATGGTTTGGACATGCAGGATTGCATCCCCCAGATGGAAAGCCTCCAGCCGGTTGAAAATTTACCCAACCAACATTTGAAAACCACACACCACCAATAATATTGCATCCTAATCCACTGCAAGTGGAATCCGGAATAGAAAGACCATATTCATGCTCGTTAAGTACAAGCCCACCGTTTAAATAAGTCGCGCTCCCCCAACCCAAAGCTCCACAATCAGCTCCTGCGCCAATACCGCTACATCCCTGCTCGGAACTATTTGTTGATCCTCCCCAGAGCCATCCAGTCGTTGTGTTACCCTGACCTCCATAATGACTAGCGGAAGCAGTTAAAACTACAAAAAACAAAGCGACTGAAGCGAGCGATAAGAACGTTATTAAATATTTAAATCTGTTCATATTGAATTTTATTCAATTGGTCTATAACAAACCCTGACCCATGCCGGATTTGATCCATTGTCACAATAAAGACCCTGCTCAAGCCATCCATCAGAACAAAACTGCGGAAGAGCCAAGTTATCACAACTTGTTTGAGCCTTAGCCACATCAATAAACGAAGCAAGATTTGACGGCGCGTCTCTCTCTACTCCACCACCAGTTCCTTGGCACCTACACGAACTTCCCACAGACACACAAACCTCACTTGGTCTACCACATCTCCTCTCTCCACATGAGAGTGCTGAGTCGGAGTCATTACAATCAGTGATAGTTGGCGATTGCGTTGGCGTAGGATCGAGCGATGGAGTTGGCGTCGGTGTTCCATCAAGTGGTGGGGGTGGAAAAACTCCGCACCAGCTAAACGCAGTACATATATCAGAACACCCAACAAGACAATCCAAGCCGTTTGGATGAGTATACCACCTAGATGTTCCCGGTGGATCACATTGCTCAAATCTCGGTCCACCGCTTTGTACTATGCCATCTCCGCAAAAACCTCCTGGATAGACAGGCGGAAATTCATCACCGCTCCACGTTCCACAATCATTCAAGCACACATTACCAGGGCCAGGCGCTCCAGCCGGCTTTTCAAAATAGCCCGCAACTCTCTGACAAACAGAGTCACCGCAATATGGTTGTATGCAAGTAAATTGATTTCCGTCCCAACCCGGTGTCCCCGGTAATGGACATTGACTACTGCAATCCTTTGGACACGTGACAGCGTTTTCCGGGTCAGTGCACACTCCATCACCACATGAATTACCAGGCAATTTTTCCCTAGAAACAATTGTCAGCCACGCAAGCTGTGGCTCCCACGCCATTGAAGGATGCCAGGGATCCCAAGAATCAGAATCTTTGTCAGTGAGTGTAAGAACTTGTTTATGAAGGTGGTCGCTCGGATCCGAGCCCTGATCTCTATTAGGTATTATTAAATTATCCACTCTCACATCTCCTTCGACATACAACCTCGCCGTTCCCAACTCGCCATCAGAAGGAAGGCCATTGGTTCCCCTATTTGTAAGAACGACTTTACCTGTATTAGCTCCACCCATAACAGAAATCGCGCCAACAGTAAGAGTCCCCTCTCTAAGTTGACCACTGCTACTTGTTGTTATAGGAGCTCTTATGTTCCCGCTATTACTTAGTGGATCAACCCAATATGCATAAGCTACTAATCCAGATATAAACAAAACCGAAAACAATGCATAAACAAAAGACAAACCAATTTTTTTTCTGAAATTATTTAAATTCATATAAATTTTAGTAAGCTCTATAACACAACTTAGCTTGCCGACCTATATAAACTCCCGGGGTTAGAGGGCAATTATTAAGATATACAACCGACGAAGCGTATTCGTTCCAAATTCTCGAATCAGGAACAGTCCAATCTGTTGGGCAGTCAGCAATAGCAACAGTGCAATTGCCGTTCGTATCAACAGTCATTATCTGGGGTATGCTAAGCCACGCAGAGCTGAAATCCCAATCCATTTGATTGTTTCTAACCCTAAGAAGAAATTGATTATCTTGACCATAATCAAGACCACCACTATTTAAAACATTGATAACCCCAGATACAAAAACATCTCCCAATACTTGCAATCGCTCGCTCGGATTCTCCGTCCCTATCCCAAACTTGGCGTCTTGCGGATTATTAAAATCATAAACAATAAGACCCTCCCCAAACCAGTTTTGAGAATTTAATATAAGATTACCTAACTTATGCTGAGTTACAGACCCGTTATTTAATGTAGACGGAATGCTTTGATTGTAGTCGGTATTTGTTGGTTCCGAAAAAGCATAAACTGCCAAAACTCCGGAAATCAAAAAAGCAAAAACAGAAATTATAAATCGCGATGAAATTGTTAAAAATTTTTCTCTCATAAATTATTTATAACAAACAGAAACAGCTATAACATAATCATTGCCCGTAGAAGAATCCCTAGCCTTTAAACACTGATTCGACACATACGTCTGAAATCCTGGAGGGCATGGACCGGGTCTGTCACTGGACCTTATGCTACTACACGAAGGAGAGTCAACCGGCGTTCCAGAAAGAGTCATCCAAGCTCTTTGAGGAGACCATGTCATAGAATCAGTTCCAGATTGAGTTATCTTCTTCAAAGAAAAACCCTCTAAAACAATTTTATTTCGTGGGATTATTATCCCATCATTATCAATGCCCACGTTTCCAGCAACATCAAGTTTTGCTTGGCCTGGAACATTCGTTCCTACTCCAACTTTTCCACTAGTGTCAGAGCCCAGCACAAGCAAACCAATTTTTCCAGGGTTCGAAACATTTGAATTAACAACTAATTTACCTGACTTTATTTGGGCTTCACCTAAAGAATCTAAATCACTTCCTACTGTAATAGGAAAAGGGGGTTGATTGTTTGGCGGGTTGCCACCGTTTGAAAACCATCCTCCACGCGCAACAAGAGTTGTAAAAAAGAAAACAGAAATTAGCGCAATAGATGTCTTTATGATTAACCAGGATTTTTTTTCAAAAAATTTCATTTTTAAGGTGTAAGTATATCAATTATACTCGGGTCAATTGTTCTTGCAGGCGTAGGAATCGGCTCTTTTAATTTTTTAATATATTCCTCTTCAGATAAATTTCCGTCTCTTATATATGGCTCTGTTCTAAAAAACGACTGCCAAATAATAAAACCAGCAACAAGCGCTAACGCCAAAATAATAATAATGAGCGAACGCTTATGATCGCGCTCCGAAAGCGGAGAAGGTGGACGAACTGTATCCATGTTACATACATTATAGGAGTTATGCTTAACTAAAACAAAGTATTGTGTGTTAATAAGAATCATTCAAGATGAGTAGCTGATCTTATTAAGCTAAGTCTCTCCTTAAGCAACGGATAAGAATCAAGGGTTGGGCTTTCCGAAAGAAGTTTCATTGACGCCTGCCTACTCGATCTTATCAGTACGGGATCCATTAGCGCATTCATTGCTATGTCTGGCATACCGGTCTGTCTGTCGCCCAAAAATTCCCCAGGCCCCCTAAGCTTTAAATCAAGCTCGGCAAGCTCAAATCCATTGCGAGCTTTAAGTAGCGCGCCAAGTCGCTGCGCAGTTGTGCTGCTGGAAGATTCTGAAAACAAGAGACAAAAAGATTGATGCTCCCCCCTGCCTATCCTGCCTCTAAATTGGTAAAGCTGTGCAAGGCCAAATCTATCAGCGCCCTCTATCACCATCACAGCCGCATTTGGAACATCAACACCAACCTCAATAACAGATGTTGAAACAAGTATATTTGTATATCCAGAAGAAAATTGTTTCATTATCATATCCTTTTCCTTCGCTTTCATCCTGCCGTGAATCATTGAAACTCGAAGATCGGGGAAAACCTCTTTCGATAATCGGTCATATTCTTCCTGCACAGTTTTAACTTCAACTTGCCTCTTATCTATAAGAAGCTTAGATTCTGTTTCTGTACTATTTTCAATTCTTGGGCATACGATAAACACCTGCCTCCCCTTCTTTATTTGTTCTCTCATAAATAAGTAGGCCTTGTCCCTGTTTTCGGGATCAACCACTTTTGTGACTATTGGCTTTCTTCCACTCGGCAACTCTTCAATTGTGGAAATATTTAAGTCTCCAAAAATCGTAAGAGAAACAGTTCGAGGTATAGGAGTTGCGCTCATTGATAAAAAATGAGGATAAGTCGAAGTCTTTCTCGTTGAAGCGGTTACAGGTTCCGTATTATATGCATTTAAAAGTCTCGCCCTCTGCGCAACACCAAATCTTTGTTGCTCATCAACAACAACAAAAGCCAGATCAGAAAAAGATATAGATTTTTGTATTAGTGAATGTGTCCCTATGACAACATTTATTTCAGAAGCTTTTATACTCGCCGCAATAAGCTTCCTCGCAGAGGCTGATATCCCTCCGGAAATAAATGCGCAGGATACCCCCCACTCCTTCATAATTTCTCCAAATAATTTTTTAAAAGTTGCGTAATGTTGCCTTGCAAGTATTTCAGTCGGCGCCATAATCGCCACCTGTTTCCCGGTTTTTGCTATGCTCAAAGCCGCAATAGCTGCAATAACGGTTTTTCCACTACCAACATCCCCTTGTAGCAATCTATTCATAGGAGTTTGTTTTTTTAAGTCTTCCAATATTTCCTCGAGACTCCTCACCTGTGTTTTTGTAAGAGTAAAAGGAAGACTCGATAAGAGTTGGTCAATCTCGCCGTCACTAAACAAAAATGAATGCGCTCTCTCTCCAGATATCTCGGCTCTAATTTTTAAATTATTTAAATGTATAAGGAGAAGAGATTCAAAAGAAAATCTTTTCTTTGCCTGTTCTACTTCACCTAAATTTTTTGGAAAGTGAATGTAATTGAGTGCGTTGTTGATACTCGGAAGACGCTCGGATTTCAAAATATGTTCAGGTATAAAATCGGGAATTTTTGGAAGTACTTTTAATATTGGCTGAATTAAATATCTTATTCCTCTTGATGTGAGTCCCCTTGTTTCCGGATAAATTGGAATAAGGCCAGCTGTATGAGTTTGTTTTTGATAACCTCTATAAATTTCGTGTGTTGGATTTGAAAAACACAGTGTTCTGGAAATTTTATCTATAACAACCTTACCTGCAAAATTAACTTTCAGTCCGGGCCTAAGTATGCGTGTGATATAAGGTTGATTAAACCAGATAGCTTTTACTTCACCAGTACTATCAGTTATTACAGCTTCAACTATAGTAAAACGTTTGCGCGGTAAATATCTGCTGGAAACTTTTTTAATTACACCAGAAACTGTCGTCGATTGATTAGGCGACAAATCAGCAATTTGAGTGATTCGTGAAAAATCTTCATACCGCGTTGGGAAGTGCCAAAGAAGGTCTCTCACAGTTTCAATCTTCAGTTTTTTTAGGTGGGCGATAAGTGAAGGGCTTATGCCCCTGATGCGTAAAAGTTCAGTCGAAAGAGTAATCATTGTGCATCCACCAGGAATCGAACCTGGAACCGTCTCCTTAAGAGGGAGCTGCTCTGCCAATTGAGCTATGGATGCATAATTTTCTTGACAGAGTATACCATGAAAATCTAAAAGAATAAACCCATGGGGAAAACAATTCTACACATTTTCAAAATGATTTAGTTTGTAATCAGAAAATTTTTTAACAAATTTTTTCATATTAACTTCCGATGCGATAGAAAAATTTTGTGGCAGAAGTATTGAAACAACATCAACTCTCCACCCCCTCTTGTCGCTAATAAGTTTTTGGTTCTCTCCTACATAAAACATGGCAGTTCTCTTTACTTTTTCGAGTTTGCTATAAGTCGCATTATCTTCGGGTTTTAAAAAAGCATTTTTCCTCATAGTCTTTACCTCTACAAATACCAATGTTTTATCCTTTGCTAAAACAATAAGATCAATCTCCCCCCAAGTTCTTAAAAAATTTTTATTAATAATTCGGCAACCAATCGATTTAAGATACTTCTCGGCAATCAACTCGCCCAATATGCCGATTTCATTATGTGTTGCCATGTAAATAAGTAAAGCATACAAGAAACAAGTGTGAAACATTTAAAATGTTTCACACTAAAACACATGTTTCACACTATGTTTCACATCTCAACACAAATAAAGCATCAATAAATGTTTGTCGTGAAACATTTTCTTAAAAGAAAAAAAATTCTACCCAAAAAAGTATCTAAGTAAAAATAAAAGTATTAAACAAAATTTGAAAACCAGGTTTAGAAAATCGATAAATCTGTGAAAGTCATAAAAGTACAAAAGGAATTACTAAAAGATAAAAAACAAAAAAGCAGGAAACCGAGCAGCTTAAAAACCGATCCAAGTGTTTCACGCCAAACACTTCTATTCAAAGTGAGAAACAAATCGTTTTAAAAAAAGAGAGGCCAAACATGAAGGAATACGAGCACATCGGTGAGAGACTAATCGCGCATCTGTGCTCGAAGATACCTACAACACCTGACCTCTTGTGAAGTATGATAACAAAGGTAAAAATATGTTTCACGTGAAACATCGTGCGTAAAAAATTTTTCAGACAGGTAAAAGGTATTAAACAGTGTTTCACGTGAAACACATAGAACAGAAAAGATATTCCAAAATCGAGCGGAGGAAAATAAAAAAGTCAGCAGTTAATAAAGCCGTAAAAAGTTTTACATGTTTCACGTCAAACACACAAGCTAAACCAAAAGACTAAAATTTAAAAAAGTAAGAATAGGGGATTTGGAAAAAATAATTTTATTAAGTGTTTCACGTCAAACACTCACAAAAAGAAATTAATAGCAGAGAGCGCAATAAAGAGACATGTTTCACGTCAAACATGCCGCGTAGATATTTTTTAAATAAGCTCATCAAGCATTGATGCACAGAAGTAAATAAAAACATTTATGGGTAAACCTAATCTAAAAAAAGAAATATGTTTCACGTGAAACATCAGATAACAATCTCATTAATTTTATTAAGTGTTTCACGTCAAACACCAAACCAAAAAAATAAGTTAAAAATATTTTAAAGCACTCGAAATTTGTTACAAAGTGTTTCACGTGAAACACTTTGTAACAAAAAAGCGTGAAACAAATAAAAATGTTTCACACAAATATTTGAGAATTGTTTTGTGGGCGCTGAGGGGATCGAACCCACGGCCTACTCGGTGTAAACGAGTCGCTCTGCCACTGAGCTAAGCGCCCAAGATATGAATATACTCGATTATACTGCCTGTGGATAAAGTGTGCAAACAGCGAGAAAATAAAAAAAGCAGATAGTCAAAAAAGCTAACTAGAATAAGGCAAATCGGCAACATTCGGCAATAGGCAAAGTTATGCACATTTGCTAACAGGCATATTAATTTTGAAAACATTTTTTAAAGAACTTGAAGGCTTTTAAATATCGTCGTACACTTAGAATACAAAAAAATTCGCGCCTGTAGCTCAGTGGCAGAGCAGTGCTCTTATAAGGCATTGGCCCCTGGTTCGAATCCAGGCAGGCGCACAAATAAATATATTTTTACTTAACAGGATCTATCTTATAAAAATTATTTGAATGCGATTCGAACAGGAAAGGCCTGCCTGCCGGCAGGCAGGGGTCGGGAAAACACTTGTTTTACCGTGGCGGAAACATTAAAACCGAGGGGTTTTAAAAGCCCCGCATTGCGGAGCGCGTGAGATTCCAGGCAGGCTCACAAATAAATAAAAAAACAAATAAATTAAACAATAAAAAAACGACCCGCTAAGCGGGTCATTTTTTATTATTTTACGCAACCGATATTTGTTTCAAATCAAATCCTTTTATGATTTCATAAAACTCCTCCTGCTCCAGAGTTTCTTTTTCAAGAAGAGCTTTAGCAACTGCATCAAGAACAGCGCGGTGAGTTGATACGATTTTTTCTGCCGCCATGTGAGCCATTTTAATAAACTTCTGAACTTCGATATCTATCTTTGTCGCAATTGTCTCTGAATAGTCTTTATCAACAGCAATTTCTTTTCCTAAGAAAACCATCTCTTCGGATTTACCAAACGTGATTGGACCTAAATCACTCATACCATATTTAGTAACGAGTCTTCGAGACAAAGATGACGCTTCACGAAGATCATTTGAAGCTCCTGTAGATATATCTCCAAAGACTTCTTTTTCAGCGCTGTATCCACCCATCATGATTGCAAGATCGCTCAAAAATTGGGATCGTGTTCTAAGATGCATATCTTCACTCGGCAACTTAAGCGTGTATCCACCGGCTCGTCCTCGACTCACAATAGATATTTTATGTACCGGATCAGAGTCTTTAAGACTTGCGGTAACAAGTGCGTGTCCAGCCTCATGATAAGCTGTAATCTTTTTTTCGCGATCTGAAATCACACGACCACGTCTTTCTGGACCAAGAAGCACCTTTTCAATAGATTCAAGCACATCGCTTTGAATAATAGTTTTTCTATTATTACGCGCCGCAAGAATTGCCGCTTCGTTAATCAAATTTGCGAGGTCAGCGCCAGAAAAGCCGGGGGTTCTAATAGCCGCAACCTTAAGCTCAACCTTGTCATCAAGCGGTTTATCTTTTGCGTGAATTTTAAGAATTGCTTCACGGTCTTTTAAGTCTGGTAAATCAAGAACAACTCTTCTGTCAAAACGTCCCGGTCGAAGAAGGGCGGAATCAAGAATATCAGCCCTGTTTGTTGCCGCCATTACGATAACCTTTGTATCTCTATCAAATCCGTCCATTTCTACAAGTATCTGATTAAGAGTTTGTTCGCGCTCATCGTGCCCACCGCCAAGTCCAGCACCGCGTTCCCGTCCAATCGCATCAATTTCGTCTATAAACAAGATTGATGGCGCCGCTTTTTTTGCAGTAGCAAACGCATCGCGTGTTCTAGACGCTCCTACGCCTACAAACATTTCAACAAATTCTGAAGCGGAAATATGAAAGAAGGGGACTCCGCTTTCTCCTGCAGTAGCTCTGGCAAGAAGAGTCTTTCCAGTTCCTGGGCTTCCCATAAGAAGCACACCGCGTGGGATCTTCGCTCCAACGTCAAGGAATTTTTTCGGATGCTTTAGAAAATCAACAACCTCCTCTAACTCCTGCTTTGCCTCTTCAAGTCCGGCTACGTCTGCGAATGTCACTCTGTCTTTATGTGGCGAGGAAAGTTTTATGTTTGATTTCCCAAAACTGAAAACTTGTGATGACCCCGTGCGCGCCTGTTTAAATATTATCCAGAAAATAATCACGATAATAATTACAGGAAGAAGAGTTGGTATAAGAACTCCAAGCCAAAATTGTGTTCCAGACTCATCTTTTATTTCTAAAGAAAAAGACCTAAGAGTTTCTGGATCTACGCCGTAACTCGCAAAAAGTTCCGTAACACTCACACCGGGTTCCTTTTGTGAAACCGCGCTTGTTCCATCTTTAAAATCAACATCAAGCTCATTGCCAGTAACTATGATTCTCTCAACATCTCCCTGATTTATTCTCTCAGCAAGCTTATTTAAAGTGATTGTGTCCTTACTCTGTCCGCCTTCCAGTAAAAGAGAAAAAAGCACAGCTATGATTAAAAGAGTGGTAATTGACCAAAAAATATTTTTATATAGTAATTTCATAATTCTTCGTGATGGAATAAGTAAACAAAAGCGCACAAGTGTCTGTGACAAAGAACCACTTGACGCACTGGTATTATACGTGGCTTATCAGTTTCGGGTCAACAAAAATAAAATTTGATTCACCATTGTCGTATACTTATATGTATATATAAGACAACTATGACAGAAGCAGAAAAATCTCTAAAAGAATATCTTGATTATCTTGAGATAGAAAAAAATAGATCCCTTCGCACTAGGGATAACTATGATAGATATATTAAAAGATTTTTCAAAGAGGAAAACATATCTAAGCCAAGCGATATAACGGTAGACACTATCAGAAATTTTCGTCTTAAGCTTGCAAGATCAAAAACAGAAGAAGGGATTGAGCTCAAAAAAAGCACCCAAAGTTATTATGCTATCGCCATCAGAAATTTTTTAAGATACCTGATTAAAAAAGGACACACACCAGCAGCGCCAGATGAAGTTGAGCTTCCCAAACTACCGGATAGAGAAATCGAGATGCTCGATGCCCGAGATCTCGAAAGAATATTAAATTCACCAGAGGGAAAAAACCTCCGCTCACTTCGCGACAGAGCAATTTTAGAAACATTATTTTCTACAGGTCTTCGACTTTCCGAGCTCTGCAGTCTTGGCAGATACATCGATCTTGATCGGGGAGAGGTAAGTGTCAGAGGAAAGGGGAGTAAAATCCGCGTAGTTTTTCTCTCCGACGGCGCTAAAGAATCAATTAAAGAATATCTAAAAAAAAGAGTAGACACAGAAGAGGCGCTGTTTATTAGTATTTCAAAACAGGGGAGCGTTATGGGAAAAATTTCTCCGCGCTCTGTTGAACGCTTGGTAACAAAATACGCCAGAAAAGCAGGTGTTGGCTCACGTGTAACGCCGCACAGTTTCAGACATCTCTTTGCAACAGATCTTCTTGTAAATGGCGCTGACCTAAGATCGGTTCAGGAACTCCTCGGGCATAGTCATATCTCAACAACACAAGTGTACACCCACCTTACAAACAAGGAGCTTAAAGACATCCACCGCGCGTTTCACGCAAGGCGAAGAGATAAAAAATAGATTGTGCCCCCGAGAGGATTTGAACCTCTAACCCTTTCGGGACATGGTCCTAAACCATGCGCGTATGCCAGTTCCGCCACGAGGGCAATATAAAACGTACCTAAATATAGCTTATCATCTGCCGACTGGTAAACCACCAGAAGGCATAGATAAAAGTAAATCATGCAACGATAATAGTTTTCAAGGTTTTGATTTGACTATTGACTGATTTAAGTGTATCATAATATCCACGTTCCTTTCCAAATCAGAACAAAACCCATCGCAATAAAAAAGGGGGATTTAATATGAGTAGCGAAGGCGAAAAGCCAGATCTCACCACAGGACCGAATACTCTAAATGAGTCACTGAAAGCTGTTTTCGCGGGATTTAAAAAACACCGAGAAGCGCTTGGTGACGAAGGATCGAAAATCTTTCTCAAGTCATCCGGTATTGCCGACGAACTTCGTCCGCTCATATCGGAAGATACAAACGACGAGTCACCGAAACCAACAAGCTCGGAAGAAACGGAAGAAAAGAAAGAAAAAAAAGAGGAGGGGCAACCCATGGCAGATACAGAAGATTCCAAGAATGATGAAAGAAAGTCACCGCCCGTAACAGAGTCGCCGACGGTGATTACTCCGTCGCCCATCTGCGTCCACATTCCAAATGCGGGTCTCGCGATGTCCGAGGAAGTTGCCAAAAATTTTGTTGGCAAACTTCCAACGACGAGCGATATCATAAGCGCCATGGAGGCAAGAGAGAGATCGCCTTCATCATCAGGAAGCCTCAATCTCTTCAAGTGGTTCGCAGGATTACTTCTTCTCATCGTGATTCTCATCGCCATCGCGAACTTCGGTTCGTTAGGCGAGTTAAGCAAAATTGCCAACCCCCTGATCGAAAAGGCAGAAGGCGTTATCTCGAAAGAAAAAGAAGCGCCTGAGCCAACCACGCCTCCTGAGTCAGCCAATCCATCTGCCGATGGAGCCACCGGTTCATCGGGGGCTAGTGATTTCGGCAGCGGTTCAGATATGCCCACTAGTGAAAGAGAAGTAATTCTCTCAAGACTAGACAGCAAAGAATGGGAATCTGGCGCGGAAGAATGTGTCTTAAAACAAGAAGTCACATCCTTTGTCTTTGAGACTAGCGAGTTCACAGACCGTTATTTCACAATCCCTCAAGGATGCGGCAACGTAAAACTTTGCATCGAGGGAATTTCAGGGTTTTTCGATTGGTGGTTCGCTCCAATTAATCCTTCAATTCGTGGGTACATAGTCCCGAATCTACTTGGAGAGATAACAGAGTCAAAAGAATATAAGGCAATAGGTGAGCCACTCAGCTTTCGTCTCAGAACTTCACAAGAAAGCGGAAGCGGAAGAATCATCATCAAAAACTGGAGTGAAGTGAAGGATAGAATCAATAGCTGAGTTCCGGCTCATGGCCCCGAAGTCAAAAAAGACCTCGGGGCTATTACTTTATATAAATAGCAATTATTTGACTTTTTAAGTAAAATATGCTAAACATAAATCAGTAGAACCTTCCCAATTTCATCAGCAGAAACACCAGGAATAAAAAGGAGAGTAGCATGAATTGGCTAATGATTATTGGAATCATTGCAGTACTTATAGCTATTACATTTCCATCAATCATTATCATTCCTACAGTCAACTATGGATTGGTCCTTCGGTTCAGTAGAAGAACTGGTAGAGTTCTCAAAGAAGGACTCCGCTTCATAATCCCATTTATCGAAAAAGTTCAATTATTTGAATACAAACAAGAAAGGACGCCTATCGATGAAACATTTCTAGCCCACGACCAATTTGAGGTAAGGGTTAAAGGCTCCATACTTTGGCAACCAGATAGAAGGCTCCTAAAAACCTTCATTCAAAGGTCTGAAGATTCAATTAGAGGAGGAATGGGTGAAACAGTCCAATCCATTTTAGGAATTGTTGCCGGGCAAAAAGGAGGAAGCGATTTCATTCGTGAAAGAGAAGCTATAGATCTCCTTATAAACGCAGTTCTTCGTTTGGAAACCCCCCCACACATAAACAAAGCCCCTGGGGAATGGTTGGCATACTACAATGACAATAGAGATGGCGTAAGAGAGGCACTCGAAGTAAAAACAAATGGGAAAAAGAAGAAAAACATGGAGGACGAACCCTTAAAATCAGAGCGTGAAATCTCCGATATAGAACGCCTTTTTGGTATTGAGATTCACAGATTTGCCCTAGCAGATGTCAGTTTTGGGGAGGCAACAACAAAAGCCCTAGAGCAAAAAAAGCAAAACGAAGCTCGGGCAGATGCCGCACAATCAAAGCTCCGCCTTATAGATGAATACATCTACAAGGGCGTCACTCCACAGCAGGCGATCGTGGCCTCGGAAGTATCGCTGGGAGAGAGCGAAAAAAGAAAATCTAGCCACATCGACATAAGTGGTATAGACATCCCTGCTATCATCAAAGTTTTGAAAGGGAAGGAGTAATGACACACATCGCCGGTGAAAAAAAGTCATTCTTCGGCTCCTCATTCGCTATCGGTATGGCTATACTTGGAGGCGCAATCATTTTTGTCGGCTCCAAGTATAGCAAGTCTACTGACGTAGCTCCGCGGGTAACTTTAACCTCTCCAACTCATTCTCCATCGCAGGGAAAGCCTGTGATAGAGAAAATCCCATGGACTGACTCCCCAAAAATCATATATGTGAAAATCGGGGAAACTGTCGAATTTGATGCTACGCTCAACAAACCGACAGTCGCGTTCACGGGTCCAAGAGGCGCAACGCCTATGGTGAAAATGCCCAGTGACCACTTCAAATTGTGGTGGATGGACGGCACTCTTCATGAGAACGCCGCAAATTCATTCAATTCTCTACTCAGAACATTTCCCGACGGCAAATTACCGTCAAACACGTTTAGGTTCATCTGTACGGATGGTTATGGTAAAGGGCAAATTACCATGACTGAATCCGTGCAAGGCCCCGCTCTTTGAGCGGGGTTTTTTAAAAACAAAAACCTCTGCGCTAAGCAGAGGTTTTTTACTAAAACCAATCAACTAATTTCCAAGAATTGTGCTATTTATGAAAGCAACAAGCGCTCTCGATAGAAATGCAACAATTATAGCGATAACCGCATACAAAATATAATTTTTTGCCTTTGTTACGTTTGCTTCATTTGCTCCACCCTGAAGGTATAGGAAAGCCGCATATAGAATCATAAGACCCGCGACAACCAAAAGGATTCCAAACGCAAAACTAAATATTCTATCAATAGTTTTTCCAATGAGTGACTCATCTGCTTGAGGTGCCGGCCCCTGAAAATCAACTTGGGCAGACGCAAGAAGGGGAGCGCCTGCTAGAACAAAAACGGCAACTACTCCAAAAATCTTTTTAACTAAAGATCGATCCATAAATCAAAATAAAATCTAAACAAACTCGACCTTTCTATCCAATAATTATCCTCTTAACTATAGCAACAATTGCCGCAGATAGGAATATCACAATAATTCCGATTATCGTATAACGTATCACTCTCATCCCTTCCGCAAACTTTCCCGGATCACCTCCCGCAAAAAGTATTAAATACCCTGCATATATTATCGTCAGTCCAGCAACCGCAAGAGCAATGCCCGTAGCATATCTTGTAAGATCATCTAAAATATCTTCAAGTGATTTTGATGGCGTTATTGTCGGAACTCCTCCGGAACCGCCTTTTGGCGGCAATGCCCCTCCACCTCCTGCTGATCCTCCTGGTCCGGGCAATGTCCCTCCACCTCCTGCTGATCCTCCTGGTCCGGGCAATGTCCCTCCACCTCCTGCTGATTGTGAAATTTGACCCAAACTATTTGAAGCAAAAACAACAGTTGTATAAAAAACTAACGGCTGAATCAGAAATAATAGCAGTAAAAATTTCATAAATTATTTAAAGAAAAAATTTCCTATAAAACTTACGATAACAATCGCAGACAAAGAAATAACTAAACCTATAAACGCCGCCTTCATCTTTTTTAAACCTCCTTCGTATTTCCCCGGCGATCCTCCTGACAAAATCATATCATATCCGCCCCATATAAACATAAGCACCGAAACAGGTATGGCTATGTACTTCATAAGCCTGTCTATAATAATCCATAAAAATTGGAAAAAAGTTGAAATACCGCATCCACCGCTTGCAGGAGGTAGAGATGGGTCACAATCAACATTGATTCCAAAAAGCCTCACTGCCGCAAACGCTTGTGGCGCAACAGATGCAAATAAACCCAAAACAAAAACTGAAACCAAAAAAATTTTTATAACTTTATCAAGATTTATCCGTCTTTTCATATTAAAAAGTTGTAGATCTCTGACGTTCCATAAGAGATGTCACGGATCGCTCTGCTTCTTGTAGAGCTCTTGCCGCATCAGATTTTCCGGTAATTACATTTTCAATTAAATTTGAAAAAATCTGATCAACTGCATTGTTATCAATCTGCGGCCATGACCTGGCAGAAAGCGCTGCGTTTGCAAACACGCCCCATATTGGGTCGTTGAGTCTTGCCGATATCAACGACTTTAGAGCCGGCAATCTTCCGGTCGCGTTTGCATATGTTCCGGCAATAGATTCATCAGTCGTAAGTTTTAAGATAAATTGCCAAGCCTCGGTAGGAACTCGCGTTTGACTCGCCACAGCAACTCCCCAATAGTTGGCAAAATTTACAGGATTTGCTTCGGCTCCGGCCGGTTGTGGAAATGGGGCAACACCAATGGAAAGAAACGGATTTTTTTGAAGTAGGATTGGTATCTGATAAGAATAATTAAACATCATCGCTGTAGAGCCATCAGCAAAACTATCTATCGAATTTCCAAAAGCGTCACTCCATGTATATGCCTCGCTGGCAGAGTTTGCAAATTGGGTATAAAAGAGAAGCGGCTGTAGGCCATTTGTCGAAAAAGTCGCCCTACCGTAGTCGTTCGAAGTCATAGAAACTCCAGCTTGAAGCATTATTTCGGACAATAAGTCAGAAGCTCTGTTGATGCTCTTTCCCGATCCGCCTATCGCCGCAGCGGCTTTTGTTATTCTGCCAGTACTATCTATTTCTCTTAACTTCGGAATAGTAGCAAGAAATTCACTCCAGTTTTTTGGCGGCAGGGGAACGCCTTTTGTGTCAAAAATATCTCTATTATATAGAAGCGCTAATGTATCCATGTAAAGCGGAAGAGCATATATCGTCTGACGATCCGGCGCAAAATCCTGCTCCACAACAGTTGGGAAATAATCCCTCAAACTCCCAATAGAAAGATCCCTCGCCGTTACAGGCGCAATTTTATCCGCATGTTTCGGTAACCATGAGTTGTGAAACATAAATACATCAGGGCCATTTCCTGCAGCAAGCGCATTTAAAAGTTCTGACTCATATGTTTGCGGGCTAAATTGGCGATAGGTGATTGTATACCCCGGAACAGACGCCGAGACAGAATCAATAACATCCTTACTATCAAAAACTCCCCAGAAAGTCAGAGGGGTTTTACTCTTCGCATCCTCCTGCAATCCGGGAATAATTCCCAAAAACAAAAGTGCGAAAAAAAGTGCTAAAAGTCCAAAGATACCGATCAAAATAACTCTGCTTCTTGGCATATACATATAGTATATAGCAATTGCGAAAAACTATGTGTTAATTAAAAACCCCCTTCATGAGTTAAAGGGGGTTTTTAAATTTAAAATTTCTACAAGCAAATAGTTCCTACTAATCTATCACCGGGTCTAAGAGTCATAACCTTCACGCCCTGTGTCGCTCTACTCGCCGTCCTTACATCAGAAAGTTTAGTCCTTATCGTTTGTCCTTTTGCAGAAATCGCAATAATCTCTTCCTCGTCAGAAATAACATGCGCTGTCATAAGAGGTCCGGTCTTTGTGGTTATGTTTGCAGTCTTTATTCCACTGCCGCCTCTGCTCTGTAGTCTATATTCGGAAAGTGGGGTTTGTTTACCAAATCCATTGCTCATAACGACAAGGAGTTTCGTGTCTTTATTTTTTTTACTCTCCTCATCGATAATATTCATCGAACTTGCAAAATCTCCTTTCCCAAGACGAATTGCTCTAACTCCACTCGCTGATCTACCCATTGGGCGAACCTGTGATTCTTTAAATCTTATAGATTGACCCTTTTCTGTTGTAACAATTATTTCATCAGAACCGCTGGACATATGCACCCATCCAAGTTGGTCAGTCTTTCCAAGTGTTATTGCTATAATTCCGGTCCTTCTTACATGTGAAAAGTCCGAAAGAGATGTTTTTTTCATAACCCCTTCCCTTGTAAGCATTACCAGAAATCCGGAAGAATCTTCTTTTGCTTGTTTTCCACTATAAGAAATTATCGCTGTAACCTGTTCTTCCGGAGGTATTTCTAAAAAGTTGTGTACCGGCTTTCCTTTAGCAACTCTACTCGCCGCAGGTATTTCCCAAACTTTTGTCTGAAATACACGTCCTTTGTTTGTGAAGAAAAGAATATTGTCGTGAGTCTGCGCAAATATAAGATGAGTCAAAAAGTCTTCATCACTAAGCTCGGACCCGATAAGTCCCTTGCCACCACGCTTCTGACTCTTAAATGTTCCCGGTGGAAGACGTTTTATGTATCCACTCTGTGAAAATGTGATTATGGCTTCTTCTTGTGGAATTAAATCTTCTTCGTTTAATTGCTTCAGTCCACCTGCGACAACTTTGGTTCTGCGCTCATCACCAAATTTTTCTTTAACTTCTATTACTTCGCTTTTGATTACACCTCTTATTTTTGTAGGGCTCTTAAGAAGAATTTGTAAATCTTTTATAAGAGCTAGTTTTTCCTTAAGTTCATCTTCTATCTTTTTCTGTTCGAGCGCAGCAAGTGTCTGAAGCCTCATCTCTAAAATCGCCTGTGCCTGTATGTCTGACAATTTAAATTTTGAAACAAGATTCTTATGAGCTTCTTCCTTGTTCGCTGACTTTTTAATCGTTTCAATTACTCTATCTATTGAATCAAGAGCCTTGGATAGTCCTTCTAATATATGAGCCCTCTCCTCAGCTTTTCTAAGGTCAAACTCCGCTCTCTTTCTCACAACCGTTTCTCTGTGCGCAACATAAAGCTCGAGAACATCTTTTATTGAAAGAACCTGTGGTTGTAGCCCTTTGTTTTCTCCAGTGTCATCAGTCGTCTCTACAAGAGCGATCATGTTCAAGTGAAAATCTTTCTGTAGATCCGTGTGTCTATACAACTGATTGAGAGTTTTTTGTGGAGACGAGTCGCCTTTCAATTCAATTACTATTCGTAGTCCATCTCTATCAGACTCGTCTCGAACGTCTCTCACACCAACGAGTCTCTTGTCCTGAACCAACTCTGCGATTTTTATTATGAGCTCAGCTTTATTTACTTGATAAGGTATTTCGCTTATGACTATATCGTGTGATCCCTTTCCTCCTTTTCTTTCCACAATTTCTGCAACACCCCTTGTAGTAAATGAGCCCCTGCCGGTTGTATATGCTTCGGTTATAGCTTTTCTGTCATAAATAATTCCACCTGTTGGAAAATCAGGGCCGCTTATTATATTCATCACATCCGCCGTAGATGCTTTTGGATTATCTATTATATGAAGAATGGCATCAGAAACTTCTCTAAGATTGTGAGGCGGTATATTTGTTGCCATACCAACAGCGATACCAACAGCTCCATTTAAAAGAAGGTTTGGAATTCTTGCAGGCAAAACCTTCGGCTCTTTTCTGCTCGCGTCATACGTTTCTTGCCAGTCAACGGTTTCTTTTTCGATATCGGTAAGAAGTTCTTCTGAAATTTTTGAAAGCCGGCACTCGGTATAACGCTCGGCTGCAGGAGCATCGCCATCTATCGATCCCCAGTTTCCTTGTCCATCAATAAGCGGATATCTTAAAGAAAAATCTTGCGCCATTCTCGCAATAGAGTCATAAATCGCAGAATTTCCATGAGGATGATATTTACCCATGGTCTCACCAGTCACGTAAGCAGATTTTCTAAACTTCGAAGTTGACGTTATTCCGTTGTCCCACATCGTCCAGAGAATTCTTCTCTGCACCGGTTTTAATCCGTCACGAACATCTGGTAATGCGCGCATTACTATTACTGACATTGCGTAATCAAGATACGCTTCCTGAAGTTCTGATGTTATTTCTCTTTTTTCTATGTTTGCCATATTAATTACTGTGAACGCTCCACTTTTATTTTTCTGGATGACCCAATCGTCGAACGTAAATAATCTGAAAGTTTTGAGCCCAAATCCTGCGCCTCAGAAACTATAACTGCAAGGCCTGCTGAAAATGTCCCAGTTATGCCGGGTTCACTTTGGGCGCTTTCCTGTTTAGTTTCACTAAAAGCAGGTTTTATTAAAAGTCCGGTATAAGCTCCCCATCCGGCAATAATAATTACCATAGCTGATGCAGTAAGTGTATATTGCCATCTCTTTCTTGTCTTAATAGGAGATTTTCGTATTCTATCCAAAAAATCATGAATTGAGCTTGTCATAGTTTTAAACAGTTAAAACAATAACCTGCATAGATTGTGATAACTCCTTCTTTTTTATAGTTAATTTTTCCTGAGGTTTTGTATCTTGTTTTCCGATTTCATCAAGAAAAACAGAAATCTTATCCGCTTTTCGCTTTAGATTTGGAACTGAAAAAAATGAAGGAATGATTATTTTGGGGCTTATTTGTTTTATCAGTTTCCCAATAGACGCTTGTGAAGCAAAGGATTCTCCACCTGCCGGAACAAAAAGAATATCAACTCCATCAAGTTCCTCAACCGCTTCAGCTTTTGGTATTGATTTTAAATTCCCTAAAAATCCAAGCCGCATATCTTCAAAATTCACAAGGTATATAGATTTTATTTTCTCCTTTTCCGCTTCCGCTTGCCAGCCAAGAACCTGTATTCCTTTTATTTCATATTCGCCAGGACCCACGATAATAGTTCCATCTTCCGACTCAGAGGCAGAATCCGGGAGGGGGTAATTTGTGTCGGTAAAGATTGTGAGATCAGCCTTAAAACGGGGCGGCGTTAGCCCCGTAGAGGAATCGAAAGGATCAACTTTTAGGGTTGTGTCCCCACTTTGTATGCGAAAACAGCCCTCTCCATACCAGTTAATTACCATATTATTGAGTACATATATTGTACTTAAAAAGCGGTAAAATCTCAAGCCTAAATTTGACTACAAAAGCACCATTATGTATACTCTTCGGGAAGTTCTACAAGGCAGATTTGTTCAGATTTTGTAGAAAATTATCTAAATCCGCATGCGAAAAAACAACTTAGTAATTAATCAACTATTAAAGCTCACATCAGGGCTTTCAATATTAAAACCCAGCGACCTAGTAGAAGGAATATTAATAGAATCAACCGCAAAATCGGCATATTTCGATCTCGGGGCCTTTGGCACTGGAATTGTTTATGGGGCAGAGTTTTCAAATGCCAGCAGAGTCATCAAGGGGCTCAAAACAGGCGATAAAATATCAGCTAAAGTAGTTGATGTAGAAAATGAAAACGGATATGTAGAATTATCTCTCACTGAAGCAGGTGCGCAAAAAGTTTGGGATTCTGTTAAGGAATTCATGGAGCAAGGAGAGATTATTACTGTTAAAATAACCGGAGCAAATTCAGGTGGTCTTCTTGCAGAAGTTAATAATATGCGAGCTTTTCTGCCTGTTTCTCAACTCACTACAGATCACTACCCAAGAGTTGATGACGGAGATAAGGGGCGCATTTTAGAAGAACTACGAAAGCTTGTTGGCAGCGACCTCAAGGTAAAAATTATCGATATAAAACCTCGAGCAAATAAAATCATTCTCTCCGAAAGAGAGACTGTTCAAGAAAACGTAAAAGAGCTTTTAGCAAAATACAAAGTTGACGACATCGTTGATGGAATCATCTCAGGCGTTGCAGATTTCGGAGCCTTTATGAGATTTGCCGACAATCCTCAAATCGAAGGTCTTATTCATATTTCAGAGCTTGATCACAGACTTATTGAAAATCCAAAAGACGTAGTAAAGATAGGGGATGCTGTAAAAGCAAAAATTATTGAAATCAAAGACAACAGAGTTTCCCTTTCCCTAAAGGCGCTTAAGCCTGACCCATGGGAAAAAGTTGAGGATGAATACAAACCAGGAGATGAAGTGAAGGGTTCTGTTACCAGGTTTAATCCTTTTGGGGCTTTCATTCTTCTCGATGAAGATATTCAAGGATTGATTCACGTCTCTGAATTTGGAAGTGTTGAAGACATGAAAAAAGCTCTTGAAGAAGGCAAGATGTATACCTTCAAGGTCGAGCTTGTGAAAGCGTCCGAAAAAAGAATCATTCTCAAGCTAAAGAAATAAAATAATTTTTAAATATGCTTACATCACGAAAAAAGAAAAACATCATAAAGGAAAGCTCTATTCACGAAACAGATACTGGATCGGCTCCGGTTCAGATATCTCTACTCACAAAGCGAATAGAAGAGCTAACAGCACACCTCAAAACAAATCAAAAAGACCATCACTCAAGGCGGGGTCTCTTAAAAATGGTTGGAAAGAGAAGAAGGCTTCTAGAATACGTTGAAAGTACAGATCCTAAAAAATATAAAGCAATTTTAAAAAAACTTAATCTAAAAAGATGATTGCGGAAAAAGATCAGCGAATAGGTGTATTCGTTGATATTCAAAACCTTTACCACTCGGCAAAGAACTTATACAACTCACGCGTCAACTACAACGAACTTGTAAACAATATTGTCGGCGAAAGAAAGCTGATGCGCGCAGTTGCTTATGTTGTAAAATCAGAAGGCATCGACGGCTTCTTTCACGGAGAAGCTGAAAAAGAAAAAACAAGCGGGAAAAACAGACGAGTAGTCTCGCCAGAGGCTGCTTTTTTTAAAGCATTAGAAGAAACAGGGTTCGAGCTAAGAAGTAAGGATCTTCAGGTTTACCCCGGCGGCATGAAAAAAGCCGATTGGGACGTAGGACTCGCAGTCGATGCTATTCGTATGTCCGGTTCTCTCGATAATATTATTCTCGTAACAGGGGATGGAGACTTTGTTCCTCTTATCGAGTATCTCCAATGGGGTCTTGGCAAGGTCGTCGAAGTCGCCGCTTTTGGTAAAAGCGCATCCTCTCGCCTCAGGGAGGCGGCAGACAAATTTATAAGTCTCGACGACATACCAAAAATTTTACTAAACATAAAAAGAAGAAAATAAAAAAATACAGCAATGATTAATCTCAATAGGCAGAAATTTGAAACAGAGTTTGCCGGTAAGCAGCTATCACTAGAAGTATCAGGTCTTGCAGATCAGGCAACGTCTGCTGTTTTAGGAAAATATGAAGAAACAGTCGTTCTAGTAACGGTAGTTATGGCAAAAGAAGACCGTCCGGGAGATTTTTTTCCACTCACCGTTGACTACGAAGAACGTTTTTATGCAGCAGGAAAAATAATTGGCAGCAGATTTGTTCGACGCGAAGGCAGGCCATCAGAAGAGGCAATCCTTTCCGGCAGAATTATAGACAGAACAATAAGACCGCTGTTTGACCACAGAATGAGGAGGCCCGTTCAGGTAGTTGTGACAGTTCTCTCTATCGATGAAAAAAGCGATCCCGACTTTATCGCTCTTTTAACAGCTTCAACCGCTCTAGGTATTTCAAAAATTCCCTGGGATGGACCTGTAGCTGGAGTTAGGATTTCTGGTAAACAAAATGGCGAGTTCGTTTTTAATTCAAATGGACAAAGTCTAAACGGGGATGAAAAATTTTCGGGCTTTATTGCTGGAACCAGTAATTATATAAACATGATCGAGCTCGAGGGCATTGAAGCCGACGAGTCGGTTGTCACCGACGGATGCAAAATAGCTCAAGATGAAATAGCAAAACTTGTCACTTGGCAGAAAGGGATTATTGAAAAAATAGGAAAAGAAAAGGAACAGATTCCGCTTGCAGATCCGGGCGACTCAATTAAGGAAAAAATAAGATCATTAATCAGCGATAAGTTAGAAAATACGATTTACACCGAAGATAAAACAGAAAGAGAAGTTCGTATAGACGCATTAAAAAAATCAGTTAATGAATCTCTTGAAGGAGAAGAAGTTCCCGGAAAAGAATTAGGCTCAATAGACGGTTTTATCGAAGATGAGATAGATACCCTAGTTCATAAAAATGTTATCGAATCCGATAAGCGTCCAGATGGCAGAAAACTTGATCAGGTCCGTGATTTATACGCGGAAATCGGACTATTTGAAAGAATGCACGGATCAGCTCTATTTATAAGAGGAAATACCCAAGCCCTTACCGTAACAACTCTTGGCCCTCCAAATTCCGAACAAACAGTGGAAAGTATTGAGTGGAGCGGTAAAAGAAGATTTCTTCTTCATTATAATTTCCCGTCTTATTCCGTAGGTGAAACCGGGACTTCAAGAGGTCCGGGTAGAAGAGAAATTGGTCATGGAGCGCTCGCGGGGAAAGCTTTGAAAAATATTATTCCCTCACAAGAAGAGTTCCCGTACACAATAAGAGTCGTCTCAGAAATCCTCTCCTCAAATGGTTCATCTTCAATGGCAACTGTTTGTTCTGCATCGCTTTCTCTTATGGATGCAGGGGTTCCTATTAAAAAACCCGTTGCAGGTATTGCGATGGGACTCATGAGTAATTCTTCTGGCGATTATAAGATTCTCACAGACATACAAGGACCAGAAGACCATTTTGGTGACATGGATTTTAAAGTTGCAGGAACCAGAGACGGTGTAACGGCCATTCAGTTAGATGTGAAAATAAATGGCGTAACAGGAAAAATGATTGTGGAGGTTTTAGAAGCTGCAAAAAAAGCAAGGTTCCACATATTGGATGTGATGGAAAAGACAATAGATGCTCCCAGAAAAGATGTTTCAGAATTTGCTCCGGTAATTCTCACAACCCATATTCCTGAATCAAAAATAGGCGAGGTGATAGGCCCAGGAGGAAAAATGATAAACGGCATCATTGCTGATACAGGCGCGCTTTCAATTGATATAGAACAAACCGGTCAGGTATTTATTACCGGTCAGACAAAAGAACAAGCCGAAGCAGCGCTAGAAATGGTAAAATCAATTGCTAAAACATTTGAGGTTGGGGAGATTGTAGAAGGCGAAATTGTAAGAATTTTAGACTTTGGTGCCATAGTTCAATTATCGCCACACCAAGATGGCATGGTCCATGTGTCAGAGTTAAAAAATGGATATGTTAAGAACGTCACAGATGTTGTAAAGCTCGGAGACCACGTACGCGCAAAAGTTATTAAAGTTGAGGAAGGTAAAATTGGCCTCTCGATGAAGGCTTTAGAAGAAAAAGGACCGGAACCAAGGCAATAAAAATTATTCTCGAAAATAATAAAGTTGTCCACAGTCCGATGGTCTTATTTATGTTAGTCTTAAGAAAAAACTTACTAATATGGATCAAAATAATCAGAACCCAGGAGGGGTAGGAGCCCCGCCAAGTAGCGAAGTCGGGATAAGAACAATGGGCTCCGACACAAATTCAGTTCAGAGAGGTGACGCCGCGCCTATGCCGGAGTCAGTTCTTCCTCCTCAAAGCGAGAAAGAAGCATTTTTTAAACCAGAAACACAATCAACGATGCCCAGCTCGAATAATGGCTCTACGGGCGCAGAAGTAGGTAGTCAGCCAGAGGGTAATAAGGGCGGTAAAAAATGGCTATTTTGGGTAGTCTTTGGTGTTGTTATTATTGGTGTTGGGCTTTTAGGCTACTTTGTCGTTGGCCCACTTCTTTTTCCAGAAACAGCGGTAGTGGAATCTCCAAAGCCAACACCAACAGAACAGGCGATGGTTCACAATACATACCTCCTCGGACAATCAGATGCATCATCCGAAGTTAGGTTAAGTAACATACTCTCGGCAACAATCAGCACAAACCTTCAGGCAATAAGCGTAACCAAGCTTCCAAGTGGTTCGCTTCAGGAAATAGTCGTCAAAGACAGCGCAGGAAGCCAAGTTCCATGGAGTTCATACCTTTCGGCATATCTCCCTGCTCTCGCTGCAGATCAGATAAAAAATTGGTTTGAGAACGATTTTACCGCATTCCTTTATTACACCGATGATGGCGTATGGCCTGGCTATATCGCAAAAGTAAAAAACGGAGTCAATATTGATGAAGTAAAATCAAACATGAACGCAATGGAGAGCGCAGACCTTTCAGGGTTTTATCTCGCAAATCCAGGAAATGGCCAGGACTTTAAATCAGGTCAACTAAACAGTTTCCAGACTCGTTATAAAGTCTTTTCTGAAAAAGGAGCATCTTTCAACTATGCCTTCGTCAATAACTACCTCGTTATCAGTACAAGCTTTGATGGATTAAAAAAAGCAGTTACTCTCCTCGGTTATTAAATAAAAAAAAGATAAATACTTAAAGAGCACCTAATTCGTGCTCTTTTAGTTTATAACTAAAGGCTTCAGCGATATGAGCTTGTGACACCGTATCAGAATTTTCTATATCAGCAATTGTTTGTGCTACTTTAAGAGTTCTATAATACGCTCTCGCTGAAAGTTTTAACTTATCGGATGCTTTAGTCAGGAATTCACCAACTCCATTTTCGAGTTGTATCATCGAATCACATTCCTTTGAGGATAATTCCGCATTTGTTATTTTATGAATTTTTTTAAGTCTTTCAGATTGTCTTTTTCTTGCGCTAATCACACTCGATTTAAAAACATGTGATTCTTGGGGATTAATATTTATTGAGCGAAGTTTCTCAAGCGGCACGCGCGGAACATGAATTTGTAAATCTATTCTATCGAGCAGAGGACCAGAAAGTCTTCTTTGGTATCTGGTTATATCTGTTGCGGCGCAATTACATTCTGTATCAGGATCTCCCCAGTAACCACATGGGCAAGGGTTCATAGCGGCTATTAAAGTAAATTTTGCAGGCAACGAAAGAGTGCCCTTAACTCTCGATATATTGGCTCTGCCATTTTCAATGGGTTGTCTCAATGCCTCAAGCACATCACGTCTAAATTCAGGCAATTCATCTAAAAACAATATTCCTCTATGAGCAAGACTCACTTCTCCAGGTTTTGGAGATTGGCCACCGCCAACAACTGCAGGGAGAGAGGCTGATTGATGAGGTGTTCTAAATGGTCTTCTGCCAATAAATGGCTGTCCGCCTAAAAGACCAGCCGCGCTATAAATTTTTGTTGTCTCTATTATCTCTTCGTGTGAAAGCGGCGGCAGTATCGAGATAAGAGCCTGCGCTAACATTGATTTACCAGTTCCCGGCGGTCCGACCATGAGTAAATTGTGTCCACCCGACGCTGCGATAATCAAAGCGCGCTTAGCATGTTCTTGTCCTTTGATTTCTGAAATATCAATATCTAAACTCGACTCAGGAAAAGAAGGAACTGTGTGAGGGTGCGGTTGTATTTTATCTCTTCTTTCAACGTGATCAATAAGAGATTTTAAATCTGGAATAGGTACAACAGTAATTCCCGAAACTATAGAGGCCTCGGATGCATTTTCTTGTGGCACATAAAGAGTCTTTGATAATTTTTTTGCGAGCCCAGCAATGCTAAGCACTCCATTTACAGGACGAAGTCTTCCATCTAGAGCAAGCTCTCCGACAAATATCGCATCATCCATATTTTCCGAAAGCATCTGTCCGGTTGCAAGAAGATACCCAACAGCTATCGGTAGGTCATAATGAGATCCGGTTTTTTTAAAATCTGCAGGCGCAAGATTTACTACAATCCGTCTGTTTTCTTTTGATGGCGGTTTAACGCCGATATTTTTTAAGGCAGAGTTAACTCTCTCTTTTGCTTCCGACAATGCCTTATCAGCCAATCCTACAATCGTAAAAGAATGAAGACCGACATTTATATCGGTCTCCACTTCGATAAGTTTAGATTCTATTCCCTCAAGCTCCGCAGAAAAAACTTTGGCAGTCTTACTTGAAGGCATTTTTTAAATTTACTAATTCGCTTTTAATTTACACTCCCTGCAAAGTCTTGATTCCGGATCAACATCAAGCACCTCTTTTTCTATTTCGCCTCCGCACTCCTCACACTTTCCATATGTGCCGGCATCAATTTTATCAAGAGCGCGTTGTATGTTTAGAAGTCTTTCATTTAAGGCGCTTGAGACCCCAAGGTTTCCGCTAAAAGCCTCTGCCTCTTCTGCTTCCTCTTCAAAATGGTCAACATCGCTTCCAAAGTCGGGAACGGTTTTTAGGGATTCAATCTGCTCCTTTAAATCCTTCATTTTTGACTCTAGTCTTTCCTTATAAAAGCTGATTTGTTTATCGTCAAACATATGCTAATGATAGCAGGGTAAAAATAAAAAAGGCAAACCCATCGGGGGTCTTGCAAAGAAAAGGCAAATAGGTTAGTGTATATGGCACATATATGCCACAAACAACATCGGCAAAAAAGGCTCTTAGGCAGAATAAGCGAAGGCGAAGTGCGAACCTCGCCAAAATGAGAGTCATTAAGGAAACGGTAAAAAATTACAAAAAATCTCCAAACAAGGAGCTTTTATCCTCTGCTTACAAAAAAATCGACAAAGCAGCTAAAGCGAATATTTTAACTCGCAATAAAGCCGCAAGGCTTAAATCTGGCCTCGCAAAACTAGGCGCAAAAAAATAATTCTTTTTTACGAAAGAACGAAATCAAGGAGAGTCTCTGCATACTCAAGCTTTCCTGATTTTATTGCTACATCATAATCAGCCATTCTTGGCTTAAAAGGCGCTCTAACTAAAACAGCTGTTATATTAAATATTTTCGCAGGATCGTCATCTGCTAGTAGTAGAGTCAAAGCCCTAACTCTATTTAACGAATCTTGTCCTCCCGCCACGGTTTGTACAAGAGGAAAAAAATCTCCTAAAATATTTTTTTTGGAAAATTTTCCACCCAAGGCAATCTTATCTAGCTCTGTTGCAATACCCCAACTGTCTCCCAAATAAGACTCTGCAATATCTCGTTGCGCAGAAGGCGTAAGAGCAACGCCTCTCTGTTTTGCCGTCTTTGATACAAAAGCCAAAAGCTCAGCCCCAGAAAGCGGTTTAAATGTTTGAGACACAACAGGATCACGGTAAAGAAAAGTAAATGGTGAAACCATTTTCTTCTGCGAAATCAAAATCAAAACCCTCGCCTTATTGACTAAAATAGATTTTAAAATCGGAGCCACTTCTTTAGGCGCCTCCTCTCCGGAATCAAAAACAGCTATTCGTGACTCATTAAAAAGTGACTGCGATTCAACAAAAGTTTTCAAAAGATCCAGAGAATTTTTATCAGAAAAAGAATATTTATTCGGAAAAGAGTTTGGATATCTTTTAATAAATTCCGATATAATATCATCAGTTTTTTCTTTTATTCTATAAGAATCAGTTCCGTATAAGTGGATTATCATACAAGAAAGAGTATCAAATTAACCTAAATAAAAAAAGAAGCCCCGCTCCAGAAGTTTTCTGGAAGCGAGGTTGTGCGCATTTGACGAGTTCAAGCCTATAACAAAGGTTCTAGCTCGCCGTCGGGCCGTCGTTTGACGTGTTCGGCATCGCCGACTTGAGGTTCCTTCTCACATTCATATCTTTGGTTCCCCTTTCTTGGGAAGCCGGTAAAAGAACGGGCGCACATTCCCACCGTTTGGGAATCACAAATAAATACTATACAAAAATTATCTTCCTTTCAAGCACGAAAAAACTAATAAAAAATCCCCTTTCACAAGTGAAGGGGATTTATTATTACAAGAATTTGTTTTCTACAAGAATGGAACAATGAGTAGTGCAACAATATTGATTACTTTAATTAGAGGGTTAATGGCAGGCCCCGCAGTGTCCTTGTAAGGATCACCAACAGTGTCTCCTGTAACTGCAGCTTTATGAGCTTCAGATCCTTTTCCTCCAAAATGTCCGTCTTCAATATATTTCTTTGCGTTGTCCCACGCGGCTCCTCCGGTTGTCATAGATAGCGCTATGAAAAGTCCGGAAATAATCGAGCCAATAAGAAATCCTCCAAGCGCTTCTGCGCCAAGTATTAATCCCACAAACAAAACCGAAACAATAGGAATAATCGCAGGCAGAATCATTTTCTTAAGCGCCGCCTTGGTTACAATATCAACTGCTCTTCCGTAGTCGGGTTTTGCTGTTCGATCAAGAATACCCGGAATCTCTCTAAATTGCCTTCGAACTTCTTCAACAACCGCTCCAGCCGCCTTGCCAACAGCCCTCATAGCAAATGATGAGAAGAAGTAGGGGATAGCGCCTCCGAGAAAGAGCCCAATCAAAACTCTCGGATCTTGAAGGTCAAAGGAAATAAATCCGGAAAATGTCTCCGAGCTACTTCGATGAACAAATAGTTCTTCCGCGTACCCGGCAAACAACACAAGAGCTGCAAGCCCGGCCGATGCAATGGCATAACCTTTTGTAACAGCTTTCGTTGTGTTTCCAACAGAATCAAGTGAATCAGTTATTGATCGCACTTCCTCCGGAGCATTAGACATCTCTGCTATTCCTCCTGCATTATCTGTTATCGGACCAAACGAATCAATAGCCACAATAATTCCTGCCACTGAAAGCATTGCCACTGCAGCAACGGATATCCCAAGTAATCCGGCAATCATATAACTTGCAAGAATCCCAACTGCGATAATAAGTGTTGGTATCAAAGTCGCTTCCTGGCTTACAGCGAGACCCATTATAATATTTGTCCCGTGACCAGACTCCGAAGCTTTCGCAATAGATTTTACAGGTCTATATTTCTTTGATGTGTAGTAGTCAGTCGCAACAACCATAAGTATTGTCACAACAAGACCAACTATCGAAGCCCAGAAAAGGCGATAACCACCTTCGAGGTTTAGGTTTCTAATTCCCCAGTAAAACAAAATTGCCGAAGCCGCAACAGATGCAATGAGTCCCTTATATAGAGCGCCCATTATATTTTTCTTTTTTCCAAGCCTCACAAAAACAACTCCTATTAAAGAGGCGATAATCGCAAGTCCTCCCAAAACCAGAGGAAGAAGTAATGCGTTTTCTCCAATATATCCCCCTTTTACCGCTGCTGAAGTCAAAAGCATCGCCGCAGTAAGAGTTACTGCATATGTCTCAAATAAATCCGCCGCCATACCAGCACAGTCTCCAACATTGTCTCCAACGTTGTCTGCGATAACACCCGGATTTCTTGGGTCATCTTCAGGAATGTTTGCCTCAACTTTTCCAACTAAATCAGTTCCTACGTCGGCTGCCTTTGTGTAAATTCCTCCACCAAGTCTCGCAAATACCGAAATAAGACTTGCCCCAAAGCTAAGGCCGATCAGAGCTCGCACATCACTGTGTGTTGCAAAGTAAAAACCCGCTACTGATAGAAGACCTAACGCCACAACCAGAAAGCCGGTAACAGACCCCGCCTTAAAAGCAATATTCAAAGCTGGTGCAAGACCTTTCGACGCCATCTTTGCAGTCTTTGAATTTGCTCTTACAGCTATTGTCATGCCGACATATCCCGCAAGAGCAGAAGCCGCCGCTCCAACCAGAAAACCGATTGCAGAGGTTATATCTAGGGTTAAATAAATTAAAACAAAAAGAACAAGTGCTACTGCGCCAACAGTTCGATATTGACGAGTAAGGTACGCGGACGAACCTTCCTGGATCGCTTTTGAGATTGATTCCATCTCAGCATCTCCGCTTTCCTGTTTTTTAAGCCAGAAAATCACGTAAACACTATAGAGAATCGCAAAAACAATCGGAGCAAAAATAAGGTAGTAAAACATACGACTCAAATTAATAAATCTTTTTTAGCGACCAAGTTAATAATATCGCAGAAGAACAAATCAGGAGCCTTCTGCGGCTTGATTGTTTTCTGCTACATCTTCAGGTTTTGTTTCTGAGGGTTCTTCTGATTGAGTTAAATCAGCAACACCTTCAGGTTGTTCGGTTTCCGGTTCTGCTTGTGATCTTACGTCGATTTTCCAACCGGTTAATTTTGCCGCCAAGCGAACATTTTGACCGCCTTTACCTATCGCAAGTGACAATTGATCATCGTCAACAAAAACTTTTGCTTCGCGTCTCGGAAGTATTTCTATGTCTTTTACTTTTGCGGGGGATAATGAATTTGAAATAAACACTGCCGGGTCTTCAGACCACTGGATTATATCTATTTTTTCCTGACTCAATTCATTTGATACCGTCATAACCCTTGTTCCTCTCTGTCCAACGCATGCGCCAACAGGATCTACTCCATCCATAGTCGATGATACTGCTATCTTTGATCTACTTCCGGCCTCACGCGCAATCGCGTTTATCTGAACTATACCATCAGTAATCTCTGGTACCTCTAATGCAAAAAGTTTGCTTACAAATTTCTGATGTCCCCTTGAAAGTACAATTCCCGGCAACCTACTCTCTTCTTGAATCGCTAAGATAAAAAACCTCATCCTGTCACCAGCTCTATAATGCTCACCCGGTATCGATTCACTCTGAAACATTACTCCAATAGCTCTTCCTAAATCTACATAAATATTTCCTCTTTCAAATCTCTGTATCACACCGCTTACTATGTCTCCTTCTTTTCCTTTAAAATCACGCATTATAGACTCTCTTTCAGCCTCTCTTAACTTTTGGAGAACAACTTGTTTTGCCGTTTGCGCGGCAATTCTACCAAACGTTTCATGTGTTTCAAGAGGAAAGGTTAATTCTTCTCCAAGTTCGGCGTCTTTTTTAATTTCCCTAGTCTCGTCTAATAAGATATGTCGATCTGGGTTATATCTTGGCAAAAATTCTCCTTCACTTTCTTGTTCTGGGCTGGCTTCTGTTTCTTCGTCTTCCTTCGACACGATTCTTACCGTGGTGTCATCAACAACCGTTTTCACCTGCCAAAATTTTAAGGCACCTGTTTTCATATCTATTTGCGCCTTAATAACCTCACCTCTTTTTTCATATTCTTTTTTATAAGCCGCCGCTATCGATGTCTCTATTGCTTCAATAATAGTAGACGAATCAATCCCTTTTTCATCGGCTATCTGCTCAACAGCTCTCCTAATATTTTTTAAATCCATCATTGTTTTTAGTGCGTAGATTAGATAAAACTGAAGGTCGCCTGAAAGAGCGACCCATTAACTCCAATAATAACAAATTCATCGGGTCTGTCAACGTGTATGTGCGGCTGTATGAGTTTTCTTTCTAATATCCTCCAAAAGCTTGGCTTCTTCGGCTAGCTTCGACTTAACATTCTCAATGCCGACCCCAAGCTTTTGCCCTTCAAACGAATAGGTAGATGCTGTCTTTGTTACAATGCCGTACTTAAGCGCAGTATTTACAATATCTCCAACATACGAAATTCCTTCACCATATGTGATATCAAATTCAGATATTTTAAACGGTGCCGCCACCTTATTCTTAACAACTTTTGCCTTAACTCTGTTTCCTACAACATCTTCCCCTTTTTTAATTTGAGCAATTCTCCTTATATCAATCCTTACTGATGAATAAAATTTTAATGCTCTTCCACCAGGTGTTGTTTCAGGGTTTCCGAACATTATTCCAATCTGCATCCTGATTTGGTTTATAAAAATAATCAGCGTATTACTTCTCGATGCAATTGCTGTAAGTTTCCTTAGGGCTTGACTCATGAGTCTCGCCTGAAGACCTATAAACTGTGCTCCCATCTCTCCCTCTATTTCCGCTCTCGGGGTAAGCGCCGCTACAGAATCAACAACGACAACATCAATCATTCCAGACCTCACCAAACTCTCTAGTATGTTCAACGCTTCTTCTCCATTATCGGGCTGAGAAATCAAAAGATCTTTTATTTTAACTCCTAATTTCGATGCATATTCAGGGTCAAGCGCGTGTTCAGCGTCTATGTACGCAGCTCTACCTCCTTGTTTTTGAGCTTGCGCAACAACATTCAGCGCAAGGGTCGTTTTTCCAGAGCTCTCTGGTCCAAATATTTCAACGATTCTTCCCTTTGGTAACCCCCCGACGCCAAGCGCAATATCAAGAGAAAAGGAGCCGGTTGGGATAACATCCACATTAACCTTCATATCCGCCCCCAGTTTCATTATCGCGCCTTCGCCATATTTACCCTGAAGCTCTTCCAAAAGTGAATCAATGTCTTTATGTTCGGTCTTCACTTCGGTGGTTTTTGCTGTTTTTTTAGCTGTCATATCACAATAATAGCAGGGTATTAAATTTGGCAAAAGCCGCTACGGCTGATAAATTATCTGTCTTACAATACTAACCCTACTTCCCAGAAGTCTCTTCACTGTAAATTCTATACGGTTAAGCCCAGGTTCTAGAGTATAGGAAGTCGAAAAATCACCATTTTGATCAACAAAAACATCCTCTCCGCCAATAGTTAAAGAATCATTGGCGCTTATCTTGCCGGATAGAGTAATTGTTCCTGTTGTCGTTACAAGCGTCTCAGCTGCAGGATTTAATATCGAAATCTCGGGTTTTCCCAGAAATTTACTCATATTTAAAACGAGGTATAAAACAACCAATGCTCCGAGCGCAGCCACGACAAACCATGTCTTATTCACATTTTTAAGCGCATATCTATTCGAGGGCAACTTATCTAAGGCCCCAGATCTCATCACAGTTAATTCTTCGCTGTGATTTTTCCACAATTCTTGACCATCTAGGTCAAGCGCAGAAGCAATTTTAAAAAGATAACCACGAACATAGGGAAGTGGTGGTAATTCTTCTTTTTTGCCTTCAAAAAAGGCAACAACATAACGCTCGGCTATGCCTGTTTGTTGCTGAATTTTTTCAACAGTAAGGCCTTTTGCCTCAAGACTTTGATTAAGCGTGTCTTTTAAAAAAAGGGTGTCCACGGCTCCCAGCGTAAGTCAAATAAAGGTTTTTTGCAACTATTGTTCTTCCTGATCAATAAATACCTCTCTTGGCTTCGCTCCTTCGCCAGGGCCTATAACGCCCTTCTCTTCCATTAAGTCCAAAAGTCGCGCAGCTCTTGCATATCCAACCTTTAGTCTTCGTTGTAGAAAAGATGCAGATGCCTTTTGTGCTTCTCTCACTACAGACACAGCTTCATTGTAAAGCTCATCACCATCATCGCTGTCCTCAAAGTCGCTAAAAATATCAGGTGAAGAATCTTCTGTTGCTTCCTCTATTTCTCCATCAATTGATTCCTCTCTTTGTGTCGGATTATTCTCGACAATAAAATCAGTTACGGATTTTATTTCTTCTTCTGAAATATAAGCGCCCTGAACTCTCTTTGGTTTGCTGTAATCAGACGAAATGAAAAGAAGGTCGCCTCCGCCCAAAAGTTTCTCAGCCCCGGAAGTATCAAGGATAGTCCTCGAATCAATCTGACTCGCAACCTGAAGAGCAATTCTCGCAGTTATGTTCGCCTTTATAAGACCGGTGATTACCTCAACCGACGGTCTTTGTGTTGAGAGTATCAGATGTATTCCCGTCGCTCTTGCCATCTGCGCCAATCTCACAATAGATCCCTCAACTTCACGGCCATATCTCGCCATCAAATCAGCGAGCTCATCAATCACCATGACAAGGTAGGGGATGGGCTCGTCTTTATGCGCTGCATTATAACTGCGTATATCTCTCGAGCCGGCTTTAAGAAGCAAGTCATATCTTCTATCCATTTCAGAGATAGTCCACCTAAAAACACCAACTGATTTTTTAACATCTGTTATTACCGGTGAGACAAGGTGAGGAATCCCGTCATAAGCAGAAAGTTCAACGCGCTTTGGATCAATTAGTATAAGCTGCAACTGCTCAGGAGAATTTTTATATAAAAGCGACATTATTATCGAATGTATGCAGATGCTTTTTCCAGAACCAGTTGATCCAGCTATAAGAAGGTGGGGCATTTTCTCAAGGTTTATAAAAATCGGTTCGCCGCTCACATCTCTTCCCAGAGGAAGCATAAGAGGCTTGGAGCTTGAATCGGTAAAATCAGAATATGTCATAAGGCTCCCCAGTCTTACAATAGCCGCTGCTTTATTTGGTACCTCGACACCAACTAATGATTTTCCAGGTATCGGTGCCTCAAATCTTATCGGATGTGCCGCAAGAGCCAGGGCAAGATCTTGGCTAAGAGCAGTTATTCGCGAAAGCTTTACTCCTTCGGCTGGCTTTAAGGTGTATCTCGTAACTTTTGGTCCGATTGATATCTCTCCCATTTCAACCGGTATACCAAAACTATCCAATGTGCGTTTTATAATATTTGCATTTGCCCTCAAGTCTCCCGATGTAGGCTTTTCAATTGTAGATTTTAAAAGAGAAAAAGGCGGCGGTACATAATTTTCAGAAGTTATTATAGAGGTCTTTCTCTTAGTGTTTATTGGACCCGCTTCAGCTGGCTCACCACTGACCATTCCTTTTACAAATTTTTTAATTGACCCCAGTGCTGACTCTCCTTCTTCGTCATTATCCTCTTCCTCGCTTTCCTCCTCCTCTTCCCCTTCCTCTTCAATATCTCCTTCTTCGTCATTATCCTCTTCCTCGCTTTCCTCCTCCTCTTCTACTACGTCCTCTCTCCCGAGTGATAGTTTTGGCAATTTAACAGAAACATTAAATGTAAGAAGAAATGCTGCAAGGGCAAGCGCCATTATAATAATCGTCGCCGCTATCACCCCAAAAGGAGTTTCAAGCGAACCAACTACATTTCCAAGCCAACCTCCCTTACTCGGCGCAAATATATCAATAAGTCCCAAAACTAAAAGAATAAATGACCCCGCTCCAATAAACGAAGCTGAAAAAAACCTCTTCTCAAGAGTAGATAAAAACAAAACACCAACTGCAAAACATGCAATTGGTATTAAGTAGTATCCAATTCCAAAAACTTTTGAAAAACCGGAAAAAATCGCATCACCCACAGGACCCGCTTTTTCGATACTCGCCAAAACAAGCAGAGCAGACACAGCAATAAGCAGTACCGCGCTTACACTCTTTTTTGTCTCCGTTTTTATTTGTGATAAAAAGCCTTCGCCCTCTTCCTCTTCTTCCTCTTTTTTATTTCTCTTCGCCATATATATAATTATAGCCGTATTCTACTCTTTTTAGCATACCCGAGCTAAAATAGAGATAATGAATGAAAATATTTTTAAAGCTTACGACATAAGAGGCATTTATCCAACTGAAATAGATGAAGAAGTTGTGGAAAAAATCGGAAACTCCCTCCCAGAAAGAATTGGAAAAAACCGCATCATTGTCGGTTTTGATGCAAGAAACGGTTCAAAAAGCCTATCAGAATCAATGGTCAGTGGCCTTAAAAAAGTAGGTGTTAGAGAAGTCATAGAAATAGGCCTCTCTACAACGCCCATGCTTTATTTTTTAGTAGGCAAGCTGGATGCTGAAGGTGGTGTTATGATAACGGCTTCTCATAACCCGCCTGAATTTAATGGTTGTAAAGTTGTAGAAAAAAATGCCATACCGGTGAGCGGCACGGAGATATTAAGTCTTATAAAAAAAACAGGCGAGTAAAGTAAAAATACAATTACTCGCCTGCAGAAACCGCAGTACACGACACGCTTTTTCTACGTACTCCTCCCTCTTAAAGGTCGGTACCTCACGGGACCTCGATTTCCTACGTCTTGAACACCTCCGCCGGGAAAGGGCTCATCCTGACCGAATTCAGTCGGATCGATCCATGGGTTAAAGCGGTATTTCTTCACCCTTGGAGGATCGCCTACCTCGATCACTGGCAGTTCATCCGACCCCGGCGCCGAACACAGCGCCAACATGCCGTCGTCCAGTTGACGCACCCACGCAGCGGCAACGAAGTCTTTGCCATCAATCGTTCCAGAGATGAGGGCAGTCGAGGTTCCGTTGACCTCCGGACCGAACGACACGGTGAAGGTAATTGCGTTTCCGGTGTAGGAAACACTCTTTCCCTTGAGGCCGTCATCAGCCCGAAGAATGGGCGTGAGGGCGAAGAAGATGGAAAGAACGATGGAGAGGGAAGCGAACCGGTGAGCAATTTTCATTCTTTGTTCTCCTGTTTGAGGTTTTCGATCTTCTGTTTGAGAGTTCCCCATGCCTCAGCATCACTGAAGCAATTATTCTCCAACTCCCTAAATTCACTAGAAATAAGAGGGTACTTTCCAGTTAACAGAACATACCTTCTCTGTTCCACAATCGACGGCGCCCAAGGGAAATATCCCCACAATGTCGCATTCTTCATATCATCAAATCTTCGCAGCTGCGCTTTCGATTCTTCTTCACTACCCGAATTATTGAATGCATCAAGGCTCTCAGTCGTGATAGATTTGAGAGCAGCTTTGCACTCGTCAATGAGATAAGCTCGTCTTTCCATTTCATCATTTTGAAAGGTTTCTTTTTTTTGCTCCTCATTATTGGTAGTCACTTCACTCTTTGCCACCACAGGCTCATCCAAAGGAACGGCGACCCTGCTCTCCTCCTCGTTTGTGGGCGCGCCCACCACCTCTGTTACAGGAAGTTCGCGATATTCCTCCTTTTTTGTTTCGGGTATTCGCCTTGTCTTAAGGCCGTTAAAAAAACAAACACCACAAACGACAAAAACAACAAGAATCAATATTTGAGTTATTCTCACGACAAGCCCTCCATGAGGCTTAGGTTTTATCAATGAACATGAAAACTTGTATAGCCAAGAAGCCAACAAGAACTACAAAAAACATAGCACCAAATAAATAAATATGTAAAGGGGTAGGCACAGCCACGGCAAATATTGATATACTTGACTCAAGATATGAACAACACAAACTACACAAAAGAATATGCAAAATTTCTACAAAGTCGGTTAAATCTGACAAGTAAGATAAAAGCGGTTTTTGATTTATCAAACGGTACAGCAGGCATCGTTCTTGAAGAGCTAAAAAACCTCAATCCAAACAATTTAGAGATAATTTTAATAAACGAAACACCCGACCCTAATTTTTCCGCTCATGGCCCCAACCCCCTAAAAGAAGGCGCGATGGAGGGTTTAAAACAAGAAGTAAAAAAACAAAATGCAGACATAGGCATCATTGTAGACGCTGACGAGGACAGGGTTTTTTTTATAGATAACAAAGGCGATGAAATTCACCCCGACAAAGCAGCCATACTCATTGCATTAGAGTTTAATGGACCGGTAATCATAGATGTTCGAAGCGGCTATCCAATTAGAGAATGGCTAAAAGAAAATAATAGATCTGTTATAGACTGTCGCGTAGGCCACTACTTCATAAAAAAAATGATGAGAGAAAAAGATATTGCCTTTGGCGCTGAAGTTTCCGGTCATTATTATTTTAAAGATTTTTTATATGCCGATTCAGGTCTGCGCGCTTCAATGAGTATGTTAAATGCTCTAAGTAAATTAAAAGAAAAAAACACGAGTCTAAGCGAGTGGGAAAAATCATCCCTCAAAACCTATAGAATCCCAGAAACAAATTACAAAGTCAGCGACAAGCAGATAATAATAGAAAAAATTCAAAACGCTTTTATAAGCGAAATAAAAAATTCAAACAACTTGGACGGCATTCGTATTGAATGTGGTGAAGGAGAAAATATGTGGTGGTTTAGTGTAAGGCCATCAAACACAGAAAACCTCCTTCGCCTAAACGTCGAAGCAAAAAAAGAAGAGGTGTTAAAAGAAGGAGTTAAGAGATTGGAAGGTTATATAAAAAACTAAAAAAGAGTTGCGGGGAAAGCTTGTTCTTCCCAAGAGAGTTCGATTTTTTGTGGTTCGTTTGAAAATTTATCAGGAACGATTAAATATCCCTGTTTTTTTGCGAGTTCGTACAAATCCCTAGTTATTTTCACGTCAGTAAGACAATAATCTCTTAACTCGTCAAACTTTCCATCTCTGTATAAATCAATTGCTTCAAGGCTATGGTGAGTTTTTTCAACCCCTAAATTAGCCTTCGCCAAAATATTTAAACTAATTCTTCTTCCACTCGAAAGCTCAATCTCATCAAGTAAATCAAGTCTCTGAAGCGAAAAAAGATTAAACGGATAATGTTTATTTAAAACCGGCACGTCAAACCTATTTATCGCAAAGCCAATTAGCAAACCACAAGACTGTAAAAGGGGAGCTGCATCAGCAAGATTGTGTTCATAAAAAGCATGAAATTTATCGTTTGAATACGAATATATTCCCACGAGGGAAACAGAAAGATCAGCCACATTTCTATGACCTCCGACATCTGCAAACGTATTTGATGTTTCTATATCTATAACTAATTTGTCCATAAAACCAAATTAAACGCGTCTATCAGCAATATTCGAAGCCGCATAACTCTCAGGTTTTGTTTTAGCCTCAAAATTATGTGCTCGGATCATACCGACAAGTTCCTGAATCATTGTGTTTGTTTCACCAACCGAGCCAATATCAACATGTATTTCAAAATCAAACTGAGGAATATTTTCTCTTTCGCACTCTGCTAAAAATTCTTTTGCCACGGAAAGTGATAACATCACTTCCTCAAGCATCCTATCGTGTAGGCTATAGAATTTCTTTTTTGAAACAATCCTTCTCCAAAAGTATCTCCCACCATTCCCGATTCTATGCACCACTATAGCGCTCACAAAATCTGTAGTCAGATTTTTATAAATTTGAGAATCAGAGCCAATGGTTACCTTATACGGCTTCGTGGTATTAGCCGCCATGAACTTCACCATCTCAAAAACAACTTCATTTGTAGAAAGAGAAACACCCAAGGAATTTGTAAACTTGAGTCGGTGCGAATTTTTTCCTTCGAGGCGCTCCTCTAAGATGTTTAGTTTCTCTCTGTTCACGTTCCACTAAATGAGCGTTAAAAGGAGACTAAACCGAAATAAAGAATTATGCAAATAATCTAAGTCGCTTATGATTTTTTGAGTTCAGGTTTTACCGGAGGTGTTTGTTCTATAGTGGCTTTTTTAGGAATAGTCACAAAAAACATCGTTCCCTGATTTTCAGAAGACGTAAAAGATATTTTCCCCCCATGACCCGCCACTATACTTTTTGTTATAAAAAGCCCTAGACCAGTTCCAACATTTTTCTTTGCTATGGCATTTTTTGCCCTAAAGAACTGTTGAAATATGAGAGGTTGTTCATCTTTTGGTATTCCGATTCCATGATCAGAGACGTTTAGGTTCAAGTTTGTTCCAGCCCCTTCAATGGATATTGTTACAACACCTCCTTCATTTGAATACGCGATAGCATTGTCTACCAAGTTTTCAATTACTTTTCGCATCGTAAATTCATTTACCTCCGCAATAGTGTCTCCCGATCTTGTGACCTGCGCGGTTATTTTCTTGATTTTTAATGCATCTTGAAATTCTTCAAGAACCTTATCCGCAAGCGCCGCAATGTCTATTTGTTTTACTCTATCTTTTTGATATCTAAAACCAATTTCAGAAAGCGTAAGTAGGTCGGCAACAATTGCAGCAATATCCCTCTGACTCTTATAAATTACTTCAGTAGTTTCTTTTATCTGTTCTTGTGTTGATTTTGGATCACGAAGTGTATCAAGAGACCAGTTAATTACAGAAAGTGGTGTATTAAATTGATGCGATACCGTTGTTATAAATTGATCCTTGAGTTTTGACACCTCCCTTTCTTTTCTAAGGCTTTCAGAAAGCAACTCTGTCCTAAGGCGAAGTTTATTTACCTCTTCCAATCCTTTTAGATTTTGAGCCATGCGGTTAAGGTTTTTACCAAGATCTTCAAGTTCATCACCCGTATTTATATGGACCTGATAGTCGAAATTTCCTCCGCCGATAATACTCGTTCCTATTCTAAGTTGCGCAATTGGTTCTATGAGTTTTAGAGCCATCCAGCTCGAAATAATAGCCAAAAGGAAAAAGCTTATAAAAGCAAAAGTTAAAATTTGTAAAATGATCGTATCAATAAGGGCCTGAGTTTCAGTTTTTGGCCATTCTGCCACAACAGCAAGCGCTGTATCAGGAACCGTGCTAAGTGATCCACTCACAGAAACACCCGTAAGGCTTTCATACGTGTTTTGTGTTACCGGTGCGTTGTCGTTTAAATCAAGAGCCTGTCTTATAGGGGTGTTTTTTATTGTCTCCCCAACAAGGGACGGATCTCTATGTGCCACTATTGTGCCGTCAGTCATTACGGCATAAACGTACCCTGTCTGTCCAAGATTTGCATTTGCAACTATATCTTGCACAAGTCCTGATAAATCAAGCCAAGCCGCAAGTATTGCTATAACCTCACTATTTTTATTAAAAACAGGAGCAGCAAATGGAATCACAAATTTTCCATCAGCGGTTTTTATTGGTTCGCCAAACGATCTGCCCTCGCTTCCTCTCACTGCTGCAAATTGAGGATCATTTATTCTGTTTCTTAGTTCTAGCTCCGGTTGCGCTTCATTTCCTTTTCTTACCCATCTACTCGTTTCAACTCCGACAGAGCAATGCAATGGCGTTGTGCATATAAACGAAGCTTCAACAAGCGGTGGGAGAGCTCGGAAAACATCTTCTAAAATTAATGACTGTTGATCAAAGGCAATAGGTGCAAAGTTATCAAATATTGCCCTTAGTTCTAGTATTGACCCCGCCACATCAAGATTCCTTTTTATTTCTGTGGCAACCTGGTTTGAGATATTCTGCTCTAACGCAGAAACATCCTGTTGGTGAGTGAGTCTCACCAAATAAAAGCTGACTGCTCCCATAAGAACCAGCGGTATAAGCCCAGCAAATAAAAAAGTTTGGACAAACCTTTTTCGAAGTCGGCTTGGTCCCAAAAAAGTTTTCCAGAACCAAAACCAATATTTCGTTTTCATTACCGTAAATTATACAATATGAAACGTATACGAGCACACATTGTGTTTTAACAATATGACAAAAAAACAGACAATATACCTAGATTATGCTTCAACCACGCCGATAGATCCGGTTGTTCAAAGGTATTTTGGAGAAAAATACAGCATTTTTGGCAATCCGGGATCAACTCACTCAATCGGGCAGGAGGCATCAAGGCTTATTTTTGAATCTAGAAGAAAACTCTCCGACATGCTCGGTGTAAATTATGAGGAGATTATCTATACAAGTGGAGCCACAGAGGCAAATAATCTTGCGCTAAGGGGCGCTGTAAAAAAATATTCTTATCAAAAGAAAGAAAGGCCAAGGGTTATTGTTTCCGATATTGAGCATGAATCAATTCTTGAGACTGCTCGCGATATGGAACGTGAGGGCTTGATTGATTTGAAAATAATTCCTGTAAAAAACGATGGCGTTATTGATATAAGTCAACTTAAAAATTTAATCACTAAAGAAACCGCTGTTGTCTCTATAATGTATGCAAATAACGAAATAGGGACAATCGAGCCAGTTAGAGAAATTTCAAAACTGATAACCGGCTTCAGAAAAAAAAATGATTTCCCACTATTTCACACAGATGCGGTTCAGGGATTTCAATTTAACCCAGAAATTCTCAAAGAATGTGGCGCGGACATGATTACTCTGTCATCTCACAAAATATACGGACCCAAAGGTATAGGTGCCCTTGTTGTAAAAAAAAATAACGGGAAAGAAATAATCAAGCCAATTCTAACAGGAGGCGGGCAAGAATTTGGGATGAGATCCGGAACAGAAAATATTATAGGCATATTAGGGTTTGGAAAAGCTGCTGAAATTTCGCACAAGAAATCAAAATCAGAATCAGCACGGCTTTCAAAATTAAGAAATAAACTTTGGGCTGGTATTAAAAAAATCGAAAAAAAAGCAGAAATAAATGGGGATCTAAAAAAATCTCTGCCAAATTTCTTAAACGTATATATTCCATTTATTAAATCCGAAGAAATGCTTATTCAATTAGATAGAAGGGGAATTATATCTTCCGCGGGATCAGCATGTTCTACAAGGTCAATGAAGCCATCACACGTACTAAAGGCAATTGGGCTCCCAAAAGAAAAAGCAGAAAAATCAATAAGATTTACTCTTGGCAGACAAACAACCGAGAGTGATATTAAAAAAACACTAAAAGCTCTTACTGATATAAAAAAGGTAACAAATTGAATCCAATAAGCGTATTCAATATTGTTATGATAAAAAATAATTCAACAAAAGCTTTCTTTTTTATTAGCGTTGCCCTACTTGCCGGGTTTTTGCTGGGAACTGTTAAAAATAGCGCCCATGCAAATATTTTAGACGACATAATAAATAAAATACGGGTAACACAAAGCGAATCTGTAACAAAAACAGAAAATAATATTGAAAAAACCGAGCTTTATAAATCGGATAATGTTTATGAGGACTCAATAGTAAACGCTATTGATAAAAACTCTGATGCAGTTATTTCAATAATCGTATCAAAGGATTTACCGATTATTGAAAATTGCCCCTATAACCCGTTTGGCGATCTCCCACCTGAATTTCAGGACTTTTTTGGAAACCTTAAATTTCAAAGACCGTGTCAAAACGGTACAAAAGAGCAGGAAATTGGCGGCGGATCTGGATTTATTGTTTCCGAAGATGGTCTTGTTATCACAAATAAGCATGTTGTAAGCGATGAAAGTGCTTCATATACAGTCCTTACAAACGATGGAGAAAAATATCCGGCAACGGTCCTGGCGCTAGACCCGGTTCAGGACATAGCCATTGTAAAAATAAAAACCGATTCCAAAAATCTACCAACAGTAAATCTCGGCGATTCTGATTCGGTAAGGCTTGGGCAGACCGCTATAGCAATCGGCAATGCTCTCGGAGAATTCCGAAATACGGTTTCTGTGGGTATCATTTCCGGTCTTGCGAGATCCATTGAGGCAAGTGGAAGTGATGGGATTGAACACTTAGAGGGGTTAATCCAAACGGATGCGGCAATAAATCCGGGAAATTCTGGTGGGCCGCTTCTTAATCTTAAAGGTGAGGTTATTGCAATAAATACGGCAGTTGCCAGAAATGCAGAAAACATCGGTTTCGCAATACCAATTAATCAGGCAAAAAGAGCTTTAGAGTCAGTTGAAAAAACCGGCAAAATTTCAGTTCCTTATCTTGGAGTCAGATATATTCAAATTTCAAAAGAACTAAGCGAAAAAGAAAATTTGCCGGTAAGCGAAGGAGCTCTCGTTCGCGGAGGTGAAGACGGACCTGCGATAGTTTCAAACTCTCCAGCCGCAAAAGCCGGTCTAAAAACAGAGGACATAATAACAGCCATCAATAGCGAAAAAATCACAGAAACCAAAACCTTGCTCGGAATCATACAAAAGCATAATGTCGGTGATGTTGTTAGGTTATCTATTTTAAGAGAGGGGAAAAAGCAGGAAATTTCAGTAAAACTAGAAGCGCGCCCATAGCCTATTTTTTAGCACTCTTGACCATAGATTGCCAATAGTCTAAGCTTAGGTTGTCAGTAAATTTAATTTTAAAATGAGAAATTTTCACAAGTTTACAATTAAAGCACAGGAGGCGCTTCAAAATGCACAAGATATTGCAGCTCAAAAAAATCATGGCGAATTCAGAGCTATTCACCTTTTATCAAGTCTCATTGCGGACGAGCAGTCGCTGGTAAGGCCACTTCTTATAAAGTCAGGCATCAACCTTGAGGATTTAGACAAATCCATCGAGGAGGAAATGGATAAGCTCCCAAAAATATTTGGCAGCACATCAGTCAGTCAGTTATATCTTTCTCAGGAATTAATGCACATTCTAGAGGGTGCTGGAAAAATTGCTGTATCTCAAAAAGATGAATTTGTGTCATGTGAGCACTTACTACTTTCGATTCTCAATGTTCAATCAAGTGCAAAAACACTTCTCGAAAGCTTTGGACTCAAAAAAGAAATAGCATTCAGGATCCTTGCTCAACTAAGAGGATCGATGAGGATTACCGATGAAACTCCTGAGTCAAAATTTCAAGTATTAGAAAAATACGCAATAAACCTAACCGAAAAAGCTCGTGCCGGAAAATTGGATCCGGTTATTGGCAGAGAGGATGAATTGAGACGTGTGATACAGGTTCTTTCAAGAAGAACAAAAAACAATCCAGTTCTCATTGGTGAACCGGGAGTGGGTAAAACCGCTATTGTAGAAGGTCTAGCTCAAAGAATTATATCTGGAGAAGTGCCGGAAACTCTAAAAGGCAAAGAGATTATCATGCTTGATTTAGGTTCGCTTATCGCAGGCACAAAATTCAGAGGCGAATTTGAAGACAGGTTAAAGGCCTTTATAAGAGAAATACAAAATGCCGCAGGCAGGCTCATACTTTTTATTGATGAAATTCATATGATTGTCGGCGCTGGTGCTGCAGAAGGCGCCGTTGATGCTTCTAATCTCTTAAAACCGCCGCTTGCAAGAGGCGAATTACACGCAATAGGGGCTACAACTACAAAGGAATATCAAAGGCATATAGAAAAAGATCCCGCTCTCGAGAGAAGATTTCAGCCAATTATTGTTGAAGAGCCATCCGCGGAAGACGCCACAGCCATTCTTATGGGTCTTCGTGAAAAATACGAAATTCACCACGCGCTAAGAATCAGTGACGAAGCTATAAGGGCCGCGGTAAATCTCTCCACAAGATATATAACCGACAGATTTCTTCCGGATAAGGCAGTTGACCTTATAGATGAAGCTTCAGCCGCAAGAAGACTGGAGAGCGAAAGCTTGCCCCAGGACATAGAAAAAATGCGCAAAGAAATCACCCGTCTTGAAATAGAAAAATCAGCCCTAGCAAAAGAATCAGCCAGTCTTTCAAAGGAAAGAGTTAAGGAAATTGATAAAATCCTTTCCGGTCTCAAGGAAAAAAACGATGAATATTCTGCTACTTGGCATGCCGAAAAAATAAGCTTTGAAAACCTACACAATTTAAGGCGTAGAATCGATGACCTCAAAAGAGAAGCAGAAGCAGCCGAAAGAGACGGCAATTTAGAAAGAGTTGCCCAGATTCTATATGGCGAGTTACCTCAAGCCGAAAAGGAGTATCAGGCTTTCGAGAAAAAATATAGCGGAGTAAAGAAAACAAAAAAGAAAGCAGCGGAAAAAAACGAAAACCAGCGCTTCATAAAAGAAGTAGTTGATGAAGAAGATATCGCAGCAGTTGTCTCAAGGTGGACCGGTATTCCCGTAACGAGAATGCTCGAATCAGAAACTGAAAAATTAGCGAGAATTGAAGAAGTTCTTGAAGAGAGAGTTGTTGGCCAGAGAGAAGCTATCAGTTCTGTCTCGAACGCTCTCCGCCGCGCCAGAGCCGGACTTTCAGATGAAAACAGGCCAAGTGGATCGTTTATGTTTCTTGGGCCAACCGGTGTTGGAAAAACAGAGCTCGCAAAAGCCCTTTCAGGGTTTATGTTTAACGATGAAAAAGCCATGATTCGGATCGATATGTCTGAGTACATGGAAAAGCACTCGGTCTCAAGGCTTATCGGTTCTCCTCCGGGTTATGTCGGCTTTGAGGATGGAGGACAGCTCACCGAAGCAGTCAGACATAGGCCATATAGCCTCATTCTTTTTGATGAGATAGAAAAGGCGCACCCTGAAGTCTTTAATATTCTTCTCCAGATGCTCGACAATGGTCGCCTTACCGATGCAAAGGGAAGAGTCATAAACTTCAAAAACTCCATCATCATCCTCACATCCAACGTTGGGAGCCATTATTTTAAAGAAATGTCTCACCTCGGATTTTCCTCTGGGGAAAAAGATTCTAAAGACGAGGAATTCGCTTTCAAAGATAAAGTTTTAGAATCCTTAAAGCAGTCATTTAAACCTGAATTTTTAAACAGGATAGATGACATAATAATGTTTAATCCCTTAACCAGAAATGATATTGAGCGCATAGTTGATATACAGCTTAAAGAAGTTAAAGATAAGCTCGAAAAGAAGGGTATGAAAGTAAGCATTGCCGAAGCTGCAAAAAAATATATAGTTGAAAATGGCTTCGATCCAAACTTTGGAGCTCGTCCAATAAGACGTCTTATTCAAAAAACAATTCTTGATCAGCTTGCCGACAAGATTATCAAAGGACAAATTAAAAATAGTGATAAAGTCAAAATTACTCTCACCGGTGAAGTCATTAGCGTTTCCGTTTAAGGCGGTAATCTTTTTTGCTCTAATAACTCTCGCAAGAGAAAACGACTTCAGCATACTAAAAAGCCTCCTACTCATAGGAGGCGGTATTGCTATTTATTATTTTCCTCAAACAAAACCTTCTTATAAATTTACCGGAGCCGCAATTATTGGTTTATCGCTTACTGGTATTATTTTAATTGCAAACAATACAGCTTTTCTAATATTTGCAGTCCTCATTTCTCTTATTATGCAGATAGCCGTAAATCTTAAAAATTTAGAACTCATATACAGGAATGACTGGCATTATTTGGTAACTCTGACTATTTTGTATTTTGGAATATTGTTTATTTCAGAAATAAGTAGGATCAGCATCATTTCAACGGCAATATCTTCAGTAGTGGTATTTTTAACCTCGTTACTCCTTCTTTCAGAATTTTTTTCTAGACTTGAAAATGATAATAAAAAAACAAAAGAAGTTATTTTAGGCCAATCAGCCATTTTAGCGCTTTCTACATCCGAAATCTTCTGGGCAGTCAACATTCTTCCGGTAAAGCCAATTTATTCGGCAAATATAATTATCGCCTTCCTATTTATAGTCACAGAAATCTTAAAGCAGTCACATATATCGAAAAAAAACTTAATAACAAATATCGCTATTTTCCTAATATTAGTCATAGCAACACTTGCCGTATCAAACTGGCAAATAGGAAATTAAATAAAAGCCATTCAACAATATTGACTCTACTCTAAAATAGAATATACTACTGGGCGTATGTCACTAGACGACAAAACAAGAAACGTAAGCTTATTGCTAATAAAAACATCAGTATATTCAAGAAGACCTGAATTTCGGCAAAGAATTGAAAAAATTGCATTTCAACTTATTGAAGAAATTGCCGTAAGAGATTATAGATCTGTCTCAAAAACCATTGCTGCCCTGGAAAGCCTAATAATGTTTGGCAAAACCATATATGAGGTAGAGCCGGTGAATGCGGATTATATCATTCAGGAAATAGGCAATATCAAGCAAGAGATACTTAGGATTGCCGAATTACTTTTGCCGGATTCAGGGAGAACTATAGACAACCCAAAACCAAAAGAAAAAGAAGCAACGCTCTTTGAAACAAAAAAAGAAAATCCACTTCCGAAAAACACAAACACACAAAGTATTAACCAAACAAAGGTTAGCTCAAACGAAAAGGTAGTAGAAGCTCCATCTGGCGCGCAAGATAGCTACGAAAACAATGCGTCTAATAGGCACGCAGAGCTAATCGAAAAGATCAGACAATTCGGCAATAGAAGATTTCAGTTGAAAGATATTATTGCCGCTTTCCCTCAAGTCAGCGAAAGAACTTTAAGATATGACCTCCAAAGGTTTTGTAACCAAGGTCTTATAGAGAGGATTGGCTCTGGTGGTCCGGGTACACACTACAAAATAAGAGTGTTATAGGAAGTTCATTAAAGCCGTAATAAAAAAAGCAAATACTCCGTTATACTAGGGAAGACAGTAAAACTATCTCTGTTCAGGTTGCTAACAGACAATTAAAAAAAAATCTGATATAGTAAATTTTGCTTGGGGTGAGGCCAAGCGACAAACATCAGTCTTACAGGTAACAACTCACGACTTACGTCGTTAGTTGTTACCTGTAAGACAGAAATGTCTAAGGCCTTGCCCAGTAAGTGGAGCAGGGATTTTATTTTATAAAGATACTAGGGGTTATATGTCTATGCAGTGAGGTCGATGGTGCCGACAAAAAGCGGCATCGGGCAAAGGCGATAATTCTTCCGAAATGAAAAAATGAAAAAGAAAGTCCATAGCACGCTATGAACTTTCGGAAAAAAATTAATTAATTAGGTCAAAAAATATAACTAAGAAATCAAAGAAAAGTCACATGAGTAGAAAAACAGTATCTAAGATTTCCTCGGTATTCGTTGCAATCGCAACGTTTGTCTGGGTATCTGGTTCTGCGTTCTTGCCAGTGGCTAGCGCACAGACAACTGACGAAATTATCCAACAGCTTTTGGCTCAGATCGCACAATTGCAAGCGCAAATTTTAGCGCTTACAGGCGGATCGTCCTCACCGGTCTCCTGCAATTTCACGCGATCACTTACCATCGGCTCAACTGGATCTGACGTTCAGTGTCTTCAAAGATATTTGAACGGCGCTGGCTATCAAGTAGCAGCATCAGGTGCTGGATCACCGGGAAATGAATCACAATATTTTGGTTCTCTAACAAAAGCGGCGGTAGCAAAATGGCAGGCGGCAAACGGCGTTGCCCCAGCAGTCGGCTATTTTGGTCCTATCAGCCAAGCTAAATACAATTCACTAATCGCTTCAGCTCCAACCCCAACACCAACTCCGTCTGGAACGCCGTCTCCAACAGGGACAAGTCTTACAGCTTCTCTCTCTGGAAGTCAGCCAACAGAAGGGTTATTTGGAGAAGGATTTGCTAGCGTACCATTCACGAATATCACTCTTACAGCGGGAACAGATGGCGACATTAAAGTCACTGGTCTAAAAGTAATGAGAACCGGTCAGGGTAACGACGCGGCTTTCAACGGTGTCATAGCTCTCGACGATAACGGAAATAGAATCGGCGACACAAAGACGTTTGGTTCTGACCACCAACTTACGTTAAACCCAACATTTACCGTAAGAGCTGGCCAATCAAGAACTATTACACTCGCTGGTGATTCCGATGCGGACCAGAACGCCTATGAAGGACAGCGCGTAAGCCTTACACTTATGGGTGTAACAACCAGCAATAACGTATCGGTTAACGGAATTCCTTCAAATGGTTTAACTGGTGTAACTCACACGGTAAACAGCACGCTTTCAATCGGAGCGGTAACACTCACAAAAGGCTCTCTTGATCCTGGATCGAGCGTAACCAAAGAAGTGGGCACAACTGGCTACACATTTGCGGCATTGAAGCTCACGGCAGGTTCAAATGAAGACGTAATGATAAAATCAGTCTCATGGAACCAATCTGGTTCAGCAGCTGCTTCTGACTTAGCCAATGTAGTTATCGGTATTGATGGTGGAAGCACCTATCCCGCAACAGTCAGTGAAGACGGAAAGTACTTCATGGCATCTCTTGGAGGAGGTATTGCGATCGCAAAGGGAAACAGTAAAGAAATTTATATCAAAGGCGACATTGTAAGCGGTTCAAACCGAGGTGTTGATTTTGATCTCTATCGCGCAGCCGACATTAAAGTCGTTGGCTCCAGCTATGGATACGGCATATTGCCAACCTTTACCAATTCAGGCGATTCAGCAACAGATGACGACGGTACGCTTCAAACAGCAAATCCAAACTATGATGCTTATGAAGTAACAATCGGCGCAGGCTCTGTAACAATCGAGAGCGCAACAGCCGATGTTCCGTCTCAAAACGTTGCAATTGGTCTAGCTGACCAGCCATTAGGCGGCTTCAAAGTAACCGTAAAAGGTGAAGGAGTCTCCGTTGCCCAAACCGTATTCCGCCTTAATAGGTGGGAAGGTACAGGTGCGGCAGCAAACACGCAAGATGTTACAAACATCACGCTTGTTGATCAGAATGGAAAAGTTCTCGCTGGTCCTGTAGATGTTGCTGCAAGTGCCGCGACAGTCACATTCACTGACACAATTACTTATCCGGTGGGAACAACCATTATGACCCTCAAGGGTAAACTTGGTACGGATTATGCTGATGCCGATCAAATTGCAGCATCAACAACTCCAAGCTCTGACTGGACAACTGTAAAAGGCGTTGATACAAACCAAACAATAACACTCTCAAGCGCTACATATACTGGAAGCACAATGACAGTACGTTCAGGTGCTCTCGCTATAACAACGCTTGGTGATCCAGCAGCTCAAACAATCGTTGCTGGTGTAAATGGTTTCACGTTTGCCAATTTCAGCTTTGACACGACTGCATCCGGTGAAGATGTAAGATTGAATTCGGTTCAAGTTGAATTTAACTACACTACCGCAAGTTCAGAAGATGATCTTACAAATTGCCAGTTATGGGATGGCTCTACTGCTCTTAACACCGGAACAAACGTAGTAAACGGAGATAACAGTGGTACTACCGCTGACGACAATACATTCACATTTGACGAAAGTTTAATCATTCCTAAGAATACGATTAAGACTCTTGCTCTTAAATGTAATGTCGCATCTGGTGGAACAGCTACAGATTTCACTTTGGAAATTCCAGGTGATGCTGACGACGTAGTTCCAACGGGTGTAACATCGGGTACGACAATCACTGAAACATATGTAGATACCACAGGTCAGCAGATCACAATTAGTGCATCTGGTTCGCTTGCTATCGCAAAAGGTGATTCAACACCAACTGCAACGACAACTTGGACTCAAGTTGCCGCCGGAACAACAAACAACCTGATCAATGACTTTATTTTCACTGCATCAAACGAAGAAATCAGAGTCACTCAGTTTGCTGTTGAGCTCGGAAACGCAAGCACAAACACGCCACAGGATCTAACAAAGCTTACATTCTGGGATGGTTCAACACAGGTTGGTGAAACGATTATGGGAAGCGACAATGCTACCGTAACACTTACCGGCTTCATTGTTCCTAAAGATCAGTCCAAGATTTTGACCATTAAAGCAGACGTCGCAAACATTAATGTTTCCGGCACTGCCCACCCTGGTCATCACATCACTGTTGAATACGACGGTGCAGCAGCTGATTCATCAGGAAATGCCACAAGGGGTATCGGATCATCTTCCGGTCAGACTCTCTACGCAAATCCTGCTGACATCGTTACAACATCTGGTGGTCTGGTAATATTCAAATCGGTTCCGACATTGGCTTCAGCATCGATTCCATCGACAAGCCTTGTCGACGGTACGGATAAAGTGCTCTTTAGGCACAAAGTCACAGCTCCATCAACCGGCAACGGTATCGGTCTCTATCAGTTCGTCTATCAGGTATCCACTTCAACAAATGGTGCGATCTGGCCAGGACTTACAAATGGATTCTACGCAAATTCATTTACCGTTTATGGTCTTGATGAAAACTGTTCAAATCCTGTATATGACAACGGCGGCCGCTTAAACAGCGCAACCGAAGGATATGTAGGTGTTGGCTCCGGATTTACAGTTATTAACTTCGATCCGGTTGCCCAAGGTGGCACAAACGAAGCAATCCAAGTCGCACCGGGAACAACTCGATGCTTCGAGCTTCGAGGAACCATTACAAATTCCGGAACATCCTCCACTATTACGACCAAGCTTATGGGTGACCTAATCGCGATCCCGACAAGCTTCGAGACAAATGATACGTGGACAGCTTCAAACTACAGCTTTGCCACAAGCGCGGCTGAAGTAGCTTCCGGAACGTATGGTGCATACCTTTCACCGGTACTTACCTCACGCGGAGGTGCTACATCAAGCTTTGTCTGGTCTGGAAACTCCACGACCACATCAAAGCCTGCGCACTACGACTGGGTAAACGGTTATCGTGTAAACGGTCTCCCGTCAACCGGTATGACAGGTCAAACGCTAAGCAACTAACATTTTCCTTGAGAGTTAATGTTTAGCTAAAAACTTAGCCCTCTCCTTATGGGGAGGGCGGTTTTTTTTGACAAATTCCGCAAAAAAAAATAGAATTAGCGATAAATTATGAAAAAGATTCAAATAATCATATTTGGCGCAGTGGCCGTAGCGGTTCTCGGTGGCGTATTTTTTTTCACAAGCTCAAATGGAATAGGAGGCGGTACTCTTCCAAAATACAAAGGTGATGCGATTGAAAACATAGGCACAGATCTATTTATAGCCGAAATCCCAAAAGATGTTCAGGAAAAATATAAAAATGAATTAAGTGACCTCAATGAAGGTCTTAAAAACACTCCTGACAATATCGATCTCTGGATTCAGGTTGGGATCATTAAAAAGATATTTAATAACTACAACGGTGCGAGAGACGCGTGGGAGTATGCAAAGATAGTAAACCCGAAACATTCCACGCCATATTATAACCTTGGCGGCCTATATGGCAGCTATATAAAAGACTTTGAAAAAGCAGAAGAAAATTATCTAAAAGCAATAGAAATAGATCCAACTCTTGGCTATCTCTATCTTGGCTTAGCTGATTTTTATGAAAATTTTTACACCGAAAAAGCTGATCAAGCGATAGAAGTAATAAAACAAGGTCTTGTAGTTGTACCAGACGAGCCATCACTAAAACAAGCACTGGAGCATTACGAAAATCTAGAAAAGTAAACATGAATCTTTGGGCAAAGAGCATAATAATCCCTTGCCTTATTATTTTCGGACTCAATCTTCTAATCCATTTATCAACCCCTAATATTCCTGAAATAGACTCTTTCTTTTATATTAAACTCGCGCAAGAATACAAAAACGGAATCACAAACACTGCGTTTTCACAATTACCTCTTTCAACTCTTGGCAATCTCGGCTCATCTCTTTGGTATGGGTTTGGAGTTACATTAATTCCATTCACTCTTTTTAAAGACCCGGTTTTTGGGCTTAAAATAGCGGGAATAATATCAACAACTCTCCTTTTAGGAATATTTTTTTGGGCGATAAAAAAAGAAAAATTTGTATACCCATGGGGCTGGCTCGGGCTTTTTATTTTTTCCGCTCCAAATATTCTCTACAGATTGGGAATGACACGGCCGCAAACTATATCGGTTGCGTTCTCTATACTTCTAGCTATTCTTCTGTTAAAAGAAGCTCAAAGTACAAAAACACTACGGCTTCAACTTATTTCAATCTTTACAGCATCATTTGCAATATCTTGGATTCATTTTAATTTCATTTGGCTGCCAATTTTAATCGGATTAGTAATTACCTGCGTATCTCTAATATTAGAAAAAAGTTTCGCATGGAAAAATCTTTTAGCTGTATTTTTGGGAACATCATTTGGATGGATCGCTCGTCCTCATGCATTAGATTCAATTAAATTGTTTTATGTCCAAATTATTAAACTTATTACCGAAAAACAATCCGGGCTACCTCTTCTGTTTGGTTCTGAAAACTTGCCTCTCTCCTCGGCGACATTGATAAAAAATTTTGGAATAATCCTTCTCTTTTGGCTTATCGGGATCATTTGGTATGGATTTGTAGCGTATAAATCCAAAAAATCAGAAAAAAGAATAACCGCGCACACTGCAAGCCTATTTATTCTTTCGGCAATTTTTTTTGGAATGACTATGATAGTTGCAAGAAAAGCATATGATTTTTGGGTCGCCTTCGGAATACTGTTTTTAATATCTGCACTAAAAGAAATTCGTGAAAAATCAGCTCCGCATATAAAAAACAAAATCGAAAGCAGCACTAAAATATCGCTAATAATCGCCTTGGTTATTTTGATTCCTTATTCCGGCCTAAAAACTTTAAAAAGTTTTAAGGAAACCGCTTCGACGCCGGATCGCTACAGAGAAGAAGGCGAATGGATTGCAAAAGACAGCAATGCCGGAGATTTGGTATTTAACGCAAATTGGAGCAATTTTTCACCGTTATTTTTTTGGAATAACAAAAATCGATACACATCAGGCCTAGACCCTATTTTTCTCTATGACTACTCTCCGGAATTTTACTGGAAATTCCATTATATTTCTGCGGGAATATTAACGGATAAGACTTGTGGAAAAATCGAGTGTCGCCTCGACGAGCTTGAAGACACATATACAGTTATCAAAGAAAATTTCAAGGCAAAATATGTTTTTGTGGATAAAAATCAAAATCCAGACTTTCTAAAGTTTTTAGAATCAGATACTAGGTTTAAAAAAGGAATCGAAACAGATAAGGCCGCTGTATTTAAACTTCTCTAAATATACAAATCCTCAGTTTTCTGAATCATAGAAGAAAGTAAAAATCTTTTTTCTATCTCAACTCCACTTTGTTTAGAGTAATTAGTTCGCAAATTTTTATCAGACAACAAAGACAAAAAAGCATGCGCCAAATCAACAGGTGATTTTTTCTGAACCACCAATCCATTTATTCCACTCAAAACAACCTCCGGCACCCCCCCGACCCGCGTAACAACTAGTGGTAGTGATGCCGCTCCTGCTTCTAGTAGGGTATAGGGGAGACCTTCTTTAATAGAAGTAAGTGTAAATATATCGAAAGCCTTCAAGAGCTCTGCGTCTTTTCCTTTTGGTGGTACAATAAAAACCTTTGAAGTAAGGTTAAGATCTATAATTAGTTTTTCTAAATTTTTAAATTCATTTCCTGAACCTACTATAAAAAAATAAGCGTCAACCAGTTTTACCGCAGAGTTTATAAATGTCGCATAGTCTTTTTCCTTAGTTAACCTTCCGATTGACCCTATCCATTGCGAATTCAAAAAATTTCCATTCGAGTCATCCTTATTTAAACGATGCAATATTTCCCTTCTCGCTTCATCTCTCGGCAAAAAATCCATATCAACATTGATTCCATTGTGAATCGTTATAAGTTTATTTGCAGGCGCAATTTTATATTTTATTGCCAAGAGTCTGTCATATTCTGAAACACAAATAATTTTATCCTGAAAAATAGCAGCAAATTTATGAAGAAGAATATGAGCCCATCTCACAGGAGAGGAATAATAATTATCTGGATTAAAAACCCACCCATGAGCTGTAAAAACGATTTTGGGTCTTAGGGTTCTTGTGGTTAACTTATATATAGCTCCAGCAAAAGAACCAACAACTCCGGCCTTGGAGCTATTGAGATGTATAATATGCGGCTTTTCTTTTCGGAATATTGATACTAGTTCAAAAACCGCAAATAAATCATTAAAAAACAAACCCCAGAGACTGGTTCTGTTTGAGAGCCATTTTACATCTCTACCCCCATAGATAATCTTCGCGTCAAATAAGTTTTTATTCAGATTCTTTTGGAGATCAGTGACATATTTTTGCGCTCCACCAATATCTGATTTCGTTATAAGATAAAGTACACGCGTACGTTGCTTTTCTTCTAGTTGACTGGTTTTCATATAATATAATCCAAGTAGTAGTTACACCATGAACGATTCCAACCTCAATATAGGCATATTTTCCCTTGCTTACCACCCGCTAATAGGTGGGGCTGAGCTGGCAACACAAGAGATAACTAATCGGATACCCGAAAGGTTTGTTTGTTTTACCTATCGATTTGACGATAGATGGCCTCGTGGTGAAAAAATCGGCAATATCGAGATTGTGAGAGTTGGTAGGGGCAAAAGCACCTCCCAGCACTACGGGAGAAAACTGGAAAAAATTGGATATATATGGAAGGCGTGGAGAGCCGCAGAAGCTTCGCATGAAGAAAGACCCTTAGACGCAATCTGGTCAATCATGGCTGGATTCAGCGGCTTTTCAGCGCTGCTCTTTAAATTGAGGCACCCAAAAATTCCTTTTATTTTAACATTGCAGGAAGGCGACTCCGAGGAACACATTAAAAAAAGACTGGGTATTTTTTATCCCATATGGAAGTTGGTTCTAAAGAAGGCAGATAGCATTCAAACAATAAGTTCATTTTTAGCAGATCTCGCAAAACGCCACGGGGCAAACTGCCCAATAGAGGTTATTCCCAACGGTGTTGATATACTCCAAATCGATGAATCTGTATCGATAGCAAAAAAAGAGAAAAAGAAAAAAACAAAAAAAATCATTATTACCACTTCGCGCCTTGTTCGCAAAAATGGAGTAGATATTTTAATCAAAGCCGCTGCAAAACTTAAAGCCGAAAAAGCCCCCGATTTCGAAGTCTGGATCTTAGGCAGTGGGCCGCTCGAACAAGAACTAAAAATACTTGCGGGAAGACTAGATGTTTCTGAAGAGGTAAAATTTTTTGGCGAAATAAAAAACAAAGATGTTTTTATGTATCTCGCAAAAGCAGATATTTTTGTGCGTCCCTCAAGATCAGAAGGGCTTGGCAATTCATTTCTGGAAGCCATGGCGGCAAAGGTGCCCGTCATAGGCACTAAAGTCGGCGGCATACCAGACATTATCACCCACAAAGAAACAGGTCTCTTAGCAGAACCGGAAAATGACGAAGATATTAAAAATCAAATCAAAGAGCTTCTTATAAACCAAAAACTTGTAAAAACTCTTCAGAAAAACGGCAGAGCTCAGGCCGAAAAATTTGACTGGGAAAATATTGCCTCAAAAATGAAGTTGATTTTCGAAAAGATATCAGAGCCGCATCTGCTTATTGCTACTGGAATATATCCACCAGAAATTGGGGGAGCGGCAACATATTCAAAAAGATTAATATCCAAAAGCGAGGAGTTTAAATGCAAAGTAACAGTTTTAACCTACGGCGAAGGTCAAAACGGGGACGGCATATTTTATATATCAAGAAAACACAAAAAAGGAATTAGGCATATCATTTATTTTTTCAAAGCGTTCCGTCTCGCAAGAAAAAACAGCCTAGTGTATGCCGTTGATACTTCTTTTGGGGCAGCGACTATTTCCTCTCTTGCAGCGCGTCTTGCGAGAAAAAAATACATAATCCGCGTAACCGGGGATTATGCTTGGGAACAAGGGTCACAGCGTTTTGGTGTCACAGACGACATAGAAACTTTTCAAAACAAAAAATATAAATTTCCTGTAGAAATATTAAGGCGCTCTCAAAGTTACACCGTAAAAAAAGCGGCAAAAGTCATTACGCCAAGCGTGTTCTTAGCAGACCTGGCCTCGGGATGGGGTGTGAATCCTGACAAAATTAAAGTAGTTCTTAATTCTGTAAAAAAGATTGAACCAATAAACAAAAAAGAGGCAAGAAAAAAACTAGGTTTGGAAGGAAAAGTTATATTCTCTTCCGGCAGGCTGGTACCATGGAAAGGTTTCGAGTGTCTTATTGAAACCGTTAAAGAATTAAGAAAAGAAATACCAAAGTTAAGATTAGTCATTGCAGGTGATGGTCCAGATAAAGAAGCCCTCCAAGCAAAAATTCCAGCCAGTGAAATAAATAATATAAAAATTTTAGGCAAGATTTCTAAAGACGTTGTTGTCGAATACCTTTCAGCGGCAGACATATTTATTTTAAATACAGGGTATGAAGGATTGTCTCACCAGCTAATTGAGGCTCTAGAGGTAAAAAATTTACCAATCGCAACAACATATAGAACAGGCAATAAAGAACTAATAGATATCAAGGATTTTAAAATAGAAACAATCGAATACAATAATCAAGCCTCAATCGAAGAAATTATAAAGAAAATAATTAAATCAAAACCGAGTACATACAATAGAAAGAAGATTTCAGATCTAACAGACGATTTCTCTGAAGAAGTAATGCTGAAAAAAGTATCAGAAATCATTTATTCTGAACGAAAATGAAAGTCCTTATGATATCAAAGGACGCAAGTATTATAAATGGTGGTGATACCGCCGAACGGCTACGCCAATATTATCTAACTTGGGCTGATGAACTCTGTGTTATTATTTTTTCTAATCATTATGAATATAAGGATTTAAAAAATGGTCTTCATGTTTATACAACTGGAGGCAATGTATTTACTCAAATATCAAAAGCAATAAAACTTGGTAAAAAAATAACAGAAAATAATAAAGAGTGGATCATAACAACTCAAGATCCATTTGAAACCGGTCTTGTGGGCAGAAAAATTAGTTTAGAAAATAAAATACCGTGGGTTGCTCAAATCCACACTGATATCGGTAGTCCTTTTTTTAGAAAAGAACTCAAAAATAAAATCAGATATAAAATTGCAAAAAAAATATTAAAATATGCCCAAGGGGCGCGTGTTGTTTCAGAACGCATTCAAAAATTTATAATAAAGAAGCATTTTATTGATGACAAAAGTATTTTAGTTGCTCCTATATACCCAGAAACAAAAATTGTTCTTGATAACAACAAAAATGAAAATAATAAAGAAATCCATATACTTATGGCATCTCGTCTCACAAAGGAAAAAAACATCTTACTTGCCTTAAGAGCAATAAAAAATCTACGTACAAAAATTCAAAACTTCACACTAACAATAAAAGGAAAAGGACCCCAAGAAAAAAAAATAAAAAAGTTCATAAAAGATAATAGTATGAACTCGTATGTAAAAATAGAAGAATGGAGTTCTGATCTTAGTGAATCATATAAAAATACGGATATATTTTTACTGACATCAAATTATGAAGGTTTTGGAAGGACCGTAATTGAAGCTATGACCTACGGTATCACAGTTATTATGACCGATGTTGGCTGTGCCGGCTGGATCATAAAAACAGGAGAAAACGGCATTGTGGTACCGGTTGGAAGTTGCGAGTATATCGAAAACTCTTTAAAAAAATTAATAACAGACAACACTCTTTGTAATAAAATAAAAGAAGCCGGAAAAAGAACGGCAGAAAACCTTCCGGAAAAGGAAAAATATTTAGAAGAGTTTGGAAGCTTTTTCAAAAAAATTTATGACAAGCAATGAAAGGCGAGAAGAGTTTTTGCGGGTAAATAGCGTACTCGAGTCATGTTCAAAAAAAACGGGAGCTCTCCCTCAAAAAATACAGAGCGACACAGGGGAAATCATTAATAGGGAGGGCATTTTTGAAGAACTTGGAGATTATGCGCCATATGTTCTTTATGGCGGAAAGATATTTGAGGAAAAAGCAAAAACAGAGTGGATTAACAACCACGTGTTAAATGCGATTAAATCAGCTCAAAGCTCTGTTGGTCTTTTTCATACAGAGGCTATCTACAAAAATAAAGAGCCAAAATTTATATACTCAATCAAAAACGCCGATACCATAAATGGCCTCGTATCTATTTTTCTTATCAACAAAAATAAGGAGGTCAAGGAAAGTATTGAAAAATTTTTTTCTGGACTCCAAAAATTTTTCATTAAAGACAATCTAATATCTTATGCGGTTAACTTAAAGTCTAAAAAAAAGCTTCCAATCGCAAACACGCTTGCAACGGCATATTTTGCAGAAGAGTTGATAAATTTTTCAGAAATCACAAGTCAGAAAAAATATATTAAAGAATCAAAAAATCTTATTGAGCCATATCTTCATGACCGAACGTGGCAGATAAATAATTTATTTCCAGCGCGAAAATATATAAAACCAATTGCAAAAACATGGTATGAAACAGCGCTCAAAATAAAGGGAAGGGTTTCCTCAAATACGTCGGTTATTGTAAAAGACAACGCTTATATGGTTTTCTCTCTCATTCGCCTATATGAAATAACAAAAGAAAATAAATACAAAGAAGCCTGCGAAAAATGGGCGGAATCTTTTTTTGAAAAAACCTACAGAGATGGCGTCTTTACAAACGAATGGCAAAAAAAATCTAAAAAAGAAAATCCAGCACCACTACAAAAAGCCCACTCCATGATCGAATGTTTTACTGAATTATTTCGCGTCTACTCTCATGACAAATATTTAAAAAAGTCAGAGGAGATTGTAAATCATTGGCGCAAATTTATTAGCCAAACCGGCACAGTCGAGGAAATAGACGGTTGCGGCTATTCGCTTCTCGATCCAAATATAGATTTTGGAGTAGAGCTTATTCGGCTTGGAGAAGTTGCCGGAAAGAGCAATTTTATTGAAGAAGGAGTAGGCATAATAGAAAACTCTTTAAGTCGCTTCCGTTCCAGATTTGGATATGCTTGGAAAATAAACATTCAAACAGGGGAAGTATTGAAAAAAAACATCGAAACAAAGTATATTGGACTGGCTATTAAAGGGCTACTTGTAGTCGAAATGAAAAGCCGAGGCGAAAACATTTACGGTAATCCAGAATTACAAAACATATCACGCGATAGATAAATATATGAAACTCTCGATAATTATCCCCGCATATAACGAAGAAAGCACAATTGAAGAACTTTTAAATATTGTAAAAAAAATAAACATCGGAGACATTGAAAAAGAAATTATTGTCGTAGATGACGGCTCAAAAGACAGAACAAGAGAAATACTTAAAAACACGGAAGGCATTAAATATATTTTTCACGAAAAAAACCAAGGTAAGGGCGGAGCTATAAAAACCGGGTTCAAAAATGCAACCGGCGATATCCTGTTAATACAAGACGCTGACCTTGAATATGACCCGACTGATTACAAAGCTATGATCGAGCCAATAATCCAAAAAAGATCAGAAGTCGTATTAGGTGTTCGCATTGCTCCCGAGCATGACGCAAGAAAAAGAAAATCTCTCTACTGGCTAAGCTGGTTTGGCAATCACATTATTACATGGACAACAAACATACTTTATTTAAACAACGCAGGAGAGTACGAAGGATGCTATAAGACTTTCACAAGAAAGGCTATAAACGATGTAGAAATAAAAACAAATGACTTTGATTTTGACAATGAGCTTGTTTGTAAACTCATCAAGAAGGGATACAAGACCGTAGATGTTCCTATAAAATATTATCCTCGGAGTTATGCAGAGGGTAAAAAAATCAACTGGCGCCACGGTGTAAAAATTCTAAAAACCATAATCAAATATAGGTTTATTGATTAACCTCATTCTTTCATATAGAGTTATTACCAGATACTAGTGTCGTTCATTTACAACTTGCTGGAGAAAAATAATGAGAAAGCCGGTGTGCTTGATCACTCCGCCATCGGCTTTTTTGCTTGATGAGCGGGTATTTATGTCTTTGGGTATTTTGAAAGTAGGAGCCGTTCTTGAAAGAGCCGGCTTTACCGTCGAAGTCCTCGATCTTTCAGGGGTAAGCAATTTTGAAGAAGTCGCAAGACTTCACGCAAAAAACTCTGATGCAAAGATTTTTGGTATAACCTCTACCACCCCCCAACTTCCTTCTGCTCGTAAAATAGCAGAAAGCATCAAGTCGGTCAGAGATGACGCAAGGCTGATTCTTGGTGGACCCCACGTAACACTCACGTCCGTCGCAAGGAAGAACGAAGTTAAGCGTGGTATTCAAAGCCGCGCCCACGAAGCAATGGTCGTGCTCGAAAAGCACTTTGACGTTCTTGTTGCTGGCGATGGAGAAGAGGCTATCCTTAGAGCTGTTGTGGAAAACCCACCAAAACTAATCGATGCCGACGACCCCAATTCAGATCTTTTTCTTAGAGCCGGTAATCTCGAAACTTATCCTTTTCCGGCTCGGCACCTCATCGATGTTGATAGCTATAAATACAAAATCGATGGGGAACGCGCATTGAGTCTCATCGCTCAACTTGGTTGTCCTTTCCCTTGCGGTTTCTGCGGGGGCAGGTTGTCTCCAAGTTTTCGACGCGCAAGAATCAGATCGGCGGAAAACGTCATCGCAGAAATGGTTCACTTGCACAAAGAATACGGCGTCAAAGGTATGATGCTCTATGATGATGAGTTAAACGTAAATCAGGGAATGCTTCCTCTGATGTGCGGCATCCAAGACGTACAAAGCGAACTGGGAGTATCTTGGCGCCTAAGGGGATTTGTTAAGTCCCAACTTCTCACCGACGAACAAGCAAAGGCAATGTATGACGCAGGTTTCAGATGGATTCTGGTCGGTTTTGAATCAGGTTCCCCATGTATCCTGAAAAACATGAACAAGCGCGCCACTCGAGAAGAAAACACCAGGTGCATGGAAATCGCGCGACGTCATGGCCTCAAGGTAAAGGCCCTTCTTTCAATAGGTCACCCCGGTGAATCAGGAGAAACAATTCGGGCAACCGAAGACTGGCTTCTCAAGGTAGCTCCCGACGACTTTGATGTCTCCATTATCACCACATATCCCGGAACTCCGTATTACGACTTCGCTCTGCCGCATAGTTCAAAACCGGGCATATGGGTCTACACTTCAAATGGAGACAATCTTTATTCGGTTGATGTTGATTTTTCAACCGAAGCCGAATACTACAAGGGAAAACCGGACGGGGGATACAAATCCTTCGTCTACACAGACTACCTCACGAGGGACGAGCTTGTTGCCATGCGTGACTCTCTAGAGAGAAACGTCAGGCACATTCTCAATATCCCATACAACACCTCATCTCTGGCGATTCGGTACGAACACTCGATGGGTCAGACGGGACCACTTCCGTCAAACATCCTTCGACAAAGTGCCGGAGTTTTGATAAAAAAAGCCCTGTAGCAACCCGCTACGGGGCTTTATAATTTGAATGACAAAAAATAGTACGCTAATGTTTATTCATATATGAAGAAAATAACTCCTTCAGTAATTATACTCGTCGGCATAGCCAGCCTCTGTTTTATTTTGACATCAATTGGCCTTAGTTATGGCATCCCTCAAAAATATATTGGCGATGAATACGTCCAAGTTGCCATTGCGCTTAAAATGCTCGAAGAGAAGGCAGTCACTCCAAATTTTCCTGAAATATTTTATCACCAACCTCTCTCTGCTTATATTTCTCTTTTTGGGATCGGTGGATTTCTTAGTATAGAAATGATTTTCGGCATCTTTAAGAATCTCGCAGAGCTAAGAACATTTTATTCAATAAACTCAACAAATCTTTTAATTGTAGTTCGACTCATATCTGTTTTATTAAGCACAGCAACAATATTTTTAGTTTATGCGATTGGCAAAAATCTATTTTCAAAAAAAGCAGGATTTATCGCGGCATTTTTTTGGGCCACAAGTTTTCTATCCGTTTATATTCATCATTCGGGGAGAGTGTGGTCATATATCTCATTTTTTATAGCACTCTCATTTTTGTGGAGCACAAAACTTTTACATAATAAATCCACAAAAACATACATCAAAGCCGGTATCGGGACAGTTTTAAGCGCAGCGATGCTTCTTCCTGGTATTCTCACAATTTTTCCAACTCTCATAGCCGGATGGAACGGTGGAAAGAAAAAACTTTTTATTTTAGGGACAGTCGTCTTCTTGGGTTTAGTTCTCATTATCGCAATTAATCCGAGAGGTCTCGGAGTTGTGTTTCATAGGTTCCAGATATTTTTAGACAGTAGCGCCACTCAAATATTTACAGGAGGAATACATGGCAATCCGCTCCCGAAAACACCGATACTAAACAGGGTATTCGACCCATTTAAAACATTATTCTCTTACGATCCTATATATTTTATTCTAGCTTTTATCGGAGGATATCTCCTATTGAAAAATGACAAGAAGAAATTTATTTTACTTTCATCTTTCCCAATAGCCTTTTATCTATTTATCGGCCCATTATTTGCTTATGGATGGGTATCACGCACACTAATACCATTCATGATATATATTGTGATCTTTGGAGCATATGCCGCTGTTGAATTAATAAAAAAAATAAAAATTGAGAACAATAAAACTTTAGTCGGAATTATTTTTCTTCTCGCCCTTCCGTCACTAACTTTCTCAGTTTTATTTGATGCAAAACTTCTTACCAAAGATACCAGAACAGAAGCAATAGATTGGGTATATAAGAATCTTCCAGAAAATACAAAAATTATCACATTTTCGCACACAAACGAAGTAATAAATCAAAATAGGGAAATATTGGAAATGATAGAAAAATTCGCTCCCGAAAAATTAGACACACGCCAAAGAACCCTCCTTGCTTCAGGTGATAAGTCATACCCAAAACCATTTTATGCCGCGTGGGATGCTCGAACTATCGGCATAGATATACTTCCTGAAGATTTTTTTAAGAAAGAAAATTTTGAATATTACATAAAAACCGATTGGGGCGGCAGTATTCCAAATCAGGAATCTCTCGAAAAAACATTTTTGTCAAAAGAACTAATAGTTTGGTTTTCTCCGTTTAAATCCTTGGCCGATAGTTATGCTCCGGAAAGGTTTTTAAATGTTCACAATATGACAAATCCTCTCTCCGCTCTTTTTTCAGTAAATCATCCCGGGCCCGTTGTTGAAATATATAAAGTTAAGTTTTAATTTTCGCGAAAAAATAAAAAATATCGATTGTAACCATATTAACCAAAAATATGTTCTAATTAATAACCGACAAGAAAATCATGATTTCTGATAGGAAAATCCGAGTAATGCTCATTGTGGGCGCGAGGCCAAATTTTATGAAAGCCGCCCCACTCATAAAAGCGATGAATACATCGCCTTTTTTTGACGTAGTTTTGGTACACACCGGCCAGCACTATGATGCCAATATGTCAGATGATTTTTTTAATGACTTGGATATTCCCAAGCCCGATATTTCACTTGGTGTTGGATCAGGAACTCACGCAGAACAAACTGCAAAAATCATGATGGCACTCGAAACTTCTCTTGTATCAAGCAGTGGGTTAAAACCCGACCTCGTAATGGTGGTTGGAGATGTAAATTCCACTATAGCTGCAGCGCTTACGGCAAAGAAACTTCACATACCCGTGGCTCACGTAGAAGCAGGACTCCGAAGTTTTGATGAAAAAATGCCAGAAGAAATCAATCGCGTTCTTACCGACCGCATTTCAGATTTTCTTTTTACAACCGAAAAATCCGCAAATGACAATCTTCAAAGAGAAGGCGTTCCTCAAAATAAAATTCATTTTACAGGCAACGTAATGATAGACTCGCTTCTTAAGAATCAAAAAAAAATCGACGCTTCAAAAATACTTGAAAAAGAAAACTTGGAAGAAAAAAAATATGGAGTGATTACATTGCACAGGCCATCGAACGTAGACAATGTAGGTGATTTCGCAAAACTTATAACTGTTTCGGAGAAAGTTGCTGAAAAGATTCCACTTATCTTCCCTGTCCACCCGAGAACAAAAAATCAGTTAAAAGAAGCTGGTATAAAAACAAATGCAGGCATTCGCTACATCGAACCACTCGGGTATGCGGATTTTATGAAGTTAGTTAAAAACGCAAAGCTTGTTCTCACAGATTCGGGGGGTATTCAGGAGGAAACAACCGTTCTCGGGATTCCGTGCATTACCCTAAGAGACAATACAGAGCGTCCTATAACCGTTGAGGTAGGCACAAACATCGTTACAAGTAGCGATAAAGATAAAATTATGCGCGAAGTTAATGCCATTTTGACAGATGGTGGAAAAAAGGGTAACGTGCCGATGTATTGGGATGGAAAAGCAAGCGAAAGAATTGTAGAAATTATCTTAAATCACTTCAGAAAATTATGAAAAATGGAAAAATTTCGGTAGTTGTACCCGCATACAATGAGGAATTAGCTATCGAGGAAAATGTAAAAGAAATAGTCAAAGTTTTAAAAAGTCTTGAAAGAGACTGGGAACTTTTAGTCATCAATGATGGAAGCACTGACAAAACTTTAGAAATTTTAGAAATACTTGAAAATGAAGACAATCACATGAGAATAATTTCCTATCCAGTAAACAAGGGCAGGGGATTTGCTCTTAAAAAAGGATTTCGTGCAGCTGAAGGAGATTATGTTATAGCGACTGAATCAGATCTCAACTGGGGAAGTGAAATCATAAAGCGTTTCACTGAAGAATTAGACAAGGGAAATTCAGATATCGTCATAGCATCACCGCATATGAAGGGTGGCAAAATGGAGAATGTACCCCTCTTCAGGTGGCTATTAAGTTTTCTCGGAAATAAAATATTCGCTCTCGCGATACCTGGTAAACTTACAATGGTAACCGGAATGACAAGGGGTTACAGAAAAGAAGTTCTCAATTCTATTGAGTTAGAAGCAAATGACAAAGAACTTCATGTTGAAATCCTCTCAAAAGCGGTAGATTTAGGATTTAGGGTTTCAGAAATACCGGCAATACTAAAGTGGGCAAGTAAAAAAAGCGGAAAGCCAGTAAGAAAATCTCATTTCAAATTTAAATCAATCTGGAAGCACTTAATGCTTTCATTTTATGTAAGACCCTATCTTCTTTTTGGCTCTATAGGGTTTCTCTTGCTTTTAGTAGGTATTATTCTTGGAATCGATTCGTATATAGTTTCTATAAAAGAAGGCGTCTCAGGAAGACCGATATTATTCGCCACGGTTCTCTTTATAGTTGTTGGCATACAGGTTCTTGTTTTTGGTTTCCTAGCAACTCAAAACAGGGACATTAAACGTCAACTGACAAAAATACAAAAAACACTTCGTGAGTTAAAGGAAGAATAGAGTGTCAACCACAAAACAAAAAATTCTATATTTTAGTAAAGTTTTTATCACAATAGGATTGCTTTTTTTTCTTGCCTCAAAAATTGATATAAAAGAAGTTTCAAATTCTATATCAGGTGGAGACAAGCGGCTTATTATTTTAGGTGCTTTTACTATGATAACCGCTTGGTTTTTAAGCGCTGTAAGATGGCAAAAAATTTTAAGCTCAATGGGAATCAAAGAAAAAGCTATGACGCTTTTTGGATATAACCTTATTGCCATATTTTATGGCACAATACTCCCAGGTGGAAAACTTTCCGGAGACCTTGCCTGCGCTTATAGATTTTCCAAAAAAACAAAAACAGAAACTAGCAACTATTTTTTATCAGTCATTATTGATAGGATGCTCGGCGTCGCGGGTCTTTTTCTTGTTTTGTGCCTCTTCTTTTTATTTGATACAAATTACATAGATATATTCGGAGTCTCAAAAATATTTATTGGTCTTTTTGTTTTTTTCGCAGCAATCGTAGGTTTCTCTATTATCTTGAGTCAAAGATCTTACATGGTCATTAATTTTTTTGAACAAAAAATTTCCATAAATCATATCAAAATTTTTCTATCAAAAGTTAAAGAAGGTCTTAAAAAGACATCAGAAAATAAAAACCAGATTTGGATAGCCACTCTTTTCTCTCTTGGCTCAACGATAATGAGCATAGTTACGCTTTTTATACTAGGTAAATCAGTTAGTCTGGAAGTCGGAATCTTTACAATAGCTTTTAGCTATTTAATTTCAACAGCCCTTATTTTTATCCCTGTAACACTTGGGGGTATTGGGTTAAGAGAGGGAAGTACTGTCTATATATTGACTGCCTTAGGCGCGACCAGTGAGAAAGCTGCAGCAACCGCATCTCTGGCCTTAATCCTCTTTACCACATATTCGCTCCTTGGAGGATTACTTGAGGCCTATATAAGAATTCAAGAAAAAAAGAAAACCTATGCTTAAAAAAATTTCAAACTGGATAGAAAAAAATGAAAAACTTATTTTAAGTTTTATTATTAGTGGATCAATTCTTTCTTCAATTATTTATTCCTTTTCTTTTCGCATCGAACCAACGGTAGACGCAAAAGCATATGACAATATTGCGTGGGATATAGCGCAGGGAAGTGGATATGACGAAAACAGCGCTATAGGCAGACCCGGACCGGGTTACGAATTTTTTCTAGGATTTATTTTCCGTATTTTCGGTCATTCATATGAAGCAGTTTGGATTATTCACGCGCTTCTTCTCGGAGCTTCGGCATATTTTGTATACAAATCTATAAAAAGCATTGATCCAAATAATTTTTCATTACCCGCTCTTGTAGGAGCTTTTCTCATTGGCTTTTCACCTGATCTTATCACGGTATCCTCCATGCTTCTCACAGAAACACTGGTTGTATTTCTTATTTCCGGATTTCTTTATTTTCTTATTAAGAGCATCACCAAAGACAAGGCGCACCTCCTGTCTATTTCAGGAATTTTTCTATCAGCGGCTATGCTCACTCGGTCAAATTTATCACTTCTGGTAATCCCTGTTTGCATATTCCTAATCTATAAAAAAAATTACAAAAAATTTTTTCTCTTTGCGGGCATAATAATAATCTGTCTCACGCCATGGACTATAAGAAATTATTTTATCTATCACGAAGTAAGACCGTTTAATGCCGCATTCGGTTTAATTTATGTAGGCAATCACAAAGGAGCCACGGGTGAACTCATAGTAGATTATCCTCTACCGGAAGGATATGGAGATCTTTCCAGTCTTGATCAGATAGATTTTGATGAAATTCTTAAAAAGGAAGGTATTAAATATATCAAAAACAACCCCCTCGATTTTCTAAGATTATCATTAATTAGGCTCTCGATTTACATTAGTCCCGCAAGACCATTTGCATTCTGGCCCCACCTTAAAGGCTTGGTAAGATGGGCAACCACCGGCCTTTCATCTGTATACGCAGGAGTCATGTTCGTTGTAGGGTTTTTCGGTATATGGGTTAGTATAAAAACCAAAGAAAAAAAGTTTAAAGAGTATGCAGTTTTACTTTCGTCATTGGCCGTAGTTATGCCCGTTGGCATAGTTTGGCTTATCGTTGAAACCCGTTATCGTTTTCCGCTTTACCCAATCCTTGGGTTATTTGTAGGTCTCGGCATATCCTGGCTCATAAAAAAATGGCCCACAAATATCAAAAACTATAAATCAGTTCTCATAATAATATTGCTCATCATAGGAGCAAATTCCGCTTTCGATATCATCCGAAATCTAGGACGCATTGCGGATAAATTCTAAGATATTTTCTTTGCCACAAGAAAATATCCTTCAGACAAATCTGTTTTGTGAAATAATTTACTTACAAGATAAAGCGGATAAAACGTAAATTTATTAAAAACAAACAAAAAAATATTTGTTTTAAAAAATCCAACTCCGCTTTCTTTCGTGCCTTTTTCAGAGTATGACCCATCCTTTGGTTTGTAGTATGATGGCGGCTTTAGTTTCATTTGTATCTCTCTTATCTTTTTTAAAATATTGAGCCACGGGAATCCATACGAAACGATATAGACAACCTCAAAGCCGGAAGATTCAAAAAGTTTCTTAAGATCACTCCTTTCATATCTGCGTTTATGTCCTACAACTTCATCATCCTTGTTCCACATTTTCATATGAGCAGGTACGCTTATGATCACAGTACCGTTTTCTCTCATCCAATCATGCATTCTTGAAACAGCGGCATAATCATCATCGATATGCTCTAAAACCTCAAAACACACGATTGCATGAGCGCTAAAATGACCTTCATATTTCAAAAAATCAGAATCAATAAGTTCGGGTTTATTGTTTTTTAACTTCTCAAGTTCTTTTTTAAAAGACATCACAGAGTTTTCTGAAAACTCAAATGAAGTAACTCTATATCCTTTTTTTGCTAGCCAAAAAGAAAAGTCGCCCCTTCCTGAGCCGATGTCTATTACACTACCGCCATTTGAAACAGTTTTTTTTATAAATCTTTTTGCAAGGTAATGTCTAAATATCGGTCTAACTGCGGTTTTCATGAATAGAAATAGCTTCGTTTATGAAATCATTTATTTGCCCAAGCCGTAATTCGGGATCACAGACCCTCTTAAATGTATTGTATCCCTCTTCTGCGATTTTTGCTCTTAGCTTAGGATCATTTTTTAAACGCAGTATTTTCTCTGACAAATCTTTCGGATCTCCGGGTTTTGATAGGAGAGAATCTTTTCCGTTTGTTAATATTTCTCTCGCCGCCGGAGAATCTACAGTTACTACAGCTCGCCTCGTAGCCATCCCTTCATACGCCTTATTCGGTATCACTCTATATGTTTTTCCCATCAGCCCAAAAATTCCCAAAGCGACGTTGCTTTTCTGTATAAAGTCAGCGACTTCGGTAAGTGGCACAAATTTTTCAAAAAATTCAACATTTACGAGATGCATCTCGTCAGTCATTTTTTTCATCTGAGAAAGTTCAGGTCCATTACCCAAAAACCTAAACACAATATCTTTGTGAGTAGATAATATTTTTGCCGCCTGTAAAATAACGGGCACCCCCTGCAAGGGTATAAAACCTCCGTGAAATTCCACCACAAATAAGTCATCTGTCATTTCCTCTTCTTTATCAGTAAAAAAATTTACATCAGCGCAAATATAAAATGTCTTTATCTTTTTTCTTGGAATCCCAAATGTTTTTGTAAACCACGCCGCATGAGTATTAGTATCAATTACTACAATAGAAGCCAGTTTACATGAAATTTTATCCAGCCAAAAAATCAATCGCCCCTGGAATGACGATGGCTTATATTTTCGTCTCTCAAGACATATAGAATCAAACAACGATAAGAATGCATCAAAAACTATCGGCTTCCTGCTAAAAATTTTTAGAAAAGGAACTATCGGGTGACCCATCCAGCTAACAAAAATAGCATCAAAATGCCTTCTCCTGCGAAAAAGAAATTTTAAAAATACTATTGGAAATCGAAATATATAAGATGAGGCAGGTGATGTTATCTCGATTACATCATAGTTTTTCCTCAAAAGCTCAAGAATACCAGAGTTTCTTGGGTATGTGGGTTTCGCCCCTGCTATGAAAAGTATTGTTTTACGGTTTGAATACATGGTATATATTGCTCATAATAGGTAAGTCATATGAAGGAAAAAATATTTATATCAGGAGTAGCGGGTTTTTTAGGTAGCCACCTCGCAGAAAGGATGCTAAGTCGAGGACATGAAGTAATTGGCTGCGATAGCATGATAGGGGGTTACCTCGACAATGTATCAGAAGGTGTGGAATTTCATCAAGCAGATTGTATAGACGTGAGCAAGATGAAAGAGATTATGAAAGGCGCAACGGTTGTATATCATTGCGCCGCCGCCCCTTATGAAGGGCTTAGTGTCTTTTCCCCAACTCTGGTTGGCGAAAATACATACGGCACAACCAATTCGCTTCTTGCAGCTGCAATTTCAAACAAAGTTAGACGATTTGTATTCACCTCTAGCATGGCAAGGTATGGCGATCAGGAGAAACATCCATTTACCGAAGATATGACTCCAAAGCCCCAAGATCCTTATGCTGTTGCAAAATATGCAAGCGAACTTACCGTAACAATGCTCTGTAAACTGAACGACATAGAATATGTTCACGCAGTCCCCCATAACATCATAGGCCCTCGCCAGAAATATGACGACCCTTATAGAAATGTAGCTTCTATCATGATTAACCTAATGCTACAGGGTCGCCAGCCGATTATATACGGAACCGGTGAACAGCAGAGATGTTTTTCCTTTATTCAGGATACCCTTGATCCATTAGAAAAGTTAGCATTCGAAAAAAACGTCATTGGGGAAATCATAAATATTGGCCCAGACGAAGAAACGGTATCTATTAATACCCTCGCAAAAACAATCGCCAAACTTCTAGACTTCAAACTCGAGCCTATATATGTTCCAGATAGGCCTCTTGAGGTAAAAGTGGCAACCTGCTCCGCAGACAAAGCAAGAAAGCTCCTAGACTACAAAACAACTTATTCGCTTGAAAAAGGGTTATATGAAATGATCGAGTGGATAAAGAAAAGAGGAGCCAAGCCATTTACCTACCACCTCGATCTTGAAATCATAAATGACAAAACACCAAGAACATGGAAAGAAAGACTTTTCTAATAACAGTCAGAAACTCTGTTATATCTGTCCTTTCTACGACAAAGATAGCGCTACTCATATAAGCTATCTCGCTCCGTTTATTAAAAAAGTTGCCGATAAGGCAGATGTATTTTTGATTATCGAAAAAGCAAATGAGAAACCCGATCTCGGCACTGCTTATACAAGAGTATCTTCAAAAAAATCAAAAGTATTTAAAATCATAAAAACCTTCTTCTATCTTATAGAAGCAAGAGCAAAAGGATACAAAAATATATACATTCATTATTCGTTTTCTGCCGCCTATCTTGCAAGCTGGGTATTTGGTAAAACCGGCGGAAAGGTTTTCTATTGGAATTGCGGCATGCCGTGGAACTATAAAAGACCAAAAGTTCGCGATTGGTTCGAACGCCTCGCATATCGTCGTATCAATTTTCTTGTAACTGGCACAGACGGCATGGCAGATCTCTATTCAAAGCACTACAAGATATCAAAGGAAAAAATTAAAGTAATGGCAAATTGGATAGACCTAGAAAAAATCAAAAATCAAAAATCAAAAATCAAAATAGACGACATTAAAAAAGAATTAAATATAAAAGAAAACCAGAAAGTTTTACTTTTTGTTCACCGACTCTCAAAACGCAAAGGCGCCCACCACTTGACGGAAATTATAAATTCGCTCAATTTCAAATTTCAAATTTCAAATTTCATACTTCTAGTTGCAGGCAATGGACCGGAAGCCGAAAATATCAAGCACCAAATCACAAATTACAAACTAAACGACAAAGTCCGCCTATTGGGTTGGATTCCTCAAAATAAAATAGGGGATTATTTCAGTATTGCGGATGTGTTCCTGATGCCCTCCGAAGAAGAAGGCTTTCCTCATGTGTTATTAGAATCAATGGTCTATGGCGTTCCATTTGTCGCAACTGACGTCGGCGGTGTAAAAGAAATAACTCCACCTATTCTCCGAGTCTACATACAAAAAGTAGGCAACAACGAAAACTTTGCAAAAGCTGTCAAAGAACTCCTCACCCTAAAAGAAGATGAACTCCAAAAAATAAAAGACGAAGAAAGGGGATGGGTGAAAAGATATGACATCAAAGTAAGTGTTGAAAGATTTTTAGAGATGATTGAGTAAAAATTAAATTCGGCAAATTGCGGCAACTATTCGGCAATCAAATAAATTAAAAAAATTATTTTTAAAGATTTGACAGCAATAAGTTTTTGATAAAAAATAAAAACAATGAATGCCGCACAGGGAAGAAGGCTTACAAAGAAACTAAAGCAAATCTTCTTAACGAGTATCACGGGAATCGTTATATTCTCACTGGCTTTTCCACCGTCTGTTTTTGCCCAAATAACAAACGAGCCGCTTCAAATAGCGCCGGAACCAATAAAGGAACCGGCGTTTACTATTCCAAATGAACCTCCTGTTCCTCCGCCATCAGAAGACATCGGAACTAGTCCGGATGGCAATGACTCGATAATCACAGAACCGGCACCGGATCCAGGGAGGGGTAGTGGAAAAACAGGAGAAACCTCAAAGCCCAAGGAAGGTATAGATAGTCGCCCCAAAGAAATTCCAGATGGGCCGGAAAAATTAAAAGACAAAAAGGATGACAAAATCCAGCCCGAATCAGCCGATGATCCGCCCTATAGAGTCGTTCAACCAGACGGTGTCATAAAACAACCAAGACCGGACGTTGATCTTTCATCGGGTGCTCTTGTTTATAAATATCCTTTTAAACTCCCGCCGGGAAGAAATGGGTTAACCCCAGAACTTTCACTCATTTATAATTCACAGGATAGAAAAGAAGGATCGATTATTGGACTGGGTTGGAGTTTAGATATTCCGTATATACAACGAGAAAATCGTTATGGGAATGACGCCATGTACGATGTAGATTTAGAAAGTTTTTCTTCATCTTTAGATGGCCCCCTTGCCTCAACAACGGTTCTCAACAAATACACTGCAAAAACTGAAAATGGATCTTTTAACAAATATACGCTTGTTCATGAATTTATTGAAAATGCTTGGAAAGTCGATTCAAAAGACGGAAAAACCTACTGGTTTGGTACAACTACAAATGCCCGCATTCATTTTCCAGACGCCACTTCAAGTGCTTATATGTGGATGCTCGATAAAGTAGTAGACACAAATGGCAACGAAATAAACTATACATATACCAAAGACGGTGAGCAGGTGTATATAGAGAAAATTGAATACATGTATGCCGATCCAGAAGATAGCGAAAGCTCTCCGTTATTTTCAATTAACTTCACGTGGCAAGCCAGAGGCGATGTATTTAAATCATATTTGCCAGGATATGAATTAAAAACTGCAAATAATTTACAATTTATTGATATTAAAGAAAACAACGCGCTAATTCGTAGATACAATTTTAACTACAGCACAAAGGGTGGAATCCGCTCACTTTTAGAATCAGTCACAGAAATTGGAGATCCGTATAATATTGGCGAAGGTACGATTACTCTACCCAAAACATCATTTTCATATACACCAAATAATTTATCTTTTGCTTCTACGACAGGAGATACTGATCTGGATAATCTTATATTTCAAGAAGGTGTCGTTGTAGCCGATGTAAACAGTGATGGTTATGCAGATGTTTTGCAGTCATATCGTTTAGAATCACCGTCAAATGATGAACAGCATGTTTGGCTCAATAATGGCGATGCTACATTTACCGAAGCAACAACTACTTGGCAAATCCCTGATATTGACGGAACTTCTGATCCGGTTTTGATTTGCAAACAGCCCGATCATTCACAGCCTTGCAATGCCCAAGGCGCAATCGTATTTAATGTTGAAGGAAATCTTTTAACAGACTTTGTTCAATCACTTCCTCCAGCTCCAGATTCTTCAAGAATGTACCTAAACACAGGAGGCGGTTGGTCTCATGATTCTGCGTGGGATGAAACAATAGACACACTCGATCCCATATCAATTAATCGTCCCACAGTGGCTGATCTGAACGGCGATGGTTTGGTTGATTATCTTGCAATAACCGATACTGGCGGAATTGTCGCTTATAGAAACACAGGATCAACAATATACGGAAATGGTCTTGGTATGGGGTCAAACATCCCAGACCAGTCCGGGCTTAGAGCGGTTGATTTAAATAATGACGGCCTTTCGGATATATATCGTGCGTATGAAGATTCAGAAAGCAATTATGAGAGAAAAGTATTTCTTAATCAATCAGTTTGGGATGGGGGATTCATTGAACACACAGACTGGATTTCTCTCCCCCAAGGAGAATCTCTTGTACTCGAACATTTTGATACAGGAACCACAAGAATGTTTTTTGCTGATTTAAATGGAGACAACCTTCCCGAAATCATCTCCGACGACGGAAAAGTTTATATACATAAATGGAATTATTGGACCTTGAGCTCGGTACAGCTAGGTGTAAATGTCGCAAGCACCACAAGGCAGGTGGGGGATGTAAATGGAGACGGCCTACTCGATGTTTTCTATAATCTCTGCAACCCAACATGTTTTACTGATGTATTTGAAAATACAAGCAATGTTCCCGATATGCTCTCCGCAATAAAGCTTCCAAGTGGAGGTATAATTAATGCCGAATATCAAGCCTCCCCGCAATATAAAGATGAAAACGACTATCTATTAAACCCCGATCTTCCTATTACAGTCCAAACAGTTAAAGCTATTGGGCAATTTGACCCCGTAACAGGATCAGTGGGTACAACCACCTACGAATATGCCGGTGGGGATTATTATTTCGACGACCCCCATGATCGCAGATTTTCCGGTTTTGAAAAAGTTACGGAAACCAGGCCCGACGGGTCACAAAAAATTTCATATTTTCATCAGGGAAACGGAACGAATAGTAGCACTTATGAATTTGCCGACCACTGGGCGAAAATAGGGAAAGTATTTAGGACTGATATTCTCGACAGTGAAGAAAACCTTGTATCGCAATCAGGCACAAAGTGGAGTATCAACGGCGTCCCCGCCGTCGACCCGAGCTATTTTGTCTACCCCATCCAAACTGTATCAGCACAATACGATGGAAATGGAACGCATAAAGACAATGCTATAAGCTATAGTTTCGATTTTGATTATGGAAACTTAACAACAGAAAGAAATTGGGGCGAGGTAACGGTAACAGACCCACTAAACTATACAGACGTAGGGAGTGATGACATAAGGACAAATTATGAATATGCCACCAGTACCGAAATACACCGCGTCTCAAAAGAAACAGTTCTTGATTCCTCGAGCGTAACTGTTTCTGAAACAAAAACAATATACGACAATCTTTCTTTCGGCGAAATTAATCAAGGAAACCCAACTAAAAAAGAATATCTAATAAGCGGTTCGACGTACGCCTCCACTACCCACGCTTACAACAGCTTCGGATTATTGCTTTCAGAACAAGACCCGAACTCGAACGAAACAACGTACGGCTACGACAGCTTCAATCTCTATCCGGAAACAATAACAAACACCTTAAATCAAGACACAGATTATCTCTATGACTACTCATCCGGAAAATCAAAGCAGGTAACAAATCCGAACGGCGAAGTGCGAAAAAACATTCTAGATTCTCTTGACCGCACAACCCAAGAAAAAGGGCCGGATCCAAACTCTGGCTCGGAGGTAACACTGCGGGCGATTACATACATTGATGAGCAAAATCAAAATGCGGTCATGGCTACCACGAGTCTCTCTGCGTCGCTCACAACCGAAGAAGCTCAATATCTCGATGGATTTGGGAGACCCATACAAACACGAAAACAGGCGGAAGACACAAACACATATATAGTCCAAGACATTGCGTACGACCCCCAAGGCCGCACCCAAAGAGAATCTTTGCCATATTTTGGAACCGGACTATCTAAATCAACTGCAACCACAACGGAAAATCTTTATACAAAATATATTTACGACACATTAGATCGCGTTACAGAAGTAGGTACGGCAGTCGGCACGACTACGACTTTTTATGATGATAGGGTAGAAACCGTTACCGATTCTCTTGGGAATCAAAAACAATTCACCAGAAATGCCTTTAACAGATTAACGTACGTAACCGAATATCTGGATTCAGATCAAGCAACCACCACCTATGAGTGGAACGAAATTAGTAACCTCACAAAAATCACCGATGCAAACGGCAATGTGAGAAACTTTGAATACGACAAATTAGGCAGGCGTACGCGCATGGAAGACTTGCACGATCCAACTGACAGTTACTACGGAAGCACGACTTTCGCGTATGATTTTGCAAGTAATCTCACGGAAAAAATAACACCGATAGGGGACACGGTAAGCTACGCATACGATGAATTAAACCGCCCGCTTGAAGAAGATTCTGACTCAACCACGGAAACAGATATTATATACGAATACGACTCGTGCACGCGCGGCATCGGCCGTCTCTGTTACGCGACAAGCTCTCTATACGCGACAATAAACAACTATGATTTTGCGGGCAATCTTGCAAACGAAACAAAAACAATAGGCACTACAACCGCCGCGACTGTATATACCTACGGCTACATGGGCAATCCTCTAACCATTAAAAATCCAAACGGTTCTCTCACCGCCTACACCTACAACCAAGGCGGAAACGTGGAAACCGTCGCGTGGCACCCATCTGGCGGAGCCACCACCACTCTCGTCTCCGACATTGACTACTCTCCGACAGGGGACACAACAGCTCAAACAAACGCGAACGGAACCACAAAAACAAATACGTACGACGCAAACGAACTATATCGCCTAAGAGAACAAAGCATTGCGACCAGTACTCCCGCAATAGACAGGCGCATATACGACTACGACCCTGTTGGTAACATCACCCATATCGTCATCGAGTCTGACGTAAATCCGTCCATAAATCGCATTGCCGAATACGACTACGACACCCTCTACCGCCTTGCCTCCTCAACCATTGTCGCCTCAACTACGGCAAACTCATATTTTGAAGTCTTCACATACGACGAGATCGGCAACATCGCCACCTCAACAGGCACAGACTATTACTACGAAGGAAACACGGGAACAAGCATGGCAAACCCCCACGCCGTAACCTCCGTTGGAAACAACTCCTTCACCTACGACACAAACGGAAACCAGCTCACCAAAGGAACGTCCGTATCTCACGCTTGGGACTACAATAACCGCCTTACTAAGATTACATACCCCGCAACCCAATTCCCCGGTTTCGGAGAAGGCCCATCATTTTACAAAAACGCCACCTATGGCTACGACCCAAGTGGCACAAGAATCTGGTCAAAACCCCACGGAACAGCAACCACAACCTACGTCTCCCCGTATTTCAACGTTACGGAAAATAACGCCACGACAACGGAACACGTCATAGCAAACGGAACTCCAATAGCGACAATAGAGACCG
>PFAZ01000009.1:0-1376 GCA_002773535.1 Candidatus Harrisonbacteria bacterium CG10_big_fil_rev_8_21_14_0_10_40_38 | reverse complement strand
CGAATCATATGGTACGATAGTAAATAGAAGTGGTTCCTTCAAAGAACAACAAAAATACACAGGTCATGAACTGGATGACTATATACCGTATACGGAATACACCTACGCGAAGGCTAGATATCTAAATACCGATATAGCCAGATTCCTATCTCAAGACCCCGAAATTCTAAACAACCCGAATCAATTTCTCGAAGACCCCCAACAGTTAAATACCTATGCGTACGCGAGGAATAATCCGCTTATCTTGGTTGATAGGACGGGGAAGAAGGTGGAGTTGGCGGCGCGACCAGCTCTCACAGGATTCTTCCTCCACCAATTCTATATAATAACCCCAGATTTTCCGAATCAAATCAATATCCAAGGACTTCCAGCAGGAACGGAGCAATTTACCATAGGCGGGTATAATCGGGGTGGTGAATTATTCGGGCGTCCATTTGGGATAGGTAACCGCCTAATAACAGAAATCGGCTACGAAGGCGGAATAGAAAATACTGACACGCCATATCTCACAGGAGAAAAACAGGTTACAGATCGCACAACCATTACGCCGCCTTCGGGAGTAAGCGATGCTGAATTTATAAACAACTTAGGGAACGCAGCTCGAACCACACTTTCACAGCCCTATGCCTCTGGTGGTAGTACGTTCTCCTTTGGCGGCGCTAACTCTAACAATATTGTGGTGTCTCTCGCTCAAAGAACGGGAGTGGTAAGTCAAGTAACTTCGTTTAATCCAAAAAATTTCAACTTTTCTCCCGGTAATCAAGGTTATTGGATACAATCAGCTAGGCAGTCGATACAAGCAAGATTAAATTATATAAGCGCGCAACTAGAAGCTATTCGACAGCTGCTTTTAACGTTGCGTTAAATACAAAACACATGAAATTTTCATTTAAAAAATTATGGAAAATATTTTTGCTTAGCTATTTAGGTATGGCTACGGGATTGATCTTATATTTACCATTTTTGGCAATTATACATCCTGAAAGATTTGGTGGGGAAGGTAGTATAACACTCGAATTAATTTTACTGATATTCTTTGCATTGGTATTAGGATTTTTTTTGTATCTTTCTTCAATTATTTTTCACATTATTATCCGTCCACGAACTATTTTTGCCATTTCATTGGCTATGGAATTACTTATTCTTTTTGTTGTAGATGGAAGATTTGAACTAAGGCACTACTTTTTTCTATATATCACAATCGCCATAGCATACGGAGTAGTAGAAAAATTGTCAGAAAAATTTGAAAGTTCATTAAATAAATAGTGACTTCTCTATTTTACTAAAAAATGTCCCGCCTCATCTCACTCCTCCTCACGATAACTTTCCTCCCCGCTCCACTCTCAGCTCTAGCAGAAACCTCCACCCCACAACAA
>PFAZ01000004.1 GCA_002773535.1 Candidatus Harrisonbacteria bacterium CG10_big_fil_rev_8_21_14_0_10_40_38 | reverse complement strand
AATAATAGGTAGTGGCGGTATGGCCGCTATTTCATTCATAGCCACAAGGTCCATATATTTACCGTCAAATATTCCTCCGACAATTTTTATATTGTCCGGATTTTTCTTTTGGAATTCATAAATTTCTCTGGCGGGCGCGACCAAATCATCGCCATAGGCCAGAGCCAATTCTCCCGGGAAAGACGGTCTTTCTCCTGAAATCTTTGCGTCGTCCAGCGCCAGACCTATGAGATTTTTCTTCGCTACATAGTAGCCGATTTTAGCGGTACCAAGTGCCTTGCGCAACTCATCAACTGCTCCTACGGTAAGCCCGTGAAAATTCACGAAAACCATAGACTTGGAAGCGTTGAGCGAGTTTTTCACCTTCTCAACAATTTCTTTCTTTTTTCCTCTACTTATTGCCAATTTAGTAAAATTTTTTTAATAAAAAAACGACCACAAAGGTCGACGTGATACCTCTCTGGCCAGCAGAGCGTCTCGATCGGCTTGCCTCATTTGAGGATTACGCCCCACCGTAGCGGAACGCCGATTGTCTTTGACCCTATAACAAACCAGTTTACGCAATAAACAAATTTTGTCAAACATTTTTTAATAACAACCATGCCCTCATTCGCGCTAGCGCGAATGGGGGCAACAAGCGATTTATTTTCTATTTTGATCTTCCTTCTTCCTTCACGCTGATAGCATTGGCAAATCGGCAGTACTTCTCCAGAAACCAAAGGACGCCAACGAGCGTGCTCGTAAGAATCATCGCCTGGCTTCTGATATTGCCAAAAAATGCAAAGAGAAGAAGATACATCGCCACCCCCACAACAAAACCCCCCAAGATAATCCCACATAAATAAATGCGGGGGTATCTGAACATGGCGCGTTGAAACATATTACCCCCTTGCTGGTTGTGGTGAATTTACAACTTTCCAGTTTCAAAACTATACTCATGTTTTGCGCGTGTCAAACGAAAGGGCCGCCGTTGCTCTCGCAACTAAGCGGCCCCATTGATTGACTGTGCTGGTGCTGGTGGCACGGATTTGAAAGGGAATGTAAATTCCGGTGGGACGAAAACCAAAGAACTTTCGTCCACTTCGCTTCCATACTCCGGTGGTACCACGGACGACTGGCAGGAAAGACACTGCACGTGGGTTACGATTTCTTCTTCCATCAGAATTCTTTGGAAACCGAGCCGTCCCATCACATGCCTGTTTACCAAAGCTCTAACAATTGGGCTTCCTGTCTTTTTGCATTTTCCCAATATGCTTTTGCCAATCTCCACACCCTCGGCATGCTCGGCAAGCCACGCCAAATCACGCTCTGTAATGAACATATCTGCCTCCTCGTTTTTGTTTGGATACTATCTCCCATTCGGACTCTACACAAATTTAAATAATTTGCAAACAAATAGCCGCCGTCCGCAAAATGCGAACGGCGGCGTGCCTGCCGACGAAATACCAGTCAAAACATTTGAGCCAATCTGCGCTCTCGGAGTAATTCATGGATGACATTCTCATCAGAATCAAGAGGCGGAACGGTAGAATGCTCATCGCGACCATCCACAACCCCCAAAACCATCGCTTCGTATCTGGTGAAAAGAAAGTCGTTGTACTTCAGTTGAAGTTCTTCTGTTGACAAGGCCATGAGCTCCAACCTTCTTTTCCTATAACGAGTAAGGGTGTCGCCTCCTTGCGAGTCTTCTGACGAACACATACAAACCTCCCGTTGAGGAAACTAGAGACAGTCCACCACACAAATTACACTTTGACACTTCCCCTGTCAATAATTCTGTTTTTCTTATCTGCCACCATTTTCGAGCTATAAGAATTAATGAGGTTAACAGGAAAATACTTGCCAAAAACCAAGACATAAATTCTTTATCAAAGCCAAATATGGAACCATCTATTGTAGGAGATAGGGTGATAAGAACAGCGGCAACAACAGTATAGTATTTAGCAAATCTCCACCAGGTTTTGAAGACGGGTTCAGATAACCAACGAAGTATCGTAAACAAAACAAAGAAACTAAAAGAAAATGTAAACAAAGGCATCCCGATACTATCCCCCAAGAAATTTCCGCAACTCACATCAGTTTCCCCACAAAGACCACTTCTTATGGGGCTCATTAAAAAACTGGACAAAACAAAAACTATTAAGGAAGATGATGCTAAAATATTCAACTTTTTTTTATACTTCATAATTTATTGTATTAATTAATATTATTTATCCATAAATAGATAAATAATATTAGTAATCTCATCCTTTTCATCTTTAGATAATACACCTTTCTCGGCAAATTTCTCCAAAGTTTTACTCAGTTTCTCCAAAATATTATCTAACCTGTGTTTGTTTCTATGTTCGCATTTCTCTTGTTTCTTCTTAGAATCACAGGTATCCTGTTTTATCAAAACCTTGCCTACCCCATACAACACTTTGCCCAATTTCTTTTTCTGT
>PFAZ01000003.1 GCA_002773535.1 Candidatus Harrisonbacteria bacterium CG10_big_fil_rev_8_21_14_0_10_40_38 | reverse complement strand
GTACTGTTGCCACGAAATCCTCGTAGCCAGGATTCCCAAGTTCATCTTAGGAACGCTTTGAGTATAGCAGAAAACAACTTCGCTGTCAAGTCAAATCGTGGCAACAGAAAAAGCCCATATTTTAGGGCTTTTTCTAGGTTTCTGTATTGGATTAAAAAATTTTCTTTTCCCCGAATGCAAAACCGCCAATTCATTTTTGAGCCCAAAATGCAATACGCTTTGACCGCCGAGCGAAGCGAGGCGGCTATCTCAAACTTGCAATTTCCTAAATGGTGCCCGGGGTCGGACTCGAACCGACACGAACTTACGTTCACAACATCTTAAGTGTTGCGCGGCTACCATTACGCCACCCGGGCAGATGTAAACTAGTACTACTACTAGTCTGAGGTGCCGGTGGGAATCGAACCCACGAATAAGAGTTTTGCAGACTCCCCCCTTAGCCACTTGGGTACGGCACCTTACAGAAACAGCGTAATATATCACCAATATAATTATCAACCCTCGTAAACCTTAATCGAAAATAATAAGAAAAGATATCAAATTTTCTTCGAAGAAAGATCTCTGATTCAAGATTGCCATAAAGATACTTAAACAAAGCTATGCTATCACTAGTAGAAAAACGAATCTGAAATGATCTATTGCTTTTATATATTTTACTTTGCCTAATTACCAAATTAGACCTCAAAGCTTCAAGTAATCCAATAAGAAATAATTTACTCCCACTAGTAAATACAATAGTAAGCCTCTTCACAATAAATCTTTCGCCTTGTCCTTTCGATTTTTCTACATAAACACATCCATCGCCATCAAAATACCCTCTAATAAAATCTTTTAAATATCGTTTTGGAACTATTGGAAAATCTATTGTTAAGGACTTATTTGGATATAATCCCCTCAACATCAAAGAATCATAAATAAATCTATTACCAATTCTAAGAACAAATTTCGTCTTACCATTTGGCCAATTTGGTTTTTTAGAACAAATTTTGTGCTCTGACTTTAGCCAATTTTTTATTTTAAAAATTATTTCTCTATCAACACTCGAAACAACAAGGTATTTACCACGATTAGATATACAAACATTTCCATCAGCAAAAATAAAACCTAAAACGTAGGCGGTAGTACTATCCCAATTCTTAAAAAAATCTTCATCAACACTATATTTAATACCCACACCGATAATAATAAGTGGCAAGGATATAACATGCAAACATTTATCTAATTATTCTCCTCCATCAGCCTTTTTTCAATGCGTGCAGCTTTGTCATTACCCAAATCCAAAGCGAAGGTGATTCTCGGCAAGGGTTTTATATTCATATCCCTAATAAGCATATATTGAAAACTACCCGCGCGTTTTTCAAGGATCTTTAATGCTTCAGGACCCCTATCCGTCGGAAACACGCTTACATTTACAGTCGCATCACTCAAATCAGAAGAAACTTGAACGGTGGTAATTGTGATAATAGCTCCAGAAATTTCCACCTCTCGCTCAATCATCATTCCCAACCTTTCACGAAGTAAGCTTGATACACGTTCAGACCTAAATGTTCGCATGAGTATTTATTACTCTTTTGTTACTATTCTATCTCCAACTACTATATCTACGTCAGCATCAGCAAGTAGACCGCATTCATTTTCTGCCTCAACTTTAAGAGCGTCATTTTTGCCAGACTGCAAGTTTATTATTCGTCCGGAACCCACAATTTCCCCATTTCTCTCAACATCAAATTTTGACTCATTCTTCAAAGTGCCAACTAAAACCTTCCCGCCAATAACCTGATTTTTCCCGCGAACTCCAAAAACACCAAGTATTTCAAGAATCGATTTATCAGATTCTTTCATAGTTTTTGTGAGCCTTTTTTCTATAGCCTCAATAAGCTCATAAATAATAGAAGACGTTATCACTGTCACTCTTTGAGATTTAACAAAATTTTCAGCTGTCTTTGCGATTGATACTTTAAACCCAATAATCATTGCCGAAGAAGATACGGCAAGTTTTACATCTCCATCCGTTATATCCCCCACCGAAGCATCAACAATCTTTATAGTCGCAGTTTCAGGAAGTGTCAGGTTTTGAACCAGTTCTGTAAGTGCTTCCAGAGACCCGCTCACATCAGCCTTCAAAATAAGATTAATTGAAGTTTGTGAAGCCAAGGTTGGCATTACCGCCGTTCGGTTTTGTGCCACAGAGGGCAAAGCCGCTTTCTGCTTTTCCCCTTTCAAAAATCTATCACCAACAGAAGGAAGACTATCGAAACCAAAAATCATAACAGGCATAGAAGGAACTGCCTCTTTAACTCTCTCTCCTAAAAAGTTTTCCAGAGATTTTATTTTTGCAAAATCTTCTCCGGCAACGATCTCATCTCCAACCTTAAGAGTTCCATTGGTTATTATCCCAGAAACAGCTACTCCTCTCCTACTATCCCTTTTAGCCTCAAAAATAAAACCCGAAGGATCGGCACCTGCATCAAAAGACAAGTCCTCAAATTCCGCAGCAAGAAGAATTAAATCCAAAAGCTCAGGAACACCTTCTCCTGTTTTTGCAGAAATTGCCTGAAAACTTATATTCCCACCGTATCCTTCCAAGAGCACATTTGAAGCAGCTAAATCATTTTTAACACGATTCACATCAGCGCTATCTCTATCGATTTTATTTATCGCAACCACAAAAGGAATTTTTGCATCTTGTATTATCTGTATTGCTTCCTTGGTTTGAGGTTTTACACCATCATCAGCAGCAACAATAAGTATCGCGATATCAGCCGCCGCCGCACCTCTCGATCTCATTTTAGAAAATGCCTCATGTCCAGGCGTATCTATAAATGTAAGTTTTCTTTTATTATGTTCCATTTCATAAGCACCCATAGATTGGGTTATTCCCCCTGCTTCGCGCTCAGCAACATTTGCCTTACGGATATAATCAAGAAGCGTTGTCTTTCCATGGTCAACATGACCCAAAACAACGACTATAGGCGGTCTTTGGCTTTTCCCCTGATTTTTCTTATCCATCGTTTCATCACGCTATCAGAAATAGTTGTCTAAAACAAGGTTTTTCGGTATGCTTCGTGAAGAAAAGAAAATACGACTTGGAGGCGTGGCTGCCTGTCCGCCGTAGCTTTAGCGAAGGCGGAAGTGGGTACCAAAAAAGCCACGTCTTCCAATAAAATAAAATGGAGGCGTGGCTGAGTGGTTTAAAGCAGCATCCTGCTAAGATGTTGTCCGGGAAACCGGACCGAAGGTTCGAATCCTTCCGCCTCCGCCAAAATTCAAAATCCGAATTCGCACAAGAAATGCGGTCGCGCCGAAGGCGCGACGCTGGGGCTGAATCCCCGCCGAATCCAGAATCCAAAAGGGTTTTCCACGCTCCGCGTGGCTCAAAAAGTACGGTTCGATCCCTAATTTGAAAGTTCGAACCGACTTTTTTGAATAAATGAAGTTTCTCTTCATTTATTCCCTCGTTTGCCAATTCCATATTGAATTTCAAAAACTTTTCGGTAAGTTCGAACCGATTATTCGCTTTTTGCTCAAAAGCCGATAATTTCTCTTTGAAAAGCTGTTTTTCGTTCACAAGTTTATTTTTCATATCTCGATACTCGTCTAGCGAAAGTGCGTTTTCTAGGTAAGCATTCATCAGCTTCTCAATTTTAGAATCCAAAAGAGAAATATCGGCTTTTGTTTTGTCTGCAAAAAGCGTAGACGATTGGGTTTCCACCAGTTTGTCTTTTTCGTTTTCCGCCAACATCCATTTAGCCCAATCGTCTGGCAAAGAAACTTTTTTGATTTCCTTTTGAATTTCGGAAGTGATAATTTCCTCACGAGTATATTTTTGCGCGCAAGGATTTTTCCGTTTGGTACATCGCAAATAGTTATGACCTTTTTGTGTTTCGGTGGTAATGAAACAGCCGCATTCTCCGCAACGGAAAAATCCTCTATATAAAAATGGTTTGAGTCCTTTCGAGTGAGGTTTAGATTTTCTCATCATCACTTCCTGAACGGAATCAAAAAGTTTCTTTGTGATAATCGGTTCGTGCTTGCCCTCGTGGATTTCGCCGTTATACAACATCAAACCTGTGTAAA
>PFAZ01000002.1:620-68338 GCA_002773535.1 Candidatus Harrisonbacteria bacterium CG10_big_fil_rev_8_21_14_0_10_40_38 | reverse complement strand
AGAGAGAGCGTTCTCAATTGTTGCGGTTACGTTGATTACGTGCGCCTCGAATGCCGCAAAGAGCGGAACAAGGGCGATTGCTGTTGCGAGGCTGAAAAAATAGATGAACGTTCTTTTTTTAAACATTATTAGTGATTTACCTAAGTGCTCTATTTTATTTTATTACATTTATGGTTTTAAGTAAGGCGATATATCGGCAACAAATTGTGTATAACTAATTATTAATTTGCCGCATATACGTTGCCGAATATTTATTGATTGTTGTTGGTTTTTATGACATTATCTTTTTGTTGTTTTTTGAAATTTTCTTTTATCGGCAAAGGAGTTTCTGATGGACACGTGCTCTTTTTTTGATTGTATGGAGATATCTTCTTTCCGGATTGCTGTATTTGATAGTTCGTTGATTTTAGCTTTTGCATTTTTTTCGATATTTCTGGCGCAGATATATGTTAAAAAAGTATCAGGCAATCATGTTGGTGATCTCGTGCTCGATCTGTTACCCAACTTGAATTCAAGATCTGTGTGTAGATTTTTGCTACTTTTTTTCCTTGTTTGGGGTAGTGTTGGCTTTGCTTTGTTTTCTCTTGTGTTAATAATCGCTCTTCGGCCGGTATATCTTCCTGCTTGTATGAGTACTGTTGGGTTTATGTATATTGTGCGGAGTTTTTTTCTTTGCATTACAAGACTTGAAACTCATCCGGATAAGATAGAGATTCCCCAAAACTCGAGTGTCTTGTTTCGAAATGTTGGAAAATTTGTGTATGGAGGGAAGGATCTGTTTTTTTCCGGCCATGTTGCATTGCCGGCTACACTTGCTTCAGTTTTCTGCGAAGTTGATTCGTTTCAGATTTTCTTTGTATGTACAGCGGTACTGTTCGGAGTGGCAACTCTTCTTGCAAAGGCTCATTACACAATTGATGTAATTACTGCACCGTTTATTGCATATGGAGTGTATAGCTTTACCAAGCTATACTTGTTTTCCGGATATTTTGACTTGATTGAAACTTCTTCTTTTGTAAAGGCCGCTGGATTTTGATTCAGCGGTCTTTTTTTAAAAATGTTGTGCGGTGGATTTCTGATAGTCCGTGTTTTTTTATGAGTTTAATATGAAGCTTTGTTCCATATCCTTTATGTAAATCAAATCTGTAATTGGGGAATTTTTTGTGAATTCTTATCATATGATTATCTCTCTTAACTTTTGCAATTATTGAGGCGGCGGAAATTATCGGAATTTTTTCATCTCCTTTTATTACGGTTGTCTGTTTATATTTTTTTGGAGCAAAAAGACTGCCGTCGAGAAAGATGTGGTGAGGGTTTTTATCTAATTTTTCTATAAGTCGCGCTATACCTTGTTTAATTGAGGGGGATAATCCGTATTTATCGATTTGTTTTGGAGTTATTGAGATTGTTTTAAATATGATTTCGGGATTGTTTTTGATTTTTTTGTACCATTCTATACGTTTTGTGGGGGTTGTTTTCTTTGAGTCTTTTATTCCAGTTAAATTTTTACGAATTGATTCTTTAGAGCAGGCGACGATTCCTAAAACAAGCGGGCCTGCTAGGGGCCCCCTACCAACTTCGTCTATTCCTGCAATTATTTTTTCCACTTTTGTTTGAGTTATTAACGGATTTTTTGGTATATTTCTTATTTATATTTTATACTTTTTTTAATAACTTGTTTTTTGAAATTTGGTCGGCGAGTTTTTTGTTTTATATATGAAGAAAAAGAAAAACGAAAATCCTCTTTTTAAAAATGTTCCAACTGCGCACGGCATGGTAGTTATTTTTTTGATTCTTTTTGTGGTTGTGGGCTTTTTGCTTTCGATTACATCTGGCGATAGTAGCGTAGCGAGTATTTTTGGGTCGTTTAACTAGAGTTGTTTTAATATTTTTTAAGACTTTGTCTTATTTGTTTTCTTCCCGTAAGATATTGGGGATATGAGCGATATTCCAAAAACTTATGATCCAAGCGGGGAGGAAGAACTGTATCGGTTCTGGGAGAGCCGACGATATTTTAGTCCCGCGGAACCTAAGTTGGGTGATAATATTTTTTCTATGGTTTTACCCCCGCCTAATGTGACGGGTGTTTTGCATATGGGACACGCTGAAATGCTTGCGATTCAGGACATTTTAGCTAGATATCATAGGATGAAGGGTGACATAACTCTTTGGATTCCTGGGACTGATCATGCGGCTATTGCTACACAGGAGAAAGTAGAGAGAGAAATTTATAAGAAGGAGAAGAAAAATCGCCATGATTTGGGACGCGAGGAGTTTTTGAAACGCGTTAATGAATTTGCGAGTGAAAGCCATGACTACATAGTTAAACAGATAAAACGCATGGGGGCGTCTCTTGATTGGAGTCGGGAGGCGTTTACTTTTGATGACGATAGGAGTAAGGCGGTGCGCGAAGCATTTGTGAAAATGTATGACGCCGGTCTTATTTATCGTGGTGATAGGATAGTAAACTGGGATCCGAAAATGCAGACTACTGTTTCAGATGATGAAGTTGAGTGGCAGGACGAGGTAACGCCTTTTTATTACTTGAAGTACGGGCCGTTTGTGATAGGAACTGCAAGGCCAGAGACAAAATTTGGCGATAAATATGTTGTGATGCACCCAGGTGATAAGCGTTATAAAAAATATAAAGATGGTGAAAAAATAGAGCTTGAATGGATAAACGGGTCAATAATAGCAACCATTGTTAAAGATGAAGCGATTGATCCTGATTTTGGTACCGGTGTTATGACAATAACGCCATGGCACGATACAACTGATTTTGAAATTGCTGAGAGGCATAATTTGGAAAAAGAGCAGATTATTGATTTGCGTGGAAAACTTCTTCCGATTGCCGGCGAAGAGTTTGAGGGGAAAAAAATAACTGAAGCCAGAGAGCTTATTGTTGAAAAACTTAAATCAAAAGGGCTAATAGAAAAAATTGATGAGAAATATGCTCACAGAGTTGCAGTTTCCAGCAGGGGAGGAGGAAAAATAGAGCCACAGATATTGAAACAGTGGTTTGTATCGGTAAATTCCAAATTCCAAATTCCAAATTCCAAAATTGAGGGTGTTCCATTGGGATCGGAAACAACTCTAAAAGAGATAATGATTGCGGCGGTTAAAAATGGTCAGATAAAGCTCGTGCCGGAGAGATTTGAAAAAATATATTTTCATTGGATAGAAAATTTAAGAGATTGGTGTATTTCGCGCCAGATTTGGTATGGGCATAGAATTCCGGTTTTTTATTGTGAAAAAAATAAGGACAAGGATATGATCATTGCATCTTCGAAACCCGATAAATGCTCTTTTTGCGGCAAGTGCGAGATGGAGCAGGATCCGGATACTCTTGATACCTGGTTTTCGTCAGGGCTTTGGACATTCTCAACTCTTGGTTGGGGATATGACGATAAATTGTGGGAAAAGGAAAAAGCTTTTCATCCTATGAGTATCCTTGAGACGGGTTATGACATTATTTTCTTTTGGGTAGCAAGGATGATCCTCATGAGTGGTTTTTTGTTAGGCGATATTCCTTTTAAAACAGTTTATTTACATGGACTTGTGAGAGATGATAAAGGTAGGAAAATGTCTAAGTCTTTGGGAAATATAATTGATCCGCTTCTTATGGCGGATAAGTATGGAGCTGATGCAACGAGACTTTCTCTCATTATTGGGGCTGCGCCCGGTAATGATATTAAATTGTCTGAAGACAGGGTTCGGGGATATAGAAATTTTTCGACCAAGCTTTGGAATATTGCGAGATTTATTTCTATGAGTGGGGAGGGAAATTTTTCCGGAGATGGTTCTTTGTCTGATTCTGATAAAAAACTTCTGGATGAATTTGAAGATTTAAAGAAAAGAGTTGCCCAAAATATCGAGTCTTTTCAGTTTCATTTGGCGGCGGAAGAGTTATACCATTACGCTTGGCATGCATTTGCTGATAAAATAATTGAGGAGATGAAGCCGAGGATATCCGGTGGTGATAAATCAGAAAGGGATTCTGCAATATTGGTTTTGAAAAAGATTTTTTATGGGATATTAGTTTTGCTTCATCCTTTTATGCCATTTGTGACAGATACTATTTATCGCACTTTTGGTGAGCTATTTGTTTTTGCTGGCGAGCGCCATGACTCTCTTATGGACGCGAGCTGGTGACAGGTTTATGTCATCTATAATCTATACAACGCTCCTTATAGCTCTGGGACTTTTGCCAAGCTTTGTGTGGTTGGTGTTTTACACTAGGGAGGACTTTAGGCACCCTGAACCAAAGAGGCTTATTGCATCCACTTTTTTCTTAGGGGGTCTAGCGACGTTTTTTGTTTTACCTGTTCAGCTTTTAATTAACCGAAATCTTGAAGCTCTTTCGGTTTCACAGTATAGTTTCACTTCTTTTCTGGCGTTGGGTTTTGTTGAGGAGTTGTTTAAGTTTGCGGTTGTTTATTTTTTTATTCATAAGACACTGGCTTTTGATGAACCGCTTCATGCGATGATTTATATGATTGTTTCGGGTTTGGGATTTGCTGCAGCGGAAAATATTGCATCGTTGTATCAGGCGGCTGGTGGCTCTTTGTTTCAGGTTGCGGTAGCCGAGACGCTTACTATGCGTTTTGTTGGAGCAACGCTTCTCCATAGCATAGCCTCCGGAATAGTCGGTTATTTTTGGGCGTTAGCTTTTATAAAAGGATCGAGGTCTTTTGTTCTTAAACATGGTAAGGAATTTTCTTTAGTTAGTATAGGATTGCTCACAGCCACCGTATTGCATGCTACTTTTAACTATCTTATTATTACATCAGGACCTGCTAGGTTTGCGATTTTATTTCTTGTAATAGTTACCTTCATTCTTCTTCATGATTTTGAGAAATTTAAACAGGAAGACTTCGCCTAATTTATATGGATAACAAACAATTTTTTGAGGAATTGGCTTCGAAAAATAGCGGCATAGAGCCTGCTTATGTTTCGAGTGAGCCAGAGGCGGATCTTGCGCGGGCTTCGTCTGTTGCCAAAAGGACGCATCATGCAATTTCTGATGATCAGGAAGTGGGTGATGGAGAGCTCATCATTGATGCTTATCAAACTGCGAACGAAGTAATAATTGAAGTTCCTATCGCAGGAGTTAATGCAGATGATCTTGATATTTCGATTACGCCAGAGACGGTGAATATTAAAGGAAAGAGAGAGCGATCGAATCATGTTAAATCTGATGATTATATTTATCAGGAGTGTTATTGGGGTAGATTTTCTAGGTCAATAGTTCTTCCTCATGAAGTTGATGCTGAAGAAGCTGATGCCAGTCTAAAGAACGGGGTTTTAACCATAAAACTCCCCAAACTTAATAGGATGAAATCTACAAAGCTTAAAGTAAAAGGGAGCTAGATATTTTGATTTTTGTGATGTTTGTCTCGTCTTGTATGGCGGGCTTTTTTATTTTTGTCGTACACTATATATTAGTAATCTATGAAGAAAATCCCGAGTGATATTAGCGCTGTTGCAAAAACGCTTACCGAAAGCGGTTTTCAGGCATACCTTGTTGGAGGTTGTGTTAGGGATATGATTTTGGGAAAGGAGCCGAAAGATTGGGATATTGCTACTAATGCAAAGCCTGATGAGGTGCAGAAAGTTTTTCCTGATAGTGTGTATGAAAATTCTTTTGGCACTGTTGGTGTAAAAATAAGGAGTGGAGAGGATAATAATGGGGATGGTGATGGTGAGACAAAAATCGTAGAGGTAACAACTTTTAGGTTGGAGGGAAAATACACAGATGCGAGGCATCCTGATGAGATAAAATTTGCAGATACTATTGAGGAAGATCTTGGTAGGAGAGATTTTACTGTTAATGCTATTGCATTGGAAATTAAAAATGCGAAAATCAAAAATCAAAATGAAAGTTCAAAATTAAAAGATGGAGATTTTAAGTTAATTGATCCCTATAATGGACAACATGATTTGGAAGCAAAGCTTATTAAAGCAGTGGGAGATCCCCAAAAACGATTTTCAGAAGACGCCCTTAGACTTCTCAGGGCAGTGAGGTTTTCTGTTGAGCTGGGATTTGAAATCGAAAAGGAGACGGCTGATGCATTACGAAAAAATTCGCATCTGCTCGAGCGGATAGCAAAAGAAAGAATAAGAGATGAGTTTGTAAAACTTATAATGTCGCCGGATGCTGCGGGAGGTGTTACGGCGCTTTATTCTTTCGGACTTCTTAAATATATTTTACCGGAACTTGAAGATGGGATAGGTGTTTTGCAAAATAAACATCATGTTTTTACAGTCTTTGAACATAATTTACGCGCGCTTAAATATTCTGCTTCGAAAAATTATTCGCTGGTGGTTAGGCTGGCGTCTCTTTTACATGATGTTGGTAAGCCAAAAACAAAAAAGGGAGATGGCCCGGATAGTACTTTTTATGGTCATCAGGTTGTAGGCGAGCGCATGGCAGTAAAGGCGCTTAGCAGACTTCATTTTTCACAAGACATAATTCAGTCTGTGGCTCTTTTGGTTCGGGAGCATATGTTTGTTTATGATCCTGACGCAGTTACTCTTGCAGGCGTAAGAAGGCTCGTGAGAAGGGTTGGGTCTGAAAATGTTGATGATCTTTTCAGGGTTAGAGAGGCGGATAGGATTGGATCAGGCGTGCCCAAGGCACAGCCTTATCGTTTGAGACATTTACGAGCTATGGTTGAAAAAGTGCAGCAGGACCCGATTCATCCGAAAATGATTGCGCTTCGTGGAGATGAGTTGATGAAGGTATTAGATATTCCACCCGGGCCGAAAGTGGGCAAGATATTATTAATACTTCTTGAAGATGTACTCGATGATCCTTTAAGGAATGAAAAATCGTTTCTTGAGAGACGCGCAAAAGAATTGTCAAAACTTTCAGAAAAAGAATTGGATGATCTTTCACTTCAGGCAAAGAAAAAGGCTGCGTCGGTGCAGGATAGAATAGATGTGGGTATTAAAAAGAAATACTTTGTTGAATAAGGCAATTGTGTTTTTTGCTGGTGTTCTATAGGATAAGGAAAGTTTGATTTCGGGGTGTAGTATACCGGCAGTACGCACGCTTCGGGTGCGTGAAGACCGGGTTCAATTCCCGGCTCCCCGACTCTTCGATAAGCTCAGAGTCTGCGACTCTCCTGCTAACTAAAGACTAAAAACTGTATTGAAAAAAACTATTTTACAACCACTTCTTTTTGCCAAAAACAATGAGGAGTAGGGCGGTGACCCCTGTTACAACTGCTAATATGCCGGCGAAAGCATATGGCTTGTCCGCAAACGGGAGATTAACATTCATGCCGTAAAAGCTTGCGATCATGGTTGGGACTGCGAGGATAACAGTGAGCGAAGTGAGGAGTTTGATTACTCTGTTTAAATTATTTGTAATAATAGTTGAATAGGCTTCGCGGATGTTTACAATTGTTTTTAGAGTTGCCTTCGAGAGCGCAATTAACTGATTAATATCGAGTACGAGATCTTCTGTAAGTTCTTTGTCTTCGTCATATAGGGTTATCATTCTTCCGTTTAGTAAACGCTCAAGCGATACATTCATCGGGATTAACGCGGCTAAAAAGTCGTTTAAAATTTCTTCTTGTGCTACAAATGCGAGTATAGCTTTGTTGTCGATATTCTCAATTTTTGTACTTACGCTTCTTACTTGTTTGGTTATGTTTGTGAGTAGTTTGCGATAGTTTCTGGTTATCTCCGAGAGGAGTGTTATGGTAAGGCGAGTTTTTTGTGTGGTAGCGAACGGTATTTTGCCGTTCATGAGTTTGTCAAAGGCGGATATTTTTTCTTTAGAGATTACTGCAATATATTTTCCACCTATTGCTATTAAGGCGGGCATGGTTCGGATATTTTCTTTTTCTTGTTTAGGAACTCGTACAAATAAGTAAACGATATTGTCTTCGCTTTCTATACGAGGTACCTCATAAGGATCAAGGGCATCGCTTAGGTTTTTGTCTTCGAGGGAAAGTTCTTTTTCAAGGAATGATATTTCTTCCTCTTTAGGATCTTCAACGATAAGGAGTGAGCCATTTTTTAAAGTTTCGATTTTTTTTATCTCGGCTTCACTAACTGTTTTTTGATATATCGTTATCATGTTTTTTAAGTATAAACTTTTTTTTGTTTTATAGGCTAATTTCTTTCTGTTAAGTTTGTTACATTTTTGCTTTTCACAGGTTTAATTTCTTGTATGAGTTGCTATATTTTTGTATTGATGCTTTTATAGGACTCGTTTTAGATATATATAGAGTGTAAGAATTTCACTAATCAATCGTCATCTATGTCAGAAAAACCCGAAATGCAATTATTTTTAGAAAGCTATGATAAATATGCTGAGCCGATATTTAGGCATTGTTTTTTTCGTGTGTTTTCAAAATCGAGAGCAGAAGAGCTTATGCAGGAAACTTTTATGAAAGCGTGGGACTATGTTTCTCAAAAAGACGGAAAAGTTGAAAACATGAGAGCCTTTTTATACAAGGTAGCTAATAACCTGATTATTGATGAATCGAGAAAGAAAAAGGAATTGAGTTTAGAGGATATTATCGAAGAATCTCCTTCCTTGGAACCTTCTTCTGATACGAAGATCGGGGTAGAGAATAAAATCATGGCTCGCCAAGTTATGGAAAAACTTTCCGAGCTTTCTCCTGAAGATAGGGCGGTTGTTACTCTTCGATATGTGGACGATCTTGATCCTAAAGAAATTGCGGATGTAACTGGGTCGAATGCGAATAAGGTCTCTGTAAGGCTGAATAGAGCACTGAAAAAGCTTGGTGAAAAAATGAGGTAATACTATGGATAATTTTTTAGAAAAACTGAATAATTCTATGAAAGCTGTTAAGCTTGATTTGGATAGAAAAGCAGAAATCAGGCATAATCTTTTAGAAAATATTTTGAAGAACAATGGTGAAAGAATTTCTTCTTTTAAACGTCATCAAATTAAAGGGTCAATTATTAATCTTAAAATATTTACAAAACCTATGAATATATTAGTTGTAATTGCGCTTATTGCAGCGCTAGGCGGCGGAACCAGTTTCGCGGCAGAAAACACAATTCCAGGAGATATTCTTTATCCTGTAAAAGTCGGGGTAAATGAAAAAGTTGGAACTTTACTTCACTTTTCAGAAGAAGGAAAGGCTGATTACGCAACTCAAATTGCGAGTAAAAGACTGCAGGAGTTTGAGGAACTTGTAAACAAGGGGGAGCTTAATTCGGAAACGAAATCTGAAGTGGAAGGGCGTTTTGATATTCAGATTGAAAAACTAAATACACTTATCGGTAAATTTGAAGCAGATGAAAATGTTCATGCTGCTTTAGGGGTGGTATCTGGATTGGAAGGTGTTTTGAAGGCACATGACAGGATTATTAAAAATTTTGATGATTCTGATGAGAGAATAAATTCTGTTTCACTTAAAGTAAGTAATGACTTGGAAGATGTTATAGGTACCAGAAGTAAGCTTGAGGGTCGTGTAACATCAGAGTCTAAAACCGAATCAGAACAGGCGGCGAAGGGTAAAATTGGGGCGGCAGAAAATGCTATCTCTTCAGCAAAAAATTATATAGAAAAAAATAATGATTTGCTTGATGAAAAAACGCGTGACGATGTCTCAATACGTATTAAAGCTGCTGCTGATGCACTTTTTGACGCAAAAACAAATTTAGATGCAGGAAATTTTGGGCAGGCGTTTAATCTTGGAAATAAAGCTATAAGGTTAGCTCAAGAGGCGAGAGTTCTTGCAAATGCTCATGTGAGGATTGGCGAAAAAAATTCTCCAATGCCAAGTGAGAGCCCCTCATCATTAAAATCAAAAAATGACGATGATGATGAAATGGAATTTGAGTTGGAAGATGAATCTCAAGATGACCATTCTGGAAGAAGGGAATCAGAAAACGAGGGAACAGATAAAAACAATTCACTGGAAGGTAGCGTAAAACTGAATTTGGATTTGTAGAAATCAGAATAAGAATCAAGCCCACACATGTAGGGCTTGATTTTTTTATTAAATATTGTATACTATATTAAGTTCTTCGATTTGGAGGGCATAGATGTGAGTGAAGGGCTCAAAAGCTTATTGAAGCGTTTTGCAAGGCACGTTCGTGACGCGAGGCCATTTAAGGCTTTTATGGTCCTAGTCGCGTTGCTCATTGTTTGCATCTCGAATGCAGTGGGTCTAGTATCCTGTCTCATTGAACAGCTAAGGAGGAAGAAGAAGTGAAGATTGTTGTCCTTGCGATTGTGATTTTTGTTTTGGTAAAAGCTGTGGAGCATGACCCTGCGATTTTGCAGAGGACAGTCGGACAGATGTTCTCATGTGTCATGTATGTCCTCGGCCAGATTTTCGAGTCGGTGATCGGTCCGGTTTTCAAGCCGGTGGTTGCGATTATTGGCATCATTTTTGGCTTTCGGATAATGCTTTCGGGTCTCAAAAAATAAGGAGGATTAGTTTTCAGAGGAAGCAAGAGCGGCTACAAGTGCCGCTCTTTTTTATTTTAGATTTTCGTAGTGGAGGATTTTTTCTATTTCTCTTTTCCCGTTGTAGGTGTAATGATGTTTTTTGGGATATCCCATTTTTGAACTGTTGCTTATTGCCTGATTTTTTCCAACAAAGAAACCGATGTGTTTTGTTGGTTTGCCGCCGCCAAAATCTGATTTTTCCCAAACCAGAACAGATCCTATTTTTGGCTTTTTGATTTCTTTCCAGCCAAATTTTTCCAAGTCTTTAACTGTGCCGTCAACGGTAGCGTGAGTTTTTTCTATTAAGTCTTCAATTTTTAAAATACTTGAAACAAAAAATGCGCAAGAAAGAAAACCATTTTCAAGAATATCTTTTTGCTTTCCGTTTACACGCGCGTAAATATTTCTGAAGAGTTTTGCGCCGACGGCGTTTTTGATAAGGGCGAGGTGGGTTTTTAGTGGGATAATTTCTACAACAAGTTTTTTGTTTTTCATTGTTTTTATTTTATCATTTTGTTGCCAATGTTTTGCAGGGTGGGGTAGTATATGAGCTAGATATTTAGGGCCCATAGTAAAGTTCCGATACGCTCCAGAAAAGCGTAGGCGGACAGGGGTATTACAATAAAAGTTCTGGCTAGTTAATTTTGGGCCTATCGTCTAGTGGTAAGACGCGACATTCGCATTGTCGAGACGGCAGTTCGATTCTGCCTAGGTCCACGGAGATATTTTTATATGATTTTTTGTGTTTCTTGTGTATGCTTGCATGTATTAATATGCAAGCAGAAACGAGAACATTTTCGCTTTTCTTTCGTATTGGAATGTGGTGGCGGGTTTTTTATGGTTCGTTAAAATTTTCTGCTGGTGTCGCTCTTCTTATGGTTGCTTCTTCTGACCTGCCGTCATTATTTAAGGTTATTTCCAGAGGAGAACTTATTGAAGACCCAAATGATCTTTTTATCCGTTCACTTGGGCTTTTGTTTTCTCACGTACCTTTAAATTCGGTTGCTTTTATTGCTTATTATCTTTTGGTGTGGGGCGCAGCTGATGTTTTTCTTTCAGTAAATATTTTGCGATATAAACTTTGGGCGTATCCTGCTGCATTTGTGTTCGTGGGATTTTTTACGCTTTATGAGATATTTAGGGTCATTCACACGCATTCCCTTTTTTTAGTTTTTATAATTTTTGTTGATATATTTATTCTTTGGCTTATTTGGAGGGAGTACGGAATTTTAAAACAAGTCAAAATGTCTATAGAAAATAATGAAAGCTAAGAGATTATTTGTTAGAAATTTTTTCAAGCTAATTTTACCTTTTGTGAGGGTATATTGGTTTGTTTTTCGTCCAAAAACCCGAGGTGTTAAATGTGTTATCGAGAATGATGGCAAGTATTTGTTTATTAGAAATAATTATGGTCGTGGTATGTGGACTTTTCCCGGTGGTGGCGTAAAAAATGATGAGTCGTTTAAAGATGCTGCAGAGCGAGAGTGTTTTGAAGAAGTTGGAATAAAATTAAATAATATTGAGGAGATTGGATTTTTGGAAAATAGGAGGGAGTATAAGCGTGATATGATTTATTGTTTTTATTCTAAAGTTGAGAATAATAATTTTATTATTGATCCTATTGAGATTCGCGAAGCGAGGTGGTTTGATTTAGATAATCTTCCTAGATCACTTTCTTACTTGGTAGAGGAAATTATTTCACTTATGAAAAAAAGAAAACCCTTGTCGTAAGGGTTTTCTTTTTGTTTTAAAATCTATTTTTTCTTTCGGCGCTTTGTTGTTCGGCGTTTCGTTGTTTTCTTTGCTGGTTTACGTTTCGTGGTCTTTTTCGCTGTTCGGCGTTTCGTTGTTTTCTTCTTAGTTGTTTTCTTTGCGACTCTGCGCTTTACTGTCCTCTTTTTAGTTGTTTTCTTTGCCGCTGCTTTTTTTCTTTTCTTCATTTTATTTTAAAAAAATTCTGTGTGCCGACCTTTGTGCAAAAAAAATTTTTAAAAAAATTTTGGCTGTGCGTTTTCTGCTACTGAGTTTTCAAAAAAAATTTTTTCAAAAAAATTTTTGTTCGCGATCTTCTGTTCGCTTTCTTACTATACAACAATAAAATATGTTAGACGATATTTTTTTTCGTTTATCTGTGAATAACTTTGAAAATATTTTTTTATTAATTCAGTTGAGAAAAAGATATGTTTCGTAGTATTCTACTCTGTGATATGCAAAGCGCTCGATTTTCGATTTCAATTGTTGTTCCTGCGTATAATGAGGCTAAAAGAATTGAGCCGACTCTTCGTGTTGCTATCGGTTTTCTTTCCGGTCTCAATCTTGAATATGAAATTATTGTTGTAGATGACGGTTCAAAAGACGATACAGTGGATGTCGTAAAAAATATTGGTGACGCTCACATAATAATTGCGACCGGCGAGCCAAACAGGGGAAAGGGTTATGCGGTGAGGAGGGGTATGCTTATGGCGAAGAATGATTATGTTCTTATGACGGATGCAGACAACTCGACCCCAATTGAAGAGTTTAAAAAATTTTATGACGTTTTACCTGCGGATATTGTGATAGGTTCAAGGGCGATTAGCGGAAGCGAAATAGAAGTCAGACAGCCTTTGTATAGGGAGTATGCTGGTAAGTTTTTTAATTTTGTTGTTCAGATGCTTGTTTTTAGAGGAATATCTGATACACAATGCGGTTTTAAGATGTTTTCTCGTGAGGCGGCAAGAAATATTTTTAGCAGAACTACTATATATGGTTGGAGTTTTGATGTAGAGGTTTTGTATCTTGCGAAAAAATTAGGCTACAGCGTAAAACAGATTCCTGTTATTTGGCGAAATGATAAGGATACAAAATTGAAATTTTTTTCAACGGCTTTTGCGATAATGCGTGACCTTATAAAAATTAGAATAAATAATTTGCGTGGCGTTTATTCTTCTACTTCGAAGAGGTAAATATCCATTTTTTTCTTATAATAAAGAGTAGGATAGTTATTATCCCAACAATTATTATTTTATTAATAAATAGGTTTGGGATAATGCTTTCGAGTGCGGCGAGCATTGGGCCAGATAAAATAACTCCAATGACAGCGGCTGTTCCTGATGTCGTAGTGGTAAACCCAAACTTTTTTGAATGAGTGAATACTTTATAATGGTGCCAAAGATGGTTGTGAATAAATCCGGCGCTTGCGCCGAACCATTGGGCGATAATTATCGGAGTTTTGGCGTATATAAGTGAATAGAAAATTAAAAAGTCTAATATAGCGCCACCAAAACCAACAATGGTGTATACAATGATTTCGCGTTTATTTTTTGCCGATAGCATGCTCTTATAGGAATTTTCTTCAGTTGTCATAATTATCTCTTTTTCTATTTCCATATTATTTGTATGAAATAAATTGTACGATTTTGTGAATTTAAAATCCATGACCTATGGATTGTGGCTTTTTCTTGTTTTGTTTTGGATTAAATACATTTTTCTTGTTATCATTTGTATTGAATATGCGTAAGTTCTTTTTTTCGGTTTTTCTGATTTTATTTTCAATTGGCATTTTTTTTCCAATTTATTCTCGCGCGCAAATAATTCCAGAAACGATTGTTTTTGAGAATAGTTATGCTAAGTTCTCATTTTTAAAAAGGGGGACTGATTTATTTCTAACATCTATATTAAACAAAAGTACCGGGTATCCGTTTTCTTTTGCTGAATACGATTTTCTTAGGATTACGGTGAATAATTTGGCTACTTTTAGAGTGACTGGTACGTATGATCAAAAAGAATATGCGTTAAATGATTTATCTTGTCAGTCTCTTACCAATTCATTGGTTCCGACTTCTGGTGGCCAGAAACTTACTTTTTCATATAAATCGTGCCAAGTTCCGGGAGCTGGAGGAGTGGATCTTAATTTAATTGTTGACTTGCCTAATAGTTCAAAAAATTCTAAGTGGGATGTATCTACCAGTTATACATTTGTTGATTATGCGGTGAGGGAGGTGGAAATAACATTGCCTTTTTCTCGTGATTTTTCCCTTACGAGTTATCAAGTCGACCCGAATCTTGGAGCGGGCACAATCATTGAGAATCCTGAAGTTAATTTACCTTTGGATGTGGATAGTAATGGGTTTCCTGATAATAGGTTTGCTTTAACAAAGGGACTGCAGCTTTTTCCATATTACCGCTCAAACGGAAGTGGTATTTATCTTACATATGATGATGCTTCCACGCTTTATTTTAAAAAGAGGATTTTAAACTGTGTTGGTACGACTCCGCAAAATTGTAGCGGGTCTACTTATCTGGTTTCTCATTACTATGCAGTTCCAAATGATCATTTGCCTTCTCAATCATATAGCTCTGAATACTCGATGGTTGTGGGTGTTTTCGAGGGGGATTGGTATGATGCGGGTCAACAATACAGGGCTTGGATGCAGAGTAATGGTTCAGCGGGAACGATGAAAAGTGGTTTTGTCCAAAATAGATCAGATATTCCGACTTGGTGGAAGGAACATGTTTTGTTTTTGATGGATCCAACTCAGTGGGATTTTACGAATCCAACTCAAGTTGATGAATACGTTGCGGGTATGGTTAGGGCAAAAAATTATTATGGAATTCCTGATGGCAAGATGGCAGTCAGTTACTTTGCTTGGACTGATTTGAATAATAATTACAATTACACAGAACGAAAACCTGGTTTAAAAAATGTTGTGCAGAGGCTTGAGCAAAATGGGATAAGGGTTATTTTGTATACATTTTCTCAAGGAGTAAGTGATACGGCGCCGTATTGGTCTACTTATAATCTGAGTTCTGCAGCGATGAAAAAATTTAATGGTGCAACATATGTTCTTGGTCATGCTAATGCGGTTGTTATGGATCCGACTCAAGGTAGTTGGCAACAGGCATATGCTCAGACAATCGTAAAAGATCGTATTTTAAATCAGATGGGCGCAACTGGAATATATTATGATGATCCGTTTGCGTATTATACGGGTGATTACGCGCATAGTAACCACAATACTGGTGTTGGGGGTAATTTTATTATGCAGGGTTATTACAACCTTTTTGATGTTGTTAGGCGCGCGGCGCGCACTATAAGATCAAATTTCGTCGAATTTTACGAAAGAGCAAACGAAGGATATATTCCGGTAACTTCAACAGCCGGTTCTTATGGACATGTAAGTTGGGTGGGTGGAAGCGCTTCGATGGATAATCATACTTCTTTTTACGCAGTGCCACTTTTTGAGTCTATATATCATGATTATGTTCCGCTCTACGGCGCTAGCCCTGAATCAAATTACTTAAGAGTTACAGAATCTATTCCAAACTATAATCTTTGGGTTACACCGGGAGCTGTTTATGGGAAAATCATAAATACACAGGAAGCTGCTTTTGATGTCACTGTTGATAATAAAAACTGTATGAATTATGAGTTGGATAGTGATGAATGTTTTGGATCTGATCCAGCGCTTAGAGTTTTGGCAGAGAAAATTGTTGCGCATACTCAGTATTTGAAGAAGCTTATTTTCAATAGATGGAATGCTTCGAAGTTTCTAATATACGGACGAATGATGCGCCCACCTAGGACAACTGCGAGTGTAAGAACCGTTACTTTAAAGGATAAAACGGGCCAGACTTTTAGAGTTAAGGTACCGGATGTTTTTGCGTCTTCGTGGCTTGCATCTGATAATACTTCTGGTATTTATCTTGCAAATTATACTGATAGCTCGAAATCTATTAACGTAACTGTCGACAGAGGAGAGTTGAGGCTTCAGTCTGGCGCATATGGCGCATATAAGGTTTTGGGAAATAATGATTTTCAGGTTGCGGGAATTCTAAATACTTCAAATTTAGGTGTGACTGTGTCGAGTTTGGGCGCGGACTTTTTGGAGCTTGTAAAACTACCGACATATGCCGGCTTCGATGGTGCGACTACTGATTTTAATACTGTGAGAAATATTAGAAATGTTTCTGGTGCGGTGCTTGAAAAAAACCAGTACGGGAAAATTGAATTTCTTGGCAGTATGTCGTTTGAAGCGTTAAATCTTGATTCGTCGGTTACAATTTCTTCAAATAATGTTCAATACCAGTTTTCTCTTCCTTCGAGAATAACTTTAAAAAATATTAATTTCGTATCTCCTTCTGTTTTGAAAAACGGTCAAACCTGTTCTGCTTGTGTTGTTGAGAGTTATTCAAATGGAACTTTGGTTTTTCGAAATGATGGGGGAGGTTCTTATATTGCTGTTGAGAGTGGTGAGTCTCCGTCACCTACAACGACCCCAACTCCTCCTCCACCTCCGGCACCTCCGACTGGTCTTAATATAAGCAATGTTTCATCAAATAGGATAACCCTCAACTGGAATGACAATTCTTCGAATGAAACCGGGTTTCTTATACAGAGAAAAGTTGGATCGGGTTCGTTTACTGATCTTATTCGATTAGATCAGAGTGACGTGAGGGCTTATAACGATTTTTCAGTTAATCCGAGTACGACTTATGCATATAGGGTTGCTGCATATAATTCTGGAGGAACTTCTGCTTATTCAAATGAAGCATCGGCTACAACGCCGTCTGGAGCTACACCAACGCCACCTCCACCAGGAAGTACGCCAACACCAACACCAACACCAACACCAACTTTCAGTTCAACGCCACTTCCACCAGGAAGTACGCCAACCCCAACCTCGTCATTTAGACCAACGCCTACGCCGACTCCGAGAATAGATGCTGATAGGGATGGATATGCTTCTATATCAACCGGTGGCAATGACTGTGATGACAATAATTCTGGTATTAACCCTGCGGTTCGTGAAAGTTGTGATCTTATCGATAATAATTGTGACGGCGTTGTAGATGAAATGTGTCCATGTGTTACGGGGGACTCCAGATCATGTCCTCTTACAAGTGGCGTTTGCTCGGGTACGTTTGAGGTTTGTGATGATGGGGTGTGGCATGGATGTTCTGATCAGAAATATATTGATAATAACCCTACATATCAGAGGATTGAGGCTTCTTGTGATGATCTTGATAATGATTGTGATGGTGTAATTGATGAGAGTTGCGGTGTTCAGCCGGATGCATGTAATAACGGAGTTCAGGATGATGGTGAAGATGGTGTTGATTGTGGAGGAATCTGCTCGATGTCGTGCGCTGAGCAAACTAGTGGCGAGTCTCCAATCATAACTCTTGTAATTGTTACGATAGTGCTTATCGGGGCGGTCGTGCTTGTAGCGGTACTTGCAAAAGTGGCAGGATTTTAAGTGAATAACTGAAATAGATTTATCTTGTATAATTTATCTTGAATATGAAAATTATAAAATCAAATTCGTTCGTCGTAGGTTTTTTGGGCGGTTTTGTGGGTGCATTGGTTTTGCTCGGAATGTTTTTTGGAGCAAATATAGTTTTTGGTTGGACAAACCCGGTTGGCTCTCCTCCTGCGGGTGACAGTGGATCTGTTTCGGTGGATTCGAGTGGTAACGTCTTAATATCTGGTGGTGGTCTTAATGTTGGGGCGCCTTCAGCTCCTGCGTCGACTTTGGATGTTACTGGAAATATGAGTGTTGGGAGTAGTTATGCTGGAACCGCAGCGCCTGTGGATGGAGTGCTTGTTGAGGGTGATGTTAGGTTGGGGAGCGGTGTGTCGGTGGGGAGTGGATATATTGGTACAGCAGCGCCAACAGGTGGGATGATAGTTGAGGGGAGTGTTGGTGTCGGCACGAATAATCCTGCGACACCGCTTGATGTTGTGGGTGTTGGGACGTTTGGCGGTTTGTCAGTTGGATCTGCTGGGGTTGTTGTGGGAACGGGATATGCTGGTGTTTCTGCTCCTTCTAACGGGGCGATTTTTGAAGGAGTTGTTGGGATTGCAAATAATAATCCAAATTCTGGTAGTTTAATGCAGATTGGCACTCCTCTTTCTACTAATAATTTTTTACAATTACCTACATATAGTAGTTTAAGCGGAGCTCCAAATGAAGCAGGTGCTTGTGCTTCTCAAGCTGATGCCGGGAAAATGAAGGTCAATGTTAATTCTGGTCTTAATGTTGCTGGTATTTATGTTTGTGTTTTAACAAGTGGTTCAAATTATGGATGGAAGAAGGCCACACTTAATTAGTGTAGTGTTTAACCAAATGTAAAAGTAAATGCTTTTAAGTTTGGTTTGTTTATGATTATCCGGATTGTGTGGTCTTCGTAATCGTTTCCTTCGATTAGTTTATAGAGCCTATCTTCTTTTATAGTGATTGAGTCACTAATTAGTTTGTCGTCTCTGTAAACTTTTATGGTTATTAGTTCATCTGCTGAGGCAACCATATAGACATCTTTTGAGCTGTAGCGAAATATTATTTCTGCGCTGGATTCTTTATTTTGGGCAAATTCGTTTTGTATATCCCATTTTCCTTTTAGATAAAGAGTATTTGGTGATAATGAACTTGGTATTTCGAATGTTTGTATGCCTACTTGTCCGGATTTTCCGTTTCCAAGATTTGAGTTTCTTGCGCTACCGAAATATGTTTCAGGGCTTTTGATTTTTCCGAAATTTGTCTCCGGCATGTCGCTTGGCGCTACTATTCCTCCGCTTATATTTTCACTTGAACCAAGCGCTAGTTTTCTCTCAGAGAGGAGTTCTTGGATTTTTTCTTCTGTTTCGTCATAGGCGCCTTCACCGATGTGGTCGTAAACTATGAACCCATCTATATCAATAAGATATTTTCTTGGCCAATAGCGATTTTCGTAGGCGCGCCATGTGGCATAGTCGTTGTCTAAGACTACCGGGTAATCTATGCCGTAATTTTCGGTTGCCTGTTTTACGTTTTCATATTTTTTTTCGAATTCAAATTCAGGTGTGTGGATGCCTACAATTGCGAGTCCCTGATCTTTGTATTTGTCATACCAAGCAGTGAGATAGGGAAGTGTGCGCTGACAGTTTATACAGCTATATGTCCAGAAGTCTACGAGAATAATTTTTTCCCCTATTAGATTTTGAATAGTAAAATTTTCGTCCGTGTTAATAAACCCTGATGGGTTTACAATTTCTTTTGCGTGTTCATATTTCGATTCTTTTTCTTCTGCTGTTTTGCGGCTTGTGACGGTGATGTTTGAGTTTTTTTCAATACCTTGATTTGGGTTTACTGTCTTTGACTCAATAAACCATATAATACCTGCCACAAATAGTATGGCGATGATCAGTTTTATGTTTTTCTTCATTTTAGGAGAATGTTGTTTAGAAATTCGAAGTTTGCGATGAGGCTAAGCTTTTGCGTGAATATGAGAATACCGAGCCCGATCAAAATGACACCAAAAATTATATTGATATACCTAAATGCTCCGGCGTATTTATTTATTATGTTTGAAGTTTGTGCGGCGAAAAGCCCAACTATAAGGAATGGAACCCCGAGCCCAAGAGAATAGGAGAGTAGGAGCGCAAATGCGAGACCCGGATGACTTGCGGCGAGACCTAAGATCGCTCCGAGGGCGGCTCCTACACACGGTGTCCAGCCTGCTGCGAAAGCGGCGCCGAATAGGAAGGATGTGATGTATCTGGATTTTACCGGGATGACTTTGAATTTATGTTCACGCTCAAGAAATGGGAGCTTAATGAGACCGATAAGATATAGTCCAAAAAATATTATTAATGCTCCGCCGATTCTGGCGAGCCAACTTTGCGTATCGTATGCAACTGCTTCTAAAAGTGTGTTTAGTAACACTCCAAGCGCTGCAAACACAGTAGAGAAGCCAAGAACAAAAAAGATGCTATTTAAAAATATTTCTAGACGATTTTTTCTCGAGTCTCCGATTGAAGATCCGGCTAAGTAGGCGAGGAAGCCCGGAATGATTGGTAGAACGCATGGGGCTAAAAATGAAACCAGTCCTGCTAAAAACGCTACTGTAAGAGGAATTGTTGTCATATGTGTTTGTAAAATGGGAAATGTGACATGTTAAATGGAAATGGGATGTGTTTTTTATAACGCTTTGTTAATTTCTGTGATGTAGCGGTTTTTGTCCCAACCGTCAGGCGCTTTTAGGATGCGTTCTCCATTTTTGAGAAATACCTTTGTGTGTTGATAGGCGACGCCAAATTCTCTGGCAAGATTTTCTTCATATTTATCAGTGTCGCTGTCGTTGTAATTTACCCTAAAACCTATAACGTCATTGCCTTTGAGTTCGTTAAATGCTTCTTGCATGAGCGGGAATTCTGCTTTGCAGATTGGGCACCAATTTGCATAGAAATAAAGAACTATAAGCTTGTCGGTTTTTTCCGCCGCTTCGTAGTCGGAGCTTGTGAAATCGAGAAGGGGTGAATTTTTTCCGGATAAAATACTTCCTTTATATTCCATTGCGTCATGCATGGTGTCGTCCATCATGTTTTCTCCATCCATCATCTCGTCCAGGTTTTTCAAGTCATTCATTTCATCCATCACAGTATCTTCTTTATTTGGTTCATTGCTTCCCTCCGGTTTTTTTGTATTTGAAATTCCGTAAATTGCGACTACAACAACGACTAGAATGACAGCTCCTAATAAATATCTTTTTGAGTTCATAAAAGTTTTTGAAAAATTGTACGACTTTTTTAGTATCGGCTATGTGTTTTTAATGTCAAGTATACTTTACATTAAAAATGTTAATAAATCACTTTTTTTCTCTTAGATATACAGAGGCAATTATTTTTCCGAGTATTGTAGCTGTAAGGCTTGCGACTAGCCATGGATCAACGGTTTTGCTAATACTTTCAACTGTAATTCCAAGCACTAAAACTCCTGCGCCTGAAAGAAACGCAATTCTTCCGGCAATCAGACGGTGCATGTTTTCGCGTTCATCTCTCGCTCTTTCGCGCCAAATAAATGTGCCGAATAATCCAAATGTAATGATAAGTGATAGCGAGGCTACCATGACTCCTTTTTCTGGCATCCATGAGCCAGACGGATTAATAAGAAGCACGCCAAGAGCTATAACGATTATTGCGAGTCCGATTTCTTGTAATAAAGTTTTTTTCATTATTCTAGATAAAAAATTTTTTCGACTGGTTCATTAAAAAATTTTGCAATTTTAAGGGCGAGTAATATTGAAGGGGAGTAATTTCCTTTTTCTATAGCTATTATAGTTTGCCTTGTTACCCCGACTGCTTCAGCGAGTTCTTCTTGGGTTATCCCTTTTTTGTTTCGGAAATCTAAAACTTGGTTTTCTATTTTGTCTTTCATGTTTAGTTATCCACACGAGCTATATGTAAGTTGCTATACTTATTAGTAAATGCTCTCTACTTATGTATTGCAAGGTCGAGTTCAAAATTTAGATTTGTTTACAAATAAATGACAGTTCAAACATGGATTGACGCATTCGTCGGTTCTTTTCAGGAATTACTTTTACAAGTAGCTGGTTTTCTTCCTGATCTTATTGGCGCAATTATACTTCTTATAATTGGACTCATTGTAGCATCTGGCTTGGAGCGATTGGTGGAAAGACTAGTTTATTACCTTAAAGTAGATTCTCTTCTTAGGCAGACTGGCTTTGATGGTTTTCTGGCAAGAAGCAATATGAGGCTTAATGCGGGAGTGTTTTTGGGAAGACTGGTTTACTGGTTTTTCTTAGTTCTTACATTCCTTGCGGCTTCAAACGTTTTAGGCCTTTCAGATTTGTCAGCTTTCCTTCGAGAAGTCTTGCATTATATTCCTAGGGTAATTGTTGCATCTCTCATTCTTCTTGTTGCATTGGTTGCTGCAAACTTTGTAAAAGGTTTAGTGCGCGCTTCTGTAATGGGTGCAAAACTTCATGCTGCAAAATCTCTATCCATGATCGCATGGTGGGGTATTGTGGTATTTGGATTTTTAGCCGCATTGGTTCAGCTTGGCGTTGCGGTTCAGGTGATTAATACTCTTATCACCGGACTTGTCGCTATGCTTGCTTTGGCTGGGGGATTGGCTTTCGGTCTTGGAGGGAAAGATCATGCTCATCAGTGGCTTTCTAAGATAAGAGATGAGATGACTCATCACAAATAAAAAACACTGGTTTTTTTAAAGAAATCGCCCTGATTATACAGGGCGGTTTTCTTATATATAAAGGTATAGGTATTACCGCTTGACAGTAGTTTTGGGGTGCGTATACTTATTTGTACGTGATGAATATATATTTTCAATTTCAACGGTGTGGCTAATTCCTGGTTTTTTTGCACCTTGAGTGTAGCCGCTCCGAAGCGGTTTTTTTAATCTCTTGGTTTTCGACCATTTTCCGCAATAATTTGCTGTTTATGGCCGGAAGCGAAGACGAATGTGATTTGGATGATTGCGCTTTTAAAAATGAATATCTGAATCAAATTAGTAACAGGTACAAAAAAGCATTTATACGTTTCCCGTTATGAAGAACAATGTGGTTATTGATCTCGTAAGGGCGTATGGTGGATGCCTTGACACGAAATGGCGATGAAGGACGTGGCGTGGCTGCGATAAGCTTCGGGGAGGTGCTTAGCGACCTTTGATCCGAAGATTTCCGAATGGGGAAACCCCGTGTCGTAAACCGACATGATTCTACAGCAATGTAGAAGGTACACCTGCTGAAGTGAAACATCTCAGTAAGCAGAGGAAAAGAGAACAAACGTTTATTCCCTGAGTAGCGGCGAGCCAAACGGGAAGAGCCCAAACCTATTTATCGAAAGATTGATGGGGGTTGTAAGGCGAGGAAAATTTAGCGATATGCGACATGTGAACTGCGACAAGTATTTTCTTGTTGTTTGTCTTATGTCGCTTGTCGCTATGATTGGTTACAAATTGCTCAGCTAGTGGAACTCGTTGGAATGCGAGGCCAGAGAAGGTGACAGCCCTGTACGCGAAAGCTGTAGCGACCAATTTCTTCGTTCTTGAGTACTTCGAGGCAAAACAACCTTGAAGGAATCTGCCGGTACTATCCGGTAAGGCTAAATACATTTCGTGATCGATAGTGAACTAGTACCGTGAGGGAAAGGTGAAAAGTACCCCGGAAGGGGGATGAAATAGAATCTGAAACCATACGCTTACAAAGACGCGAAGCTCGGGTCCCGCAGCAATGCGGGATCGGGTAACGCGGTGCCTATTGAAGAATGAACCAACGAGTTTATATATGTTGCAATGTTTAATCCCGCTTAGCGGGAGAAGGCGTAGCGAAAGCGAGTCTTAAAAGGGCGATTCCTACTTTGACTTACGATTTACGCGCAATTTATTTGCCGTACGTCGTAAGTCATAGGTAGTAAGCAGCATGTGTAAGACCCGAAGCCAGTGCGAGCTTGCCCTGGACAGGATGAACCCCACGTAACAGTGGGGGGAGGTCCGAACCGGTGGGTTGTGCAACACCCTCGGATGATCTGGGGTAAGAAGTGAAAAGCTAATCGAGCCTGGTAATAGCTGGTTCTCTCCGAAATAGCTTTAGGGCTAGCGCTATTTAAAAACGATATGGGGGTAGAGCACTGGATGAGCAGTAATGGGCGCAAGCTCGACTGTTCGATCAAACTCCGAATACCATAACGGATGAATAGTAGTTAGAACGTGGGGGCTAAGCTCCATGTTCGCGAGGGGAACAGCCCAGACCGCTATCTAAGGTCCCTAAGTGCGTGCTCAGTGTTAAAGGTAGTCATCAACCAGTGACAGATAGGAGGTTGGCTTAGAGGTAGCCACCCTTTAAAGAGTGTGTAACAACTCACTATTCGACGGTTGGTGGCGCCGAAAATGTATCGGGGCTTAAGCACGCCACCGAAGGTGCGGGTTCGTGAATTCCACTGAGGAGATTTATGTCTCTTTGGTGGAATTCATGAGCGGTAGGAGAGCGCTCCTAGTGTGTTGAAGGTTGACCCGCGAGGGCAACTGGAACGCTGGGAGGTGAGAATGTTGGTATGAGTAACCACACTGTCCGTGAGAAACGGGCACCCCGAAAATCCAAGGTTTCCGTGGCAATGGCAATCATCCACGGGTTAGGCGATCCTAAGCGGATGGCGAAAGCTGAACGCGATGGGAAGCAGGTTAATATTCCTGCCCGCCGGACATATTCGATGGAGGGACGGAGGACAAAAGGTTTATCGTCTTAATGGTTTGGCGTCCTTTGTGTTAAGACTTGGCAGTGAGGAAAATCCCGCTGTCTGCCTTTAATGGCAAATTTCGCGCATTGAGGAAAGATTAGGTTCTTACCTAATCAATTAAACTGAAGAGCCTTCCGAGAAAAGCTTCTAAGGTTAGTATGTTCGGCATCGTACCGTAAACCGACACTGGTGGATAGGGCGAGAAGCCCAAGGGGAACGAGTGATTCTTCGCTAAGGAACTCGGCAAAAAAGCGGCCGTACGTTAGCAATAAGGCCTGCCTTATCGGGACTGGAAGAAGGAAAAATGAGCTGGCTTAGCTCAATGGTAGCGCATTGGGATATAACCCCCATGTGTGGAGGTTCAAGTCCTCCAGTCAGCTCCATTTACTTCATTTTGTAGTTTTTATGTAGGGGCGTAGCTCAAAAAAGACTAGAGCGTCTCGCTAAAGGCGAGAAGGTTGGAGGTTCAAGTCCTTCCGCCTCTACCAAAAAAAACTTTGCGGAACAGAGGTTCCGCTCCTTCTTCCAGTTTCGATGAGGCCGCAGCGAAAGTATCCCTGGCGACTGTTTATCAAAAACACAGCTCCCTGCGAAGACGTAAGTCTATGTATAGGGGGTGACGCCTGACCGATGCGAGAAGGTTAACGGTGGGGGTGTTATGTAGCAATACGTTCTGCCCACTGCCCGAAGCCCTCGTCAATGTCGGCGGTAACTATAACCGTCCAAAGGTAGCGCAATTCCTTTTCGGGTAAGTTCCGAAGCGCACGAATGGCGTAACGACTGGGGAACTGTCTCAGCGAAGAGCTCGGTGAAAATGCGATCCCCGTGAAGACGCGGGGTACCTGCAGCAAGACGAAAAGACCCCGGAAGCTTTACTGTAGGTTGGTATTGGCTTTAGGATGCACTTGCGTAGCGTAGTGGGGAGACTTTGAAGCGTCGCTTTCGGGTGACGTGGAGTCGCCAATGAAACACCCATCTTTTGTATTTTAACGTCTAACCCCATGGGCAAAAACCATGAGGGACAGTGCCTGCCGGGCAGTTTAAATGGGGCGTTTTCCTCCTAAAAGGTAGCGGAGGAGTTTATTAAGGTTGGCTTAGCGCGGATGGAAATCGCGCTTGACGTGTAAAGGCACAAGCCAGCTTAACTGCGAGACCTACAAGTCGAGCAGGTGCGAAAGCAGAACTTAGTGACCCGACGGCTCTCTATAGAAAGGCCGAAGACATCGGCTAAAAGTTACTCCGGGGATAACAGGCTGGTTTCGTCCGAGCGTCCACAGCGACGACGAAGCTCGGCACCTCGATGTCGGCTCGCCCTAGCGCGGGGGTGGAGAAGCTCCCAAGCGTGTGGCTGTTCGCCACTTAAAAGGGCACGCGAGCTGGGTTCAAACCGTCAAAAAATGAACCCTTTTTGCCTAAAAAGGCAAAAGACAATCGAACACGGCGGCCTAGAAAAGCAATTTTCTATGGAAAAAACTGACTCATATCGGTGAAGTCCTAACAATTTATTGATTAACCTGTCATATGTTAGGATAATACCGAGGGAAGTCGTGTATGGTTTTTTCGTCAAATCAAAAGGCATATATTGCTGGTTTTCTCGTTGGTGATGGAAGTATCTATGTTCAAATGAAACCAAATTCATCATATAAATTTGGGTTTCAAATTTCGCCTTACATAGTATTTTTTCAATCATCAAAATGTCGGGAAAATTTTGAGAAAGTGTGCAATCTTGTTGGTTTGGGATATATACGAGAAAGAAAAGATGAAATTTTGGAGTATATAATCGGTAAAAGACAGGATGTATTAACACTTTTGGAAGCAATAGAGCCATATGTTCTTCTTAAGAAGAAGCAAGTTGAGCTTATGAAACTTATTTTAACTAAAAAAGATGAAGTTAAGACGGAATCTGATTTTCTTGTCTTGGCAGAGTTAGTTGATAATTTCAGAGATCTTAATTATTCGAAAAAACGAAAACGTCGTACATTGACCCCTTAGAGACTTGTTCCATAAATTTGGGACGGAATCGATCTTTAAAGATCGGTTAATACGTCGGTCCCCCGCGATGTGCGGGGTGGTGGTATAGTCCAAACCATCAGTAATGGTGGGTAAATAATAATTTATTGCGTGAGACAGGTTGGTCTCTATCTGCTGCAGGCGTGAACACTTGAGGGAAGTCGGCCCTAGTAAGAAATTGCTACTTTCCGTCGAAAGGCGGATTGACAATTCAGCTTATAACGGTGAAGTCTTCATATATTTTTTGGTCTATGGATAAAAACTATCTGGTAACGGTCTGCTAGATATGGTATATTACTTGAGGACCATAAGATATTTAAGATAATACCGTGGGAAGTCGACTTAAAGTTTATTTAGCTTATATTGCGGGTTTTCTTGATGGTGATGGAAGTTTGATGTTTCAACTCAAGAAGCGCAAAGATGGGAATAAATCCAGGCATAGGTTTATGCTAACGATTTGTTTTTATCAAGATTCCCGTCATGAAAAGCCTCTATTTTGGATTAGAGATGTGTTTGGTATTGGGTATATTTCGAGAAGAAATGATGGAATTTCTGAATTGCGGATAAATGGACACGAGCAGGTTGAAAAAATACTTGTTCAATTACTCCCATTTATTAAATTTAAAGAAATTCAAGCAAAACTTCTTATCGAGTCAGCTCGTATACTTAAAAAACGATCTCGTTCCGAAAAAGAGCTTAGGATGTTGGCTAAAAATATTTTGAAGGTTCAAAATGAGAATTATAAAACTCGCAAGAAGAGAACCGAGGGGGAAATATTGAAAACTTTAGGTTTGACCCCGTAACGACTTAATTCGTTAACTGACGAATTGGACTTGTGTAAACTGGAAAGTCTGAATTTCAGACAGGTTTATGCAGGTAACATGCTGACACCCTAATCTCGCGATGCGAGAAGGGTGAAGATATAGTCTACGCTCCTAGAAATAGGGGATTACGTGACGAGAGGACCGGGCTGAACGAACCGCTGGTCTATCGGCTTTGCCACCAGGTGAATTGCCGAGTAGCTATGTTCGGAAGGGATAAGCGCTGAAAGCATCTAAGCACGAAGCCCATCCCAAGATAAGGTGTTAGCGTGCAGAGCACGCAGTGTATGATTTTAATCAATCATTGCGTGCTCTGTGCGTGGCGACTCGTGGAAGATTACCACGTTGATAGGCTCTAGGTGTACGCACGGTAACGTGTTTAGCCAAGGAGTACTAAAAGTCGTTTTGATTTAATAACCACAACGTTCTTCATAACGGAAAGCGTAAGAATGCTGTACCTCACCGATGTTTTGATTTGCCGGTATTTTATCCGTACGTGCCCCACCTCTTCCCATTCCGAACAGAGTCGTGAAAGCGTATTGGATCTGATGATACTTCTCCGTTTTCGGGGCGGGAAAGTAGGATATGCCGGCATATCAAAGCATCGGTGTTTTTTTGTGGCGCTTTTTTAAAGAGTTAAATGTCGCTACAATGAATATGTTTTATGCCAAGAAGGGGAATTAAACAATTTATTTACGGAGTTTTATATTTGTCGATTTTTGCCGCAATTATTTATTATATTTACGGATATTTTTTTTCATTTGGAACTTGTTTTGATAATAGGCGTAATCAAGGGGAAGAGCAGGTTGATTGCGGGGGGCCATGTGTTTCGTGCGAGATAGCAAATCTTAAGCCTATTGAAGCGTTGCCTGTTAAGCTCGTGGGGTCCGGAAATTTTACATCTGCACTTCTTGGTTTTAAAAATCCAAATACGTCTTTCGGCGCTTCAAATTTTAGATATCATGTTACTTTTTTTGATAATACCGATACGGTGGTGAGCGATGTGGTTAGAGACTCATTTATTTATCCGGGAGATATAAAAACTGTCGTTGAGGCTGGAGTGCCGATTTCTATAAGCGGTGTTTCGTATGCAAAAGCGATTATTGAAAATCAGACTTGGAGACCTATTAGTGAATTTTCAAATCCTGACACGAGTATTCGTTCTGCGAGAATTGAACAAGATTCTATCTTTGATGGGAATAAGATTTCTATCACTGGTCTTTTTGTGAATCGTGAAGCAGTTTCTCTGGCTCGCGCGGATATATATGTTGCTGTTTACGACAGGAATGATGTGCTTATTGGATTGTCTAGTACTTTTATTGAGAGAATTTCTTCTTTTGAGGAGAGAGCTTTTACTGCTATAGTTCCTATTTCTGACGTTAGTGCTATTTCCACTGCATCCGTCAGAGTCTATGCTGATTCGGTAAAGTAATAGAATAGTGTTTTTTATGTTTTTTACTTTTTTGCGTTTAAAACGTTTAGATTGGCTACTCATGTCGGGCGTTGCGGCGCTTGCATCTTGTAGCCTTATTGAGATTTCGAGTATTTCAAAATCTTTATTTTACCAGCAACTTATCTGGTTTTTGGTAGGTTTTTTGATACTTTTTTTATCTTCTTCAATAGATTGGCAAATAGCCCTTAATTATAAGTGGATTATTCTAGGATTTTACGTTGTTACTGTTTTGCTTTTATTTTTAACTCTTTTTTTTGCGCCGACAGTAAGACAGACGAGAAGCTGGTTAACTTTTGGTTCGTTTGCTTTTCAGCCATCTGAACTTGCGAAGGTTTCTTTAGTGATTATGCTATCGGTTTTTTTTGCCAGAAGACATGTTGGTATAGCGCATATCGGAAATTTGGCTGCAAGTTTTGTTTATTTTTTTGTTCCTGCGATTATTGTATTTATTCAGCCTGACTGGGGGTCTGCGCTTATTTTTGTCGGGATATGGATCGGTTATTTATTGGTCTCCGGTATTAGGTGGAGACATCTTATGATTGGGATTTTGTTATTTGCAGTTTTTGTAGGTGCAAGTTGGATGTTTCTTTTAAAACCTTATCAGAGAGAAAGAATAATTGGGTTTCTTCAGCCATCTTATGATCCTTCGGGAATTAACTATAGCGTGATTCAGTCGAAGATCGCCATTGGGTCTTCTGGTATTTTTGGAAAAGGTTATGGTCAGGGGACACAAACACAACTTCGGTTTCTTACAGAGCCAGCAACGGATTTTATTTTTGCGGCTTTTGTTGAGGAGTGGGGTTTTTTGGGTGGATTTGTGTTGGTTCTGGTTTTTCTTTTTGTACTTTTGCGTATTATTAAGATAGGGATTTCTGCTGAAGATAATTTTTCTAGATTTCTTTGCCTTGGGGCCGTTATACTTTTCTTACTTGAGTTTTTGTTTAATGTCGGTTCGAATCTCGGACTTTTACCAGTTGTTGGTGTTACATTTCCATTTTTAAGTTATGGCGGCTCAAGTTTATTGACCAAGGCATTCCTCGTTGGTATTATTCAAGCTATTCCGGCGCGTCCTAGATTTTAAATTTTATGCTTAGCATTCGTTCTCTTCTAATTGCGTTTACGCTTATATTTCTTTTTTTTATGTTGGCGTTTACGACTTATATTTTGAGCCCAATTTCTATCGGCTCTGCAAGAGATATAAAAATATTGCCCGGTGATGGTGTAGGGAAAATAGGGCAGATTCTTGAGGAGGAAAATCTCATAAGATCTTCTTATGCTTTTAAGTTTTATACTTTTTTTAGAGGAGCTTCATCTCAATTGAAACCTGGTCGATACATAGTTTCGCCTTCTCTCAACATGTCTGAAATTGTGAGATTGTTGGTAGATGGACCTGCTGATATTGAGGTTTTAATACACGAAGGTAAAACGTTAAAGGAAGTTGATTCTCAATTTGCCTCGCTTGGTCTTATTGATGCCGGTTCACTTGCTTCTTACGACGTGGAGGCATTAAAACAGAAATATCCATTTTTGGAACGAGTTAAAACTCTTGAAGGGTTTTTGTTTCCTGATACGTATCGGTTTTCTACGGATTCTACAACAGAGGACATAGTGAAAAAGCTTTTGGATAATTTTCAATATAAAGCTGGATCCGCTTTTTCTTTTGAAACATCGGAAGAGGATAAAGATTGGTATAACGATCTTATTTTAGCTTCTTTAATAGAGAGGGAAGTGCCATTTTCGGAAGATAGGAGAATAGTTGCGGGAATTATTAAAAAAAGACTCGATGTCGGTATGGGTTTGCAGATAGATGCAACTGTTATTTATGCAAAATGTAATGGGGTTTTTGAAAACTGCCCCCGCTTGACACCAGACGATTTTCTGATACAATCACCTTATAATACTTATCGTTATCAGGGTCTCCCGCCCGCTCCTATTGCAAATCCTGGCCTTGATGCTATTCTTGCAGCGCGTAACCCACAGAATACGAAGTATTGGTATTATCTTTCAGATCCGGAGACAAAGAATACGATTTTTGCGGCTACTCTTGCTGAGCATAATCGGAATAAAGCTCGATACTTGCGTTAATTATTGATAGTGTGGTACGGTATAATGTAATTTAAACTAATCGTCAACGTGGCGGCTTGCCTTTTTGTCTGCCTCGTTTTTCTCTTTATAACCTCTCATGGAGAAATTGCCCTCAGTATTATTCTCTTCGCATCCTGGAGCTTTCACCGATCAAGACCATCTTGCGAGAGTACAAATTGAATCATATGAATGGTTTAAGACTACAGGCCTCAAAGAATTATTTGAGGAGATTTCGCCTATAAAAGATTATACTGGAAAGGAAATTGAGCTTGAATTTCTTGATTATTATTTTGATGAGCCGAAGTATGACGAAGAACAGTCAAAAATAAAAGAACTTACCTATGAAGCTCCATTAAGGGTTAAGGTTCAGTTAACTAACCATAAAACAAACGAAAAGAAAGACCAGGAGGTTTATTTGGGTGATTTTCCGGTAATGACGGATCGTGGAACTTTTATTATAAACGGTGTTGAGCGTGTTGTTATTTCTCAGCTTATAAGAAGTGCCGGTGTTTATTTTACTGCTAATACATGGAGAGGTAAGAAATTGTTTGGAGCGAAAATAATACCAAGCAGGGGTGTTTGGCTCGAATTTGAGACAGATCCAGATGGATTTATTGGGGTAAAAATTGATAGAAGGAGAAAGGTTGCTGTAACGGATCTTTTGCGAGTTTTTGGATGGGAGGATTCTTCGTCGGAAAAAGATTTTGGCGACATTGATAATGGTTCGGTTTCTTATATTGCGGCGACTCTCAAGAAGGATGCAGCAAAGAGCCTTGATGAATCCTATTTAGAAATCTACAAACGTGTGAGACCGGGTGATTTAGCTACAATTGATAACATAAGAACTCTTATAGATTCTATGTTCCATAGGATTGATAGATATGACTTATCGAATGTTGGAAGGTTTAAAGTAAATCAGCGACTTAGCTCAACTCTTCCTAAGGATGTAGATGGTAGACTTTTGCAATTGCAGGATTTAATCGGGTTTATTCGTGAGATTATTCAGTTGAATAATGATCCTTCGGCTGAACCTGACGATATCGATCATCTTGGGAACAGGAGAGTAAGAGCTGTAGGCGAACTCATTCAGTCTCGTCTTAGACTTGGTCTTGCGAGAATGAGAAGGATTATTCAGGACAGAATGTCTACGATGGGCATTGATACCCTTACGCCTTTGCAGCTTGTAAATGCAAAGCCGTTAATTTCAGTTGTAAGAGAATTTTTTGCGTCGTCTCCTCTTTCGCAGTTCATGGATCAAGTTAATCCTCTTGCGGAAGTTGAACACAAGAGGCGTGTTTCTGTTCTTGGTCCTGGGGGACTTGATAGGCAGAGAGCCAGTTTTGAAGTTCGTGACGTGCACCAGTCTCACTATGGAAGAATTTGCCCTATTCAAACACCTGAAGGATCGAATATTGGTTTGATCAACTATTTTTCAAACTTTTCACGTGTGAATGATTTTGGTTTTCTTGAGACTCCATATGTAACGGTAAAAAATGGAAAGATAACAGGTGATCTAATCTGGCTTGATGCACATGAAGAGGAGCATCATAAAATTGCGCATGCGGGAGTTTTATTCGATACGGACGGCAATATTCTAAGCGATGTTGTAGAAGCGAGGATAAATGGAAAACCTGGATCATGCACGAGAGCTGAACTTACATTGATTGATGTTGCACCGAGACAGCCGATTAGTATTGCTACATCACTCATTCCTTTCCTTGAACATAATGACGCAAGTCGTGCGGCGATGGGATCAAACATGCAACGTCAGGCTGTTGTATCTATTCGCGCTCAAGCGCCGTATGTCGGAACGGGTATGGAAGAGCTTATTGCGCGAGACTCAGGTTATCTCATTACTGCCCCGGAGGACGGGACTATTTCGGAAGTTGATGGAACTCATATCGTATTTAAAGGTTCTAAGTCGGGAACAAAAAAATATCCACTTATTAAATTTAAGAGATCGAACCAATTTACGTGTATTTCGCAGCGTCCGCTTGTAAAGAAGGGACAAAAAGTTAAGAAGGGCGATGTTCTTGCAGATGGGCCTTCTATCGACAATGGAGTTTTAGCTCTTGGACAGAATCTTGTGGTTGCGTTTTTGTCTTGGGGTGGCGCGAACTTTGAAGATGCTATCGTTCTTTCGGAAAGAGTTGCTCAAAATGATTTATTTACATCAATTCATATTGAGGACTACAATTGTGATGTAAGAGATACAAAACTTGGTCCGGAAATGACAACACCTGATATTCCTAATGTCTCTGAGGAAAAACTTCGTAATTTGGATGAAGAGGGAATAGTTAGGATCGGCGCGGAGGTAAGAGCTGGCGATATTCTTGTAGGAAAGATTTCTCCAAAAGGTGAGAGTGAGCTTACTTCTGAAGAAAGGTTGCTACGCGCAATATTTGGAGAACAAGCAAGAGATGTAAAGGATACTTCTCTTACTTTGCCTCATGGTAAGTATGGCCGTATTGTCGGAGTAAAAATATTTTCACGTGATAATGTTGATAAACTTGAGCCGGGTGTTATTGCGCGTATTCAGGTTCAGGTTGCGCAGCTTAGAAAAATAAGAGCAGGGGACAAACTTTCAGGTCGTCACGGAAATAAGGGTGTTATTTCACAAATAAGACCAGTTGAGGATATGCCTTATCTTGAAGATGGAACTCCTGTTGATGTTGTCTTAAACCCTCTTGGTGTCGCATCGCGTATGAACCTTGGACAGATATTGGAGGTTCATTTGGGATGGGCGGCAAAGAAACTTGGTTATAGAGCTGCGACTACCTCTCTTGCTGGAGCAACTGATGCACAGATAAAAGAAGAGCTTAAAAAAGCGGGTATTCCAGAAGGTGGCAAGGTTACTCTTTATGATGGGAGAAGTGGTAGACCTTTTGATCAAGCTGTAACTGTTGGCGTCATGTACATAATGAAACTTAACCACTTGGTTGAAGACAAGTTGCACATGAGATCTATTGGCCCTTACTCTTTGATCACTCAGCAGCCTCTTGGCGGAAAAGCTCAGTTTGGCGGTCAGAGGTTTGGAGAAATGGAGGTGTGGGCTCTTGAAGGGTATGGCGCTGCTCATACACTACAAGAAATGCTCACTGCAAAATCGGATGACATTCTTGGTCGTTCTTCTGCTTATGAATCGATAATTCGTGGTGAGCCTATCAAAAATCCAAATATTCCGGCTTCCTTTAATGTTCTTATTAACGAATTAAAGGCTTTAGCCTTCAACGTCGAACTTGTTAAAATGCCTTCTTCGAAAGAAGAAAAATAAAAATCAAAATAATTATGATTGATTTTGACGCAATAAAATTTAAACTCGCTTCTCCTCAAGACATACTTAGGTGGTCTCATGGAGAGGTCACAAAACCGGAGACGATTAACTATCGTACTCAAAGACCTGAAAAAGACGGACTTTTTTCGGAGCGTATTTTTGGCCCAACGAAAGATTGGGAGTGTTATTGCGGAAAGTATCGACGCGCAAGATATAAGGGGGTGGTGTGTGATAAGTGTGGCGTTGAGGTTACTAGGTCAATTGTAAGAAGGGAGAGGCTTGGACATATTTCGCTTGCAGCTCCAGTGGCTCATATATGGTTTTTGAGAAATGTACCATCAAAACTTAGCTCTGTTCTTAATGTTCAGCTAAATAAACTTGAAAAGGTTATATATTATGCGGCATATATCATTACTAGTGTTGATGAGTCTGCTAGAACTAGGGTGCTTGATGAGCTTGATAGGGAATTTAAGGCGAGAAAGGAAACTGCTACTGAAGATGGCGTTGACGTTGATCAGCTTAAATCTGCAATGACTGAAACGAAGCGTCTTATTGAATCAATTTCTATTGGGCAGATTATTGGTGAGGCTGAATATCATGCCTTTGCAAAGAAGTTTGGAGAAATTTTTGAAGCTGGGAGCGGAGCCGAAGCAGTTTATAAAATTTTGTCCGGATATAATTTGGAAAAAATTGCTGAACAGGTAGAAAAAGATCTTGAAGGAGTGACTGATCCGCTTAAAGAAGCAAAACTTTTGAAGCGTCTTAAAGTAGTAAAATCGCTTCTTTCTAACGACATGCGTCCGGAATGGATGATCATTACGGTGCTTCCGGTTCTGCCACCAGATCTTCGTCCAATGGTTGCATTAGATGGCGGACGATATGCGACATCTGATTTAAATGATCTTTATAGGCGTGTTATTAACAGAAATAATCGTCTAAAGAAACTTATTGAACTTAAGGCTCCAGAAGTTATTGTTACAAATGAAAAGAGAATGCTTCAGGAGGCTGTTGATGCTCTTATAGATAATTCTTCACGTGCCGGTTCACAACAGCTTTCTAGTCAACGAAGACCACTTAGGTCTTTATCGGACATGCTTCGAGGAAAACAGGGAAGGTTTAGACAAAATCTTCTTGGAAAACGTGTTGACTATTCAGGTAGGTCTGTAATTGTAGTTGGCTCGAGGCTTAGCATTGACGAGTGTGGGCTACCAAAGAGAATGGCTTTGGAATTATTTAAGCCGTTTGTAATAAATAAAATTATTGAGCGAGGACTAGCGCACAATATAAGAAATTCAAATCGTTTGATTGAACAAGCTCCGCCTGAAGTTTGGGCTATTCTTGAAGAAGTTATTGCTGATAGGAAAGTGCTTTTAAACCGTGCGCCTACGCTTCATAGGCTTGGCGTTCAGGCATTTAAGCCGGTTCTTATCGAGGGATTTGCTATTCAGATTCCACCATTGGTTTGTGTGGCTTTTAATGCTGACTTTGATGGAGACCAAATGGCCGTTCATCTCCCCCTTTCCGAAGGCGCGCAAAAAGAAGCAAGAGAACTTATGCTTTCGAGTTTAAATCTTTTAAAGCCTGCAAATGGTGAACCTATAATTACCCCAACTCAAGATATAGTTCTTGGATGTTATTACCTTACAAATAGTAAACAGGGCGCGAAAGGCGAGGGTATGACATTTAGCGGATCTGATGAGGCTTTGATGGCATATCATCATGATGTTGTTGCTATTAATGCAAATGTAAAAGTTTATGAACCAAAGAAAGAGGTGCTTGAGACGACAGTTGGTAGACTTATGTTTAACAAAGTTCTTCCAAAAGGATTTAGATATGTTAATTCTTTGGTAAATAAGAAGGAGCTTTCAAAAATTTCGAGCGAGATTATTAATAACTACACAAATGAAGAAGTTAAGACTTTTTTGGATGCGGTAAAATCTCTTGGGTTTGAATATGCAACAAAATCTGGAATCAGTTGGGGGATGGATGATGTTATTGTTCCTGCCGAAAAGAAAGATATTCTTGCCAAAGCTGAAGAAGAAGCTTTGATTGTAAGACAGCAATACGAGGAAGGTTTACTAACGGATTCTGAAAGGAGAGAGAGGTCAATTGAAATATGGAAAAGAACAAATGATCATCTTTCTAAGGAAGTTGTTCCAAAAACACTTCATGCTCATAGCTCTGTGTATTCTATGATTGATTCAGGGGCTCGAGGAAGTTGGTCTCAATCTGCTCAGATGATGGGTATGAAAGGATTAGTACAAAATCCGCAGGGTGATACAATTGAGCTTCCTGTAAAATCTTCGTATAAAGAAGGGTTTAACGTGCTTGAGTACTTTATCTCAACTCACGGTTCTAGAAAGGGTCTTACGGATACCGCTCTTAAAACTGCTTCGGCTGGATACTTAACAAGAAGATTGGTTGACGTATCACAGGACGTAATAATTTGCGAGGAAAATTGCAGAACAAAAGAGGGCATTGAAATTCATCGTGCACAAGGGCTTGAGTTTGGGCACTCATTTGCAAATAGGCTTTTTTCCAGAACTATTTTAGAAGACGTCAAGGTTGGAAACAAAGTATTGGCAAAAACAGGTGATATGGTTGACAAGGTTACCGCAGAAGCGATTAATTCATCGACTGTCGAGATGGTTAAGGTTCGTTCGCCTATTACATGCAAGTCTTTATATGGTGTATGCGCTAAGTGTTATGGTTATGACCTTGGGCACAATAAGCCGATCAAAGTAGGTGAGGCGGTTGGAATAGTTGCTGCACAATCTATTGGTGAACCGGGAACACAGCTTACTATGAGAACTTTTCACATTGGTGGAATCGCTGGAGCTGATATCACGAGTGGCTTGCCTCGTGTGGAGGAAATCTTTGAATCAAGACCGCCAAAAGGAAAGGCATCACTTGCGGAAGAAGACGGGGTTGTTACCGAAATTGATGAGAAGGGTCTTATCAAAGTTGTTAGGGTTAAGAGTTTAAATCCAAAAACCAAAAAAGAAAAATACGTTGAGTATCCAGTGCCAAGATCTGCCTGGGTTTATGTAAAGATTGGCGATGAGGTTAAGGCTGGTGATCAAATATCAGAAGGCCCACTTGACCTTAGAGAATTATTTAAACTTAAAGGAGGAAGAGCGGTTCAGGAATATATCGTAACCGAGGTTCAAAAAGTTTACCTTTCTGAAGGTGCGCCAATAAACAATAAACATATTGAAATTATCGTTAAACAGATGTTTTCACGTGTGAAAATATCAGAATCAGGAGATAGTGGTTTTGTGCGAGGTGATGTAATAGAAAAATCTGTTTTCTTGGAGAGAAATCGTAAGATTAAGGCTGATGGCGGAGTACCAGCAAAGGCGCAACAACTTCTTATGGGTATTACAAAAGTTGCTCTTTCAACAGAAAGTGTGCTTTCAGCAGCTTCCTTCCAAGAAACTACTCGTGTAATGATTAACGCTTCTCTTGAGGGTAAGGTTGATCTTTTGAAAGGTCTTAAGGAAAACGTGATTATCGGAAGACTTATTCCTGCGGGAACGGGTTTTGGTTATGTTCATGAACCTGAAACAGAAGAGTCGGTTAGTGAGGTTGCGGATTCCGCTATTGAGGCTATTTCTTAATAAATATTGACAGCTTGGTCTATAATTTGCTAAGTTCGGGGTACATGAAAGAAACAGAAAAAAGTGTTCCAGAAACAATGAACGAATATGAGGTTTCCTGCCTTCTCGCTTCTGAAGAATCTTTGGATGGATTAAAGGAGCTTTTAGAGAAAAATGATGCGGTTATATTGCAGGCAAGTGCGTTCAATTCTATTGAGCTTGCTTATCAAATAAAAAAGCGAACACATGCGTTTTTCGGGTTTATAACCATTTCGTCATCTCCGGAAAAAATTGCTGATATTAGAAACGCACTTTCTTTTTACGAGCCGCTTATTAGGTTTTTGATTATTACGCCTCCGATCCAAAGTGTTCTTAAACCTAAGAGAGTTGCACAGACTACAGGGCCACAGGAATCTCAAACTACTAAGAGTAATGGGTCTGAGTCTTTGAGTAATGAAGCGTTGGAACAAAAACTTGAAGAAATACTTAAATAAAGCATGAATTTAAACAAGGTATTTATTCTTGGAAGACTTACGGCTGACCCACAGGTTCGCTCGACTACGTCCGGTCAGCAAGTTGCTACATTTGCTTTAGCAACGAATAGAGTTTGGAACGACAGAAATAACCAGAAACAAGAATCTACCGAGTATCACAATGTAGTTGTATGGGGTAGGCAAGCTGATGTAGCAGGAAAATATCTTATAAAGGGAAGTTTGGTTCTCATTGAGGGTAGACTTCAGACAAGGGCGTGGGATGACAAGCAAGGACAGAAAAGGAGAACCACGGAGATAATCGCTGAAAGACTTCAACTTGGACCTAGGCCAGCTGGAAGTGGGGGCGGTTTTTCTGGGCCTAGTCAGCAAAGCCAACGTTCAGAAGAATCTCCTCAGCCTCATGAAGAAATACCAACAATTGATGTTGATTCAGAAATATCACCCGAGGATTTGCCATTTTAGTGATTGTACGCTAATATATCCAGCACAATAGATTTTATGACACAATGCTTTTTTTGTTCCCAGAATTTAAGGGAAATAGACTATAAAGAATCAGAACTGCTTAGGCGGTTTGTTTCTGGTCAGGCGAAGATTGTTGACCCACGATATACTGGTACGTGCGTTAAGCATCAGAGGAGGCTTGCTCGTGCTATAAAGCGATCACGATTCATGGGGCTTCTCCCTTACGTGCGCAGATAAATTTTTTGGCGGTTGATGACTTGGTTTAAGACGCGTTAAACTGTTTTTAGGGTGTCTTTTTTATTTGAGAATTTATTATGTCTTTTGATATTTCGGTTTTTGAGTTTATACATAACCTTGTAGGTTCTTCGTCGCTGCTTGATATTGTGGGTATTTTTTTTGCAAGTTATCTGCCTTATTTTATTTTGATCGGACTTTTCGTCGCTTTTATGCTTGAAGCTGACTGGAGGCGCCGGATATACTCGGTTTTGTATGTTTCGCTTTCTATACTTATATCTCGTGGAATTTTTATTCCTCTTTTAAACTTAATTTTTCCAAGAGAAAGACCATTTCAGTTTTTTGGTTTTGAACCACTTGTCTCTTCTCCTTCTACTACAAGTTTTCCATCAGGACACACTGCTGTTTTTTTTGCTGTTGCTACGGCAGTTTTTTTCCTCCGATACAAATGGGGAATAGCTCTTTTTGTAGCAGCTTTCTTTATTGGCGTTGCCAGGATTTTTGTCGGAGTTCATTGGCCGACAGATATTTTAGGAGGAATACTTGTTGGGCTTGTGAGCGGTCTTCTTGTTTCGGAAATTCTTATTAGGTTTGACAAGAAGAAGCCAGTTGAGACTTTGTAAATTAATACTTGTAGTGGTTATCTAAAAACGATCGCTTATAGTTTTCCAATCTACAGCTTTGAGGAATGCGGCGATATAATCGGCTCGTTTTGTGCCGTAATCAATCATAAAGGCATGCTCAAAAACATCGCACGGTAGGAGTGGGATAGCGCCTGACATATGACCAACATAATGTTCGTTTACCCAATTGTTGGTAAGTTTTTTGTGGATAGGGTCCCAATAGAGGATTGCCCAGCCGATACCGCGCATTGCTGCGGTTGCTGTGAAATCTTTTTGCCATTCTTCAAAACTACCGAAATCCTGTTTGATTTGGCTTCCTAGTGAGGAGGAATCATCGAGAGGGGTGGGATTTTTTGAAAGACTTTCAAAATATATTTCGTGAAGTCTCATGCCGTTCCACTCCCAAGCAAAACGACGTTTGAGCTCGGCGTATTCGGGTGTGGCGGTTTTTTCTTCGGTTCGGAGCTTGTCTAGAAGTTCCTGAACTTTGTTTGTATTTGTTACATATCCTTCGTAAAGACCAAAGTGGGTTTTTAATGCGTTATCTGAAAAACCTTCAAGTCCTAAGAGTGAATCAAATTTTTTAGGTGTGTACATAATAAAAAAAACTTATTTCTTGCGACTTTTTAATTATAGACTCTAGCTTAATTTAAATAAAACGCTCATTTTTATGAGCGTTTTATAATTATCATGGCTGTTGGACCGTGAGTGCCGTCTCCCGTATCCCAATCCATGAGTCCCCAGTCTTGGATGGATTTTTCTAAATTTTCGTATGTGTATGAGAGGTTCTCGCCGCGTTTTGTGCCGGGATCGTTTGTGATAAATCTGTCCGGTGTGTAACCGGTTATGACAAGCATGTGATAGTCGGGGCCAGGAGGCGTGAAATATGGATTGGCAAGTACTTTACCGTTTGTCGGAACAATGACGGGATTGTCTTTAATTAATTCTCTTTTTATGTCGTCTAAGGTTATATTGTAGCGAACTTCTGCGTCGTAGCCGTAATAATCTTTGATAAGCTCCACAGTTTGAGCGGAGGCGGTGTCTTCGTGTGAGCCATATTTTTGAACTTCAAAATTTGTCATTGCTAAAATTGCATCTTTTGCCTCATCGGGCGCAAGTGACTGATTTTTGAAATATTGATGAATCATAATAATCGAAGCTTCCTCACAGGCATGATTAAATGGCGCACTCCAGTCTGCGAGGGGAGCTTGGACTATAAATGGAACTTTTATTGAATAGGATGATGGAAGTACCGAGTCTTCCTCGGATATTGTGTCTAGTTGATTTTTGGGTGATGATTTTGGAATTTCTGCTGCCGGACTTATCGTGTCTGCGTATGGGCTTTCTGTTATGTTCGCCAAAAAATCTTCCTTATTTGAAGAGCTGTTTCTCAAAGACAAAAAAGCTGCTATGAGCAGCAAAGGCGTGATTATGATCAGTGCTTTGTATCTGCGTTTCATAATAAGACGACTGCATTATAGCCAAATATTTCCCAATTTGTCAAGAAATCTTCCACGTCCCAATATAATCTTCCTGCTAGTGGGTCGTTTAAAATTATTTTTTCAGGATTTTCTTTTGATCCAACGTAGCCAATAACGAGGCGTACATGGGTTTCTTTGTAAGCTTCAACGTGGAGTCCATTGTTTGTTGTCCATGAGCAGTCATGAGTGGTGACACCCGGCATCTTTCCCCAAACTATTACCGGATTTCCTTTTGATATTTCATTAACTAAATCTTTTATATTCCAGTTTTTTTTCACTTCAGCTGCGTTCCAATGAGTTGCCGCTTTTGCAACGGGATCCCAATATACGCCGTATCCTGTTTTGCAGATCTCTCCTTTGATATTTCCTACATAAGCTTCGTTTGGGTTACCCCATACTCCGTCTTTATGCGGGGTGTTATCAAAACCTATTTTGTTCATGATTTCTTTTTCTGATACTTTTACGCCTTTAAATCCCAAAGCCATTTTGAGCGATGCTGCTTCGCATGAGAGGGGATCGTCCTGCCAATCTACGGGAATGTTTAGAATGGTGATTGGCTCGGTTCCCGGTTTTGGAATTTCTATAACGAGGCTAAGAGCTTTTTCCATCCCGCTATTTTCTTCAGAATCTACGGTTTCTAGTTTTGGCTCGCGTCCTTCTTTTGTTTTGAAACTAAACGATGTGTTTTGGCTTTGGTTTGTGCCGTGATTTTTGATGTTTTCAATTACAACTTTGTATTCTGTATTTGGTTCAAAATTTACCGCAGGAATAAAAACAAGTTCTCTGTAGAGGTGGCTTGGAATCATCGAGTCTTCAAACCTCCATTCACCGTAACTTTCCGGATAGATTGAATAGGTTATATCCTGTCTTTTGACTGGCGTGCTGAATCTTATGTGGATGGAAGAATTTGTATCGATGTCTGTCGCATGAGCTTTTGGAATAGTTCTTATGACGCTTGGGGTATCTAGGAATATGTATTTGCCTCCGGCTATAGCTATGCCGACGAGGAAGCTAAGCGATGTTATAAAAACGAAGCTAAATATTTTTTTAGTCATTTATCAAATATATTTTACTATATTTTTAATTTTGTAGCTCTGGCGCTAAGACGCTTTATTTTTTTTAAATTTTATGTATTATATTGGCATGAAAACATTTATATATTATTTACTGCTGGCAGGTATTCTGGTTATTGCATTGCCTATAATTGTGAAAGCGGGCAATACTTCTGTATCCTTGAGGCCGATTTTGGTACCGCAAAGACCCACGCTTAGAGTTACAAGAGATTATAGGCTCCCTTCTCAAAATATTGCTATTGATGTGCCAAATCAGCCATTGGGGGGATTTGTGATTGATGTAACAAGGGAACCAGTTGTGGTTCAAAAAACTGTGTTTAGAATGAATCGGTGGGCTGGGAGCGGTGATGATACTAGTGATCGAGATATAACAGATGTGACTCTTCAACTTAAAGATGGGACAATTCTTGCTGGCCCAGTCTCTATTGATGTCTCTTCTCCTGTGCTTACTTTTTCTGATAGCATAATATACCCAATTGGAACTACTGAGGTTGTCATTCGTGGAAAACTAGGTATTGATTATATAAATGGGGATTTAATTGCGGCATCGACTACGCCAAAAGTTGATTGGAAAAATGTTGTTGGCCAATATAGTGGAAATATTGTAATTCCGGAGCCCGGTTATCCTGTAACGGGTCCTATAATGACAGCAAGAGTACCCGCGGTTAGTATCGGTGTTTCATCTAATCCTCCACCACAGATTGTACAGGCTCCTAGAGAACAGTTTGTTTTTGCAAATTATAGTTTTGATACTACTCAATCTGGAGAGGATTTAAGAGTTTTATCATGGCCGTTTAAATATACTGTTCAGGAGGGGGATCCAAAAAATCTTAGAAGATGTAAGCTGTATGATGATCGTGATAATGTGCTTACGACGGGTGCAAATGTTGTAGATCCTATTGAGGGTAGTCCATCTATTGTTTTTCGTTTTGATAACTATTTGGGTCCTATTTTAAATTCTCGTTTGTCAACTAATGCCATAAATGATTCAGGTTATGTTTTTAAGAAAAATAGTGTAATATTTCTTACTTTAAAATGCGATATTATTGCGGGTGCAAGTGGTAAATATGCTTGGGGATATGATGAAATTTCAAACCCTTTGGCTATTGGTGTGGATTCTGGAAATTCGGCGACTATTGTTGAGAACGGTAGAATGGGTCAGGTTATAACGGTTATTCCTTAGATCTTTCTCTGTATTTCAATAGGTTGCTCTTCTATAAAACTCAGAGCATTTTTGCTGCGCAAATGATAAATAGGTTGCCCTCCTTCGCCCCACAGAGCGGGGCTACGGCGGGGCATAAAAACATCTGTCGGGCTGCCGGGAATCGAACCCGGGCTACAGGACCCCCAGCCCTGCGTACTACCATTATACGACAGCCCGCTATATTTAAATTACAATTTTCAAATACCAAATTACAAACTAATAAAGTAAAAGGCGAAGTTTTTTACTTCGCCTTTACTCTAGTCGCTTTTGTGCGGGTGCGCATACACTGGGTGCACGCGAGAATTTTTTCGCCGCTCTCTAGGGTCATTTTTTGCAGATTTGGATACTTCCTAGTCCAGTTTGTCGGATTATAATGACCACGGAGCAAACGTCTTGTTCCGCCCATTCGCGATGTTTTTCCGCAAATTGCACATGATCTCATAGTAGGCACCAGTATATGTGATTTTGAGAAATTAGGCAAGGGCTTTGATTGGGTGGTTCTTAGAGGTAGAGTGATACTAGATATGTCTGATACAGCTCAACTTATTAAAGAAAAACTTGATATAGCTGAATTTATAAGGCAATACGTGCCTTTGGTTCCAGCCGGGAAGAATTTTAAAGGCAATTGTCCTTTTCATAAGGAAAAAACGCCTTCTTTTATGGTTTCTCCGGAGAGGGGGAGTTGGCATTGTTTTGGGTGTAATATTGGCGGGGATATCATTAGTTTTTTAATGAAATACGAGAATATTGAATTTATTGAAGCGCTTAAAATACTTGGAGAAAAAGCTGGGGTTGACGTGAGGACTAAAGGGGCAATGGAAGAGAGAAGATATGCGGTACTTTATGATATTCATAGGGTGGCAACTGATTTTTTTAAATCAAATCTTTATTCGGATTCTCCTCTTGCTGAATCTGCGAGAAAATATCTTAAAGAGCGAGGGTTGAACAACGAGACGCTAGAACTTTTTGAAATTGGATTGTCTCTGAATTATTCGGATGCGCTTAATAAGCATCTTTTAAAGGCTGGGTTTTCTCGTTCCGATATTGAACGATCCGGTCTTGTGATAAAAACTGAGAGGGGGACGTATTGGGATAGGTTCAGGCATAGAATTATTTTTCCGATTCATAATCACTTTGGGAAAGTTGTGGCATTTACCGGAAGGGTGATGCCGGAGACGGAAAACGATCCCAATGTTACGGGTATTGCTAGTGCGAAGTATGTTAATTCTCCCGAAACACAGATTTACAACAAGTCACGTCTTCTATTTGGATTATGTTTTGCAAAAGCGGCTATTAGGGATACTCAAAGCGTGATTTTAGTTGAGGGGCAGATGGATTTGCTTATGGTAAAACAAGACGGGGTGCAAAATGTTGTTGCTGTTTCCGGAACGGCTCTTACGGGAGAGCATCTCGCAAACCTTAGAAAGCTTACCGATACGATTGTTATTGCATTTGATCGCGATAGCGCAGGCATGGCGGCAACAGAAAGGGCAATAGATATTGCCGGGGGGTTAGATTTTTCTGTTTATGTTATTGCTCCTCAAATGTTTTTTTCGGAACATCCTGAAATTTCCTCAAGTAAAGATCCTGCAGATATAGCGAGGACGGTACCGGGTGTGTTTGTAAAAATTGCTTCAAAGCCGGAGCCTGCAATGAAGTATTATTTCCGGGCGTATTTTTCTGAAGCAGAACGAAATAATCCACAGGGTCTAAAACGTAATATTAGGACGATACTTTCAAAAATTAAAATGATTCAAAGTCCGGTTGAGCGTTCTCAATGGTTGGGGGAATTTTCTAAAGTAAGCGGTATTTCCGAGGCGAGTCTTAATGAGGAACTTGCGATAATGCCTTCTTTAAATACTTTTGCTGCAGCTACGCCTAATATTCAAGCTGTGAAGAATGTTGAAAATATTCAAAAATTGTCGAGACAGGCTGCAATAACGGAGAGATTATTTATTCTTGCTCTTGCAAGCGAGGAGTGTAAAAATAGATTTTCTTTGTGCGCGCCGTATTTTTCTGCAGAATATGGACCACTGGTTAAGGCGTTTTTGGGAGAAGAATCTTCGCCCTCTGTTAGAATAACTGCGGTTTTAGATGAGCTTTCGATGAAAGCAGGTCTTGTTTCCGGTGAGCAAAAAGAGCTTTTGGAGGAATTTGATGATTTATCAAAGCAGCTTAGGGGGGAGCATTTTAAAAAACAGGTGGAACTTATAAGGAGTCGTATAAGGAACGCCGAGGTAAGTGGGGATGAGGCCGCTCTTTCAGAGGCGCTGCGTGACTTTGACCGCGCGTCAAAAGAGCTATATAATGGTTGAGATTTGAGGAATTCTCTAAATATCCTAGGTTTTTGACGGGTCACCGCTAAAAGCGGGTTTCTTGTTTATTTTTTAATAAAAAATGCTATGCCACAAAAAAAGAAAAAACAAGTAAAAAAGGTTGTAAAAAAGACTTCGGTTAAGCCGAAGGTCTTAAAGAAGACAAAGAAGCAGAGCAAGTTAAAAAAACCGGTTTCTGCAAAAGTTTCAAAAAAGGCAGAGAAACTTCTTGAGATAAATGAACAGGCTCTTCAAGAGTTGGTTGCAAGAGGAAAAAATAGAGGCTTTGTTACGGACGGGGAGCTTCTTCATTATTTCCCAAATATAGAGGAGGATGTTGCGTTTTTGGAGAGAGTTTATGACGAGTTGGAAAAAGCAAATATTAAGGTTGTGGAGACAAGTCAGCTCATCGAAATTCCAAAAGATGATGAGGTTAGCGTGAAAGAATTGGAAGACGTTCTTAATGTTTCAAATATGAACGAGTTGCCTGATTCTGTTCAGATGTATTTGAGAGAAATCGGCAAAACACCGCTTTTGACTTCGCAGGAAGAAAAGGATCTGGCAAAAAAAATTGAGGCAGGTGATGAGGATTCAAGATGGAAATTTATTCAGGCTAACCTTCGTTTAGTTGTTTCTATTGCAAAGAGATATGTTCATAGGAGTCCAAATCTTTCGCTATTGGATCTTATACAGGAAGGCAATATTGGGCTTTCTCGAGCAGTTGATAAATTTGATTATAGAAGAGGGTTTAAATTTTCTACGTATGCGACTTGGTGGATCAGGCAGGCGGTAACGAGAGCCCTTGCAGATCAATCGCGAACTATTCGTATTCCGGTCCATATGGTTGAGACGATTGCGAAATATACACAAACAAAGAGGCAGCTTATGCAGGAATTGGGACGACCACCGCTTCCTGAAGAGATTGCGGTTGAAATGGATATGCCTCTTTCTAAGATTCACCATATACAGAAGATTTCTCAAGAGGTTGTTTCTCTCGAGGCTCCTGTAGGGGATAGTGATGAAGACTCGCTTCTTGCCGAGTTTATTCCTGATGAAAGAAATCTTACTCCTTCACAAATCGCGTCCCAAGGTCTTTTGAAGGAAAAAATTCGTGAGATATTAGATGACCTTCCACCTCGTGAGCAGATGATTTTAAAAATGAGGTTTGGTCTTGATGACAATATTCCACACACGCTTGAGGAGGTTGGCAAGAAGTTTAAGGTTACTAGGGAAAGAATCAGGCAAATTGAGGCAAAGGCACTTGATAAGATAAGAGAACACAGGAAAGCTTACATGCTCGAGGGGTACTAATATTGATCCCTCGCGATATTGCTCCTTTTGGGTTTTTCTGGTATATTTAGTGGAAATAAAATATGAGAAAATATATTGGTTTTTTAGCGTTTTTGGTGTTTTTTTTACTTAGTTTGCCAGCGATTTCATCGGCGGCAGAGGGTAAAATTGTTGGCTTATTACCTACAAATCCCTTTTATTTTTTTAAGGAATTTAGAAGGAGTATCCACCGTGTGTTTACTTTTAAGGAAATCAGGAAAGTAGACCTTGAACTTTCGATATCAGATGATAAGGTTTTAGAACTTGAAAAGCTTACCGAGATTATCCCAGATGATAAGGAGGTTTTGTCGAAGGGGGTTATGAATTATAAGGATCAGCTTGTAAATCTTGCTGATAGCTTGGATTCACTTTCTGGGACGAGCGATGACAAGAACGTGAGCGCTCTTTTGGATAGGGTTGTAGATGCGACTATAAGGCATAATTTATTTTTTATTGGTCTTGAATCTGAATATTTTTCAGATGACAACGAACTTAAGTCTGTTCGGGAAAGAATTGATGATATTTTACTTTCTATTCCAGAAAGACTTGAACCTATGTCCGCATTTTCTTTCAGGCTACAGAAAGCGCTTCTTCAAAACTCCGAATCTTTAGAATCGGAAGAGAGAGCTAAGTTTTATGGAGTTGTTTCAGAAATTTCTGAGAAATCGTTGGATTCTTCACTAAATATGGATCTTGCTGGTATAAGGGATTCGTTTTTGCCGTATGCGGTGGTTCCTGTATTTGGTGATATCGATTCGGAAGATAATTCTTTGAATGACATAGAAGACTTACTTCCTGTTTTTGATGATGATGGACAACTTCCTGATTCTTCTAGTAAAAGCAATAGAGCAGTTTTTGATGAGGAGGCACCTTCAAAATTGCCTTCGTCAGCTTTGCCGATTGAAATTGAATAAAAGAATAAGATTTGTTTTAGGTGTTTTATGAATTCCCGAGAAATCAGGCAGAAATTTTTAAGTTTTTTTGAGGAGAGGGGGCACAAGGTTGTTACCTCTAGTTCTCTTGTGCCGGATGATCCATCGGTGCTTCTTACGACTGCCGGAATGCAACAATTTAAAAAGTATTTTACGGGGGAGTTGGACGCAGAAAAAGATTTTGGAAGTCTTAATACGACTTCGATTCAGAAGAGTTTTAGAACTTCTGATATTGATGAAGTAGGAGATGAAAGTCACCTTACTTTTTTTGAGATGTTTGGAAATTTTTCTTTTGGGGGATATTTCAAGGAGGAGGCGATTAGATATGGGTATGAGTTTATTACTAAGGTGATGGGTCTTGAAATTGACTATGTTACAGTTTTTGACCCCAAAAAGGTTTCTCACGACGACTGGAGGGCCGGAGTTCCGTTTGATGAGGAATCATACAACTTTTGGAAAAAAATTGCTCCAGAGGTGGATGTGAGGCGAGAGGGCGTTGATAATTTCTGGGGTCCGACCGGCAGTGAGGGTCCATGCGGGCCAACAACAGAAATTTATGTGAATGGTGCTCTTCGACAGGCTCAGGGCAAACCTCCTGTGGAGGTTTGGAATATTGTTTTTAATCAGTTTTACTGTGATTCATTAAAGAAACTAACTCCTCTCAAAATTCAGGGAGTTGATACCGGAATGGGGCTGGAGCGGCTTGTAATGGTTTCTCAAGACGTTCCGACTATTTTTGATACGGATTTGTTCGCTTCTTTTTTAAGTGAGATCTCGTTGGAGATGCCTATAAAGATTAGGAGGATTGCCGCTGATCATGCGCGAGGTATTGTTTTTTTGATAAGTGATGGAGTTAGGCCGTCAAATAAAGATGCTGGCTATGTTTTGAGACGACTTGTGAGGAGGTTTGTTATGTATTCTGAAAAATATAAATTTGATTCAAATATTCTTCTTGGTGGCGTTGTGCGTGAATATGGAGATTTTTATGACAATCTTTCAAAAGAATTGATTTTAGAGGTTTTCTCTGAAGAGCGAAAAAAGTTTTTGGAAACATTAGACAAGGGAATAAAGGAGCTTGAAAAACTTCAAAACATTGATGCTGTGTCTGCTTTTTCTCTTTTTTCTACTTATGGATTGCCTTATGAGGTTATAAAAGAAGTTGGTTCTGAAAAAGCAAAAAATTTAACCAGAGAAGATTTTGATAAGGAATTTGAAAAACACCAAGAAATTTCTCGGGCTGGGCAAGAGAAAAAGTTTGGCGGGCATGGGCTCATTCTCGACACGGGTGAGTTGAAAGCGGGCAATGAAGAGGAGCTTAAAAAAGTTTTGAGACTTCACACTGCCACACATCTTTTGCAGGCGGCGCTTAGAAAGGTTTTGGGGTCTGAAGTCGGTCAGGCGGGATCTGATATAACTGTTGATAGAACAAGGTTTGATTTTACTTTCCCTAGAAAACTTACACCGGAGGAAATTTCTAAGGTTGAAAAACTGGTAAATGATGTAATAGCGGAGGATTTACCAGTGCAGAAAATTATTATGCCAAAAGAGGAAGCGGAAAAAACGGGTGCTCTTTATTTCTTTAAAGAAAAATATCCTGATCCGGTTAATGTTTATTTTGTTGGAAAAGATATAGATAGCGCGTTTTCAAAAGAGTTTTGCGGAGGACCGCATGTAACCCATACAGGGGAAATTGGTCATTTTAGGATAAAAAAAGAAGAATCTGTTGGAGCGGGACTGAGGAGAATCAGGGGAGTGGTGGAATAAATTTATATTTTTTGGCAGGTTGGGCAAAATCTTGCTGAACGGACGCCCATTTTGACTCTGGTTATTGGCGTTTTGCATCTATAACAAGGAAGTCCTTCGCGGCTGTAGACTTTGCGAACTGCTTTATATCCGCCTTCTTTGCCTTCAGTATCGCGATAGTTTCTGATTGATGAGCCGCGTAGAGCAATGGACTTTATAAGAACTTCTTTGATTGATTTGTGAAGTTTTTTGAATTCTGTATTCGTGAGTGTATTTGCGGCTCTAAATGGATGGATCTTTGACATCCATAGCGCTTCGTCGGAATAAATATTTCCTATACCGGATATTGTTTCTGGGTCGAGAAGGACTTGTTTAATAGCTTTTTTCTTTTTTGAGATTATTTGTGTAAATATTTTTGGGTTTAGCCCAATAGGTTCTGGCCCGAGGTTTTTTAAGTCTGGAAGGTTCTCAATTTCTTCTTTGTTGCCGAACATGATTTTCCCGAATTTTCTTAGGTCTGAAAAAGAAAGTACCAAGTTTTTATCAAGAAAAAATTTGGCTCTTATGTAGCTTTTTGGGTTTTCTTTTTCTTTTGCGTTTTTGATAAGTAGGTGGCCGGTAAGCTTGGGGTGAATTGCAAGCAGTTTGTTTTCTTTTTTGCGTTTTAAGTGAATTAAGATGTATTTTGCCCTTCTTGTTATTTCAGTTATTTTAAATTCCGGTATTTCTTTTGAGATTTTTTCTATGGTGGTATATCTGAAGATTCTTGGGGTATCTGACCAGAAGCCGGTTATTTTGCGGTTTAAGATTTTTTTATTTAAGTCGCTGACCATTGTTTGAACTTCTGGGAGCTCGGGCATATTTTAGCTGCTAGCGACTAGGGTTTAGTCATTAGTTTCGTGAGAGTATATCACTATTTTCTTGATTTATCTTAACAATAAAGTTCTATTTTCTAGCGGCTATTGGCTAATTTCTAGTGGCTAAAGTATTATTCTTCATCGTAGAAAATTTCTTTTTGTGGAACTAGTTTTGGATCGAGTGGAAGAGTAAACGAAAATGTGCTTCCTCTGTTGATCGTGGAAGCGACACCTATTTCTCCGCCATGGGCGCGGATTATGTGTTTTGCGATATATAGTCCTAAACCAGTTCCTTCAACAACTGATTTCATGGCGTTTTCTCCTCGGAAGAATCGAGTAAATACTTTACCCATTTGTTCTTCTGGGATACCAATACCTGTGTCGCGAACACTTATTTCGACGTAGGGCTTGTCTTTCATTGGGGCGATGCTTACCACAACTTCGCCGTTGGGGATGTTGTATTTGATTGCATTGTCTAAAAGGTTTCTCAGGACAATTCCTAGTTTTGGAGGATCTATCATGGCTTTTATTTCGATATCATTAGGCTTTTCGAAGTATAGTTTTACGTTGTATTGTTCTGCGATGGGTTTTGCGCTTACTAATGCTTCTTCAATGAAGCTAATAAGGTTTTGTGATTCAAAGTGGTAACCAAACCTAGCTTTCTCGATATTTGCGACATCGAGAAGGTCTGTAACTATTTTTACAAGACGATTTACTGCTCCGGCCATGTTGGCGACTAGGCTTTTTTGGTTTTCACTAAGTGGTTCTTCTTGAATATTTGAAATTGCCCAAGATAGTCCGGATATAGGTGTTTGTAATTGGTGGGATGCGACAGTGATAAAATCGCTTTTTGACTGAAGGAGGGTTATTTCTCGTGTTCTGTCGATGATGACCTTTGCAAATCCTTTTGTTTTGCCAATTTCATTTGTGATTCTATGGGTTACGACTCGAAGATCTAATGGAGGATTATCGAATGAAATGTCGACAACTTGCGGGAAGACGCCTGGATCTGATCTGCGGATTATCGATGTTGCGAGGGCGGGAAAGAGTATTGTTAAGAGGCGGCTGTATCTTAAGGAGGCGTCTTTTTTGATTTTTAATGTAAATGATTGGCCTAGTATCTCTTTTTTACTTAATTTAAAAATTTTTTCAGAAGCGCTGTTCCATACGAGAACTTTAAAGTTTTCATCATAAACTATGACTCCTTCGGCTAGAGTATCAACGATTTTTTCGAGATATTCTTTTTCTGTTTTTTTTGGATCTTTTCTTTTTATGTTTGGAATTGTGAGAATAAGAGCTGCTGCGAGGAGTACTACGGTGTTGAGAACCTTGTACTCTGATGGTAATTGCCAAATACCAAGAAAAAGAGCGGCCGTAATGAGTACGAGTATACCAAGGTTCATTATTTCAAAACCATATTTCATGACTCAATGATACTACACCTTGTTTGAAGTTGTGAGTGTATTACTTAAGTTTTTTTATGAGACTTTCAAAACCCATGTCTTCACAATATTTTTTTAAATTTTCTTTATCTAGGGGCGGTGTTTTTAATTCTTCGAGTTTTATTTCTTCTACTTCTTTTACATCTCTTCTGATTGTTACTAAATCTCGGTAAAGAAGCGCATCTTTTTCTTTGTTTTCGAGTTTTTTTGCAACTTTTGAATTTATAATTACCAGATTTTCATATATGCCTTCGATATTTTCAAAATCCTTGATAAGCTCGGCGGCTGTTTTTTGACCTATGCCGGGAATTCCTGGGATGTTGTCGGATGAGTCTCCGGTTAGGGCTTTGTAGTCTCTTAGGTTTTTTGGATAAATTCCGAATCTTTCAAAAACCCTTTTTTCGTCGTATATATCAGCTTCACTGACTCCGGTTTTTATTATCCTGCAGGTTACTTTGTCTTTTTCTATAAGTTGAAGGGCATCTAGGTCGCCTGTGAATATGACTATGTTGAGTTCTGGAGTTTTTTTAAATTTTTCAGCAAGTGTTCCTAAGACATCATCTGCTTCAAATCCTTTTGCGCTTAATGTTTTTATGCCAAATAGAGAAAAAACGTCAGGCATTCTTTTTATTTGGTTTATTAGGTCATTTGAGGCTTTTGGTCTGTGACTTTTATAGTTTTCAAAATTTTCTTTTCTGAAAGTCGGTTCGGGTCTATCCAGGGCTGCGGCTATGTATTTTGGGCCTTCGTACATAGAAATTTTCAGTAAGACGTTTGTGAGGCCATAGATTGCCTGTATGGGTTCTCCCTCCGGTGTTGTGAGTGGGGGAAGTGCGTGAAAGAATCGGTATAGTAGGGCGCTTGCGTCTATAGCTAGTAGTTTTTCCATGTTTATAAATTATATGATATCAGGCTTTTATTAAAGCTAGAGGCATGATTTTTTAGAGTGTATAATTAACGGGTTATGCAAATGTTTCAGCGCATTCGAAGATTTTTTTCTTGGCGCAGGGTATTTGTTTTGGAGATTTTTCCTACCCATATTTACGCTACTCTTTTTAAGTTTCAACAAGGTGAGAAATTTATAAAACCCATTGGCTCATTTTTTTCAGAATCTATTTTGGATCCGACTGCGCTTTCGGATGAGATTCGTAAAAGTTTTAAAAAACTAGTTAAATTTAGACCGAGTAAGGTTCAGTGCGTTCTTTCAGTTGATTCGTCTTATGCAACAACTGTACATATGCCAATATCTCTAATAAGAGACACTCCGCATACGCATATTGATGAAACTGATTTACATAATAAAGTGGCGCAGGGTATTTGGCGTCTTTTTGACAAGCAGAGGGGACTTGTTGCAGCAAAGATGAATATTAGGGATGTGGATGTTGTTTTAACAGATGCTTCTGTTGGAAATATCAAAATTGATGGACATCGAGTGGTTAACCCTATGGGTTTTCCTGCGAGATCTATTGAGGTGCATTTTACGCAAACGTTTATGCCAAAACAATTTCTTTCTTATCTAAAGGATGCTTTCCCAAAAGTTGGTTTAACTGTTGAAAGAGGGGTTACGGTTGTTGATATTTTAAGGCGTTCTATTTCTAGTACGGGTTTTCTCCTTGCTGAGCTTTCAGAAAATTCGACCTCTTTCTTTTTTTATGATGGAAGCGCTATTTCACATATTGAAACTATACGCTGGGGTACTAGAAGTTTTTTAGATGCTTTGTGTAAAAGTTTTGCTGTTTCTGAATATGTGGCAGATGAAATGTTAAATCGTTATCTTTTAGGGTCACTTTCTTCTAGGATGCAGAAAGAATTTGAAGAAATATTTGTAAATGAATCTTCTCTATTTGGCTCGTCTTTGAAAGATTTTTTGCAGAAATATAATTTGTCGACGGTTTATGTGATTGGTTCTTCGGGCGATAGTCTACCAAGTTTTATTTTTGGGGGATTTTTTAAAAGTAAAATTGCCGGAAAAGTTAATATTTTGCCTGCTGATATTAAATCTGTTGTTGAAAAACTTGGTTTTGATGTTGATTTTGATGCAAAAATGGACCTGCCTCATTTATTTTCATCACTTTCTGCACTTATTGAGTTTTATTTCATAAATCAGAATGATAGAATAAATAAAGTTGCCCGTAGGCATGCACATTGGCTTGCTTAGATAAACTTTTATGAATGTACATAAAATCACAATTGGAAAAAGCGATGAACCGGCTTTTATTGCAGAAAAAATAATTGATGCAAAAGCTGAGGCGGTGCTTCTTACCATTCCAAGATTTTCTAAGCTAGGTGAATCAGATCACAATTTTTCCTTGTTAAAACGGGAGGCGGAATCTGTTGGGACGCAGCTTTTAGTTGAGTCAATTGACGATGATGTTTTAAAGCTTTGCAAGGCACTTGATATCGAGTGCTTTAATCCGTTTTTTGGGGAGCCGCCAAGACATTTTTCTGATATAAGTCATGGGAAATCGTCTGCGCCTGATTCTCGTGTAGAGTTGGTAGCATCAAGAACTTCGCGTATTAGAGGTAATAGAGGTTCTTCTCGTGTTTCTTCAAAGACTCAGAGATCTAGTAAGTCTATGTTTTCGCGGAAAACTTTTTTACTCTCGATAATTTTTTTGGTTGTTTTAGGTGGTTTGGTTTTTGGTCTTGTTGCTCTACCAAAGGCGGATGTTTCTATTGTTGCGGTAAAGGCTTCGTGGAACTATAACGATTCGGTGCGTGTTGATAAAAATATTTCTGATGTTGATCCGGAAAAGTTGGCGATTCCAGGTCAGCTTTTTTTTCAAAATAAAAATTTACAGCTTTCATTCCCTGCGACTTCCAAGAAACAAGTTTCACAGAAAGCCTCTGGGATTATAACGATATTTAATGAGTTTAGCTCTGACTCTCAACCGTTAGTTGCAACAACGAGGTTTGAAACTCCTGATGGAAAGATTTTTAGGATTACGAAGTCAGTTGTTGTTCCTGGTGCAAAAGTTGTTGATGGAAAGATTTCTGAACCGGGAAGTATAAAAGTGGAAGTTGTTGCTGATAAACCAGGTGAGTCTTATAACATTGGACCTGTTGAGCGGTTTACAATACCCGGTTTTGCGGGGACTCCCAAATTTAAAAATTTTTATGGATCGAGTGATTCTCAGATGGCGGGAGGCTTTGTTGGTGAAGCTCCATATCCTAGTGATGCTGAGCTTGAGGAAGCGAAAAAGAAGGCAAGTGGTACTCTTGAGGATTCTATAAAGTCTCTTGTTAAGGCTCAACTCCCAGCTGGATTTACACTAGTTGATGGAGCGACTCGATTTGAGGTTACGAGTCAGGTTATTAACCTTTCATCGGATTCTAATGGAACTTTTAGTATTTCCACAGAAGGGTCTCTTACTCTTATGCTTTTTAAAGAAGCTGATGTTCTTAAACTTCTTCATGAGTCTTTTGAAAAAGATTCAGGGGATGGATTTGACGTAAAGAGTGAAACGCTAAAATATGGCGATTCAGAATTTAATATTGATGATGGTTATATTGGTTTGCCTATAAGCTATGACGCTATTTTTGCAAAACATATAGACATTCAGGATATTAAAGGGCGTATTGCGGGAAAAACCGAAGACGAAATAAAACCTATACTCTTTTCTGTTCCTGGGCTTGAAAGCGCTCAAGTGTCTTTGTGGCCGTTTTGGGTAAGATCTGTGCCATCTGACGATAAAATAACCGTAACCGTTGACTGATTTAGTATGGTTATGATATGCTCGCCACACTGCTGAAAAGTGCTTTCTATGCAGCATTTTTTGCTTTTTAAGTAGCAGTTTTCGGCTTTTTGAAGCTTGGTAAACACAATGAAGGATTCGGGCGTTTTGCGCGTACAAGGCCAGATTGAAGAAGCACTTCCCGCAACAAAATTTCGGGTTCGTCTTGAAAATGGCGTAGAAATAATAGCTTATCTTTCTGGTAAGATGCGTCTTAATAGGATCCGCATTCTTCCTGGGGATCGGGTTTTGATAGAGCTCAGTCCTTACGATGCTTCCAAGGGTCGTATTACTAGGCGGCTTTAAATAATATGAAGGTTCGTTCGTCGGTAAAAAAAATGTGTATGAAGTGTAAGGTTGTGCGCCGTGGAAAACGAGTGCATGTTGTTTGTGTAAACCCAAAACACAAGCAAAGACAGGGTTAAGTAATATAAATTATTATGCGTATTGTAGGTGTAAATATACCAGATGAAAAATTAGTTGAGGTTGCGCTCACGTATATTTATGGCGTGGGTCCTTCTACGGCTGCAATAATAATGTCCGAAACAGGAATTGATCCTAAAAAACGTGCGAAAGATTTAACGTCTGATGAGGTAGGAAAGATTCAGACATCTATTGATAAACATTATAAAGTTGAAGGTGAGCTTAGGCAACAAATAAAACAAAATATCGCTTTACTTAAAGATCTTCAAGCCTATAGGGGTGTTAGACACATGAGACATCTTCCAGTTAGAGGCCAGAGAACAAAAACGAATTCCAGAACTGTTAGGGGTAATGTAAGGAAGACTGCTGGAAGCGGAAAGAGAAAGATAGAGCTTAAGTAAAATTAATGTATAATCTTTTGACTTAGCTCAGGGTAAAAATTTTCAAGTTTTATGGGAAAGAAAAAAATAGCAAAACAAACTACCGAGGATGCGCTTAAAGAAAAGGCTCAATTAGAGGAGGCTTATTCGAAGGTTGCGGGAAAATCAGTTAGCAAAAAATTTGCCTCAGGAAGGGTTTATATTACTGTTTCTTATAACAATACTCTCATAACAATAACTGATGAAAAAGGAAACGTTGTTGCGTGGAGTTCCGCTGGATCACTTGGTTTTTCTGGGCCAAAGAAGGCAACCCCTTTTGCTGCGGCGAAGGTCGTCGCCGCACTTTATGAGAAAATTCAGAAGTCTGGACCTTTTGATGTTGATGTTTTCGTAAGTGGAATTGGTGGTGGTAGAGATTCTGCTTTGAGAAGTCTTGCGAATAGAGGTTTTACCTTTAATTCGATTAAGGATGTGACGCCGATTCCTCACAATGGTCCGAGGCCAAAAAAAGTTAGGCGTGTTTAAATAATATGTTCAATACCAGAGAAAAAAGAGAAAGAGCGTTAGGCATTAAGCTTGGATTGAAGCCTCATAGGTGTGCTTCTCAGAAATGTGCGCATATAAGGCGTCCAACAAGACCTGGTGTTCATGGGAACATGAGACGTAGACTTTCTGATTTTGGGCAACAACTTCAGGAAAAGCAAAAATTCCAGTGGTCTTATGGCCTTAAGGAAAGAACGGTGCGAAAACTCTTTGTTGAGGCTCTTAAAAACCCTTCAGTTACTGGTGATGAATTTATGTCGCTTTTAGAGCGTAGGCTTGATAATGTGGTATATCGTCTTGGATTTGCTCCTTCTAGATCTATGGGTAGGCAGTACGCTTCTCATGGTCATATTCTCGTTAACGGCCGTAAGGTTGACATTCCTTCTTACCGTGTTAAAGTAGGAGATACTATATCCATTAGAGAGCAATCAAAGTCACTTAAACCATTTGTAGAATTAGCTTCGAGCTTGGCAAAATATGATCCATCGGTATGGCTTTCGCTGTCATCGGAAAAGCTTGAAGGAAAAGTTCTTGAATTTCCAAAGGATTTTGATGCCATCTTTGATGTGAGTAAGGTCGTCGACTACTATTCAAAATACGTAAAGTAATTTATATATTTATTTTTTATGCAATACGATCTACTTAGTGAAACAGTTTCAATAAGAACGGTCTCAGAAAATGAAAAAGAGGGCGTTTTTGAGATTGAGGGTCTTTATACGGGATATGGGGCTACAGTCGGTAATGCTCTTAGAAGAGTTTTACTCTCCTCTCTTCCGGGTGCTGCTATTACGCAGGTAAAGTTAAAAGGCGCCAGTCATGAATTTACTGCTGTTCCTGGTGTGATTGAAGATATGGTTGAGATAATGCTTAACTTAAAAAGAATTAGATTTAGATTAAATACTAATGAGCCACAGGTTCTTTCTATAAGGAAAAAGGGCGAGGGAGAGGTTTTGGCTTCAGACATAGATGTTAATCCTAGTGTTGAAGTGATTACCCCTGATCATCATATTGCGACAGTTACGGAAAAGGGTGCTGAGTTTGATATGGAAATAACCGTTGAACAGGGTCTTGGATATGTTCCTGCTGAGGTTAGGAGATCAGAGAAGTTGCCTATTGGTGTTATTGCTCTTGATGCGATTTTTTCTCCGGTGATAAAGGTTCATACTCATGTTGAAAATATGCGTGTTGGCGATAGAACGGACTATGATCGTTTGAGGATAACGGTTGAGACAAGTGGAAGTATTAGTCCTTCACAGGCGCTTCATCAGTCAACAAAAATTTTACAGGATCATTTTATTAAGCTAAGTGAAGTTGAAGTAAAGGAAGCGAAGCCGTCTGTAAAATCTTCTTCGAGTAAAAAAGAGAAGGATTCTGATGAGTCTTTGGCTCCGAAAAAGAAATCTACAAAATCAAAGAAGTAATTTATGAGAAAGTTTAATCTAAAACGCGGCCCGAGGAAGCTGTTTATACAAAAGCTCGCAAATAACCTGATAGTTAGTGAAAGAATAATGACAACTCAGGCTAGAGCAAAGGAAATACGTCCTGTAGTGGAGCGCTTTGTTACTATTGCTAAGAAACAAAGCCTTGCGAGTCATAGACAACTTCTTTCATCTTTGCCGGAAAAATCTGCTCATAAACTTTTTTATGACATCGCTCTTAGATACAAGGGTCGTGCTGGTGGTTATCTTCGCATAATAAAACAGGCTTCAGTTAGAAAAAGGGACGGAGCGCCTAAAGCAGTTATTGAGTTTGTAAAATAATTTCACCATGGAACATGTAATTGATGCTACAAATCAGCCACTTGGAAGACTTGCGAGTCATATCGCAGTCGTTCTTCAGGGAAAAAATTCCCCCAAGTACAATCCTAGACTTCCCGGAACTGAAAGAGTTGTGGTTACTCACGTTTCTAAGATTTTAGTAACGGGTAATAAATATACTCAAAAAACATATTACAAACACACTGGATATATGGGTCACCTTAAGGAAAAAACCTATAAACAGGTTTTTGAAGAGAATCCTGATAGAGTGCTTAGAGATGCGGTGTATAATATGCTTCCAAAAAATAGACTTAGAAACGGGCGTTTACAGAGACTTACTATAAAGCTATAATCTTCAAACATTTATGAAATCAGATTTGGAACAAAAAGATCGCTATATCGAAGCAAAAGGGGGGCGGAAAACCGCTAAGGCGCGTGTCCGTGTTTTTCAGTCTGGGAGTGGAATAACGGTTAACGAAAAACCTTTTGAAGAGTATTTTCAATCATCTCGTAATAGAATAGTTGTTGGTTCTCCTCTTGATCTTATTGATGCGAAGAGTCGTTTGAGTGCTACGGTGCATGTTGTTGGTGGCGGAATAAATGCTCAAGCAGATGCTATTAGAAATGCTTTGGCAAAAGCTTTAGTAAAACTTGATTCTGGATTTAAAAAACAGCTTAGGCAAGCGGGTTTTGTTACGAGGGATCCAAGAGTTGTTGAGCGTAAGAAATATGGCTTAAAGAAAGCTCGCCGCGCTCCACAGTGGAAAAAGCGTTAAAAATTATATGTTTCGTGTTCTTTCCTCACCGTTGCTTTTGCTTGCTCTTTTGGCGTTGATTTTTGTTCTGCACGTTACAGCAATCTATCTTAATTGGTATTGGGATTTTGACGGTGTAGATAATGTTTATCATTTTATAGGCGGTGCGTGGGTTGCGCTCCTGTTTTTCTATATTTTTTTTACACGTGGAGAGTTATTTCCGATTAGAGGTAATTTTTTGCCTGCGCTTATATTTTCTATAGGTTTTGTTTTGCTTATTAGTGTTGGGTGGGAATTTTTTGAATTTATATTTGATCAGTTTTTTGGTGGTTCGGGAACAGTTCGTCAGGCGCAGTTAGGAGTGGCTGATACAATGGGTGATTTGTTTTCGGATATTGTTGGAGGAATGACGGCATCACTTCTTTTTATTTTTTCTTCAAAAAAATAGATTTTTGATATTCTTTTGCCTTTTTGATAGAGTTCATTTGAATTATGAAGTTTATTGTAAAAGGTGGATGCAAACTCGAGGGAGAAGTTACTCTCTCTGGGGCGAAAAATGCTGCTACAAAAATGATGATTGCGTCTCTTCTGACTGATGAGGAGTGCTTTTTGGAGAATTTTCCACGTATTGGTGATACTGAAATAACTGCTGATTTATGTAAGGCAATCGGGAGCAAAATTGATTTATTTGGATCAAGACTTTCGATTCATACTCCAAAGATAATAACTAGCAAGATTGAGCAGGCAAGAACTAGGCGAAATAGGATTCCTATTTTAGCTTTGGGTCCGCTTCTGGCAAGAGCTGGTGAGGCTGAAGTTCCGGTCTTGGGTGGGGACAAGATTGGATCTAGGCCAGTTGATCAACATGTAAAAGTTTTGGAGTTGTTGGGTGTGGAGGTTTCTGTTACTGGGGAGAGCTACAGGGCAAAAGCTCCGAATGGTCTTATTGGGACAAAAATCGAACTTGATTTTCCAAGTGTTGGGGCGACTGAAAATGCGATATTGAGTGGGGTTTTAGCTAAAGGTAAAACGACAATATATAACGCAGCACTCGAGCCGGAAATCATGGATCTTGTGAAAATGTTGCAAAAAATGGGTGCCATTATTGAGCTTGGTGCAAAACGTGATTTTCATATCGAGGGAGTTAAAAAATTGAAAGGAGTGACTCATAGAATTCTTCCTGACAGAAATGAAGCGGTTTCTTTTGCGTGTCTTGCTATTGCGACTGGAGGAAAGGTTTTAGTAAAGGGAGCAATTCAGGATCATTTGATAACTTTTTTAAATACAGTAAGAAAGCTTGGCGCGGAATATGAAGTTTTGTCTGACGGAATAGTTTTTTCCGGAGCTGAAAAACTTCTACCTATACACGTGCAAACAGTTTTTCATCCTGGGTTTATGACTGATTGGCAGCAACCTCTTATGGTTCTTTTAACACAAGTTGATGGGACTTCGATAATTCATGAAACCGTGTATGAAGATCGACTTGGTTATACGAGTGATCTGAATGCAATGGGTGCAGATATCTCAGTCAGTGATATTTGTCCACCACAGGAGTCTTGTAGGTATTCCGGTAAAGGATTTAGGCATGTGGCGACGGTTCGTGGATATACGCCACTTTCTGGTACAAACGTTACGGTTAGGGATTTGAGAGCTGGCATGGTTAATATTATTGCGGCTTTAATTGCTAAAGGTGATTCGGTGATTGATGGTGTTGAGGAGATAGATAGGGGATATGAATCAATTGATTTAAGACTACATCAGCTTGGGGCTGATATTACTCGTGTTGCGGAAAAGTAGTTTTTCGTAGTAATATACGAAGCGTTCATAGGTTTGGACGCTTTCTAATTTTTTATTTTTAGCCACATTTATGGTGGTTTAGATTTTTACTATGTTTACTAGAAAAATTGGCATTGACCTTGGAACAGCTAATACTATAGTTTTTGTTCCAGGGAAAGGTTTTGTGATAAACGAGCCGACCATTGTGGCGCTCAGCGTTCCTGAAAATGCAGTTTTGGCGGTTGGTCGCGAGGCAAAAGAGATGATTGGCAGAACGCCCGAGAGCATTGTTGCGTACAAACCTCTCAAGGAGGGGGTTATAGCTGATTACTACATCACAAAGGCGATGCTTAAATATTTTATATCTAGGGCAATTGGACCTTTAAATATTTTACGTCCAGAGATTGCTATTTCTGTTCCTGCCGGAATAACACAAACTGAGAGACGTGCTGTAATAAATGCGGCAAAAGAGGCTGGCGCAAAAGAAGCATATGTTGTCAAAGAGCCGATACTTGCAGCACTTGGAGCAGGAATTCCGATAAATGCCTATGCCGGTAATATGATTATTAATATTGGCGGAGGAACTTCTGAGGTTGCCGTGGTTTCTTTGGGTGGAATTGTTTCTTGGGCAAGTCTTAGGGTTGCAGGGAATAAATTTGATCAGGCAATTATGGATTACACCAAGAAAAAGTATGCACTATCTATTGGTGAGCAGACTGCCGAATCTGTAAAGATTCATATTGGGGCGGCGTTGTCTGCAAAAGATCAGAAGCAACACACAGTACGGGGTAGAGATTTAGTTTCGGGTTTGCCAAAGGATATAACTTTGCATTCAAACGAAATAGCCGAAGCGTTAACTCCTCACATTATGGATATTGCGGCTTCGGTGCAGAATGTATTTAATGGAACACCTCCTGAACTTGTTGCTGATATCATGGAGAAGGGAATTGTTCTTTCCGGAGGCGGTGCGCAAATACAATATCTTGATGAATTTTTTAGAAGAATGACTGGTGTGCCGACTTATCTTGCTGAAGAACCTCTTTTTTGTGTCGCAAAAGGCGCAGGACTTATACTTACTCACTTAGATATTTATAAGAAAACACTTCTTAATAAGAGATAAATGGCAGCAGAGATTCGATTTAAAAAAGATTTTGAACGTCTTTTGAAAAATGATCGGCTTCATCATGCGTATATTCTTTTTGGGAGAGCTAAAAAATCTCACGAAGATTTTATAAATTGGCTTTGCCTTGCTTTAGAGGGTGGCAGCGATGGTGAGTTTTTTTTAGATGCGAAATTTATTGATGCCAAAAAATCAGGCGGGATAGATAGTATGAAAGAAGCCATTTCTTTTTTGTGGAAGAAACCAGTTAAGTCTTTAAAGAGAACTCTTTTTGTTTCATCTGCCGATAATTTGACTCTTGAGGCACAGCAGGCGATTTTGAAAATTTCAGAAGAGCCACCTCCACATGGACTAATTTTTCTTTCTGTGCCAGATCCAGAATCTCTTATAGGGCCCTTGGTTTCACGATTTCAAAAACTTTATTTTGGTGATGTGTATCTTGATTTTGATGATTTACCAGAAAGTGTGCGCAATAATGTGAAAAATTTTTTTAAGCTTTCAGTCACAAAAGAAAAAACAGAACTGTTAAAGTCCATAGTTGAGGCGGGTGAGCCGGATTTTTCAGATTTTGTATACGGAGTTGTTTTGATGCTTAGGCGTGATATTATTCACAATGCTCCTATTTTGAAGGAGCTTGCAAGGAGGATAGGATTTATCAATCGCTTTAATACAAATCGTCGGCTTCAGTTAGAAGCGGCTTTACTCAGTAAACTTCAATAAATTTATGGAAAAGGCATTTGGTCTTATTTTATTTGTCGTTTTTTTTGGTCTACTTTTGTATTTTTTGCCACTTGTTTGCAGGCAATAATGATTAATGTATAGTTTGAAGATAAAGGAAATATGGATGACGTTGTAAAAAAATTTGAACAGGAAACAAAGTCTGTTATCGATGACTGGAAGCTTGAACTTTCCGGAATAAGAACAAATCGACCCTCTCCTCAATTAATTGAGGATATAGTTGTTGATTACGCTGGGGTGCCCATGAAGATAAAACAGCTAGGGTCTATTAGCGTTTCACCACCTAGGGATTTACAGATATCCGTGTGGGATAAAACAATGGTTTCAGCTGTTTCGAATGCAATCGAAAATTCTCCCTTGGGACTAATGCCTTCGGTTGATGGTAATATGATTCGTATAAGCATGCCTCCGCTTACAAGCGAGCGAAGGACGGAGCTTGGAAAGTTTGTAAAGTCGACTGCTGAGAAAGTTAGAATCCACCTTAGAATGATAAGGGATGATGCAAATAAAAATATTGCTTCACAGGAATCTGAAAAAGTTATAACAGAAGATCAGAAATTTTCTTTAAAAAATAAAGTTCAGGAATTAATAACAAAGTCGAATGAGGAAATAGATTCTCTTTTAGAGAAAAAAATTTCTGAAATAAATGAATCATGACAATATTACTTTTTATCATAGGTCTTTCGGGACTTATTATCGTTCACGAATTTGGACATTTTATAGCGGCGAAAAAATCAGGTCTATTGGTTGAGGAGTTTGGATTTGGTTTTCCGCCTCGTTTGTTTTCAAAAAAAATAGGCGAAACTGTTTATAGTTTCAACCTTTTGCCACTTGGTGGATTTGTACGTATACATGGTGAGAAAAAAGATGAAGAAAATCCCGAATCGTTGGAGCTTCAGAAGAGGAGTTTCTGGTTTCTTCCGGTTTGGAAACGCTCTTTGATTGTAACTGCGGGTGTTATTATGAATTTTCTGGTCGGCTGGATTATCATATCTTCGATCTTTATGGTTGGCATACCGGAAGTGGTTGTGGTGACTAATGTTGTTCCGAATACTCCTGCCGAGTCTGCCGGTATAAAACCCGGGGATCATATTGTCGGGTTTTCTACTACGCAGTCATTTATTGATTTTGTCTCAAGCTCTGCTGGAAATCCCGTCGCATTCGAAGTTTTAAGAGGATCGGAAAAAATCGAAATTAATACTACTCCACGACTCAATCCGCCGGAAGGAGAGGGATCTCTTGGAATAATGCTTGCAGAGGGTGGAATTCCAAAGCATTCATTCTTTTCTGCTATTGGCCAAGGTTTTACAGCTTCATTAAAACTTCTTGGATCAATATTCGCTGCATTGTTTGGCCTTATTGCCGGAATATTTACGGGAACTGCCGGACTTGATCAGTTTGTTGGTCCAGTTGGTATTTTCCAAATTGCTAGTCAAAGCGCCCAATTTGGAATTGTTTATTTGTTGCAATTAGTTGGTTTGATTTCGCTTAATCTTGTTGCTCTTAATATCTTGCCTCTTCCTGCGCTGGATGGCGGGCGATTGGTTTTTCTAATTTTTGAGAAAATCAAAGGATCTCCATTGCCTCAGAAATTTGAAATTTGGGCTAATGCGTTGGGGTTCATACTTTTACTTCTTCTTATGATTGTTATCACAATCAAAGACGTTATAAGGGTGTTGTAGAGATTTATTGAATAAATTTAGTTTGGGGATTGGATGTGTATTGGTTTTCTCGTAAAGTTTTTATTTGTATAAAATCCTGCTACAATGACGGCAGGATTTATGCTTCAATCAAATCTTTTTACAGATGCAGCAAGGCAGTTTCCAGAAGGCGAGGAGACGGCAAATGCAAAATATTTAATACGAGGAGGTTTTATTTCCAAGGCATCCGCTGGGGTTTATTCAATTTTGCCTCTAGGTCTTAGGGTGCTAAATAATATAGTTCAGATAATAAGAGAAGAGATGAATGATTTAGGGGCAGAGGAGTTGCTAATGCCTGCGCTTGTCGAAAAAAAATATTGGGAAAAATCGAAAAGATGGGACACGGATATTATCTATAAGACAGGGAAAAGCAGTAATGCGCATGACTTTGAGTATGGCTTGGGTTGGACTCACGAAGAGGTTATCGCGGCTATAGCTGTAAACTATATACAATCTTATAAAGATTTACCTTCTGCGGTTTACCAGTTTCAAAATAAGTTTAGAGCTGAAGTTCGTGCACAAGGAGGTCTTCTCCGAGGGAGAGAATTTTTAATGAAGGATCTTTACAGCTTTCATGTCGACAGCGAAGACTTGAATAAGTTTTATGCTAAAGTTGCAAAAGCTTATAGCAAGGCTTTTAAGCGTCTTGGGTTGAAAGCTATGATGGTTGAGGCAAGTGGCGGCGCGTTTACAAAAGAATACACACACGAGTTTCAGGTTATTCATCCGGTTGGGGAAGATATTGTTTATCACTGTGATAAATGTTCTTTTGCTCAAAATAAAGAAATTTATAAACCAGAACATCATGCTGATTGTTCAGGAAAAATTTCTGAATCCAGAGCGATTGAGGTTGGAAATATATTTAGACTCGGGACAAGATTTTCAGATTCATTTGGGCTTACATATCTCAATTCTAAAGGAGAGAGACTTCCCGTTGTGATGGGCTCTTATGGGATAGGGCCTACTAGAGTTATGGGAACTCTTGTGGAGGTTTATCATGATGACAAAGGAATAATTTGGCCTGAGTCAGTTGCTCCATTTAAAGTTCATGTTATAGATGTTAGTCGCGATAAAAAAATTACTGCAGGTAAAAAGGTTTATGATGCTTTGCAAAAAGCGGCTATTCCTGTACTATATGATGACCGTACAGAACTTCGGGCAGGAGAAAAGTTTGCTACATCTGACTTGCTAGGCATTCCTTATCGTGTTGTGGTGAGCGAGAAGACCGGTTCTAAAGTTGAGCTTAAAAAACGTACTCAAAATTCTTTGAAGATCGTGACTCAAGCAGAGCTGATTAGGTTAGTTTCCTCTAAGTAGGGATTTATCGAAGCTATTTTTTTATTATGATTCGCATTCCATTTTTTAGCAGAAATATTGGAGTTGATCTTGGTACTAGTAATATTCTTATTTATCTTGATAAGCGGGGTATTGTTATAAATGAACCAAGTATAGTTGCGTTTAATACCAAGACGGGGAAGCTTCTTGCCGTTGGTGAGGAAGCGAAAAAAATGCTTGGGAGAACTCCTGCGCATATACAAGTAATAAGACCTCTGGTTAATGGGGTTATTTCTGACTTTGAAATGAGTCAGGAGATACTTCGCCACTTTTTAAGAAAACTTGCGAAGCAAGGATCGTTTATGAGTTATGGAAAAGCGATTGTCGGCGTGCCTTCAAACCTGACTGAGGTTGAAAGAAAGTCTGTTGAAGATGCTGTTATGGGGGCGGGGGTTTTTCAGCCTTATGTTATTGATGAGCCTTTAGCTGCGGCTATCGGAGCGCGGTTGCCAATCGATGAGGCAATTGCCAGCATGATTGTTGATATCGGTGGAGGGACTACAGAGATCGCCATAATTTCTATGGCAGGAACCGTGACTTCAAAGAGCTTAAAAGTTGCGGGTGATAAACTGACAGATGATATTCTTCGATTTGTTCGGGAAGAATTTAAACTTGCTGTTGGTGAGGCAACAGCAGAGGAAATTAAACTTGCTATTGGTTCAGCTATTCCGTTGGATCAAAAACTTGAGATGAATATAAGAGGGCGAGACATGGTCAGTGGTCTTCCAAAGGAAATCGTTATCAGGGACACACAGGTAAGGGCAGCTATAGCAAAATCTCTACGCTCTATTGTTGAGGCTATAAGAGAGGTTCTTGAGATTGCTCCGCCTGAGCTTGCTGGGGATATTTTAAAGCGAGGTATAAATATCTGCGGGGGAGGCAGTCTCCTTAGAGGGATTGATCAGTTGATTTCAAAAGAGTTGTCTGTTGCAACTATGGTTATTGAGGATCCGCTTACGTGTGTTGCGAGAGGAACTGGTGTTGTTATAGAGAATCTTACGCATTATGAGAATCTTTTGGATAACCCTCTACGCCCGAAGGAAATTAAGTTATAATTCTAAAAGTGATTAAAAGGGTTTTTATTGTTTTTGGTTTTTTGGCAGTAATTGGGCTTTCCTTTTTTTGGGATGGTTCATTTTTGGCAAAAAATATTGTTAGCGCGAAACTCGATTCGGCGGTTGGTCCCTCCCTTGCCTTAATTGAATCATCTTTGTCGTTTAGTGGTTCAGGCTTAGATCCACAGGAGCTTGCTTATGAAAATGCAAAACTGCGTGCTCAAATTTTAGCTCTTTCAAAATCCTCATGTGAGTATGATGAGGGGAGTCATAAGTTTTTAAGAGCTCAAATTTATTCTACATATCCTTTTAATAATCGTGGGCTTGTAACCTTAAATGTTGGTTTACGAGATGGCGTTGTTTCCGGTATGAATGTAGTGATTGATAATTCTTTCTTACTTGGTCAGATAACTGAAGTTTTTGAATCGTACAGTGTTGCGAGGACGATTTTTGATACGGGGTGGGAGGTTCCAGTAAAAATAGGCGACGGTGTTGATGCGCTACTTGCGGGTGGAA
>PFAZ01000002.1:0-600 GCA_002773535.1 Candidatus Harrisonbacteria bacterium CG10_big_fil_rev_8_21_14_0_10_40_38 | reverse complement strand
TTCGCATTCATCTGTTTATGCTACCGGCAAAGATTTTCTTTATGGGTTTACAATAGGTGAAATTTCAGAAATTTATGACGATCCAAATAACACTTTCAAGGAAGCTTCAATAGAGCTGCCATATGAGGTCGCTAATATTACTGATATTTCAGTCGTCTTTTAATGAAATCGGATAAAGCATTTTTGAATGGGACGATTGCTTTTGTAATTGTTCTTGTTTCTGGGCTTATACAAAATACTGATATTCTCTCAATAGGTCAGTTGAAACCAAATTTGATTCTTGTAGTGCTTTTTGCTCTCGCGTTTTTTATACCGTCGGCTCCATTTTATGCGTTACTTGCTGTTCTTGCAGATGCAATTGTCAGGTTTCACCCCTTTTTTGTAAGAATGGATTTTGTGTTTTTGTTTTTGGTTTTAGCAAGCTATTGGGTATCTGGTAGGCTTCCTAGTAAGCCAATGTTTAATTATGTGATTATTATAACTATTGGCACTTTGCTTCTATATGCACTGGCTTCTCCCTCGTTTATAATTAAGGCTCCCGTGACGGTTTTTTTTGAGTTAATTTATAATAATATTATTGGTTTTATAATCTTCCTTGTT
>PFAZ01000014.1 GCA_002773535.1 Candidatus Harrisonbacteria bacterium CG10_big_fil_rev_8_21_14_0_10_40_38 | reverse complement strand
CAAAAATTCCTTCCCCCCAACCCCCTTCCTTTTTGCCCACCTGCTGGAAACCCCCAGCGATTTTTTTGGACGGCGGGACCGAAAGATACGGAAAGGTTGCGCTGGCCCCCCGTGCGCGCGCAACAAAGCGGAGCTCCCTTTTGTTTGGACAAGTATTTTGAAATTTGTTATCATTGTAATTGATGAAAGCTAAAGGATACTTTTTAACCTATACAATATAATAGTATATCTTACTGAAACCTATGTCAAATAATAATCAAGGTTCAAAAATAGCCAAAAACTTGAAGAAAATCCGGCAAGACAAGGGCATTTCTCAAGATCGCCTGTCCAAACTGGCGGATTTGTCGCTTAATACCGTTGTTACGGTAGAATCGGGCGTGAATCCAAATCCTACCATTGAGACACTGACCAAAATTGCTAAAGCATTAGAAGTCGGTGTTGATGATTTAATCAAATAAACTTATGGAACACGACAATTTTCAAAAGAATCTATTAAAACACACAGAGGACTTTAGAAAAGTCCTTGCTACCCCGTCCGGTGATTGGTCGGTGAAGGGTTTTATCGATATAGCGAAAAATGTCTATACCATCTCGGTTGACACAAAAGTTGTATCAAAAATTATTGAGCTTATGATGTTTCCGGTCATTCAGAAATTTGCAAAAGAGAATGGCTATGAAATGATTTTTTCTGCGGAGCAAAATCATTATCCCGATGTTACTTTTGTTACGAAAGACAAAAAGAAAATCGCCCTTGATCTAAAAAGTACATACAGAAAAAATCACGATGTGGTTTCTGGTTTTACGCTTGGAGCGTTCACTGGATATTTCCGTTACAGGGATTCAAAGAAAAATATCACTTTCCCATACAAAGATTATGACAAGCATTATATTCTTGGTATAATCTATACCCAACAGGAAGAACTGATAGACGAAAACAAAGTGTATAACATTGATGATTTAGAAGATATTTTGTCAGTGGTTAAAGATTTTGATTTTATCGTTCAAGAGAAGTACAGAATCGCCAAAGATCGCCCCGGAAGCGGAAACACTAAAAACATTGGTTCCTGCGTCAAAATGAGCGAATTAAGAGAAGGGGCGGGGCCGTTTTCTACGCTGGGAGTTAAGGTGTTTGACGACTACTGGATAAATTACATGACACTAGAAATGGCGCGGAGCGCGAAACTGAAACGACCACCATACTCGAACCTCAAAGATTATTTGAAATATCGCAACATAAAAAATCTTTAGCTATGAGAACCGTAAAACAACAGCAATCACAATTATTCAATGAGATTCCAACGAAAAACGCTGGTGTTTTGCCGTCTACTCGCTATCAAGGAAGCAAATATAAAATCCTCAAGTGGATAGATTACTACACAAAAGATTTGGATTTTGACACAGTACTTGACGCTTTCGGTGGAACCGGTTGCGTTGGCTATATATACAAAAAAAACGGCAAGCAAGTTTTCTACAATGATTCATTAAAATTCAATCATTATGTCGGGCTTGCCTTGATCGAAAACGAAGAAACCATACTGAACAATGAAGATTTGGATATTATTCTCAAAAAACATCCTAAAATAAAATACCCGTCTTTCATTTACGATACTTTCCACGATATTTATTTTACGGACGAGGAAAATAAATGGCTGGATGTTGTCATTACAAACATTAGGGAAATACAAGATAAATACAAACAGGCTTTAGCATATTATGCCTTATTTCAATCTTGCATAATCAAGCGGCCATATAATTTATTCCATCGAAAAAATCTCTATATTAGAACAGCGGAAGTCGAAAGAAGTTTTGGTAATAAAAAAACATGGGACACTCCATTTGGGGATCATTTTCTCAAGTTTGTTGAGGAAGCAAACAACGCAGTGTTTGATAATGGAAAAAAGAATCAAGCGCTACATTCGGATGTTTTCGATTTAACTATCCCGAAAATTGACCTTGTTTACATTGATACGCCCTATATTTCTACAAAAGGCATGGGCGTAAACTATTTTGATTTTTATCATTTTTTGGAAGGCATTGTTTTCTATGATGAGTGGGCAAAACTCATTGACGAAAATTCAAAACACAAAAAGATAAAAAACGGCAAAAATGAATGGTGTAACAAAGGCGAGATACATGGTGCTTTTGAGCGATTGTTTGATAAATTCAAAAATTCAATTTTAGTAGTTTCCTATCGTAATGACGGCACTCCGACAATATCTGAATTGGTAAATATGCTCAAAAAATACAAAAAGTCTGTTGAAATAAAAAAACTGGACTATAAATATGTTTTGAGCAACGGGAACTCAAAGGAAGTTTTGATTATTGCTAAATAGCAACAATGAATATTTCGTTTTCAAAATTATTGCTGTCAAAGAAACTCCTTGTCGGAATTTGTTTTTTGGTTGGGCTGATAATTGGCTACATATTAGGACTTTTTAAGATACATACACTTTTCTCATATTCTCTACCAATAATTTCAATTGATTTCTCGTGGCTAAGTTGGTTCGGACGGATAACACCAAATCCAACATTTTTGTCCGATGTCGCCGCATTTGAAGCCGCGATCATTGCCTTTTTAGTGCCTTTGAGCATAGAGATAATTTCAAAAATATCCGAACGCTACAACTCCGATGTTATTACTCGCTCATTTAATAACACTTGGGAAAATAAAATTCTTCCGCCATTTCTGTTGATAAACATTGTAGCCGCGATTCTTTTACGTTTTTTCGTTCAGGACGATATCAACTCCGTGGTATGGAAAATACTCGCGTGGATTGTTCTGCTAGTTTTTATATACATCGCCTTTGCAATTTGGCGCATAATAAATCGGATTAAAACATTTATGAGTGATACAAAATCCGTTATTAGCCAACTTTATGAAGATGTTGAAAAATCTATTGAATAAAAAAGCGACTGCTTCCAAGCAGGATATTTTGGTGCAATCCCTCGAAGGGATTGGGGATATTTTAGTGTTTGAAACGAAGAGACAAAAGAACAAGCTCGTTTTAGATGGCTTGCAGAAAATAAGCGATTCGGTAAAAAAGATTTTTCAAATACAACAAGACGATCCGGATAGATTCGAGCAATTGGTAGTCAGTCAAGATTTTTTTGAGCTATATAAAAAAGACGAAAAGGAAGCAAAGTTCCGCCTCGCTTTTGATCCAGAAAAATATTTAATTAGTTTCTCAACGGCTATAAATCAAATTGTGCGAGTATATGAGGCCGCAATAGGGTCGCAAAACGAAGAAATGAGCAGGTTTGCGGTTTATCATATCAATTGGATACTTGCGGCTTTGTCCTCACAACAAAACAACGGACTATTTGTTGAACAGATTTTACGAAAACTGGCAGAAATAACTAGAACCGCCGTACAGCGCAATGATGGCTCTGCCTATGCCGCAGCAATTCACTGGTACACAGATATTGTTTTTAATAGGCTGGGCAAGAAAGGCGATTTCCAGCTTTCTTATCTCGATCTTTTTGATAAATACTTTTTTTCAACTGTTCGATATATCGTCGCCGAAAATCAAACTTCTATTTTTCATTCATTAGTTTCGTCTTTGGTTGACGGTATTCATGTTCCCGATTACCACCGAGGTGAGGTTTGGAATTACGGACACATTATTTTGAACGAAGATTTGCAGAAATATAACAAGCTTGACGCAGAGCATGGCGTAGAAAAACGAGTTAAGGAGCTGGTCGATTCAGAAAGTGATCTAAACACTCAAGAAAAACTAGGGGCGTGGCTAAAAAAGTTTGATGAGTTAAAGGCAATCATCGAGCCAAATTTAGATGAGGAAAAAAAGAAATCCGCACAAGAAATTGAGGAGAAAATAAGAGATTTTGCTACCTCGCAATTTAAGTATCGAAATCTTTTAGAGATAGTTTTTGCTATAGGTGCATACTGCTTATTTAAGCAGAAGTATAGCTATCTTAAGTACCTTTGGGAATACAAACAGCCCCCAGATTCAGACGCCTCTTGGATTGGACACGATATAACGCCCAGATCATTAGACGAGGTAATAAAATTTTATTTCCGAAAAGGGCTTTTTGAGAAAAAGTTTGATTTTTGGGAAGGACATCATGGAAGCGAGAAATATTACAAGCAATATTTCCTATTGCTACTGGCTCGCGTATTGCAAAGTGCTTCTGCAGACGCGGAAGGCAAGTACTCACAGATTGAAAATTATAAATTGCCCGACTTGCACGTTTATAGATTAAGCGATCTTGAACACTCAATAGATGGATTTATTGCGCTATCGACCGAACTCAAGCAGGCCGGAAATATGCTTGCAGAAATTGGTTTTGACACCGCAAAATTAGATGAAATTTTTGACGCTAAACTTGTGCCTTTCTTGAATAAGCTTAAGAAAGAAGCGGAAAAACAGATTTCTGCAAAGCATAAAACAGGAAATATCAGCCAAAAGAGGACTGGGGAATTTAAGAAAGAAGTATTAAAGAGTTTCTACGAGGGTGCGAATCTGCGTGATATTTTCGCCAAGCATTTCAAAACATACGAGGATAAAACAAAAGAAAAAATCGCTGGCAAAAAGGAACGTTTTGGAATCAATATCGTTGACGACAAGGCTTCGTTTTTTGACGAGTGGCATGTTCATTATGTTGGTTGGGGTGAAAATTACGGGCGCGATCTCGCCTCTGGCGAAAACTCCTTTTTGCTTGATGGCATAGCGAAAGATTGCAAAGAAATTACCAAAAAAGATTTTGAGGCAACGCTTTCAAAATTTGAGAATCAGGACAACATCGTTATCTTTGCAACAAACATTGCATTCTGGCGGTTTTTTGAGGATTCCAAAAACTTCAAGCCGAAATGGCACAGAGATATTAAGCAACTCGAAATAAAAGGTTTTGGTGGCTGGTATGATTTCAATGGCCAATCAATTCCTGTTTTTGAAACCTACCATCGAAAAATAGATAAACAGATTTTGATTTTGAACAAGGCAAAGATGGGACAGATTATTCAACTTTCACCGCTGAACGATGGAGAAGATGAAAAATCTGTTGAGGATACTTTCTATATGGATATTCGCGCGTTTTCAGAAAACACGGAATTGATGGAAGAATTTATCAAAAAACCGCCAGAATGGTTGAAGAAAATCGGAGACGAACAGAAACAGCGCGAACATTTGCAGGAACGCGTCCGTATTCAAATTTTTGAGAGATTTGAGTATAATAAACCTGCAGATTTTGAAGGTTATAAATTGACATTGAAAGACGACTAACCCCACCCGCCACCCAAATTGAGGTCCCGCCGTCCAAAAAAATCGCTGGGGGTTTCCAGCAGGTGGGCAAAAAGGAAGGGGGTTGGGGGGAAGGAATTTTTGCCCGCCTGCTCAAGGAAGGGGGTTGGGGGGAAGGAATTTTTGCCCGCCTGCTC
>PFAZ01000007.1:71779-75196 GCA_002773535.1 Candidatus Harrisonbacteria bacterium CG10_big_fil_rev_8_21_14_0_10_40_38 | reverse complement strand
GAGGGGTCTGGGGAGGAATCCGCGCGGGCTTCGGCTTTCTTTTTTGAAAAAATCGGCGGCTACAAATTGAGAAAAGATTAAATTCATGTTAGTATACTTGTGAGGGTTATTTTCAACGCTCATACTTATACTATCATACTATGGAAAGTAAGAACAATAAAGAAATTGGGGATAAAATAAAAGTCTTTCGAGTGAAGCAAGGATTGACGCAAGATGCCCTCGCGAGAAAGTGCGATATTCCCTACACAACGCTCACCAAGATTGAATCGAACGTAATAACAAAGCCGTCAATTCAAACCGTTACCAAAATTGCCGAGGGGTTGGGAATAAGTATTGACGATTTGATTAAATAAAATTATGAAAAACATAAATCCTTGGACACAATTAAGTATTGATTACGCAAGCCAAAAAAGTTATTTGGACGATCTATTTCAGGTGTATCCGACAATTCCGGAAGGAATACGCGAACCCAACGGAGAACTTTGGAAGGATGTAGAAAAAGCGTTTGAAAAGCGTGATAATGTCACGCTCATGAAAAATCTTTTGAAATTAGATTTGTTTCCGATTAAAGATTCCTATGTTGCCTATTTGAAACGAGACAAAACTGCGCTAGAGCGAAATCCAGCAACTTCTGCTCGACTTTCGGGGCGTTTATATGAAATGGGGCTTGATAAAATTTTTGCGCGTTGTTCTGAACCCAAAGAAACAAACCGCCAAATTGGTCCGCTTTTCAAACGTTGGCTCAACAAGAAAGCACTGGGAATTCAGCCGGTTAAACTCGATGAGTTTTTGAAAGCGAAAGGAAACGCTATCTTAGATGCCAGTGATGCGGAAATGATGAGATTTGCTCGCGAACATTTGAATTACAAACATAACAAAGGTTTGGATTTTATCGGTCGCTTCAACGGAAAATACGTTATCGGTGAAGCGAAGTTTTTGACCGATTTTGGCGGACACCAAAACGCTCAATTCAATGATGCTATCGCCACAATAAAGGCCAAAAATGTTAAGGCGATTAAAATAGCTATTCTCGATGGCGTCCTCTACATCAAGGGCAAAAACAAAATGTATAAAGATATAACTGGAAAACTCAAAGATGAAAATATAATGAGTGCACTTGTTTTGCGTGAATTTCTGTATCAATTATAGCGTCTATGCTTATTACCTATGACAATAAAAAACATGAGAAAGATATTCTCGAAAAAACTTCGAGAGCTGAACTAAAAACTGTATCGGGAAAAGGCGCGAAAAATAAGCTGATACACGCCAATAATCTTTCCACTCTTAAAACTCTCCTCGATGATTATTCAGGTAAGATTGACTTGATTTATATTGACCCTCCATTTGCTACAAACGGACACTTCAAAATCAGCGACGATCGCGCAAACACAATCAGTAGTAGCAACGGAGACGCTATCGCTTATAGTGACACTCTCATTGGAGCAGATTTTTTAGAATTTTTGCGCGAACGGCTGATTTTTTTGCGCGAGCTTTTATCAGAGCGCGGGTCAATCTATCTCCATATTGATTACAAAATCGGACACTATGTAAAACTTATAATGGACGAAGTATTTGGTCGTGAAATGTTTCGTAATGACATAACTCGTATCAAGTGCAACCCCAAGAATTTTCATCGCAAAGCATACGGCAACATAAAAGATTTGATACTTTTTTATTCAAAGTCGGCTACGCCGACATGGAATGACCCACGTGTTTCTTTTTCAGAAGACGACGAGGAACGTCTATTCAAGAAATTAGATAAGGATGGACGAAAATATACAACAATTCCACTCCATGCACCTGGAGAAACTTCTAACGGCAACACAAGCAAAGAATGGAAAGGAATGAAACCGCCAAAGGGTCGCCACTGGCGAACCGATCCGGCTATTTTGGAAGAATGGGACAAGCAAGGATTAATTGAATGGTCGGCAAACGGAGTTCCGCGCAAAAAAATCTTTCTTGATGAAAGAGATGGGAAAAAGATGCAGGATATTTGGGAATTCAAAGACCCACAATATCCGCAGTATCCAACAGAAAAAAGTTTGGATTTATTAAAGTTTATCATTGGAGCATCCTCAAACGAGGGAGATTTGGTGCTTGACTGTTTCGCTGGTTCTGGCACAACACTTGTCGCGGCACAATCGCTCAATCGCAACTGGATTGGAATTGATAAGTCAGAGCCAGCGATTAAGGTTGTCCAAAAACGGCTTAATGATTTGCCGAGTAGCTTATTTTCAAAAATTGAATATGAGTTTTTAAAGCAAGAGTAACATGAAAACTTGGCATGAATACTATAAGGATCAAAATAAAGTAGAAGTTCTGATCAAATACTCAATAAAACTTCCTTCACGGGTCGATAATTTTAATATTGATGATCACCCGCTTCATATTAGACAAGTTAGCGGAGAAATTAACATCAATCTCCACAAAAAAATTTCACAAACTTTACTTGATGACATTAGGGAGTTTTTTGGTTCATTCAAAAATGGCAAAGAGGTTTCGGAAGAATTGAGGCAAAAGAATCCCAGTCGCTACATCGTTGGCTACATTAGCGAGACACTACCTAGAATAAACAGGGAGATTTTAGAAAGAAAATATAGAGAGGGTCACGTTCTTTTACGAACTGTCTCCCAATTTGATATTTATGATGTTTTTATAGTTGATGATAAAAAAGAATATCACGCGATTTTGTGGCCTCTACCCATTCCGGGTTTTCCGGAAGTAAATAAATCCAAAAATGGATTAGATGTCATTTTTGTAAGGGATTTGATTGACGCAATGACGGAATATTTTTATTTCAATTTGGATGAGTGTGCTAGGAAAGTTGTTACCTCGCTGGAAAATTATTTTATTTATTACAATTTGAAAGCCCCGATTGATAGCGGTTTTTGGTTCAGATTTTTTGGCATAAGAAAAACCAAGTTTAAAAAATTAGTTAGCGAGTATATAACGGAGAAATATTACGGATTTAAAGATCGTGATTTGAAAATTCTTAGGGACAACATTTTATTTGTGTACGGAATAAGAAATTTGATTGTTCACGATAAACTAAGATTAAAACTAGACAATCTTATGTTTTGTAAAAAAGCAATCGGAACCTTGCTTTATATTTATCAATCAAAATTCGTTTACGAAGATGGAAAGAAAGATTATATATTCGCTTTTGATATGCAATTCAAGATGATAGCAGATATGATTATTGGGCTTAACTTAGATCATTTTGAAAAAGCCGAAAAAAGTACCAGACAGCCAGAGATTATTAGGAACAGTGACGAATTGAACCGATCAATGTTCGAAAGTTTGAAAATTACAGACAAGCAGAAGAAAGTTGCAAAAAGTTGATATAATCAATTTGTAGCCGCCGATTTTTTCAAAAAAGAAAGCCGAAGCCCGCGCGGATTCCTCCCCAGACCCCTC
>PFAZ01000007.1:0-71770 GCA_002773535.1 Candidatus Harrisonbacteria bacterium CG10_big_fil_rev_8_21_14_0_10_40_38 | reverse complement strand
CGGGGCGCGTCATTTCAGATTTCGTTTCTTGGATTTGTGTATCGGATTTGGCAAAATGATTTCAAAAGTTTGCGAAGGTTTTAATTCGGGAGCCAAGAAGGATGATACGAGTTCACCATCACCATACAAAATGGTAAAGTGAATCGTGTCGATGAAGTATACATTCCGTAGTAAATTTATTTCGAGTTAATTAATTAAAAAAAATATATGGCTAAAAGTTTTAGTTGCAGTGAACTGGGCGGTGTGTGCGATGAAAGATTTTCTGGTGACACACTTGAGGAAATAATAAAGAAAGGCATGGAACATATGATGAGTGATGAGGCACACAAAACGAAAATATCAAACATGAGCAATGACACTGGCGAGACTAAGGAAGAATGGTTGGAACGGATGCAGAAAGAGTTTGATACGCGTGAGGATGAGTAGAATAAAGCCCCGCTTGGCGGGGCCTTTATTGTTAGAGGGGTGAGAAAGCCCCGCTTGGCGGGGCATTAGCGTCCTCGGGGATCATCTTCGTGAGCCGTAGACTACTATCCATTTTTTTACTTCAGATTCATATTCTCTTTTTATTTTTTCCATTTCCTCAAAGAGCTCTAACCCACGGAGGGTGTGGTTTGCCGTGATTTCTTTTTTCTTTATTTCTTCATCCTCTTCTCGGACTTTTATCTCCAAAAGCTCAAAAAAATCATCGGTTACTTTGTATTCTGATTCGTAAAGGAGCCAAGCGAGGGTTTCGTTTGGGTACCCATCGAACCACTTTGGCCTTGGGCAATCTTCCCACTTCCCTTTTTCGAAATTGTATATCGCGAGAGTTTTTTCCGGATAGTTGTCGCTTACCCCTGCCCCTTCTTTTTCCTCGGTGTTACCAACTTTTTCGGCTTCGGAGTTTTCTCTGGGTGAAAATGAAGCGACGACAGTTCTACTCTTCCTGTTGGGCGAGTGTTGCGAGGTGAATTCTGCCACGGATGACTTTTGGATTGTGACGTTTGTGTCATCTAGGTACTCCTTTTTCTTTTGAGTGGTAAAAGAAAAATACATCCAAAAAATCGCCGTGACGAACAGAAGAACAGAGAAGAACCAAGTGTAAAACCAACCTCCATCAGATCTGGGCATTTCTTTTTCCCCTTTTTCCAGAAAACGGAAATTTTCTATGCCAATTTTTTAATGTCCGTATTTGATACTTTACTTAAAATTAATTATCCGTCAACGGGGTCGCAATAAGCAAAAATCCCCCGCCTATATAGATCGGTAGGAGATTTTAGTGGTTTTTTCAGAAAAAAGCTTATAGGACGTCGCCACTATTGCCTTCGCTTGCGTTAACCCATGTCTTTTTGCCACCGGCACGATATATCCAACCCCACCAGTTGTAGGTAAATGTGTAATTTGAGTTGAAATATTGGGTTACCCAATTTATGGCGCCGGGACAGTTTGCGTTTATGTCGCATCCGTAATCAGTTGTTCCCACTCCACCATTTGTATTCCAAAGGGGGGCGGTAAGAAGAGTTCCTTTTATAGTTGCATTGTATCCACCCTGAATAGGACCTGCTTCGCTTCCTGTCAGAACACCGGAAGCGCCCGGGCTAACTTGACCTGCGACACCTCGGAAACTGCCTGTATATTTTACCGAAGCGCAATACTCGTCAGGAACGTTTGTCTTCCAGACTTGGATAGTTCTTGTAAAATCATCGAACGCCCAGTAGTTTCCCGCTTCACCGGAATCGACAGTGTTTTTAATCTTCTGCGAAGCATTCACAACTGGAGAGCCAACACCATCACAGGAAGAGGCGGCGAGTTGTTTTCCAAAATCTAGGCGTAGAGCAGGAACTTCCGGTGGAAGAGCGTTTTGATTTGAAGATGCAACGGGAACTATATTTGAGGAATCAGAAAATGCCGGCATAGATGAAAGTAAAAAGAATACTGCGGCTATGCTGATCACCCCTATGATACCCGCCTTGGTGAAATCTGAACTCTTTTTTTCTGATTTAATATTTTTTTTCATATTTTTAAAATTTGTTTTTCGACTTTTTACTCCGTTAGAAAATGCCACATAAAAAATATAAGGAAGAAGAGTGTAGCAATAATGGTATTCCAGATGAGAATGTTTACGCCACGCGCTATTTGTTTTTCTTTATCCTTCTTTGCGCTTGGAGCAACTGAAACAATAAGACCATAGAGCGCGACGGCTAAAATGCCCTTTGTTACCCAGTGATGACCTGTAAGATTTTTAAGGATGTCTTTAAAGGAAGAGGAAAATTCGCCTACTACAGTTATCGCCACAGTAAACCAAATGACTGCGACGCCTGCGTAAATATGTCGTAGTGTGTTCTTCATGGATTTTGGGTTGTGCTCTGTGACTCATACCCCGCCCTTGCGCCGGAACTTATGAAGTAACCCATACCTGCTATCGTGAATGAGAGTATGACTATGAGAAGCGAAAGAGTCGCTATGGCTCGTGATGTCTTTTTTTCTTTTTCTAAACGATTGCCCGCGCTTTCGATAAGTTTGTATACGACAAGTGCGAGAATGGGGATAAAAATAAATATGTGTTCTTTTGCCTCCATGGCTATGCCGTGAGCCCACGGATATGGACCTGCTTTTATAATCGGCTTTACGATAGGTCCGTAAGTTGCGACGTAATACCAACCACCAATAAACCAAGCGGCGAGGAGAGCGTATACTCCGATGAGCACAGCTTTTTGCGCGCGAGTGATGCGCTCTTTGTTTGGATTTAAAAGTTCTACAAAGACCCAGAGGAAGGCGAGAGCTCCGAGCTCACCTAAACCAACGTGAAGTCCGATTAAAAGGTTCATCTTTTTTTTAAATTATACTCTTTGAAAAAATATTTTTCGCGCGCAGGTTGTGTACAACTTTTATTTTTTATAATTTCTTTATCGACTATAATTTATTCATGATGAACTATTATGGTGGGATGTGGGGAGGAAATTTCTTCGGGTTCATTTTTGGACTCGTAGTTCTCATCGACCTTATCCTTCTCGGCATCTACTTGTGGAAGAAAATAAACAAGTAAATATTTTTACATGCGTTTTTTGAAACTCGTTGGTTTTGTTTTGATCTGTGAATTTGCGGGTGTTATTGGTTCTGTATTTACCGCATCCTCTGTTACTACTTGGTATACGGTCTTGGTAAAGCCCTCACTCAATCCCCCTTCGTGGGTGTTTGGTCCTGTGTGGACTACACTCTTTTTTTTGATGGGTGTTTCGCTTTTTATTGTGTCCGAAAAAAAATGGAAAGTTTCTAAACGAATTTTTCAGAGTCGAAAGAAGGCGTGGAACCCCGTGTCTGAAAGATTGTGGAGCGGCGATCTTCAAAAAATGAATGCTGTATCTGTATTTCTCGTTCAATATATTTTGAATATATTTTGGTCTTATGCGTTTTTTGGACTCGAGTCGCCTGTTTTGGGATTTTTTGTGATTGTCGCGCTTTGGATTTCTATAGTATATGTAGTCGTGAACTTTTATCGGATTTCGAGAGCGGCTTCATCGTTGTTAATCCCCTATCTTTTGTGGGTAACTTTCGCGGCGTATCTCAACTATTCTATATGGATGCTTAATTGAAAAAAATTTATTATTGATAAGTCGGGTAAAGTTTAATTTGAAAATTCATGGATCAAAATTTAAAGTCACAAACATTAATCTAAGCCCAAGAGTGAGTTTTGGATTTCATCAACTATTGCTGCGACGACGATTATTGTTTCGTTTTTGTATGATTTTTTGCCTGGAAAAGATTTGTTGCATTACCCTGGTTTTATAAATTCGGTATTTATTTTTGTATTGCCATTGGTATTTTATGTATTAGGAGCTTTTCTCGGTGTAAGCTACGCAAGGAAGCGTGCAATGATATCTTCCGAAAAATTTAATAAAATTTCGTTAAAAGCTGCTATATGGATATTTTTTTTGAATCTATTATTACAGTTTGGTACTATTTTTTTTGCTTTACTTTTTAGTAGTAATGTTTTTTGGGGCGGATTGTTTAGAATTGCCCCGATTGCTTTAGGGTATGCGTTTTTATCGGCAATCGTAACTTATGGAGCGACTTTATACTTTCTTAAAAAATCTGTGACGAAGAAAGGTTAAGTTTTTTGGCTGGTTGCTTTTTTTGGTTTTTTCTTGTATTCTTTTGGTAAATAATTTTATGGATCAAGAAACATACAAACAAATACAGGAACAAAAGCAGGCAGAGAAAGACAAAGCACGCAAGTCGATGCAGATGAAAAGAGCTTTTAAGACCACGTTTATATCCCTTGTGGTTTTGGGAGTTGTAGGTGGAGGGATTTTTGCATTAGCAAAATATGATGGTGGAGGAAGTGGTTCCGGCACTGCGCTACTAGTAGACGCTGTTGTAGCCGATGACCACACAAAAGGAAATTTGGAATCCCCTGTCGTGCTTGTTGAATACAGCGACTTTCAGTGCCCTGCCTGCGGAGCATACTATCCACTAGTTCACCAGATAACCGATGAATTTGGAGATAAAATAACTTTTGCATATAGACATTTTCCTTTAGCGCAGATCCACCCTAATGCGGAACTTGCTGCTCGAGCATCGGAGGCGGCTGAGATACAAGGAAAGTTTTGGGAGATGCACGATATGCTTTTTGAGCACCAGAGAGATTGGTCGGACTCAAGAGATGCGGAGACAATATTTGCTTCTTATGCAGAGGAACTTGGACTTGATAAGGCAAAATTTCTTGAAGACATCGACTCAAGTGACGTAAAGGCGCGGGTACGAAGAGATATGGAGAGTGGAAACAGCATGAGAATACCCGGAACGCCGACATTTTTCTTGGACGGAGTGCAAATACAAAACCCACGAAGCTATGACGAATTTAGAGCACTCATTAATTCCGAAATCGAAAAAAACTCATAAGGTAGCTCTTGTAGCTCTCTTCGTTGCAGCAATCTTGGGGTTTTGCGATGCAACTTATTTAACTGCTGAACATTTTCTGCAGGCAATACCGCCGTGCACGATTGTTAATGGTTGCGAGACTGTGCTTACCAGCCCGTATGCGACTCCCTTTTTGGGAATACCGCTTGCGCTTATCGGGGCAGTTTTTTATCTGACTGTTTTTCTGTTTTTGATTTTTTATCGAGAAACAAAATCTGCGCTTCTTCTTAAATTGATTTTTGGGATTTCGATTTTAGGATTTGTTGCTACGTTGTTTTTTGTCTATCTGCAGGTTTTTGTGATTTCAGCGTTGTGTCTTTATTGTCTTTTCTCAGCGATAACGTCTACCACGCTCTTTGTATCTGCAATCTTTTTAAAGCGTTCGTATGAGACTCCGCACGAAGAGCCTCAAATATAAATTATGTTAATAGATAACGTTACGATTAATGTTTCTGCAGGTGATGGCGGCGATGGGGCCGTTGCTTTTAATCATATAAAAATGGCTCTTGGGCCAACCGGAGCTTCTGGGGGAAATGGCGGGAATGTATATTTGGAGGCTGTGGCTGATATTGGAGCCTTGAGACACTTTAGATCAAAGAAAAAATTTTCCGCAGAAGATGGTATGGATGGCAGGTCTGCGTTTAGGGACGGTAGGCGTGGAGAAGATCTTGTACTCAAGGTTCCCCGCGGAACGGTTGTCCATATAAAGGAATCTGGGTCTACTACGGAACTTATTGCTTCAGGCGAGAGAGTCCTTGTGGCGAAAGGCGGAAAGGGAGGAAGGGGAAATTTTCATTTTCGATCATCTACTAATACATCTCCTAAACAATTTGAAAAAGGCATAGATGGCGAAAAGAAAACTCTTGAGCTCGAGCTTAAGTTGATTGCGGATATCGGGTTTGTGGGTTTTCCAAATGCGGGTAAATCGAGTCTCTTAAATGAGGTTACAAATGCTCAAAGCAAGATTGCAAACTATCCGTTCACTACTCTTGAGCCAAATCTTGGGGTTTATCACACGCTTATCCTTGCTGATATACCCGGACTTATTGAGGGGGCATCTTCAGGAAAAGGACTTGGGACAAAATTTTTAAGACACATTGAGAGAACCAGAATATTGTTTCATTTTATCGAAGCGACTGATGAAGACCCAATGGCAAAATACGAGGCTATAAGAAATGAGCTTAAAAAACATAATCCACTTTTGGTAACGAAACCGGAATATATTTTGATTTCGAAGTCGGATGCAGTGAGCGAGGAGAGACTTTCTAAAATACTTAAAACTTTTTCCGGAAAAGGAGAGAAAGTATTTCCTGTGTCTATTTATGATCCTGACGAAATGCATGATGTGCGTAAGGTACTAGATGAAATTGAGAAAAAATTTACCGTGAACTCGGTAGAGGCTAAATAAAAAACACCCCGCAATCCGCCGATTGGCAGAGGGGGTGTTTTTTTATACCCTAAACCCTTTATGGAGTTGGTGTCGGAGATGGAGATTCTGAAGGTGTAGGGGTTGGGGTTGGGGTAGCGGTTGGTGTAGGGGTTGGGGTAGCGGAAGGAGATGGAGTTGCAGTTGGGCTAGGAGTTGGCGTGGTGGAAGGTGTAGGAGTTGCGGAAGGTGTTGCGGTTGGTGTAGGTGTGGGGGAAGGAGATGGTGATTTGTTTATCACCCTGTCAATTCCTGGTGGGAGGGTTTGGCACTCTGGAACTATCGGCCTCTCATTATTGTGATGCCTCAACCAACCTGGGGCGATAAGGTGGCCCGGAGGAACTTTTGCGCAAATTCTTTTTTCGCTCCTGTCGCCGTCTCCGTCTTCATCATCGTCGTCTTCTTTTATGACGAGTGGCATATCTTCGAGGTCTCCTTTGGCTTTGGTGAGAGTTCTTGGACCAAGACGACCCCAACCTGTTGCTTCTGCAGAACCGGAACTAACTATTCCGTGTTTTTTCTGATATCTTTTTACCGCTGCGTCTGTTAGCGGACCAAAATATCCTGAAATAATTGCTTCGGGATAAACTTCGGGATCTGCTGCGAGTAAGGCTTGGAGAACTTTGACATCGTCTCCCCTATCGCCAATACCCAATGTTCGTTTTAGCTCTGCTACAACTTCTTGTTTTTGTTGAACTACTGTTTGCTGTTGAGCTCTAAGAGAGGTTATCTGCGCTTGAAGAGTTTTTAACTGCTCTAAAAGAGCGTTTATCTGACTTTGTTGTGTGGCTGTTTGTGCTGATGCCGGACTTGCGGCAAACATTACCATAATTGCTAATAGTGACGTTAGATAGATTTTTTTCATAATTTTTTGATTATTTTACTTATTTTTCGACCGAAAATTCTTATATTTTTATTGGATTCTATTATACAACAGTTAGATTTTTATGTAGAGAGTTTATTGAGACTTTACAAAAATTGGTTTTTTTGCTATTATTTGGCTTCAAGTAATTTATGTCTGCCAAAAAACTTTCTTATCGAATATCTAATTTCTTTGCCGCTCTAAGGGTGGGCTTTTTCCTTGCTGTGAGACAGGTCAGAAGAAGCAGTTTGTGGATGAATATCCTTGTTATCGCAATCATGACTCTTACATTTCTTAACCTTGTGGTTGTAAGCGGTGTGCTTGTGGGTCTCATACAAGGAGCTGTTCGAGCTGTGCAGGAGCATTACATCGGGGAAATTTTTATAACAAATCTGAAAGACAAGCCGTATATCGAAAGGAGTACGAATATTATAAGCTTTGCAGAAAGTCTTCCTTCTGTGAGAGTTGTTGCGCCAAGATATGTCGAGGGTGGGGTTGCGCAATCAAATTACAAAAAAGCAAAAAAGAGCGGTGAACTGCGCGAAGAAGCAGGAACACTTATAAGCGGAATAGACCCCATAGCAGAAGACGAAGCAACTGGGCTTTCATCGCTGCTTATAGAAGGAAGCTATCTTGAACCTGATGATTTTGATCAGGTTTTAGTGGGCGCGCTTCTTTTGAGGCAGTATCTTGAATTTGATTCTGCTGCCTTCCCTGCGCTTGAAGATGTTGGTGTTGGATCGAAAATAAGAGTAACTGTAGCTGGGAATACACGCGAGGTGATTGTAAAGGGAATTATCAAAAGCAAAGTTGATGAACTTGATAGGAGAATATTTTTCCCCGAAAAACAGTTTAGGAGCATGATAGGGAGAAATGATTTTAACGTTGACGAGATTGCTATACGACTTGAACCAGAAACAGATCAGGTTGCAATCAAAAATGCGTTTCTTGCACAAGGTTTTGGAGACTACGCAAGAATACAGACGCAGACTGAAGCTGAACCAAAATTTTTACAGGATATAAAAAAGACGTTTAACCTGCTCGGGAGCATGATCAGTTCGATTGGTGTGTTTGTAGCGGCAATAACTATCTTTATCATTTTTTTTATAAACGCTATTACGAGAAGAAAGTTCATCGGCATACTTAAAGGAATTGGGATTAACCCGCTGGCTATTGAATGCGCTTATGTACTTCAAGCGCTCTTTTATGTGTTTTTTGGAACACTTATTGGGTCGGTTATTGTTTTTGGGTTTTTGGAACCATATATCAGCGCTCACCCAATAAATTTTCCATTTAGCGATGGAATTCTTGTGGTGCCGCTTGGATCAACAATATTACGCATTGCAATTCTTCTCGTGGTAACACTTGTTGCAGGTTTTCTGCCTGCGAAGATTATTACAAGACAGAATACCGTGGATGCAATTCTCAACAGATAGCCACTAGATACTAGGAATATGATAAAAGCAGAACAAATAATTAAATCATTTAAGAGCGGAGACACACGCGTTACTATTTTGCGTGGCATTTCTTTTGAAGTTAGAAAAGGTGAGTTTGTTTCTATAATAGGGCGATCAGGATCTGGAAAAACTACCCTACTTTATCAGCTTGGGCTTCTTGATCGACCGACATCGGGAAAGATTTTTATTGATTCATTTGATGTAACTTCGCTCACTGAACAGGAAAGGACGGCGATGAGATTATCTGAGTTTGGATATGTTTTTCAGGATTATGCGCTTGTACCGGAACTTTCTGCTATTGAAAATGTGATGGCTCCCCTTCTTATGCAGGGGATGTCTAGACATGAAGCTAAAACAAAAGCGGTGCAGGCATTGCATAGAGTCGGTTTGCCATCACGAGTAAATAATTTACCAAATCAGCTTTCGGGTGGAGAACAACAGAGAGTGAGTATTGCGCGCGCTATTGCTCACAACCCAAAAATTCTTTTTGCGGATGAGCCGACCGCAAACCTTGACCACGAAACTTCACTGGCAATTTTAGACGCATTTCATGAATTGCATAGAGCTGGACAAACAATAGTTATGGTTACGCACGAGTTGGATTATGCCGAACAGACGGATAGAATAGTCACACTTTTTGACGGACAGGTTACGGAGGACAAACGATTGACGACTAATAACTAACAACTGAAAACTTACGACTGACGACTGACGATTTACTTTTTCTTTTTCGGGAGTTTCCTTCTTTTTGTCGCGGCGAATTCACGGAGTTTGCTCTCACTCATTGATTTATACATTTCTTTCGAAGCGCCCTTGAGTTTTTTAGGGTCTATCTCTTCCCTTTTAGCTGAAAGCGCGGCGCCTGCTGCCATTTGTTGAATTTTTGATTTCGCTGGCATGAGTTTTTATTTGTTCTATACTCTATAAGTATAGCGCCTAGTCACCGCTTTTATAAATAAAATTATGGGTACACTTAATTATATTTTAATAGCTCTTTTCTTATTGATTATCGTGAGTATAAGACAGATTAATCAATATGAGCGCGGTGTCAGATTTACGTTAGGAAAGTACACAGGAATCATGAATCCCGGGTGGCGACTGGTGATTCCTGTTTTTCAGACTTATAAAAAAGTCGATATGAGAGTAAAGGCTGTTGATGTTCCTGATCAGAATGCAATCACTAAAGACAATGTTTCAGTAACGGTGAATGCCGTAATTTACTACAAGGTATCGTCTGCCGAAAAAGCGATTATAGAAGTTGAAAATTTCTTTTATGCAATATCTCAATATGCTCAAACAACGATGAGGAACATCGTTGGAGAAGTGACGCTTGATGAACTTTTGAGTGGTCGTGAGACTATAGCAGAACGCATACGAGAAATTGTGGATAAAGAAACTGATGCGTGGGGACTCAAGGTACAAAATGTAGAATTGAAAGACATTCGGTTGCCTGAAAACATGGAACGAACAATTGCGAAGCAAGCAGAGGCTGAACGGGAAAAACGAGCGGTTATAATCACTTCTGAAGGAGAATTAGCAGCAGCCCAAAATATGGCAGAAGCCGCAAAAATCCTTTCTTCTTCTGATGGAGCTCTTCACTTGAGAACTCTTCAGTCGATAAATGATATTTCCTCGGATCAATCAAATACAATCGTATTTACTGTTCCGCTTGAAATAATAAAGTCTTTTGCTGGATTTACACACAAAAAAGATAATGAGGGGTAGACTTTTGTGATTTAATCCTATATTATCTTTATACGGTCGTGTTGGATATTCTCCGGGGCGGCCAGAACTTTCCAATAGGTAGTGGACTCAACTTCTTTTTTGAGTGAGGAAATCTGCCAATCAATAATTGATAACCTGAAGAATTGAAAATAGTTAAAAGGTCGGTGCAACAGAATTTTGTATTTACATTTTATGGATAATCCAACAACACCAATGCCTGGTCAGGAAGGCACACAGCCAGGAATGCCAGGTCAGATGCCACAAACACCGTCGACTCCTCCAACAGGAGAACCGCAGCAGCCGGAAGCACCTCAGCAACCAGCGGCTCCGGATCAAAACACGGGTGGCGCACCAACAGGCTCAATGTAGTCTTTAAAAAACAACCCCGCTCTGCGGGGTTGTTTTTTTTGAAACTTTTTTAATATAGGTTTGTTTTATTAAAAGTAGGATCTTTGACACAACTTTTTTGGAGACAAGCCATGAAACACAGCAAGCTTTTTGTGTTTTTGTTTTCTGTTGGTTTTTTTCTGGGATGCGATCGGCCGCCAGAGCAATGGAGGACGAGTCATAAGGGGGGAATTTACTTTAGATGTGAAAATGACACTACACTACTTACACTTGGTGATGATGGATGCGAGCTTGGTCTGGCCGAAGTTCAACTTTGCGCAAGAAAAGCAAATCCCGATGAGAGATTTGGGACATACTTTTACGAAGGTCATGTTGGTGGTTGGGGAGATACGTTCCAGTATATTGGTTGTAATGATAGTGTTTGGGCAGTGGGATTTGGCAATCTTTTCACAATAGCGGTTCGAAAGCCGTGGATGGGAATGACTGATACGGGAATCATGCTCGGAGACTTACTTAATGATTTTCTAGATGCATATCCTGAAGCAAGACATCTAGTAAATACTATACACAAGAATAACCCACAGCCTCAGGACGATATGGATTTTTGGTGCACCGACAACCTTCTTGTCAATTTTGATACCGAAGGCAAGTTGAGTATGATGGAGGTTAGTCGTCATGGATTTGATGAATACCTTGAAGGAGATGAATACTCTAGCTATATTGGGCCATATGGTGATGAAAAATGGTACGAATGAGGAGCAACACATACCAACCCCGCAAAGCGGGGTTGCTTTTTTGACTATTTTTATTTGTCGGCGTATAGTTGCGGCGTATGGAAAATAAGCAAAAGAAACTTTGCAGATCACGAGATAAAAAGATAATTTTTGGAGTGGCAGGGGGGGTCGCCGAATATTTTGATATTGATCCGGTTTTGATAAGAGCCGCTTTTGTTCTTTTGGCAATTTTGGATGGAGTTGGGGTTTTGCTTTACCTCATACTCGCGATAATTATGCCTAGCGAAAAACTTACTGAGACCACCGGAGAACACGACGCAAAGGGGCATGCGAGTGAATTTGCGTCTGATATAAAAGAAGCTCTAAACCCAAAAATCGAGAGACGGAATACCATCGGTCTTGTTTTTGTGATTATTGGGATTCTTCTACTCTTTAGGGATGCGTTTGATTTGCACTGGTTTAAATTTGATGTAATATTTCCATCTCTCGTAATCATATTTGGAATCTGGTTAATTTTTAAAAAAAATAAATGAACCACGAAACAGAGGAAAAAAATAACGCCGGTCATAACCACGAGGAAAAGATAGTAAAGGAGATCCATCATCATTACAGTAAAGATAGTACGAATTTTGGAAAGATTTTTTTAGGACTTGCGATTGTAACGATCGGGCTTTTGCTCTTGGGGCGTAATTTTGGATTCTTGCCAAATGATTTTTCGGTTGAAATCGGAGATCTTTGGCCGTTTTTGATAATAGTTGCAGGGCTGTCGATGTTTTCCGGAAGAGGGTTTCTTGGAAATTTAATAGGTTTTCTTATAATGATATTTGTGTTGGCTCTTTTTCTTTTCGTATTATTTGGAGGATTTACCGGTGGGTTTGATCAATCTTTTTTTGATGGATCGGTTTTTTCTGGAACCATAATCCCCTTTTCTTGACCGATCATTTTTTAGAGAGTTATTATTTATCTAGAAATTTCTGTTCTTTTTAGATTTGGAGGCATGTATAATGAGCTCCGACAAGAAGGTTTCGGAGTGGGGATTTTTTAAGGCGGGTGATTATGTCTTTTGTAAGGGGAATCTGGCTATTGTATTGGCACGTGAACGAAATAAGGTTCCAAGTGGGTGTATGCCTATACGGAAAGATGGAGATAAAAGAAAGAAGGTTATTTGCGTGCCGATTGACGATGTTTCCATAATCAATGTAAGAAATAATAGAAGATGAGTGTTTTGATGTGTTGCGCGGCTATGGTGGCCGCGCTTTTTCATTGTGTAAATTGTGCAAAATGACGACTTTAACTTTTCTTATTATGTTATAGTCTTAGGTAAAGGTCTTTTAAATTAAAAACTAATAGCATTGAGAAATTTATGAGAATTTTGTTAATTGCGCTTTTGACTTTATTTATCGCTTTTCCTGCCTTTGCTCAAACGGAAGCACCGATGCAGGCATCACAACCAACAAAAGAAGCCATGGAAGCTGCGAGAAAGAGGTTTGAAGAGGCAAAAGTGGGAGCAAGAGAAAGGTTTCAGGCGAAACAGGCAGAATTGAAAAAGGATGTAGCTGTGATTAGAGATACTAAAAAGAAGGAGATACTTGATAGGGTTTATGACAGTATAAACCAGCTTAATGAGAGACTCACAAAACATTATCTTGATGTTTTGGATAATATCTCCCTCATACTCGATCGTGTAACAGAGAGAGCTCAAAAAGTTTCTGATAGCGGAGTTGATGTGTCGTCAGTTACTTCTCAGGTAGACGCGGCAAAAACCGCAATTGAGACGGCTAGAACTTCTGTTGTCACACAAGCTGGTAAAACGTATGAATTTGCTATAACAACAGAGGCAAATCTTCGTTCTGATGTTGGGGTCGCGCGCAATAAATTGCGAACCGATTTACAGGCGGTGCGCGATCAAGTAAGGGCAGCGATGCAGGCGGTAAGAACAGCTGCCGTGACGCTGGCTCAATTACCACGACCATCTTCGGAGATGGAATCAGATAATTAATAACTCTATTCCATGAAAAGCAAATCATTCTTAATTCTAATAATCGTTATTGCTGTTATTTTGGGAGCATGGATATTGCTGTCTTCACCGGCAGATAATAATGACACTCAACCAGATTCAACACAGGAGGACGAAATAATGAACGAACTCGATTCTGTTGATCTTGGAGCTGATTTAGACATCGAATTTCAGGCAATTGACGAAGACTTAAACGCGCTTTAAAGAGCGCGTTTAAGTTTTTGTAAGCTATATGTCTATTCCCCTTTTTTTAGGTTTTTTATTTATTGGAACTTTTATTCTTGGATTAGCGCTTGAAACATTTAGAGTGCCGTGGCTTTTTGCATCTCTTTTGATCGGCTTATTTTTATCGGGGAATTCTTTTTTGGCCCAAATTGTAAATACTGATACGTTTGATTTTTTGAAAACGATAGGCCTGTATCTGCTTCTTTTTATAATTGGATTTTCTCTGGACTTGGGGAAGATTAAATCTTCTGGAAAATTCATTGTTAAAGCGACTTTAATAATAGAGATCGCTGAAGTTCTGGTGATAGGAAGTTTAATCTACTTTATTTTTAAGATACCGATTTTGATTTCTATACTTGTTGCGCTTTCGTTTGCAACTGTTGGTGAGGCAATCCTCCTGCCGATACTTGAGGAGTTTCGTCTTACTAAAAAAAGTTTGGGCAGATAATATTGGGTATTGCGACATTTGATGACATAATCGAACTTTTTGTGGTTTTTGCAGTGGTGACGATAATCCCAACTTTGGGTTCTGTAAATATTTCTGCAGATTTATTTGACGTTGTGAGACTTGGAATATTTGGGGGTATAGTTGCATTGCTTTTGGTTATTTTGAAAAAATTTCGAGCTACAACTTCGGCGCATGAACCGCACAGGACAAGTATTCTTGCGCTCATTTTTGGAGTTTTCTTTGTTTTTATAAGTTTTGGACTTCATAGTTCTCTCGATATAGCTGTTATTGGCGCTATAGCGGCAGGGGTTTTAGTAAGAGCGGTTTTACCGGCTGCAAGAACGCCTATAATAGGCCAACATGTGCAGGCAATAACTTATAGCTTTTTTGCGCCAATTTTCTTTTTTGATGTCGGTTTTGAGACAAATTCAAAATATCTCTTGTCTCATATCTTTTTGGTTCTTTTGTTTATTATTGCGGCGAAGATTGCGAAGGTTGCTGCAAGTTATTTTGTAGGATCGAAAGTTTTAGGAACGAAGAAATCGATTTTTATGGGAGTGGCTCTTGGAGTAAGATTTTCTACAAGCATTGTTATATTAAAACTTCTTCATGATGCGAATCTGGTTCCGATTGAACTCTATTCCCTACTCATAGGAACTTCTGTGATATTTAAATTCTTTGTGCCTTTGCTTTTGAGTTTTCTGGCAAAGCGGTGGAAACCTGCTATTGCTTCTTAAAACTTTTTATTGAGCGGCTCTCTTGATGCGAGAACTTATTATTAGAAAAAGTATCATGAGTATAGCGAGGCCCATCATTTGAGGTTCACCATTTGAAACATGAGTGAAGATTGCGCCTGCCATAACTGTCAGAAGTGATGTTACGGCAATGTTTCTATATTTTGTTAGAAGCAAAATTGCGGAAAGAGTTTCGATAAACCCTATTATATAAACAAACCAAGATGGATAGCCCCAACGAATAAAGTTTTGTATTTGAAAATCCAGTCCAAAAATTTTTGTTATCCCCTCCATGAGAAAGACAGCGATGACGATGCCTTGTGTAATCCAGAAAACTGATTTTTTAACTTTTGGGGATTTGATCATGTGTTTAATTTTATCACAGGTAAAAGAAAATACCCTCCACACATTTGCGGAGGGCTTTTTTGTCATGCCCGCAATCATTAGAAATCCTCGAGTCTCTTACTAAATCTGGGTACGAATAAATTTGATTCCGTAAAAATAATTGCGTGACATTGAGGAGTTAAGGGTCTTAGCGCATACACAAACTCTTTTGGCGCAAAAAAAATATATCCATTTTTGAGATGCTTTGAAGGATATTCTATCTTCCCTCTTTTTTTGTATCTCATTTTGAATAATGTACGATTTGGATTCCCGTATACAATAACTATTTCATCTCTCGCGCTTTCTATTTCAATAAAATTTCCAAAATAGATTTTTGCTTGAACTGCCTCTTTTTTCGGGTTTACGGATATCACATGAGAAAACCTTTCGGAAATATCATTGAGACTGATTTGGTGACTGAAAAAAAATGGGGTCCGGTTGGCTTCTACGTCTACTTCAAAAAATCTAATGTCGTTCACTTTCTTGTCCTTTTGTGTTTTTGGAAGGTTCGGGGCTTTTTGGCAATTTATCAAGAGATTTGCACTTGTGTCAACTTTTTTTGTGTTATAATTTCTTTAATGGCTGTTTCATTTTTTTTGGCAAAGATATGGGGGGTGTATCTTACATCGATAGCGCTTTCGCTTTTACTTAGGCCAAAAAATATTGATTTGCTTTTTGATTCTGTTAAGAATAAAGCTTTTGTTTATATCTCAGGTGCAGTGCTCGTGGGGTTAGGCACATTTTTTGTATTAATTCACCCAGGGTGGCCCGGTGACTGGAGAGTGATTATAACTATTCTTGGTTGGATGACTTTTTTAAAGGGGGCTATTCGGATCTTCTTTCCGGAGTTTCCGCAAAAATTTATAAAGCCGTTTAGGAAGCCGGTTGTGGTATATCCCCTTCTTTTGATTACTTTAGCAGTTGGAATATATTTGTTTTATATAGGATTTATGGGACCGGTGATGGAGGCTGCACTGTAGGTTGTTTTGGGTATTGCAAAGTTTTACTGAAAAGATTATGATCTTTTCAGTGTCTTATGGGTGTTTTCTGATAACTCCAACCCAAAGGAGTGTTGAATGACGCCACCGAGTTGATACTGAAGCATCAACTTCGGACAGACACAGCCCGTCGCGCGCATTTGCGCGCACGGGCACTTTTTTTTGGGGTATACTTGAAAAAGCATTATGACATTTTATTTTCTTCTTTCGGCTTTCTTCGCCGAGGTGATCGGAACGATAGCGGGATTTGGATCATCGACGATACTTTTACCTTTTGCATTAATTTATTTTAATTTTCCCCTAGCTCTTACTCTTGTTGCGATATTTCATGTTTTCGGGGGAATAACGCGAATAGGTTTTTTTAGGCATGGACTCGACTGGAAAATAGTTTTTGTTTTTGGTCTGCCGAGTGTCATTATGAGTTATGTTGGCGCGTCATTTGTGTCTTCGGTATCTCAAGAGATGCTTAAGGTAATTTTGGGGATTTTTCTTGTTTTCTGGAGCGTATGGTCTTTGTTTTCAAATAAAAAATATCATCCAACAAACACCGCATCTGTTATCGGAGGATCCGTTTCGGGATTTTTAGCAGGTTTAATTGGAACAGGCGGAGCACTTCGCGGAGCGTTTTTAAATGGATATAATCTTTCCAAGAGCAGATATATTACTACGGCTGCAGCGATAGGAATAGGTGTGGATATGATAAGAATACCGGCGTATTTGAGCCAAGGGTTTTTGAGCTCTGAATATTATCCCCTCATAATATTTTTATTTTTTGTCGCGTTTATAGGGGTGGCAGTTGCAAAAAAACTTGTTGATAGGATACCAAAAAATATTTTTTCGAGAATAATTCTTCTTGCGTTGTTTGTTATCGGAACGGTTTTTGCTTATAGTTGGATTGTTTAGAGGAAAGATTTTATGAACGATACAAAGAAACGAATTGTTATCGTGGGAGGCGGGTTTGGAGGAGTCAGTACCGCTCTTAAGCTTTCAAAGCTTAAAGTTAATGCTTCAATAACCCTTGTGACGGATAAGCCGCATTTTGAATATTATGCGGGCTTATACAGGGTGGTTACAGGAAAATCCCCTCTTGAGGTTTGTATACCGCTACGCGATATTTTTGACGGGACTTCTGTTGAGGTTGTGATTGATAAGATTTCTGAAGTTCACCTTTCTACAAGCGCTTTAAAAGGAGCTTCTGGATCGAGGTATTTGTATGACTATCTTGTTTTAGCTTTAGGGAGTGAGACGGCGTATTTTAATATTCCGGGTCTTGAAAAATCTGCATTTGGTTTTAAATCGATTACAGAAGCGCTCCGGTTAAAACAGCATCTACACGAAGCGTTTGAGTCATGTGAAAAACAGGAAAGTGATAAAAAGGTGTGCGCAGCACATATAGTGCTTGTAGGAGGCGGAGCAAGCGGCACAGAACTTGCTGCTGAACTGGCACAATATACAAAAATACTTGCAAAAAAACATAAACTCGACCCAAGCCTTATAACAATTGATTTAATCGAGGAGGCGCCACGCATTTTACCAATACTTCCTGAATCTGTTTCAAAAGTCGTCACGCAAAGACTTCGAAGATTGGGTGTGAACGTGATGTGTAACAGGACTGTAATAAAAGAAGACGTTGAAACCCTTTATCTGAAAGATATGAACGTTAAAACAAAAACAGTTATCTGGACTGCGGGTGCTATGCCAAACAGGCTTTATCGTGATGTAAAAGGCTTTCAGCTTGATAAAAAAGGACGCGTGGTTGTTGATGAATATCTACAGGCGGTAAATGTTGATAATGTTTTTGTGATAGGAGACGCGGCATCTGTAATGTATGCGGGAATGGCGCAAACAGCTATACGCCATGGAGAATATGTCGGTTCAATGATATCGGTGAAACTAAAGAATCAAGAGGGAGTTGAATTCATCCCCCGCCCAACTGACTTTGCAATACCGGTTGGGACCGGATGGGCGGCGACAATATGGATGGGTATGCATTTTTATGGCATTTTGGGTTGGTGGCTCCGGAGAGCGGCTGATTTGCGATATTTTTTTTCTATACTCCCGCTTTCAAAAGCTCTTAGAGTTTTTACAAAAGGAAAAACGCTTTGCGAAACATGCGCAATATGCGCGCCGGATGAATCTTGATTTAAAAAAAAATTTAGTTTATTGTTTTTATTGGTTCCTTTTGTCGTCCAAAAAGGAGAAGAGACGTGAGTCGAGTCGCCTCTGGTTCTGTTATGCAGCAGTTTTTTGTGAGACTCGAAGAAGAAACTCTTTCCGAGGAAGGAATAGAGCTTCGGAAACTTTTGAACAGAAAATGTTCTGTTAGATGCTTTCCCGGTGATGCGTACAGGGTAATCAGTGCAAAGCTATCTTCAGACGATGCTTCGGAGAGGAAAGCCGCGGAACAAGTTAGCGATATTCTTGAAAAAGCGACTGGTACAAACCTCGAAAGTTTCGCAATGGATGACATCAACGGTGGCGGCCCAGATGATCCCGCCCAGTTTGCCTCTTAGTGAGGCGCCTGCCCGGTTTTTGTCCTGATTTTTTCAGGGCGATGATCGGGCGTTTCGTTTTTAAGATGGGTTGACCTTGTCACTCAGGTTTCTATACTGCAATTATATGAATGAATATATTTTAGATGTTTTAATGAGTACAAAATCATGGGCTATGAGCCATGGGATTGCGATTGTCGCGATAATTTTTGGCGCGTGGGTTGTTAGAAGGTTTTCCAAGTTTTTTATTAAAAAAGTTGTTCATAGAACACTTACTCTTACAGAAGATAAACAACTGTCTACAACTGCGGTTAAAAAGCGCGAGGATACGCTTGTAGGGGTTTTTGCAGGAACAGTGAGGGTTGTAATATGGATAGTTGCAGGCGCGATGATACTTTCGGAATCCGGGATTGATATTAAGCCGCTACTTGCTACAGCAGGAGTTGCAGGATTGGCTCTTGGGTTTGGCGGCCAGTATTTGATAAGAGATATTATTTCCGGCCTTTTTATACTTCTTGAAAACCAGTTTAGAGTTGGTGACGTGGTGTGTATAGATGGTACATGCGGACTTGTCGAGGGTATAACTCTTAGAATGACAACCCTGCGCGACCTTGATGGAACAGTACATCATTTACCAAACGGTGAAGTGAAAAAGACATCTAATTTATCCAAGCAATTTTCAAGAGTTAATCTTGATATTGGGGTTTCTTATAAAACGGATATAGATCATTTGAAAAAAACCGTTAATAGGGTCGGGAAAGATCTCGCAGAAGACCCTGAGTGGAGAGAATTTATAAAGAAAGCACCTGAATTTGTAAGAATTAATGACTTTGCGGACTCGGCTATTGTTTTTAAAGTCTTGGGTGACACAGAGCCAATGAAACAATGGGATGTGGCTGGAGAGTTAAGGAGAAGACTAAAAATTGAATTCGAAAAAGAGGGAATAGAAATTCCATTCCCCCAGCTCGTTGTGCATTCGGAAAAATCGTAAACTATTTCTTCTTTTTTACCTTAGCTCTAGTTTTCGCCGCTTTCTTTGTCCCCTTTTTTACTTCACGAACAACCTCTTTCCAGTGCTTGCGCATGTCTGAAATGAAAGCTTTTAGTTCGCGGTTATCTACGCTTTTTAGTCCGGCATATCGGTTCTGAACCTTTGTAATAATGCGTTCGAACTCTTTTTCGCTAACTCTACCAACTCTTTTTAGGTCTCTCATTACTTCGTCTCTAGCTTTTGTCATCCACGCTTTTGCTTTTGCGCGGTTATTTTTGTTTTTGTCACCTCCTAAAAAGTAAGATGCGACACTACCCATAAGCGCTAGTAAAAAGACACCTCCAACAAGCCATCCGTTGCCGTTTTTCTTTTTCTTGGATGTTTTTTTCATTTTATTTTTTTGATTTGCGACGTTTTTTAATGCTTGGTTTCCACTTCTCAAACAATACGCTAAATATACGTCCTATTTTTTCTGAAATAAATTCAGGATTTTCGATTTTTTCCTGCAGTATGCGAACTCTGTCAGCGGTTTCGGTTATTTCTTTTCTGATAGTTCTTATAATTTTTTGTATTTCAAAAAGAATTAATAAAATAAATACGGCAATTGCAACAAAAGTAAGTGAGGCGAGCGCTATTGAGCTTCCTACAAATATCGAAAACCAATTGGTTTGCGTTACAAAGTTCATTTTCTATTTAATTTTATCATATATAAAAATTTTTTTGCGTTTTTTAACTGTTAAATTCTTTTTTGTGTAACACAACGCACTCCTAACTTGTTTTAATTGATATGATCAAAATACCTGAAACATTAAAATCATTTTCATCAACACCATCACTGCTTCTTGTAGCAGGAACGTCGGGAGCTAGGTTTTTTGTAGTATCCCCTACTGGACTTACAGAAGTTGATTCGTTTTTTATTGATAAACCAAAATATTCTGATAATGAGGGGTTTTTTGTAAGGAGCGGAGGAGGTAAAAGATTTGGTTCCGGTTCTGTTAAGGTTGAGAATTCAAACGAGTTGCTGTCCAGATTTGTGAATAGTTTTGCAGATCGTTCAAAAAAGCTGATTAATTCTTATAAATATTTAAATAAAGTTTTTCTGTTTGTCCCATCACACCTTGCTCCAATAGTGAGATCTTCTCTACCTAAAGATGCTAAAAACAAATTAGTTGCTGTTATAAGCGGAAATTATCTTAAATTTCATCCGTTGGATATCGCAAAAAAAGCTTGGAATTCGACTATTAACACAGGGACTAGACTCACGTCTGAAACTGCAAGTAAATTGCTTAATAGGAAGTTTTTGAATTTTAGGAGGAAAAAATAAGTTTTCCCCAGGGCGGTTTACAGTTTATTTCGTATACTTGGTGTATGCGAAAACATTTAGAGCCAATACAAAAATTTTTTCATGGAGATTTAACTGAGGACGCAGAGACATTAAAGACACATAGTCACGATGCGAGTCTTTTTGAGATAAAACCTGAACTTGTAGCATACCCAAAAGACGTCGAAGATATTTCTTCGTTGGTTAACTATGCGACAGAAGAAAAAAAGAATGGTGACAACGTATCCATAGTTCCTAGAGCTGGAGGGACGGATATGACCGGTGGGCCGCTTACCGAATCTATTTCTCTCGATTTTACAAAGTATTTTAATAAGATCAAAGAAGTTGGCGAAGGGTATGCAGTAACAGAGCCTGGAGTTTATTATCGTGATTTTGAAAAAGAAACGCTTGCAAAGGGATATTTATTTCCAAGTTATCCGGCTTCCCGTGAAATTTGCGCTATGGGAGGCATAGTGGCAAATAATTCTGGTGGTGAAAAAACCCTTACTTATGGAAAAACCGAAGACTATGTTGAATCGGTTAAAATGGTCTGCGCTGACGGAAAAGAATATGAGTTTAGGGCGCTTAATAAAAAAGAGCTTGGGGCAAAAAAACGCCTTAAATCTTTTGAGGGATCAATATATAGATCAATGTCCAAGCTGATTGATGATAATTATGAGCTTATACAATCAGCAAAACCGAATGTTTCAAAAAATTCTGCCGGGTATTTCCTGTGGAATGTTATGGATCACCATAAAGGAACTTTTGATTTAACAAAAGTTATCGTTGGGTCACAGGGAACACTTGGAATCATAACTGAAGCAAAATTGAGATTAATAAAACCCAAACAGCATGCAAGACTACTTGTTTCGTTTTTGTATTCTCTAGATAGCCTCGGCGACATCATTTCTGCGGTTTTAAAACATAAACCGGAAAGTTTTGAATCATATGATGATCACACATTTAAACTTGCTGTAAAGTTTTTCCCACAATTTTCAAAAAGACTTGGCGGTAATTTATTCAAGCTTGGATTTAGTTTTTTGCCGGAAATTTTTATGGTTGTAACTGGTGGAATACCAAAACTTGTACTCCTTGCAGAGTTTACTGGAGATAACGAAGAGGAGGTTTCGAGAAGAGCAAAAGAGGCTCAAAAGGAACTTGAGGCAATGAAGATAACCACAAAACTTACGAAGAAAGACTCCGAATCAAAAAAATACTGGGCAATAAGGCGCGAAAGCTTTAACCTTCTTCGCCAGAGGTTGAAAAATCTAAGAACAGCTCCTTTTATTGATGATTTTGTTGTGAGACCGGAAAAGCTAGCTCAATTCTTGCCGAGACTGAATGAGATTTTGTCCCGTTATGACATTATCTATACGGTTGCGGGTCATGTTGGAGATGGAAATTTTCATATAATTCCCCTTGTTGATCCGACTGACCCTAAACTATCAGATACGATTAAAAACCTGTCACACGAAGTTTATAGCCTAGTATTTTCGTTTGAAGGCTCAATGACAGGAGAGCATAATGATGGACTTATACGCGGGCCATATCTTTCTATGATGTACGGACCTGAAATTTACAAGCTTTTTACTGAAACAAAGAAAATTTTTGATCCAAGTCTTATATTTAATCCTGGAAAAAAAGTTGATGCGTCTTTGGATTACGCACATGAACATCTTTTAAAACATTAAAATATATAGTTTTCCACATCAATGTCTTTAATGTTACTCTTAGATTTGTAATGATTTAGGAGACTTGCTATGAAAAAGAAAATTGAAGAGCCAAAGAATGCGCCACATCTAATATCGTTTGCTGTTATTCTTTTGATTGGGTTTGGTCTTTATGTTTTGGCGAATTTTGAGAGATTTTCAGACTCTATATCCCCTTCTCAAGTCAGCGATAACGTAGATTTGGAATCGATTGGAAACAATACATCTGATGCGCAAATTGAGAAAGACCTACGGGATATAAAATTAAATTTAGAGCAGCTTCCTTCTGATCTTCAGTCTTTTGATGAAAGCTTGTATGAAGAGCCGTTAATTGAACCATGAAAAATATTTTCAAGTTTTTTATTTTATTTTCCTTTGTCTTTTCTCCTTTTGTATCTCATGCCCAAATAAGAACTACTAGCCAAAGTAGGGGTATTCAATCTTTGACGGGATCTGATTTACCCAAAGAGAAGGCCCTTCAGACTGAAAGACGTGGTGAGGATGAAATAATGAGGAGGATAAACAGTTTACGCTTTGTAATTGACAGACTTGAAAACTCATCGAGAATGCCGATCGAACTACGGTCAAAGTTAATAAATGTTGCAAGAGAGCAATTATCTGACCTTATACAGTTACAAAAACAATCTGATACGAGCATAGAAACCCCGGAATTTCAAAATTATGCAAAGAATATTTCCGGTACGTATCGATCTTACTCAATAACTTCTTCGGTTGCACTCTTTGAGGTAGCGCTTTCCAGAGCCGGAGCGGTAACACATGATATTGAAGCTTTATCGAATAAACTTGGTTTGAGAATAGCTGAGATTTCAAATAATTCTGATTTATTGTCCGCTCTTGATGATTTAAATAGCGAAATTAAAGATGCAAACAAAAATCTGGAAATGGCGAAAGCTTTTTCAAATGATTTGCCCGTACCCGTTGATGAGAAATCCTTTTTAACAGCGAGAGGAAAACTGAAAAAAGCACATGAAGCCCTGAGAGCTGTTTATTCAAGTATTTCTATAGCAAAGCAAGATGCTTCTGTAATAGCAGAGAGTCTTAAAAAATAGCTTCTTATAGCTGTCACATATACCAATATAGGTTGTTATCTTTGTATCCCAAGTAGCGACAAGGTCGCTTTTATCGTGCTTAAAAAGACATGAAAAAATATATAATCGGGAGTCTTTTTGGCGTTATTCTTGCATCAGGAATTGCTTTTGGAACTTTTGCTGCTTCAGCAAAAAACCAGCCACTTCTAGAGGACACACTATCTTTCTTTTCAAGAAAAATCAGCGCTACTGCAATCGGTCAGGCGTGGTTCGCAAACGGTGAGGTGTATGCGATGCTTCGCGGACAGGTTACAGAGGTTCATCCAACATCAAATTCTTTCGTTTTGAATGCCTTTGGTGGAAAGTGGACTGTCTCCGTGTCTTCTGACACAAAATTCATTGGTGAAGGTTTTGATATAACAAAACTTAACTCGAATGATCTTCTTGAGATCCGAGGTGTTGTTTCAACAACTTCTGACCTATCAATAGAAGCAAAGAGTGTTAAGGTGTGGACTACAGTAGGCAGAGATGACAAGAAAGACGAGAAGCCAGAAAAAACAACTCCTACAGTGCAGCCATTTGGAAGAAGTTATCCGGGTACTCTCGGAACCATGTCGGTTAATGAGAAATCGTTCTTATTTACGACTGAAAATGGAAAAACTTATACAATCCAATTGACTGACATAACCGCAATTCTTGGGAAAAATTCCCAGAAGATATCCTTTGGAGATATGAATAGTGGAGATAAAGTACGTGTATTTGGAAAGCTTGAAGGCAATACTATTTCAGCAAGAATAGTTCGCGATTTGGAGATTTCCAAATAATTTTCACGTAAATAAAAGCTGCCCCTTCTGCTTATAGCGGACTGGTGGGCAGTTTTTATTTTCCACAGAAAAACGAGCGTTTATTTTCTGTCAGCAGTACAATATAGGTATATATGCAGTCAAAATATATTTCTGCGTCATATCTGCGAAATTTCATTTTTGGGGTAGAAGACAGCCTAGTTTCGACAGTTGGTCTTCTTTCTGGGATAGCCATAGCCGAAGTTCCCCGCCAGACGATAGTTTTAACAGGCATTGTTTTGATTTTTGTTGAGGCGTTTTCTATGGCAGTTGGCAGTTTTTTATCTGAACACTCCGCTGAAGATTTTTTAAGAAAATCCGAAGGCAGCACAAACAGTCCTAGAATTGGAGGCGTGATTATGTTCTTTTCTTATTTCATTGCAGGATTTATACCGCTATCTCCATATTTCTTTTTTGAAACAAAGTTTGCTTTTGGAATGTCTATAGCGTTTTCCCTGATTTCTCTTTTCTTGCTTGGTTTTGTGAGCGCAAGATTTTCTCATTCAAATATATGGAGGAGTGGTTTTAGAATGCTTCTTCTTGGAGGGGTTGCGATTTTTGTAGGAACAATTGTTGGTCAGTTGGTTAATAATTTTTGATATGAAAAAGGTTTTAATAATCGGCGCTGGGGAAATAGGAACTGCTATTTCAAAAATTTTGGAATCCAAATCAGATATCAAGATACATGTATGGGATATTAACCCTAAGAAATGCCTCGCGGAAGAGAAACTTTCTGAAATAGTGCCAATCGCTAATATAATTTTCTTATGCGTTCCCACACAATGTCTTGCTGATGCAATTGATCAAATTGACGAATATATTTCCTCAACCACATATTTAGTTTCTCTATCTAAAGGCATTGATCCGGATTTAATGATTTTTTCTGACGGCATTTTTCCAAAATATGCGCCACGAGGTGTAAAATGGGGAATATTAGGAGGCCCGATGCTTGCCGAGGAGCTATCTAAAAAATCACACACTGTCGGAGTTATAGCATCGCACTCCTCTGTTCTTAGAAAATTTATTATTGAATTGTTTTATAAAACACACCTTTCTATTATTGAATCAGATGACGTTAAAGGCGTTGCGGTTTCCGGAGTTTTAAAAAATGTTTATGCAATAGGAATGGGTATAGCTGCTGGTCTTTCATATGACTCGAATACCATCGCTTCGCTTTTTTCTGCTTCTTTTGTTGAGTTTGAAAAATTAGTTCAGGTATTTGGAGGAAAACAAAAAACAGCATTAGGTCCTGCTGGTCTTGGGGACTTAATGGCTACCGGGCTTAGTAAGTACTCATCTAACAGAAGTTTTGGATTTGCTCTTGCAAGAGATAAGCCTTTTTTAAAAGAAACTGAAGGAGGGTCGTCTCTTGGTGGGTTAGCTTATATGTTAAAAAAGAAAAAAATAGATCCGCCGAAAATTTTTTCCGCGATAAATAAATCTGTGAAAAAAGGAAAAAAAGTTAAAAGAATTTTCGAGCCAAATTTATTTATTAATCAGTCGATATTTATTAATTAAAAATTTATGCCAAAACTACAAAAAACTTCTCTTTTTCTTCTACGTATTGTTTTGGGGTGGTTGTATTTCTACGCCGGAATAACCAAAGTGATGGATCCTGAATGGAGCGCCGGAGGATATCTCAAAGGAGCTAAGGCGTTTAAAGGACTTTATGCCTTTTTTGCATCTCCGTCAGTTCTCCCTATGATTGATTTTCTGAACCAGTGGGGTCTTACGCTTATTGGCGTTGCGCTAATTTTGGGTATCAGCATAAGACTGGCTGCAACATTTGGCGTAACAATGATGATCCTCTACTATTTGCCGCTTGGATTTCCTTATCCGAATGCCCACTCACTTATCGTTGATGAACACATAGTATATTCCGCAGCGCTCATCGTGCTTTGCGCATTTAAAGCAGGAAAGACTTGGGGACTTGAAGAAAAATTTAGAAGTTCCAGATTTATGAAGACATCGTTTGGAAAGATGTTTTTCTCATAAAAAAATAGTTGCTTTTAAAAACCACCTCGCATACGGGGTGGTTTTTTGATACTTGCGCTTAAGAAGTAAATGTGTTACAATGCAGTCTCTTAAATATAAATTAAATTAGTTTAAATTTTATGCAATTTTTGCCAAAGAAGAGAGTTGTTGCCGTTATTCCATTGGTTTTTATAGCAAGTATTTTTGCTTTTTATCTATCGGACGGTAGGGACTCTAAAAACTTTGAGGTTGTCTCGGCGGAAAGGAAAACCGTATCAAAAGAAATTTTAATAAGTGGAGCAACCGAACCAAAAAACAGCGCGGACCTAGCATTTGAACAGGGCGGTAGAATACAGTCTGTTTATGCGCGAATTGGTCAGAGTGTTAAACAAGGAGCTATTCTTGCGTCTATTGATACAAGTGATCTTATTGCAAGCCTTCATGAGGCACAGGCTGATTTGGAGTTACAGGAAGCAAGACTCGGTGAAACTCTCAAAGGTGCAAAAAGCGAGGAAATAGCTTTATACGAGTCGAGGCTAAATAGAGCTGAGGGAGCAAAAGAAAGAGCTTATAGTGATTTTTGGAATACTTTTAGAAGTATTTATGTAACCAGCGATGACGCATTATATCGTGTGGCTGATCAACTTTTTAGTAGCCCAAGAAGCTCTAATCCGAGTCTTACAACAAAATTGAGCGCTGATCAACAGATTACAATTAATTTAAATTTTTCAAGGGTAAAAATTGGCGATAGTTTGGAAACTTGGCTTGATTCAATACAAGACACTTCTTTGGATATAAGAGAGGCTGATAGAATTGCGGGTGATAATCTCCGTGATCTGGTATTGTTCTTCGACTTGCTATCGAGGGCGGTAAATAATGCGTCTCCAGTGAGCGGACTTTCTGAAGCTACGCTTTCTGAGTGGAGGGTTTCCGTGTCTGCGGCGAGAAATTCAATATCAGTAGCTATCGCATCCTTGTCTTCAGCTTACGAGAAGATAGAATCTGCAAACGATGATGTGAATATCGCGCTTAGCGAACTTTCTCTTGCAAAATCCCCTGCTACAGGCGAACAGGTAGCCGCCCAGAGAGCATCAGTTAATGCCTCAAGAGCAAGGGTTGAAAGGATATCGTCTCAAATTGCAAAGTCGTATGTCAGAGCACCTATAGACGGAGTAATTACAGTTTTTGACGCAGAGATCGGCGAAATAGCGCAGCCTGGAGTAAAATTAATATCTCTTATCAATCCGAACGATTTGGTGATAAAGGCATATATACCAGAAATTGATATCGGAGATGTTGCGATTAAAAATAAGGTCAATGTAAATTTTGATGCTTTTTTAGCAGAAACATTTGAAGCTGAAATTTTTTCCATAGAACCGGAAGCAAAACTCATAGACGGAGTTCCTAACTATAGAGCGACAATAGCTCTTATTAAACCTGATAGCAGATTAAAGAGCGGCCTTAGCGCTGATCTTTCAATCGTAACATCTATAAGAGAGGATGCAATTTCAATCCCGAGGTTTTCTATCGTTGAAGAAGATGGAGACACCTTTGTAAGAAAAATCATAAACGGGAGCCCATCGCTTACACCTGTAAAACTAGGAATAAAAGGTAGTAACGGATCTGTGGAGGTTCTCTCCGGACTTGCTGAATTTGATAAGATAGCGCTTCCAGAATAAATAGGAGCTTTTAATTTTTTACCTTTCTCGCATACAATTGAATTATTATGGATAGCGATAATGCAAAGAGAGCGGAAAAAATAATAAAGATACTGAAAAAACTTTTCCCCAAAACAAAAATAGCCTTAGATTATTCAAATAACTGGGAGCTTGTTGTTGCGGTTATTTTATCGGCTCAAACAACTGACAAAAAAGTAAACGAAGTAACCAAAAGGCTTTTTAAAAAATATCCAAAACTTGATAGCTACGCGAAAGCCGATATTTCTGAATTTCAGAAAGATATAAAGGAAATCGGTCTTTATAGAGCAAAGGCAAAAAATATTCTATCTACAGCAAAAATTATCAAGGACCAATACAATGGAGTAATACCAAAAACAATAAAAGAGCTTGTTGCCCTTCCCGGCATTGGCAGAAAAACTGCTAATGTGATTTTGGGAAATGCGTATGGGATTGTTGATGGCATTGCTGTTGATACTCACGTGGTAAGACTCTCAAGGCTATTTGGCCTAACCAAACACAAAGATGCTGTGAAAATTGAAAAAGATTTAATGGAGATACTCCCCAAAAAAGAGTGGTTTAATTTTACGTACAGAATGATTGATTACGGCAGAAAATATTGCACAGCTCGATGCAAACACGATGTATGTCCGCTTAGGGAATATATTAAAAATAAACATGACGAGACTTGAGAACTTACTTCCTCTTTCAGAAAAATTTCTCAGAGAAACCAATTTTGTAAAAATATCTGAAAATATACCTGAAGAATTAAAAATAAAACTATTAACTGAACCGGATAGTGAACCACTAGTTCAGTTCGAGGGTTTATCGCCGGTATTTTTTCTTCTTATTGATTCATTAAATTTTTGCTTTTGGAATGCTGACGAATCGAAAACTTTTAGATATGGAGAGCTGAAGGGATCCATTGCGCTGGGTATGAAGATAAAGGAAGTTATAAAAAAATATCCTGATCTTGCAGATAAACTTTCAAATGATCCATCGGGTTTTATGAAGGAACTCCTTTTGGGGACAACTGGTCAAATGCAGTTAGTAGAAGAGCGTGTACGCATTTTGGGTGATATAGGAATTTTTCTTAAAGAAACTGATTTTGAAAAACTGGTTACGGAATTTAATGGCAAAAGCGTAAATGATTTTGCCAATTTTATGCTAGAAAAATTGCCTTATGTTTTTTCTGATATTGTAAATTTTAATGGCGTAATGATGCCGTTTTGCAAAAAATTGCGACTTCTTATTTCGGACCTTGAAGCATTTTGTGGAATGAATTTAAAGGACCGGGAAGATTTATTGATTTACCCAGATCATAAACTTCCTCAGCTTTTTATAAATTATGGTATGCTTATCCCCCGTTCTGATTTATTGCAAAAACTTAAAGATAAAGAAGTTTTGGGATATGGTTCAGAGGAAGAGGCGGCACTGAGGGCAGGAGCGATTATATGCGCTTCAAAAATTGCAGAATCGACCGGCATATCGTACCCTGATTTGGATTATCGTTTGTGGGTTTATTCAAAAGAAATGAATCCTAAAGTCCCGCATCATCGAACAATTTCAAGATTTTATTAGATCTATGTTTTCTTTTGAAGTTCAGAAAAAATCAAAAAAGAGTAAAGCGAGAGTCGGCACACTTAAGACGCCTCATGGTGTAATAAAAACTCCTGCTTTTATTCCCGTTGCAACGCTTGGTGTTATAAAAGGCGCGCTTGATTCAGACGATCTTAAATCTGCGGGTGTGCAGTGTCAGATTACAAATACATTTCATTTTATTGATCTTGATGCGACGGCGCGTGTTGGAAAACAAGGAGGACTTCATAAATTTTTTAATATTGAGCACCCAATATTTACAGATTCGGGAGGATTTCAGGTTTTTAGCCTTGGAAAAGGGACTGCTTTCGGCATAGGGAAGGTGGGTTCAATTTTTCCCGGAGAAAAATCAGATCTAAAACAGAGATCACAGGGACTTGTTAAAATTTTTGAGGAAGGGGTAAGGTTCCGATCGCCGAGAGATGGCAGGGAAATAATGCTAACTCCGGAGTCTTCAGCGAAAGCGCAAATGCAACTTGGTGCTGATTTTGCGTACTTACTTGATATATGCGGAGCTGTGGTTGATGACAAAAATGCATCGCTTCGTGATCTGGAGAGGACAAATAGATGGTATGAGAGATATTTGAAAGTCCATAAATCAAAAAAACAAAAAACCTTTGGGATTGTTCAAGGCGGATTATTTAAGGATTTGAGGCAAAAATCTGTTGAATCTTTAAATGAGTTGCCTGTCTTTGGAATAGCGATCGGTGGAGCGTTAGGAAAAAGCCAAAGGGAGATGTTTAAGATAATCTCATTTGTTAATGAAAAAATTGACTGGGGAAGACCTCATCATCTTTTGGGAATTGGGGATTTAAAATCAATTCCGGAAATCATAAAATTAGGAATTGATCTTTTTGACTGCGCTTTACCTACGCGTGTTGCGAGGCATGGAACAGCATTTACAAGCAGGGGTTACATAGATGTAAAACGTGGCGTATATAAAAATGCCTTTAGACCGATATCGGCTGCCTGCGCCTGTCCAACGTGCAGGGTTTACGCATTAGCTCATGTGCACTTTTTGTTTAAAGCAAAAGAACCGCTCGGTGGACGACTTCTCACTATTCACAACCTTTGGTTTTTAGAAAAGTATGTTGAGGGTATAAGGAGAAAAATTGCCCTTGGAAAATTTTAGCTAAACGAAAAAACGAGTTTTAAAGGTTTTTAGAGTAATGACTAATAATTCTTCCGTGTTATACTTTATGTAATGCCAACACGGGAATCAAGATATTTTCTAATTGGTCTGGTCACAATATTTTTTGTGCTTCTGTTTTTTGTTATAAGCGGCTTTTTTGCGCCGTTTATAATAGGCACGATTCTTGCGGCTCTAACATACCCCTTCTACCAGTTTTTGCTTAGAAAATTTCATGAGGGGAAAAATATAAGCGCTCTTGTTACGGTATTGCTCGTTCTTTTGCTTATAATTCTTCCCCTGTTTGGACTTTTGATACTTTTAGGGAATGAAGCGTTATCACTTCTTTCTGACACTAGCCAGCTTTCAAAATTATTTGACCCGTTTATAACCACGGTGCAACCTATTGCCACTCAGTTTCATTTTGATATTAGAAATTTTATTGATACAGAACTTGAGCCGACTTTAAAAAATTTGGGACTCACTTTATCTAAAGAAGTTGGTGGGATAATCTCAAACGCAGTTTCTCTTATATTGAACTTTTTTGTGATGGCTATGACTCTTTTTTATCTGCTTAGAGATGGCGAGAAGTTTTCAAAGTTTCTTATCGATCTTAGCCCTCTTAAGACAAGAGAGGAGCTTAACCTATACAAAACCTTCCATGACGCGGGTAAGGCGATTTTTGTAGGCAACTTTGTGGCGGCAATGGTACAGGGTCTTTTGGGTGGAATAGGTTTTGCAATCTTTGGAATACCGTCTCCAGTTTTATGGGGCGCTGTGATGGGTTTTTTGGCGCTTATACCATTTCTTGGGCCGTATATCATATTCTTACCTGCTGGTGTTTATCTTTTTGCGACTGGCTCGCTCACAATGGGAATTATATTCTTAATATATAATATATTTATAGTTTCCACTATTGATAATTTTATAAAACCAATTTTGATTGGTGATAAGATTAGCATTCATCCCCTATTAGTTCTTCTCACTATACTTGGAGGCATTGAAGCTTTTGGGCTTATGGGAATAATTTATGGTCCACTTATCGCAGCTATGTTTTTGGCGATTTTGAAAGTTTACCTTAAACATGAGAAAGTAATGGAAAGAATCTCATAAAAGATATGAAAAAAATAAAAAAAACATTTTCGATAATACTTATTGCTGTAATAATACTTACGTTTGTGCTTTCACTAGCGCCAGCGTTTTTTTACTAATTTAAGGAAAATTAAATGACTGCAGCACCTTGGTATGCAACAGAAAAGGAAGATGTCCTTAAGACGCTTCATTCTTCAAAAAATGGACTGGCCGACGAAGAGGCAAAAGAGAGACTTCAGAAATATGGCCCGAATAGATTACCGGATGCAAAACAGAAGAGCCTGTTTTTAATTTTTCTCGAACAGTTTAAGAGCCCGCTTATTTATGTTCTTATTGGAGCGGATATTCTTGTTTTTTTCTTAAATGAGTACACTGATGGAATTCTGATTTTTTTTATATTGCTTTTTAATGCGATCTTAGGAACAGTTCAAGAAGGTAGAGCTCAAAATACTTTAGCTGCTCTATCAAAATTTACTGAAACAAGAGCTGAAGTTGTGAGAGGTGGCAAGGAGACGGATGTCTCTGATATTGATATAGTTCCGGGAGATATCATAACTTTACAGGAAGGAGGCAAGGTTCCTGCAGATGCGAGGCTTTTAGAGGTAAGAAATTTAACCATTGATGAGGCGGCTCTAACCGGAGAATCGAGACCTGTACGGAAAAAAGAAAGCATTATTTCAGGGAAGAATCTTTCTACAACAGACCAGACAAATATGGTTTTTAAAGGCACTGTAATTGCAACGGGAACAGCTAAGGCAGTTGTTGTTGCCACGGGCCTTTCTACCGTAATCGGTGGAATAAGCTCAAGAATTGCTGTAGTTAACACAGATATACCACTCGCAAAAAACCTGACCCATATTGCACGCGTTGTTGTATATATTGTTCTTGGGCTTACTGTTGGCATTTTTGCCTTGGGCGTTTTGGAGGGAAGAGATGTTGCCGAAATGTTTGCCGCTTCTGTAGCAATTTCAGTTGCAGCGGTACCCGAGGGACTGCCGCTTGTTCTTACAATAACTCTTGCAGCGGGGGTATGGAGAATGGCAAAGCGACGCGTGCTCGTAAAGAAGCTTCAGGCAGTAGAGGCACTTGGTCAAGCTCATAAAATCGCAGTCGATAAAACTGGCACTATTACAAAAAATGAACTTGTTGTTGAGAGAGTTTTTGTAAATGGTAACGATAATGAGGTAAATGGTAACGGATATGAACCATTGCCTCTTATTGAAAACCCTTCGAAAGATCTTTTAATAGCTGGTGAAGTAGCAGCATTCTGTTCAAATGCTCATGTGGTAACTGTTCAAAAATCTGAATATAAACTAATTGGAGATCCAACGGAGGGTTCTCTTAGCGTTTTTGCATCAAAAGTTGGTGTGTCCAAGAATGATAAAGATTATGAGCTTGTTGAGGACTGGCCATTTGATTATGAAAGGAAATTTCATTTGGCAATTTATAAAAAAAATGACTCGCGAAGATTTGCCATAACAGGCGCGCCAGAGGTGATTTTGGAAATGTCTGATAGGTATTTAAAAAACGGAGAGGAATTGCAAATGAAAGAGTCTTCTCGTGAGCATTTTTCGCAAACATTTATTCGCTTTTCGGAACTAGGCTATCGAGTAATTGCCTTTGCTTATGAAGTAAATCCTCCAGAATCAGTATCTGTTGATTCTCTGCCGCCTCTTATATTTGGGGGCTTGTTTGCAATAAGAGATTCATTGAGACCAAATATCAGCGAAAGTATAGAGAAGGCACGTAATCTTGGAATAGATACGCTCATGATAACCGGTGACCATGCTGTTACTGCAAAAACAATAGCTGAACAGGCTGGGATTTATAAGCCGGGAGATAATGTCATGACTGGAGCGGAACTAGATTCAATGTCAGTGGAACAGCTCGCAGAAAAACTTGACAACACAACAGTTTTTGCAAGAGTTACGCCAGATCATAAAATGAGGATCATAGAGGCATATAGAGCAAGAGGTGAAGTGATTGCGATGACCGGTGACGGTGTTAATGATGCCCCTCCGCTTGTTGCGGCTGACCTCGGGATCGCAATGGGTAAAATCGGCACAGAGGTGGCAAAAGAGGCGGCTGATATTGTCCTTTTGGATGATAATTTTTCAGATATTCTTTCTGCAGTTGAAGAAGGTAGAAATATGAGACAAGGCCTTAGAAGGGCGATAACATATCTTTTTTCATCAAATATCGGTGAGATACTTTTAATTATTATATCTCTGCTTTTGGGTTACCCCATTCCCCTACTTGCCGCTCAACTTATATGGTTAAATGTTGTGACTGATACTTTTTTTGATATATCTTTAGCTCTCGAGCCAAAGGATCCATCCCTAATGAAAAAAGGGTTTAAATTTTCAAAACAGCTTTTTGACAAAACTATTGGTTACAGGCTTGTCTTTATAGGGCCCATAATTGCAGCTGAGGCTTTCTGGCTTTTTGAAAAACAAACCCATGACGAAGTTCTGGCAAGGACTTTTGCTCTGACAGCTATTGTGGTTGCACAGTGGTTTAATGCCTTAAATTGCAGATCAGAGACAAAATCGGTTTTTTCAATGAATCCTTTCTCAAATAAATTTCTTACGATGACTATGCTTGGTGTTATAACTCTTCATGTTTTTGCCGTAAATAATCCATTCTTTAATTCGGTGTTAAAAATAAAACCGCTTTCTTGGGAGCAGTGGGTTCAAATTATTTCTGTTGGGTCAATTGTTCTTTTTGCAGAGGAGATTAGAAAAATATTTTTGAGACAGCGAATAAAAACAGTTTAAGTTTATGAGTCTCTTTTTTTACCTGATGCAGATGAGGATTCTTTGGCGTGAATAATAAGATCTTTTACTCGATAAGGTAATGGGACTTGTTTAAAGACAAAAAGACCTGTGGTGCCTGCGCTTTGAATACGAACATTGCCATAACCAAACAGTGTAGCGATTATACCTTTTACCTCTGTTGAGACGTCCTGAATATTTTCAAAGCTTACAGACGAGACGGTTCTGTTAAACATTCCTTTGACTTCAATAAAAACGAGTCTTTGGTTTGTTATGAGCCAGATGTCCAGATAGTAATCCATAATGACTGCGAAAAGTACAACCCATAGAGCTTCAAATATGAGAGCTGCGCCCATGAAAATGAGCATTTTATAATTGCCAGTTATTTCCCCAAAAAAAATATTGAGAAAAATTGGAGCGATGACAATGATAATCATCGGCAATATAATCTGAAAAATTACAGAAAGGAATATAAGCCAATGTCTACGGCATACATAAATTATTTTTTCGCCATTATCTAAATCAAACATAGTTATTTTATTGCTTGATATAAAAATACGCCTGCTACTGCAGCGCACAAAATGATTCCCGTACCCATGAAGCTCAAAATAACCGCCGGCTTTCTATCACCCTCAAGGCTAAAATTATTGAAGTGGTATCTTACTATAAGATACATAACACTCCCGAAGAGCTGAACAACTAAGTAAGCAATTAACTCCATTATTTGCTTTTAGTATATCATAGAATAATTTCTTGCTTACTTTTTCTTTTTTCTCATAAATGCGGGGATTTCCCACATGTCATCATTTGGTTTTTCTTCTTTTGGCGCTTCTTTTTTTGATATGTTTATTGCTGAATCATTATTTCCCTTTTCGTCTTTTTGAGGCACTGGCTGAGCTTTTGGCCATTCAGTAGATGGTTTTTGTTGCGCAAATTTCATACCCCCATCTCCATTTTTATTGAATTCAAAAAGCGCTGGTGTTGGTCCCGCATCGACAGAGTTTCTTACTATTGGGCTGTGGAAACCTGTGGCTACAAGGGTTACTTTTAATTGCCCTGGTCGAAGCTTTCTATCATGGTATGCTCCAAAAATTATTTTGGCAGATGGATCAACCGATGTTGATATTTGTTTCGCGATTTCGTTGATTTCTGTCATTTTTAAATCACGATTACATGCGACGCCAAACAAAATCCCGCGCGCACCGTCTATTGAGGCTTCGAGTAGTGGAGAATTTAAGATTTCTTTCACGGCATTGACGCCTCTTTCCTGACCGGTCCCTATACCAACACCGATGAGAGCGGGTCCGGCATTATCCATAATTGCTCTTACATCAGAAAAATCTAGGTTTATGATTCCTGGCATAGCGATAAGTTCTGCGATGCCCTGAACGGAGGATCTCAAAACTTCATCTATATACTCAAATGCCTTTACGAGCGGAGTATCCTTTTTAATAATTGAAAATATTTTGTCGTTGGGGATAACAATAAGAGTATCAACCTTGTCTTTAAGTTTTGCGATCGCCTCTTCTGCTATACGCATTCTTTGAACACCTTCAAAAACAAATGGTTTTGTAACAACGGCAACCGTGAGAGCTCCTGTTTCTCTTGCCATTTCGGCGAGAAACGGCAGAACACTTGAACCGGTTCCTCCTCCAAAACACGCAGTCAAAAAGAGGAGGTCTGCGCCTTTTAAGGCCTCCATGAGCTCTGCTCTACTCTCTTCAGCGGCTTGCCTGCCGATATCCGGATTCATACCGGTACCGAGTCCGCGTGTTACATTTTTGCCAATTAAGATTTTTTTCTTGGCGATGCAATATTCTAAATCTTGAGCATCTGTATTTACTGCGATTAATTCTGCTCCACGTGCGGATATTTTTTCTGCGAGTCTTGTTACTACATTGCCGCCGCCTCCGCCGGCGCCTATAACTTTAATTTTTGCAGTGTAGAGCGGTGGGCCAAGAGAAAAATTTTGTTTGGCTTTTTTGGGTTTTGATTTCTTTTTTTTAGGTTGAACTTTTTTTACCGGTTCTTTTTTAGGGGGTACAAGGCTTTCTATTTTTTTTATTAAAATTTTTTCACCACTTTTCTTTTTTTGAGCTTTCGCTTTTTTTGGTTTGTGGGCCTTTTTGACGGCATTAACTTTCCTCGGTTTTGGGCGAGTATTATTGGTGGCTTTTTTCTGCCTGCCTCCTCGGCGGTTTTTATCAGTTTTTGCCATTTATTTTAAAAATTATTAAGGCGTAAAATACCGAATGGCCTTTTTTAGGAATCCACTCATTGGGATGTTTATATTTTTGGATTCTAAGTGTTTATCCTTACCCCAAAGTAAAAGACCAAGAGCTGTTATGTATTCAGGATCCTCTATTTTTGAGTGAAGGTCATCACCTACAATCTCAAGATCTTCTATATGCGGCACCCCAATCTGGGTTGACATTTTAAGCTCCTGTCGTACAAGATCGGCTATTCCGGGAAGTTTCACCCCTCCCCCGGTTAAAACAACCCCTCCTGGAAGCTGTTCTTTACCTATACGCCTCAGTTCATTATTCACAAGCTCGAGTATTTCTGCAAGCCGTACTTCTATAATCTCAGAAATGAATCTTCTGGGCACTGTGCCCTTTGCGGATGAGTCAATTTTTGATAATTCGATTGTATCTCTTGCTGATACCTCACGAGCAAGTGCATTTCCGAAAGAAAGTTTGATTGTCTCAGCTGTGTCTACTGGAATTTTTAGCCCGATAGCTAAGTCGTTTGTAATATTGCCCGATCCTACTGGAAAGATTGAGGCATGCATGAGTTTGCCCTCTTCATAAACACACATGCTGGTTTTTCCAAATCCGATATTGATAAGAACCACACCGAGTTCTTTTTGATTTTTTGTAAGAACTGTTCTTGCGTCGGCAAGTGGTGAAAGAATGAGACCGCTTATGCTACCACCTAAAACCTCAACGCATTTTGTAACACTTTTTATTGCTGGTGCGAATGCATCGATAATAATACTGGAAACTTCTAGACGGTTGCCAACCATTCCGAGTGGATCCCGAATATCTTTTACGCCATCAACAATATACTCCTTTACCACGGCGTGAAGGACCATTCTATTTGGCGCAATATTGATAGCTTGGGCGCTTTGAGCGGCTCTGTTAACGTCATCTTGATATATTTCATAGTCTGCGCGTGATACTGCTACGACTCCAATTGATGAGTGCACTTTAAGATCACTGGATCCTAGACCAACATAAATATTTGAAAGCGCTTTTTTCCCAAGATTTCGTATCTCGCCAATTACGGGTGAGATGGATTGTGTGAGATCGCTAAGTTCGCTTACCACGCCTTTTCTCATTCCGTTTGATGGCGCGGTTATAATATCAAAAAGTACTAATTCTCGATCTCTTCGTATTTCTCCTATTGCTGCTTTTATTGTTCGTGACCCTATATCAAGACCAATAATAAATTGACTCATGTTCGTTTTCCTTTTTTGGGGTGTTGCCTATCTAAAAGAAGCACAAGCAGTTCATTCTCCTTTTGCTCCATGACTATTCTATCAGTTTTGCGCTTGTGATCATAGCCCAATAAGTGTAAAAGACCATGAATAAGCATGTATTTAAAATTTTCTTTCTTGCTTTTTATATAAATCGGGTTTAAATAAACCTCTCCTAGCATTTTTCCTTTTATATCGGGTCTTGGGACGTCATTTGGGGCTGGAAACGAGAGTACATTTTTCTCCATAAATTTATTTCCTACAAGATAAATCTCAACATAACCATCGTTTTCTCCCATTAAACGCAAAAAACGGCGCACTAACGCCGCAGTCTCTTTTTTATACGCTTCTAGTTTTTTTTCGGTTACTATAACTGAACCATATTTCATGATTCTATCCTAAAATATTTTTTATGATCTCTACTATGCGTTTTTCATCAGCTCTACCACGCAATTCAGACATAACTTTTTTGATAGCATCATTAAATGTCGTAAGGTTTTCCTTTTCGATTATTCCAGATATCATTTTCTCAAGCTCTTCTCCCTCAATTTGTTTTGGGAGGTAGTTTTTTAAGACTGCTAGTTCCTTTTGCTCGCTTTCCATTCGGTCTTTATGACCAGCCTTTTCGTACATATCTGAAGCCTCTTTTCTCTTTTTTGCCTCAGAGCGAAGTATTGCCTGGATTTCATCTTCAGTTAATTCATCTACTTCACCCTTTGTTCTTTTTTCTATTTGCCGGTTTTTTATAGCTGTTTGAACAAGGCGCAAAACATTTACGGTAAGACTATCGCCTGACCTCATGGCATCTTTAAGATTACTTGATATCAATTCTTCGGTCTTTGTCATTTTGCTTAGGATATACCCATCTTTTTTGCCTTTTCGTATTCGACGCGTTTTTTTGAACGGTGAATAGCTGATTGCCTTCTTTTTATCTTGCTTTCAGGGCGTGAGTGAAATCTTCTCTTTTTTGCCTCTTTTAAAACACCACTTTGTTGTGTTTTTTTGAGGAAGCGATAAATAAGAGCATTTGATGTTTCACCTTCTTTTCTTCTTACGTCTACTGATTTCATTTTTTTGGATTTTATTTATATATCGACTTTTTTATAAACCATTTTTAATACGATTCACAGTCTCGTTAATCGGTTCATTTGGCGGGTTATTTACGACACTGTGTATAGAGCTGCCTTTATCCCCGTCATATCTGGGAATAATGTGCACATGCAGGTGATCAATAACCTGGTCGCTAATTTTACCGTGATTTATGCCAATAGTAAAGCCCTTTGGGTCTAGCGTCTTTTTTATGAGACTTGTGACTTTTTTTACGGATCTAAAAAGCGGACCTACCATATTTTCAGGTAAATCTATTATGTTTTCTGAATGAGATTTTGATATAACGACGGTGTGACCCAGGGACCTTGGGTGGATATCTAAAAAGGAAACAGTGTTTTCGTCTTCGTATATAATTTCTGAGGGTATTTCCTTTTCAGCAATTTTACAAAACAAGCAATCCATAAAATCAACTAACTTCTCTTTTTAAGAGTTTCTGCGAGCTTTCTTAGCATAACTGTTTCCTGTGTTCCGGTCTTTAAATCTCTTAAAATGATGTTGTCCTCAAAAGCCTCCCGTTGGCCGAAAATAAGGGCGTATGGGCAACCCTCTTTGTCGGCAACTCTTAATTGGGCTTTTAGAGATTCTTTACCTAGTGATTCTGTGATTTCGATATTTGCCTTTCTAAGTTCCTCAATGAGCGAAAGGCTCTTCTTTTTTGCAAGTTCTCCGATATGAACAAGAAAGATTTTTTGTTTTTCCTTTGGCTTTTTTTCCGGGTTTTGCATTTTCATGACTTTAATAAGCCTCTCTATTCCTGCGGCTGCGCCTACAGCTGGAGTGTTTTTTCCGCCAAGTAATTCTATAAGATAATCGTATCTACCTCCCCCGGCAATAGCAAAATCAACTCCTTCACAATTAATTTCAAATACTGTTTTTGTGTAATAATCGAGTCCACGAACCAAGTGGTGGTCAAGCGCGTATGGCAACTGAACTTCATCAAGGTATTCTAAGACTTGTTTGAAGTGGTTGTGACAGGTGTTGCAAAGGTGATCGATGATTATTGGGGCATTTTTTTTGAGCTCAACACATTTTTCTTCCTTGCAATCCAAAAGACGTAATGGATTGGCCTCGAGCCTTCTTGCGCAATCAGCACAAAGCTGACTCTTTACACCCTTGTAGTAGTTTTGAAGTTCTTTTTTGTAAGGTGGTCTACACGATTTACACCCGATACTGTTTACCGAAATTGAAAAACCTTTGATTTTAAGTGATTCAATAATACGAGTCAGAACAAGCATAATCTGAACATCGTATATCGGATCGTTCTCGCTGCTGATTATTTCTAAATCGAGCTGGTGAAATTCCCTAAATCTCCCCTCTTGTGGCTGTTCGTATCTGAAAAGAGAAAGATCTGTGTAAAGTTTTACAGGAAAACCTCTCTGGCTCAGGCTGTTTTCGATGTATGCTCGCGCTGCTCCTGCGGTCCATTCTGGACGCATAACAAGTCGTTCTTTTCCCTTTGTTTGAACAATAAACATTTGTTTTTCAACAATGTCTGTTGCTTCTCCAACAGTGCGTTCAAAAAGCGACGCTTGTTCAAGTACGGGTGTATCAAGTCGAACAAAGTTATAATATTCAGCAATCTTTTTTGTAGCAGAACGAACCTGGTCCCAAAGCCATTGGTCGTCAGGGAGAATATCGTGCATTCCTTTTACTCTCTGAATTTGAGCTGCTTTCTTTTTTTTTGATTCTTTAGGCATATTCTAATAGGCTGGTGGATTGAAAATTTTTACATTTTCAATCGGGAACACTCTCAATCTTGCTATGCCAATGATATCCTCCTTCTTAACAGCACCCCAATTTCTAGAGTCATAACTGTGGTATCTATTATCTCCCATAACAAAATATTCGTCTTCTTTTAGGGTTGTGTCTATGTTTTCGGTTATTTTTGTATTTTCCGGAAGATAAGTTTCATCCAAGGTTAGCACTTCTTCCCCTTTGTATATTTTTACATCTCCATCTCTGGATACAATTCTTTCACCCGGTAAACCAACTACCCGTTTAATGAAAAAACTTGATTTATCTAGTGGATATCTGAAAACAATAACCTCACCACGAATGGGGTCCCTAAATCTATAGGTTATCTCATCGATAATGATGTAATTGCCATCAGAAAAAGTCGGTTCCATTGAGGCGCCTGATACCAAAAACGGCTGAAAGAGAAAAGTCCGTATTAAAAACACTGTTGCTAAGGCAACAACCACAATTTCGACTATTTCCCAGATGCCAAATAGAAACTGTTTTATTTCCGGTTTTTTCATCAATCTTTTCATAAAGCGCTCATTTTTAGCGCCTGCAATGCAAATAATTATACTATTCTCGAGTAAAAATCGCAATGTTTTGTTTTTAGTCTCCTTGCCGCTTGTGTTGCGAAGCCGTTAGAATGAATAGGTATTGATTTATGGCTATAAAATTGATTATTGGATTAGGAAATCCTGAAGCGGGTTTTCAAAAAACTTATCACAATGCAGGTCATATTTTTGTTGATTATGTTTCTCAAAATGAGGATTTAATGAATCTCATCCCAAAAGTAAGAGTTTTAAAGACGGATGTTTCAATGAATATTTCTGGAAAATTTGTGCTTTCACAGCTTTCAAAAATATCCGTAAAACCTGAAGAACTTTTAATAGTTCACGATGAGAGTGATGTTTTGTTAGGAAAATATAAATTTTCTTTCAATAGAGGATCTGCCGGACAAAATGGGGTTAGAAGTATCCAAAAAAGTTTGGGGACAGACGCATTTTGGCGACTTAGAATAGGAATCAGGCCAAATGAAGAAAACAAGCCACGGCAAAAAGCCGGATCTTTCGTTTTAAAGAAAATTTCGGCAACTCATATGAAAGTTTTGGGAAAGGTTTTTTCTGAAGCAGTGATGGCAATACCTACTCTGCAAGAGAAAAAGTAAGACTAAAATCTGTTCCCCCGGATGGATTTACGTGAAGATTTGATAAAGGCAATTGAACATCTTTAAACTCCTCTTCTTTTTCTAAGCTATCTTTAAAAGCGATAACCTCGCTCTCGGTGTTGGCGTGACCGGATATCAGAATTGTTTTACCCTCTGTTTTTAGAAATTTGATTATAAGTGAGTCTTTTTGGAGACTCTCCACTTTCTTGAATAGCGAAGCAATTTTGTTTGTATTTTTTCCAGCTTGCTCAATTTTAGAGATCTGCTTGTTAAATTCTTTTGCTTTAGCCTCAAGAGATTTAACATTTGCTATGTCAGACTCGGAAGCAGAAACAATATTTGTGCTGTTTTTTATTGATTTCTGACGAAGCGCTATATAAAAATCAAAGCCGGCAGTGAGTAGAAGTAAAAAGATGACTATTACAAAACTTATCTTTCTCCAGAAAATTGCAAAATGAAGTTTTCTCGTTTCCCAGTATTTTTCTTGAACAGATGTATTTGCAAGACTAATGAGCATATCTTTTTCACGGTCTATCATACCTCTAAGAGCGGCTCCGGCTGCAGTAAACCAAGGGGCTTCGATTGATGAACCCTGCGAGGTTTTTGGAAATTTTATTATTGGAAGACTAAATGAATCTTTAAATATGCTCTCTATGTCTGATTCTGTTCCTGGTGAAATGACTACACCGGAGACAATTACCCCTCCCCATTTACTTGTATTGAAGTTAATAAGCTTTTGTATTTCTGTTTCGAGGAATTTTTTTAGCTCTTCTTTTGTGATTTGCTTGCCGCCTATCTCTTCACTAACGGATTGCCAAGTATGAAAGTGGTTAAATCGGAGGTTTTTTTCTTTTATGAGCATGAGGCCTACGCCTTCAACCATAACTTCAACAATTAAGTAGACACCGTCTGAAGTTAATATATTTTCATGATTTATAAGCCTTAAAAGCGAAAGGGCTGGAAATTCTACGGCTGAAATGGAAAATCCTGATTCTTCAAGGGTGGAAGTGTATTCGTCAACCAGTTTTTTTTCTGCAAAAGCTCCAAGAAGCTCTATTTGTCCTCCTTCAGAAAACTGTTCGCCTATTTTTTGCCAACTGGAATATGCGGTATTCCAGTCTATAGGTGAGACCATTTGCATATTAAGCTTTGCTGTTTCATCAAGGCGGTTTTCTTCGATAAATGGAACGTAAAAAGACTGCGCAGAGACAACTGGTGATGGCAAGACAACCACAATATGCATTTCATGGTTTTTTCCAACTTTTATTTCTTCGTGAAGTTTTTTGAATGCTGCCTTGAGATTTGCCGCATCTTTGATGACGCCTCCGGATATTATTCCCGGCGGCAATCTTAATGAAGCTGATGATATTTTTCTGTCTTCGTGAATTAAGACGAATCTTATGGCGTCATCTGTTATCGAAAGACCACCGATCGGAGGGGATGGGTTTAAAATTTTAAGGTACTTGTTTAGCTTTTTTGCGATTGGTTCTTTATTTTTTGCGGGTTTTTTTTTCATATTAGAAAGATGTTTCAGAAATTGACTCTAGGGATACTTTTTTTGTTTCGCTATCTATATTTAAAACTGCTACTATTTTTCTTTTTCTAAGTTGTGACGTCCCAACGCTTATGATTTCGGTTTTGCCAGGGGCAGCTGTCGCACCGCAACCGTTTTCAGAACCTCCTATAGTATCTTCGCATATACGAACATCCGCCGAGGCATTGGTAAGGTCAATAGTAACTATGGAACCCGTGGTAAAATTGTCGTTTATAACTCGGAGAATAGCGTCTTCTATGCCTGATTCTGCGGCAACATAGCTTTCGTTTGATTGTTTTATACCAAAATTATTTTGGTTTAGAAGATAAGTAATAAGCGCAATACCAACGCCTATCTCTATAATAATACCCCCTAAAAGGAGTGTGATGCCAAGTGAAATTATTCCCTTGTTAGAAATTCCAAATTCCAATCCACCTGCGGGCGTAAAAATTCCAAATTTTGGGATTTTTTTGGGATTTTTTTGGGATTTTTTTCTCATGGACTTATGTTTAGTATAACATCGCGCACAACCGGACTAGGACTTCCGGATATTCTATTGAAAAATACTTTATAACGAATATATCTTTTATTTGCGTGTTCTCTTGTAATTTTTATAGATGGCTCATTCGGGCCGCTTGGGCTGTAATAGGTGCCAGTGTCGCCATTTGGGCCATAAAACGTCCATGGGCCGGTAGAGTTGTTTGATGACGCTATCTGAAATGAAACAGTTGCTCCATTTGCATCTCCCTGCCACATGATTGTGTTTAGATTTGCGCTACAGTTGCTTTCCGACGGACAGGTGTCTATGGTGCTTGATTCGAGACTTCCATCGGTGGTGGCGTTTGATCGCCAGCCAGTATTTACTACATAATCAGATGTAGCGCATGTTCCGGTATTGCTGCAGCTAAAACTAATCCAGCCGACAACGTCGTTCCATGCCCAACCACTGAAATCTCCTGTTACGCCATCTATCGTGACTTCATAAGTCGGCGAACTGGGACACTCCCAAGTAGTGCCATTGTGTGTTGACCCGCCTGAAGTATTACCACAGAAACTCACCCAACCAATTTTTTTATTCCAACCCCAACCGGCGAGGTTTCCATTGGAGTCATTCGATACAAACCAATTCCCGGCAGTACCGCAGTCAGGAGAATTTGGGACTGTATTACAATCTAGGCCTAAGTTTTCACTAACTTGAGCTATGTCTGCGTACCCAGTAATTTTCGAGTCCGTGACCTCAACATTGCTTTCAAAACTAACCCAGCCGACTACATCGTTCCACGCATATCCGCTTGTGTTATCACTGACTGCCTTTGCGTGACTCATAAATAAAATTCCAATTGAAAGGACTGGTATAAAAAATATTACTTTTTTAAATGAAGTTTTCATTTTACTGGATTTTTATTTCTCCGGCTGTGCCTGTGTTTACACTATCATCTGTAAAATAATAACTATCTGGTTCTGTAATGACGACGGGGTTGCCACCGCTATTTACCTCACCCCCTGACCAGTCGGTTTGCACAAAAACATTATTTGAGTGATGTGTGAGGATTTTTTCGATAGTTAGTGTTTGAGTGCCGTTTTCTGTCCATGTGACAACGGCGGTGATTTTTTGAGTTGACGGGTCTTCGGAACCACCAGAAGTTACGCAAGTAGTGTCTACGCCACTATTGTCAGAGAGGCCGGAGATTGTTCCACCATTGCGACACATATTTTGAACGTAAAAATACCTTGAATAGGTTGCATTGTTTAGCGTTATGTCTTCAGGACTGCCCTCTGATCCGTGTGTTAAAGGTGTTGTTGTGGCAATATAATATATTGCCCCTGAGCCTTTTGCAAGGTTGTAGATGCCTCTGCTGGTAGCGCACGTTGCCCCATCGCAATTCCAAAGACCTTCGGCATAAACAGTGACGAGATTTAAAAGGTTATGACCCAAGAGCGAAGCTTCCTGCTGATATTTTGTTTCTGTGCTTGAACGGAGGGCTACGCCTATTAAAAGCACTGATGACCCTATCAAAACCAAGGCAACGGTAACCGCAACAAGTATCTCAGCAAGAGACTGACCCTGTTTTGACAAGAATATTTCAAAGAGCTTTTTTTTATCAATCATAAGTGATTGTGCCATTGCTGTTTATAGTAATGGTTTTACATTTTTCAGCCTCTAAAAGACAATCTGTTCCAGATATTTTTATAATCACTATATCACCATTAACAGACGGCTCGCCTGTAATTTTGGCAAAAGAGACATCTGTTACCGATTCAAATTCAAGAGAGCTCTTGATTATATTTTGTTTTCCATAAGATGTGCTATCTTTTGTCAGTTCATAATAGTCGCTGGTATCATCCACAAAGGCGACTCCCCATTCTGATTCATCTTCCTGTGTAATTGATTTTTGTTGAGCCTCACGAAGCACTGCTACGATTGATTTTTCAGTGACATCAAGTTCCTTTCTGGTTCTTTCGTTAAAAAGATTTAAAGACGTAATAGTTCCTAAAACGATAATAATTGCCATTACTATCATTATTTCTATCAGTGAAAAGCCGTTTTTGGGTGTACTCCATTTTTTCATTTTCTTTAAGAGAATTGTCCGACAAGTTGATAAATGGGGACAATAATAGCGAGGGCGATGACGGCGACAATTATACCAATACCGATGAGAAGCATAGGTTCTAGAAACGAGATAAGTGTTTTGAGGGAATTGTCTATTTCCGTTTCGTAAAAGTCTGATAATGTCTGGAGAATTTCATCCAAATGACCTGCTTTTTCTGAAATTGCAACGAGATTGGTTACGCTTTTTGGAAAAACTGTTTCTTTTTTAAAAGCATCTCCCATTGTGAGACCTTTAATAATGCCTTCGTGGGCTACCCTCCTTAAACTTGCTTCTATGTTGGCGTTTCCAACTGCGCTAGCTGTGATATCCAGAGCTTCTATGATCGGGAGACCTGATCTCATAAGCGAACTAAAAGTTGAAGCGAATCTCTGTAGAGCGATTTCTTTGGTAACCGTTCTTACAAGCGGCGCAACTGAGAGAGTTTTTGCAATAATCATTTTGCCAAATCTGGTTTTCCTTAAGACAAAAAACACCATGAAAAGAAACGAGAAGATAAAGCCAATGACAAAAAATATATATTTATTAAGAAACAAGCCGACTGCAAATACAATTTTTGAAAAAATCGGTGGATTGAAACCACCTCCACTGAATACTTCGGCGATTTTTGGGAGGGCGAATGTAACAAGAAATAATAAAATTGCTGTTGCCATGCCCATAAGCATAGTTGGGTATACTAGAGCTGATCTTATTTTTGTTCTGAGATCATTTTCTTTTTCTATGGACCTGTTTAAGTCGGCAAATACAACATCTAGGGTGCCGGATGATTCACCTGCCTTAATCATGTTTATGAATACAGGAGAAAAATACTTTGGATAATTCATAAAGGTTTTGTGAAATGGATCACCTTTTTCTAGAGCTCCTCTTATCTCGGTGAGGAGTTTTTTCATAACCGGTTTATCGAAATCAGCGATAAGAATATCTACTGCTTTGAATAGATCTATGCCTGATTTCAACATGAGGCTAAGATATTTTGTAAAAAATAGTTTATCGTTGATGGTTATTTTTTGGCGACCTCCTTTTTTTATCTTTGAACTGCTTCCATCTAGTGGCTTTACAGTTACCGGTTTTAGCCCTTTTTCGGATAAAAATAACAAAGCCTGAGCTTGATCCTTTGCTTCAAGATTTCCCTCTACAATTTTTCCGTCCGGACCGGACGCCAAATAGTGAAACCTCATTTTCTATTCTCTAATTACTCTTAATATCTCCTCTAATGTTGTCACGCCTCTTTCAACTTTTCGAAGTCCATCTTCAAACATTGATATAAAACCTTCTTTTTTTGCTATCTCCTTTAACCCGTCAAGGCTAAAGTCAGGCTCTACTATATATTTTCGCACATCTTCACTGATATTTAATACCTCATAAATTCCAATACGTCCTTTATATCCCGTTCCATTACACGCAGAACATCCTTTTCCCTTAAACATTGTTTTAGGTATCTGAAAATTAGTTGTAAGTCCTAAATCGTTCATTTGTTTCTGGAGAGCTTTCTGCATTTCGTCCTCTACTTTGTAAGACTGTATACAAGTCATACAAAGGCGCCTCACTAGACGTTGAGCGATAATGAGGTTCATTACTGCTGCGGCAAGGAATGGCGCCACCTTGAGGTCTATAAACCTAGGAATGGCCGTTGGGGCGTCGTTTGTGTGAATAGATGACAAGACTAAGTGACCGGTTAGAGCAGCATGAACTGATATTTCTGCTGTTTCTTCGTCACGAATCTCACCGACCATAACGACGTTAGGGTCTTGACGAAGAATTGCCCTTAAACCATTCGCAAAAGTAATACCAGCTTGAGAGTTTACCTGAATCTGATTTACGTATTTCATGTAGTACTCGATTGGATCCTCGATGGTTACGATGTTTATTTCTGTCTTGTTGAGGGCAGCCATAATCGAATAGAGAGTTGTCGTCTTACCAGATCCCGTTGGACCGGTAACAAGGATCATACCGTAGGTTTTGGTGATATTTTTCTTTATGGCATTTATTGTATCGGAGAAAAGACCAAGTTCTTCGAATGAAAGTGGCCTTTCTGTGGCTGAAAGGAGACGCATTTCCACTTTTTCACCGTAAAAAGTTGGGATAATAGAAACACGAATGTCTATAACATCGATGCCCACTTTATGCCTAAAACGTCCATCTTGAGGTTTTACGTGTTCATCTAACTTGAGGCCTGATAGAAATTTAAACCTTGCGACCAGAGCTGTGTGAACTTCTTTAGGAATCCTCATAATTTCGTGTAAAATGCCATCTATTCTGAAACGTACAAGAACTTCTGTTTCTAAAACCTCAATGTGAATATCTGAAGTATGCAGAGCCATGGCGTATGAAAGAAGGTTGTCGGTTAGGGATACTATCGGGAGATCGGTAGCGGCTTCTTTTACATCTCTACTTGAAAGCTTGTTTTTTAGTGATGCCTGAATGTTTTTTTCTATTTCTTTTGAAAAATCTTCTGCAACTTTCTGGCCATAAATAGCCAGACCTTGGTTCATGTCATCACGAGATGCCAAAAATGGTTTGATTTTGGATTTTAGGTGATTTGTAAGGTATTCGATAGTTATAAGATCACTGGGATCCTCCATCGCAACGTCTATTGTGCCATCCTGCTCTTTGCCAAATACGATTATTCTTTTTTGCCTGGCAATATTTTCAGGTATGAGCTTAAAAACCTCTTCGTTGATCTGTTTTTCACCTAAATTTGCCGGTTCAAGATTATAAAACTTTGAAAGAAGCGTCTGATAGTACTCTGTAGTAATTAGATTTTGTTCAAGTAAAATATTGGCAACGTTTGTGCCCATACGCCTCGCCTCACTGGTAGCCTTATCAAATTGCTCAGCAGTTATAACCTTGTCTCCTACAAGTATTTTCTTAAATTCATTTTCAGGAATGTGAAGCATAATAAAAAATCAAAAATTAAATATCAAAGATAAAAAATATTTATTAGAACTAATTTGATTTTGTTTTATTGATTTCATTGATATATTTTTTGAATTTTCTTTAAAATCTAAATGTAAACCACCACGACTGATGTTCTGCCCAAAAAAATATGACCAAAAGCACTAAAATTGCTGTAGGCATCCAGAAATAATAAAGCGGGAGCCGTTCTTTTTGTTTTTTTGTTATAAGTGAAGTGATGATGGCAAGTAAAAGTACTAGCGGTATATAAAAGAAAAATGAGGGATAACCAACTAATAAAACACCTAATCCGCCAAGATATATTTCCTCCCCTTCTAAAAAAACCTCTCCCCTTTTTTTATTTATGTATTTAGCGAGAGCGAATATTAACAGGGCTGCAACAAATGAAACAAGATAAGTGTTCCAGAAGTGAAGCTGCACGTAGCCTGCAAACCACTTAAGACCATCTAGTGTACCTATCGTGAGATCAAGATATGACTTTTGAAAAGCTTTGTATTGAAGATAAGTTATATAGCTCAAGTATCCTAAAACAAGGACTGACGTAGTCCAAAAGAGAGGTTTTATAAATTTTTTTGTTTTTTCTTTTGACTGGATAAAAAGCGCGAACAACAAGATACCCGTCGATATGTAAAACGCTAGGTTTTCGTATGGCATTATGTAAGTTATTTTAGCATAACTTGAGTGTGTTAATAAAAAAACAGCCCCGCAGAGCGGGGTTGTTTTTTACAGATTAACTTTTATAGGTCGAGACCTGGCTCTGTGCCAATTTCGTAAATATCTGGCTCATTACCACCGTCTGTATTTTCTACGTCTGATCCTCCACCATTTCCAAACTTAGCGCTTTCCATGTTTCCATTAATTTCATATGTATTGGTAGCTGAGCATGAATACGCATAGAAATGGCCGCCCGCATCTAAAGCATTGGTTGCGTCTTCGCTTGGATCTATTGGGAGAGATCCTAGCGGGGATCCTCCTGATACCAAACCGAAGTTAACTGCAACCCATCCGTTACCATCAACGGCTCTTGAATCTGCCAGCGTTGCTGAATCAACTTGTACTGCAGGGTTGGCAAATGGTTGATTTGCTGCTCCGGTTGCGCTTGTTGATGACCACCAGTTTGTGGCACATGTTCCGTTTGCAACATCCATATCAATACTGGGCGAAGTGGCAAGATAAAGACCAATAGCAGACTGAACTGAACCTAGGTCAGAAACTCGTTGTGTATCGCGTGATTCCTGCAAGATTTGTGCCGGGTTTAGTACTAGTACTACTGTCGTGGCTAAAATTGCCAAAATACCTATAACGATAAGAAGTTCGATAAGTGTAAATCCTTTTCTCATTTTTGTTTTTTTTGTTTTTTTGTTTTTTAACTACTAAGCGCGCGAGAAGGGATATACTTGCGAATTTGCGCAAAAACGTTCCTCACACGTTGTTGCGCATATTCACGTCGCGTTTCCTTACTCGCGCGCTTTTCTTTTCGATGTTCTCGACCATTTCTGTAATGAATTTAATTTGATTATAGAGCCACAGGGTTTTTCTTGAAAGGAGCGGATTGTGGATAAGTAAAATATGAAAACATAGACTTATTTGAAAGCGCTCCTCTATTTTTATAACCCCCCCGCATAGCGGGGGGAGAAATTTTTGACCCCATGCCAACCAGACGCTTTCAAATAAGCTATGTTTTTAATTAGAGTTGGAGGATGTGTGCCAAAACAGTCTCATAATCCGATCAAGAATTTATTAAATATTGTTTTGAGTGGGGTGATGAGATATGCGTGCCAACCAGACGCTTTCAAATAAGCTATGTTTTTAGAGGTAGATGGGAAAGTTTTAATAAATGATGTTTGGGTTTTTGATTAAAAAATAGGCGCTTTTTCTGCGTCAATTTTTTATTTGTTTAGTTTTTTGCGGGAGTTGTTATGAAGCTATTAACTTTTTTGACAAGCTCATCTATCGAGACTCTTGCTTTGACAAAATAATCTACAACACCAAGTTCTTTACCGCGTTCCATGTCACTTTCCTGCCCGAGGTTGGAAATGATAATAACTGGAACATCTTTTTTATCCTGAAGCTGGGGATCGCTCCTCATTTCTTCTAAAATATCGAAACCTGACTTTCCCGGCAATATAATATCTAAAAGTATTAAATCTGGTTTTACACTGCGGAGCGCTTGAAGCGCTTCTGGGCCATCGTGTGCCGCTATGACTTCAAATTTTTCTTTTTCAAGCCTTGTTTTTAACAAAGCTGAAAGAAATTGATCATCTTCTACGAGCAAAATTTTTGCCATGTTTTTTTTAAAATTTGAACATATAGCACAACGCCATAAACCGGTGCTTGTAAAAATCAGCACCTCTTGTGGATATTATACCATATGTATGATAAAAGTGGACTATTTATTTCTCGGGGGGACAACAATAGAGGGCACAAAAATGAAGGCGGGGCGGCGCCTTCTTGTGCTTTTTGTTGAAGTCTATATAGTTGTCCCAATTTACGCGTATTTGATTTCTCTAATACACGAATCGAGACTTAAAGCTCCTCGATCAACACTTTTTGCTTCCCTGAACCTATAAAAAGATTGCAGTACTGCACTAAACATAAAAAAGTATGTTCGACTTAGCTTAATTAGTCCACGAGCAGCTTCCGCTACCCGTGCCTTGTTACGACTTACTCCTTGTCACCGAATTCTAGATGACCCCACTGCGTGAGGCTTCTCTAGCTCCCGGCTTCCCTGAGTTGACGGGCAGTGAGTACAGGACCCGAGAACGTATTCACCGCGCCGTAGCTGATGCGCGATTACTAGCGATTCCGGCTTCATGGGGGCGAGTTGCAGCCCCCAATCCGAACTGAGACCACTTTTTTGGGATTAGCTCCACCTTTCGGCTTGGCAACCCTCTGTAGCGGCCATTGTAACATGAGTGTAGCCCCGGACATCAAAGGGCCATGCTGATTTGACGTCATCCCCGCCTTCCTCCCAGCCCGATACTCGCGAAGCGAGCAGTTTCTAGTGGCTAATAAATAGCGACTAGTTACTGCGCACCTCGTGCGCATTGGGCTGGGCAGTCTCCGTAGACACTTGTAACTACGGATAGGGGTTGCGCATGTTACCCCATTTAAGGGAGCGACTCAAGTCACATGCTGACGACAACCATGCAGCACCTGTCCTCACGTCCTTGAGAGAGGGCTTTCCTTTCGGAAAGCTTTCGTGAGAATTTCAAGCCCGGGTAAGGTTCCTCGCTTGTCGTCGAATTAAACCTCATGTTCCACCGCTTGTGCGGGTCCCCGTCTATTCCTTTGAGTTTTAGCCTTGCGGCCGTACTTCCCAGGCGGCAGACTTAACGCGTTAGCTACGCCACTCCGAGGGTCGATACTCGAAACAGCTAGTCTGCATCGTTTAGGGCGTGGACTACAAGGGTATCTAATCCTTTTTGCTCCCCACGCTTTCGCGCACTGAGGGTCAGGAGTGCCCCAGTTAACTGCCTTCGCCTTCGGTGTTCCGCATGATATCAACGGATTTCACCCCTACACCATGCGTTCCGTTAACCTCTGGCATCCTCTAGCTTGTCCATCTCTTCGGCGGTGCCACCGTTGAGCAGTGGTATTTAACCGAAGATGCGATAAGCCCCCTACGCGCTCTTTACGCCCAATAAATCCGGATAACGCTCGGGGCCCTCGTATTACCGCGGCTGCTGGCACGAGGTTTGCAGCCCCTTATTCCATGGGTACCATCACCGTAGTTTTTCCCCATGAAAAGCAGTTTACGGACCGAAGCCCTTCATCCTGCACGCGGTGTCGCTCCATCAGGCTTTCGCCCATTGTGGAATATTCTCGACTGCTGCCTCCCGTAGGAGTACGAGCCGTGTCTCAGTCTCGTCGTTGGGGAACATGCTCTCACATCCCCTACCCGTCGTAGCCTTGGTGAGCTCTTACCTCACCAACAAGCTGATAGGACCTAGGCCGCTCCCAAAGCGTCTTGCGACTTTACCCTTGCGGGACCATCGGGAATTACCTTCGCTTTCGCGAAGCTATGCCCGACTTTGGGGTACGTACCAAGGTGTTACTAACTCGTTCGCCACTATGTATGTACAGCACACAACCAGCAATAATTATATTGCGAGTTATGTGCCGCACAGACACCGTTCGACTTGCATGCCTTATCCACACCGCCAGCGTTCATCCTGGACCAGGATCAAATCCTCAAAAATGAAAGTAATCACTAATAATGCAAAAACTTTCAAAAGAAAGCAGGTGCATTATTCTTGAATACCTCCTTAAAATAAATTGGGACAACTATATAACTTTCAACTTTGCTGCATTTTTTGTTAATGGTCGGTCAAATCTGGCTTTTTTGTATCTTTACAGAGCATTACCCATTATAGAGGGCAGTTTTCAACTGTCAAGCTATTAAAGTGCCCCTATTAGAAACAGGGGCTTTTGGGTTACTGAGGGAGGGGCGCGGCTTCGAAAAGTTTAGGAATTGGAGGCCATTCGAAGTTATCTCTGGTAATTCCAAGAAGAGTCCAGAGACCTAGAAGAAATGCGCTTTTGTCTCTACTTTCATCGAAAAAAGTACCATCTGAATCATGATAAATCACAACATCATCCTTAAATACTAGAATAAACCTGAAATTGTGGCCTATTCTGGTACTGAGTTTGTGATTTATATATATAATGTCTTCTGTTGTTGTTATATCCTTGTGAGGGATAATAATTAGCCTAAGCGAGCTGTATTCACCCCAAAGATCGGAGTTTATAGCCTTACCTAGGCCTCCTAGAAGACCTTGAAATGCCTCATTACTGAAGAGTGTTTTCATAGCTCCGGGGCCTGGGATAGTCCTGATGTTATCATCCTCGAATACAAACCCGAGGGCCCTGAGATCTTCTTCTGTTGTTTCGCCATTTTTCACTAAAGAAAATCGGTCTTTTATCGCATCCAGATCTCCTTCACAACTTTTAGGAAACTTACGCTCGTGATCAGTAACAGTGCAACTACACACACTGAATACAGCTATTAGCGCAAAATATGCTTTTTCCATCACTCTTCTCTCCTTATTATTTACATTTTCTCAACTCCTTTTGACGGATGTGGGAAAGAGCGGGTCTATAAGAGGTATGTTATTCCCATAATATGCCTCTTGTCAAAGATTAATTTATCGAATATAATTGCTTTACTATGAAAACCGACGCACATCCAACATATTACCCTGAAGCAAAAGTTCGCTGTGCATGCGGTAATGAGTTTACGGTTGGCTCAACAAAAAAGGAGATTTCTGTTGAAATTTGCTATAACTGCCATCCTTTTTATACCGGCAAAGAGAAACTTATCGATACAGCAGGAAGAGTTGAGAAATTTAAGGCAAGAAAGGAAAAAGCCGCTGCAATGCCGAATAAGGCAAAGAAAGTTCGTATGAAAAAACAAGAGACAAAGAAGGAAGTTGCTTAATGAATTGCCGGAAAGAAAACCTCGCTTGGCGGGGTTTTTAGTTTGGATTACTGGTTAACCAAGGAGTGTATTGGATGTCATCGGAAACCCTGTCTCCTTGTCCGTTTGGATTTGAATTTGGATTATATGGGCCAGTTGCACTACCCCACCAGTTATGATCGGCGTTTACCGTATTGGGACGATAGCTATAGAACCCATAATCTAAGTTATCGGTTATCGAACTTAACGATATTGTTGTATGAGAATTATTGCCTTGTTGCATGATTCCATATTTGTTTTTTGTTATGGTGCTCTTACGAATAGTTAGAGTTCCATCATATACTCTAATTACTCCATATGGTGGACTGACGCCATAAATATACTTACCGCCATATTTTATCACGGCATTTTCAATCATACCCGTTGCTCCAGAGTAGAAAAATATTCCTTGGTAATCGCCTTCACGTGGAGATGTTCCGAGCTTATCCCCATTCGTATCACCGCCAAGAGAGTCGTCTTTTAATGAAGTTAAATATACTGGTCCGTTTTGTAGCCCTTTGATATTAAGATTTCCATATGTGATTATTGCGCCGTTGCCATCAAATTTTAGAATTGTGTTTGGTTTTATATCTATCTGTTTCCCGGATGAAATTAATACATATTGAACGACATATGGCACTCCTGGATTTAAAATTTGATTTTCCGTTGGCGTGAAGTTTGATAACAAAATTCCTTTGGTGTTTATACCTGTATTGCCGCTATTTATAAAATTAATATTGCCGGATAGTAATATATCGTATGTTTTTTGGTTATTAAATTCATTATTTGTAAAAGAAACTGTGGCTGGTGTCGCATAGATGCACGCGCCACAATCATTGCTTTCAAACTCTGACCTGTTTACTGAAACTGATCCAGAATATGACATGTATATACCATAGCTATTCTTCTTGAAAAGACTGTTATTTACTGACACTTCGCTATTTGCAATACGCAATGCCCCATAATGAATTGACCAATAGTTATATTCCCCTCCGTAGCTAATGTTTGCGTAATTAATATCTCCATGGGATCCATCGAAAAAATAAATGCCTTGATAATCGCTTGGAGCCGGTGAAGTTGCGGATCCATCACCGTTAGTGTCTCCACCGACTGTATCGTCTTTTATCGAAGTGAAGTAGACCTTATTATTTGCTTCACCTAGAGCAAATAAGGAACCATAAACATTGATTGCGGAACTTTGGTTGAATTTTACTATTGTGCCAGGGTTTATTGTTAATTTTTTATTTTGATCAATAGACACGTAACTAAGTACAAATGGAATACCCGGATTCCAAACTTGATCATAGCTTATTTGGCCGGAAATTATAAACTTACTTGAGTCATCGCCGGTATTGCCGCTATTTACGAATATTGTTTTTCCAGAGATGTATGCATCGCTATTTTCATTATTGTTAAATGCATTGTTTAAGATAGTTGTGGTTGCTATACCTGTTGAGTTTAAAATATATAGCCCATGACCAATATTATTTTGAATCATTGATGACTCGGTATATAGAGTTGTGTCTCCAACTTGATATATTCCGTGGTTGTTGCTGTTTATTTCACTTTGTTGAATTACCAAATGTCCTCCATAAATACGTATTACTCCATATGGAATTGGTGACCAGTAGTTGAATTTACCACCATATTTAATTGAAGTATTTTGCAGAGCGGATACTGACCCTTCGTAAAAATACATGCCGTAGTAATCTCCTGCTGCCGGAGAAGTAATAGATCCGTCGTGGTTTGTGTCACCTCCCACGGAGTCGTCTTTCGCTGAAGTAAGGTAGACCCTATTATTTGCTTCTCCTAAAGCGAGTAACGAACCATAAACATTAATCGAAGAATCTTGGCTAAATTTAACTATTGTGCCGGGATTTATCGTTACTTTTCTTCCTTGATCGATTGTATAGCTTTCGATTAAGAAAGGTATGCCGGGGTTCCAAGTTTGGTTTACAGGAGCATTGCCGTACATTATATGAAATACTGTCGAAACCCCGGACATGGGGTGGTTACCAGAGTTGATAAAATTTATTTTTTCTGAGATTTTACCTGCTGAGATATTGTGATTGCCAAATATAGAATCTTCAACAATTAGAGTTCTGCCATTTGGTGAATTTGCATAGAAACCATAATCTCCATTTTCATCAAATTGGGAGTTTTGTATGGAAAGTGTACCGGAGGTATTGTTGTTGTAATAATAAATTCCGTAGATATTACTTTTAAATTCTGTGTTTGATACCGAGACATCACCTCCATAGATACGCATTGCTCCATATGGGATTTGGGCCCAGTAGTTTAATTTACCACCGTAGCGAAATACAGAATTACTAAAACCACCAGATGAGCCGTCGGTGAAATAGATTCCCTCGTAATCTCCTGGAGCTGGGGCTGTGGCAGATCCGTCATGATTCGTATCCCCTCCTACGGAGTCGTCTTTTATTGAGGTGAAGTAGATTTTTTGAAATCCATTTCCGTTTGCATTTAGAGTTCCATAAACAGAAATTACCCCATTACTTGGGGCAAATTTTACAACAACGTTTGGATTTATCGTGAGAGTAACTCCAGCATTTACAGTTATAGATCCATCTACAACATATGTATTTCCTGAAATCCAAGTAGTGTCTTGGGTAATATTTCCTGAAACATGTTCTTCACCCCAAGATGGTGGCGTATTGTCATCCCAAAGATATCCTAGATCATATTGCCATGGGTCTTGGCTCGGCCCAGACCAACCATATGGGTCGATAGGGATTCCATTACTTTGGGCGGTATACACACCAAAGTGTAGGTGTGGACCACTTACTACTCCGGTCTTTCCTGAGAATGCAATAAGATCTCCTTTGGAAACATAACCACTGGTAATTACGTATTCTTTTAGGTGGCCATAATACGTTGCTTGATTTTGGCTTGCGTGCCAAATTTTTGTCCATCTACCCCCTAAATTTGAATACCCAATTGAAATATTGCCCGACTCAGAGGCAAAAACTGGTGTGCCTTCTTGAGCTACAAAATCAATTCCTTCGTGCCCATCGTAACAAGATTCATATGGTATACAACTTCCATCGGTAAAAACTTGCCCATCATATCTTGTCATGATGTTTATGTACTGATCTGGATTTGCGCCATATTTTGGAGATGTATGATCAAACCAGCTGTATTCGGTTGAAATAGATAATGGCTTAGAAAGATATCCAGAGGCTTTTGTTAAATTTGTGAAATTTAATAGAGTAAAAACAATTATAAAAAATATTGGTAATTTTGTTTTTTCCACTTTATAGAGTTAAGCTTTTTAACATTTTTAGAAATGTTTCTCCATATTTACTTTGTATTTCTGGTCCGGTAATGATCATTATATAATCATTGCCGAGTGGTATATATGCAGCACTATAATTTATTGGATTTCCGTTAATTATTTCTATTTTTGCACTTTTATCAGCAATCAAAATTTCTTTCGATGCACTTATTTGTCCTTGGAAAAATGGGTCTTCATTGTGAAAATTCTCAACCCATTCATTAATGTTATTTTTATTTTTATTTTCAATAATATTAATTTCGATTTTTGCTTCATTATTTGGGATTCTGGGCTCTGTTAATTCAATACTAGAAAATGAAACATTATAACCCACTTCATTTTCGTTTGAAGATACGATCCAATTTTCTGGATAGCTAATCCTAAAATTAAATATTTTACTTGTATACAACTTACTATTTTCTAAATCATTTATTGAATTAATTGATTCAAATGGGAAATCTTTGGCAACATCACTGTTTTCACTGGTTGCATTTTTAATGATCCAACCGCCGGCTATTAAAAGGATGATGACTATTGCGTAAGTTATAGTTTTTTTCATATTTTTATTTTCCTACCTTTTTTGACAAAATTCAACTGGAGTCGTTTATAAAAAAACAGCGCTTTTTATGCGATGTTTTTCTATTTTCGGGATTCTAGTTCCGCAACTCTTTTTTCTAATTCTTTGATTTGCTTTGCAAGTATTGTAAGCTCTTGTTCTTGTTTTTTATAAAGTGATATAAATTTCATCTAGTTTTGCAAATAGTTCATTTGTGTTGTCTTTGATCCATTTTACGTCAATTTAACACACTCAGTCGATTTTCTACGCCGCTTAGCCTGTTTTCTACGCCATCTAGGCGATTATTCACTTTATTAAAATCTTCCTGAACCGCTTTTGTGAAAGGTTCAAGTGATTCGATAAAAACTTCTTTTATGTCTTTACGTGTTAATTCTGCCATGTGCTTGTATTTGGATAAAAATGGTTATTTTTGATGAATTGATTTTTCTAACTTAGAAATTCGAGTTTCTAGAATTTTAAATTCATCGCGACTGATTTTTTCTTTGAGATCGTTTCTTATAATCTGTGATTCCATTTTGATTATTTCAATATCTTCAGTATTTTTTGCAACCATATCTCTGATGCTTACTAACTGTTGTTGGGTACTGCTTAGCGTTTCAGCGATAATTTTAACTTGTGATTCAAAATTTTCAGAAACAACAGACAAAAAACGTTGATATTCTTCTCGCTGTTCTATGAGGATATTTCTTATTTTTTGCTCATTAATTTCCATATTGATTAGTATAGACTTGGGTTGGTTAGTGTCAATTGTTTTTTTGGACTACATCTTTGACAGTGTTACCGTGAACGTAGATCCTTTACCTTCGCCTTCTGAGGCGGCAGTTATTTGGCCTTTGTGGGCGTCAACGATTTGCTTGATAGAAAGTTTATTTAAGTGCTAAGATTTTTCGATGGCATCTAAAGAAAAATGGAATAAGTCATATCGCGATGGGAAAAATCCGTGGCGTCGACGGGAAATTAACCTGTCTAACTGGCTAGAAAAGTCAGGTGTTTTTAATGGTTCTGCGCTGGATTTAGGTTGCGGCACAGGAGAGGTTGCTCGGTGGTTAGCACAACACGGATTTATGGTAGAAGGAATAGATTTTTCCGAGGAAGCTATAAAAATAGCGTCTAAACAACCATCTTTACCAGGTCTTTTTTTTAATGTTTGGGATCTTGAAGAGTTGGCGACATATTCCTTTAAAAATAGGGCCTATGATTTAATAATAGATTCTAAAACTTTGGTTTTTATAGAGGATAAGGAAAAATACTTAGCAACTATAGCCTCTAAACTGAATGGTGTGTTTATATTACAGGTCATTATAAAGCATGCTGAAAAGCCATTTTTAGTTGTTCAGCAGAATGAGTTGGAAGAAATTCTTGTTAAATATTTTATAATTAAAGGAATAGATTTATATTACAAACCTACAAAGGAAAATCCTTTATCCGTTGTAGCTGAATATTTTTTAGTAAAAAAAGAGACATAGAATTATTTTTCTATGCCTCTTGGGAATTGATTAACTACTGATGCTTTTGCATTATTTGTCATCCTTGGGGATGTTCGCCACCGGGATTATCGTCACAACAGTCATTACAGATTGCAGCCCCACCTGCATTCTCCGGCCATAAGTCCTGATCAAGTTCTCCAAACATCTCTTGAGCACGAGCACGTGTTTTTTGATAAGTATTGTTCATAGCATATCCCGTAGGTGTATGGTGAATGAATTTACCAAAGTTTTCTTGGCAGTACCTTTGATATTCTCGGGTGAATAAGACAAAAACATGCCAGAGATCGTCAATTACTCGAGATGGAGCATTCTCGCCGGGATATTCTGCACAGACAGAAAGAAATTTGGCGAGTTCAATCATTTGCCTTTCTGCGTCTTCTGGCTGAAGGCCACTATTGCTAGCCAATCGTTCTACAACTAGTTGCGGAATCGGAGCGAGGGTAATGTTAGTATTTCTCATCGTATTACCTCCTAGGGGTTTTCAATGTTCTTGATAGAGTAGAACCATACTACTCAATCTTCATTACTATAATCGTTTGTACGTCACTGTCAATAAATAATAATTTTATATCTTCCCCAACTTTACCGTAAACGTACTTCCTTTGCCTTCGCCTTCTGAGGCGGCGGTTATTTGGCCTTTGTGTGCGTCAACGATTTGCTTGGCAAGATACAAACCAAGGCCAGTGCCTTGAATTTCTTTTGATGTTTTTTCATCGCGAACGAATTCGTGGAAAAGTTTTTCCTGAAGGTCTTTTGATATACCACGGCCAGAGTCTTGAATAGTAATTAGCACATAGCCATTAGCCACTGGTGATTGATTTGTGTTTTTTTGCATTGGATTTGCCGATTGTTCATCAGCTACGGACACTTTCACAAACCCTTTATCCGTGTATTTGATTGCATTATCGAGAAGATTTTGCACAACCTGCCTGATTTTAAGCTGATCTATTTTTATTTTAATTTCTGGAGCGGATGATTCAAACGAAAGTTCGAGATCGGGCTTTCCACGAAGTGTCATGCCAACTTTGTACTCTTCTATTAGTTTTTGTACGAAATCTACAATGTTTACTTCTTCATATTTAAATTCCTTAAAGAAGGTACCCTCTTCTATTTTTCTCATGTCGAGGAGATTTCCGAGAAGAATTAATGTATCATCTGCAATCGTTTTTATTCGTAGAGCTTTTTCTTTAACTTCCTGAGGCACCTCCCCAAAGGAACCGTCTTCGATGAGGCTTGCGTAACCTTTTACGTTGTTTATTGGACCCTTTGCTTGATGAGCGGCAAAACTTAAGAAAGCTGACTTGAGCTGGTCGAGTTTTTGGAGTTTTACGTTTGTGGTCTCGAGTTGTTGGGTTAACACTTCAAGTTTTTCACGTTGCTCGACTTCTCGTCGAACACTCCTAATTAAAAGAATACTGAATGCTAAAACAAGCAAGAAAACTCCTGATCGGAGAATAATTATTGTTAAGTTTTCCGCAAAAACTGTTTCATACAATGTTACAATAGCTAGAAAAAACGCCAATGACTCAGTTGCAATTATTTTTACATTAAACAAATGATGTTTAAAAATTGCATATGTTGTCATCATTACAATTGGGAATGTGAAAAGTGCTCCAAGTGGTATAGCTGACGGATTATTAAAGAAAGCCGGCAATATGAAGTTGAATACAATATATAGTAGAAATGTTGCGATTGCTCCTCTATATATATATTTTAGATGAGTTTTTACGATTCCTTCTGAATTTCTCATCTTGTGTATTAGTATTGAAGTTCCACCCACTAAAAGACTTATTACTAAAGCACCAAAAATGAATATTCCAGGTCCATTTTCTACACTAGAAATCTTACCCGCATCAAATGCTGTGACTTCTTTGAAGACATACGGGGTGAGTGTTAAAAGTGAAACGGCTATGACAATAGGTATGAGACCAAATTTGTATATTTTGGGAAATTGGTATTGTTCTTCTGGTGCAACAAAAAATAATTGAAATATAAAAAAGCAATACCATGTCGCAAAAAATATCACTGATCTTAAAATCCATAAAGCTATTTCCGGAGAGTCAAACTGAAAAATAAGATAATTTGCTACATTCCATAGGACGGCAACCATGGAAAAAGCAAAGAATGTTTTATTTGTTATGCTTTTTTTGTTGTTAAGGAAGGCAACAAAACCGAGTATTGCAATTGCTGCTATTGCCACCCCAACCGAAAATAAATCCAAATTTCTTACTACTTGCATTACTTTTTTATTTTAACTGATATATTCTATGTCTGGAGGGAGTTTAGTAGATATCCCTGTCGGCTCTCCATCTTTTCCTATTCTGCAGACTATGGTTATAATTTTATCGTTTATACCACTTGACTCTTCTGTTTCTTTATATGCATTTTCAATAATTTCTTGATGTTCTTTATTTAAAATGTTTGAATTGCCTAATTTTATTGCTTGCCAATAGAAAAATATACCTGTTATTAAATGAAAACTTAAATTCATTTTTGTTGCCTCTAACCACATTCTCTCTAAAATTCTTCCTGCTTCAATAAAATCATTATCATTATTATCAACCGCAATCACTCCCATTGCTGCACAAGATGCATATCCTTTACCGTTTCCTTTTGCAATTATACGGGCAAATTTTATTTTATTTGCAATTTTCATAACATTCCAATTTCTAAGTAATTTAAAAACGAGTTTTTGCGGTGGTTTAAATTCCATTGTTTTCAAAAAAATACCTTTTGGATTTTTTTTGTTTTCTTTTTCGGTCCAAATTACTTCATTAAAAAATAATTTATGAAGTTTCTTATTTTCGAGAGTTACGATTTCGTTCGCACTAACTGCATTGCCAATCTTGTTAATTTTTTCCCGATCTTCTATTAGCTTGAATACAATATTATTATTTCCCCCTATTGTACCAATGATGGCATTTTTTTGGTCTTCATTTAATTTTTCTTTTTTATAAATTTTTCTATTTGTTGTTCTCTTCGAAAGTATTTCAAATAACGGATTTACTGCTATATCTTCTGATTTTTCGAGTTTAATTTTTGCAATTATATGCGTTTTGGGATCATATGGAAAAATCATTGGGGTTGCTTTATAAGCATATTTTGATGCAGCGATAATGATGTTTTCGATAAGTGCGCCATGAGCTATCCACGTTCCCCGTGATCTATAATTTAATATTGGATGATCATTTTCTGGAAAAGCGAGTATGTAAATTTCGCTTCCTTTTACTAAAAATTTCCATGGCTGAGAGTTGCTGCCAGATGGTGCATTTATTGAATTTCTTAGAATTTCTTCTACATTCACTCGAATATTCTCCATATTGAGTTATTATAGCATTTTTGAAGTTATACCGCTTCAATAAAATTTATTCCTGTTTCATCATTTTGCGGATAAATTTGATAAATTCGATTTTGCGAGAAAACCATTTGCGTTTGTAGTCCGATTCAAAAATTGCGTCGGGATTTACTGAATACCTTTTAGATTTAATATTCTTGTCTTTATTTACGATCCTCCTTATAAGCATTGCGCCTAATGAACCGCACATGTTTGCAGCACTACCGAGTTGAGGCCACGAATATAGAGACTTCCCCACCTCAGATACGGAATAAAGCATTTTGGGAACAACTAGGTTGGCGCCTGCAATTTTACCCGCAACCTTTGGCAAATCTTTTGCTGGCATATTTTTTAACCTTTCAGCACTTAAACCCTTGGCTAGTCCATTTAATATAGGGAGGTCTGGGTTTATGTCATATCTTTCTATGTCGACGATTGCACCGTCTCCGTTGTCTGTACCCATAATGACCGAAATTCCTCTAGCACGCGCAAGTTCTCTGGTTTTTAATTTCCAGTACATACTGTCCATTTCTTCTACGATAATATCTACGTCTTCTAATATCTGATTGGCATTTTCTTCTGTTATGCCGTCTGTATATATTTCAATTTCTGCATATGGATTTATTTCATATACTTGTCTTGCAACAAGAATTGTTTTGTTAATACCAACGTTTTGAAAGCCCAACCTCACACGATTTAAATTGTCACCAGAAAGAGCATCTGGATCTGCGAGTTTCATATGTTTTGCGCCTCCGGTCATAGCTGTAACTATCGCGATATGACTTCCCACGCTCATACCACAAAAGGCAACAGTGGAGTTATAAAACTTGTCTTGCTCATCCTTTGAAATTAGGTATTTATTTCTGCCTGTACGTAATTCCTGGTGTAAGTCCTCAGGAAAGAAGCGGACAACACTATTTATCCATGAAAAATGGAACCATTCTCCAAAACTTTCTGAGTTGTATTCTTTATAAAAAGATTCGAATTCTTCGTGATAATTTTTGTCGAATTTATATTTTGGGTTACGTAATAGAAATAATTCTTCAAGATTTCTTTTTGTTTCGTCTATAACTAGAAGTTCTGGATGTTCTTCTTTTAGTTTATCTATATCTTTTTTACTGACTTTAACTGGTTGCCAAACGGTTTTTATATTTTCCATATTTTTGGTAGATATTCTTAATCTCCTCCTTTTTTGACCCATTTTTGTTTGATGCCTGGTTTGAAGTATAGCGGATGTTCGTAGCACCAGAAAACAAGTTTTGGGTATATTCTCTTATGAAAATGATTTGTAAGCTCTCTGAATTCTGAATTTTTTGCCCTTAAGTCTGTTACAATTCTCATCAAAACATTTTTCTTAAAAACGGATGATATTTTTTTATTCTTTTTTGTCTCGAGATTTATTTCAAGATATTGGTTTTGTTTTTTGTCGTATTTTGTAAGTAGGGTAAATTTTCCTGTTAGAAATTTTGTTATCGGTTTTGCAAGAAGAGTTTCTCTGATAATTTCAGGGTAAATCTGCGCGCCATAGAGAGTGGTTGAAAAATCGTTTCTTTCATAAACATATACAAATGGAAGCTCCGTTATCGCATCTTCTATGCCGGCTTTTTTCGCTTCTTCTTTAAAGTCGAAGCCGTGTGATTCTATTTTTGTTTTTATTTCATTAAATGAAAGTACCCCTCCGTGATCGCCAACAGCGTATCTTATAAGAGGAATTGTATTATTTCCAGTTAATACAATTTCTCCGTTTACAGATTCGAAAGTTATGAACTCCGGATTATATTGGGCGAGAGTGGGCGTTTTTTCAATTGGGCCGAAAATATCTTTGAAAAGTTTGTTTGAATGCATGGCTAGGCGGCGTACAAGAATAGAAGTCGGCGTTTCCCAAGCCATGGCGCCAATATCTGCCGTGCCATAAATATTTAACGTGTCGCGATAGACATTTTTGATTCCTGTTTTTCTTGCTATATAATCTCTGAATTTTTCCGTATATGTCTCGGCTGCGGTCAGAAGCCTGATGTTTAATTTTTTGAGATTTATTCCTTGTGTTGCCGCTTCATCCAGCACGTCTTTCATGAGAGGAGGATACATTACAAGAATAGTCTCCTTGTAGTGAGGTGATAGGTTTCGGAAAGCTTTAAATATTTCCCCCTTGTTTATTCCCGGGGTGATTATCGAAATCGGAATCTTGCTTCTTTGGGCGGAAATTTCAAATGCTTTGTATGTGATAAGCCCACCGATCCACACACCCATGCCAAAACCTATGATTACTAAAACCGGTCCGTTTGATTTATATGAACTGTTCTTTAGAAACCAATCGATCATTACGGAATATTCCCAATCTAGTTTGTTTTCTCTTGGAAAATAAAAAGGCTCTCCGGTTGATCCCGATGTCGACGTATAGATGAGGGGTTTATTTAAATTTCCGTCCCATGCAACTTTTTCTAGAGGATAATCCTTTAGATAGGTTTTTTTGCTGAATGTTGGTATGAGATTAAAATCTTTAAATGATTTGATTTTTTCTGTTTTTATCTTGTTCTTTTTTAGAAAATCTTTATAGGCGGGAACTTCTTTTGAAGCTTTTTTGAAAAGAGCGAGCGCGTTTGTTTCACGCCTTTTTTCCCAGTAGGCGCTTTTCTTGCTATGTATAAGCTTTGTTATTTCACCGGCTTTTTTGTCGTCTTGATTGAAATTCATATTTATTTTCTGGCATTCATAAACCGCTCTTCAGCCAATTTATTCGCGACGCGGTGAAATGGAATATTTTCTTTTCTGGCTCTTTGGAATATCTCACTTAGGGTATTTTTAAGGTTTGCTATGCGAGACAATACTCTTTCTTTTGAATAACCGCCTTCTTCTCTTTCATCTATGACATCAATAAGACCCCCTGCATTTGCGACGTAGTCCGGAATATACATAATTTTTTTTGCATAAAGCGCGTCCCCTATTTCATCTGATTCGAGTTGGTTGTTGGCACTACCGCAGATGATTGGGGCAATGATTTCTTCGATAGTAGTTTTTGTAAGCTCTTTACCCATAGCGCATGGGGCGAACACATCTGCCTTTTCTTTGTGGATTGTGTTTGCGTCTGCAACTTTGATTTGTGGGAATTTTTGTTTTAGCTCATCTATCGTCTGATTGTTTATGTCTGCCACAATAATATTTGCGCCGGATTCTATAAGAAGACGCACAAGTTCTGCGCCAACTTTACCGACGCCTTTTACGGATACTGTTTTGTCTTTTAGTGAATCACTTCCAAATCTTTCACTTAGGGCAGTTTGTATGCAATAAAATGTGCTTAGCGCTGCATAAGGAGATGGGTCACCTGCAACGCCTTTTTTGCCAATAAAAAAAGATGAGTGCTTAAACATGAGCTGAACATCATCTTCGCTGATACCAACGTCTTCACCGGTGGTGAATTTACCGTTTAAAGAATTTACTGCATTTGCGTAGCTTATAATAAGCTCCTTTGTTTTGATTTTTTGTGAGTCACCGATGATGACTGCTTTGCCGCCACCATGGCTGACACCCGCTATGGCGCATTTATAAGTCATGGCTCTTGAGAGACGCAAAACATCTTCAAGGGCATTGTTTTCGTTTGTATATGGGAACATTCTAGTCCCCCCTGTCGCTGGTCCAAGATTACTGTTGTGAACCGCGATAAATCCATGAAGAGAAGTTTCGTCGTCACTGAACTCAACGATGAGTTCGTGATCTTTAAAAGCTGAATTGCTTTTTATATCATCTGTTCTGTTTATGGTCTTTAAAGCCATAGGATTTTTATGTGCTGGTATTCTTGCATATTTACTAATTTTTGTCAATAGCGGGATGGGATCGTACTTCTTATTTCTGATTAATTATATCATGGCTTTGGTGAATTCATTTTAAAAAAACACACCGGTTCAAAAATTAACCGGTGTATTTTTTTATTATTATTTGAGACCGAGTTCTTTCTTCACTTCGGGGTCGATGTCTGTAGTTACGAGAGATGGAATCTCTTCTTTATTTACCCACTTTATCTCTGCGACCTCATGAGGTTCGGATGGCTCCGTTATCGGATTTTCGTCATTTAGTTTGCAGAGGTGGTAGGCAATCCACATTTCTATCTGGGGATGCTTACGAAGAGAAATCTGTTTTACTGGAGTTACGCTATATCCTGTTTCTGCGAGCACTTCTCTTTTTACACATTCATTGCGACTTTCTGCAAGTTTCTGTTTACCTCCGGGGAATGCCCATTTGAGCACAGATTCGTCTTTTCCGACTTCTTCTCTCTTTCGGCGAATCATTAATATATCGCCTTCTTTGTTCTGTATTACGCCTAGATTTATAAACTTTGTTGCTTCTTCCTGCATAGTACTCTACATATAACTATAGTTTTTGATTTGTGTCGAGTACCGTGACTAGTCGTTAAATGTAACTGGAAATCTGACTAAGTCGCGATTTAGATTTGATCCTTGGACTGGTACATTGTGTTTCATAAGATACAGATAGGCATTTTTACCGCTTGTTATAAAATTTCTATCCGCACTGTTGTGGTCGATAATGGATGGATATTGATACGAGGGGCTATTGTTACATGTACCAGCTAACCCGCAAAGGTAAGAGGGTGTATATGCTTTCAATAATTTTCCCTTTGTCCAATTAATAAGATCATCCGATACTGAATAAAATGCGCCCGAAACGCCATCAACAACGCCTTCTGTGACCAGGAGCCACTTATTGTGATAAGTGCTCCACGTAATGCTTCCGGGATACGCACCTGCTATACCCGGGGCGCTTGGGTAAACCACTGAACAGATATTGTCCGTGCAATCGGTGTCTGGTAGACCTGGCCCACATTCGCCTTGTGTGTATGGGTTTTTGAATTGATTTGTGAAACCATTTCTGTCCCAGTCGAAAGCGCGCCATGAAGTCGGGTCGTCTAGATTTGAGCTTCGCATAATACAAATTCCTTCTGATTGTTGTTTGTAATATGCCCAACCGGGAGAATTTTTATGATCTTCGTTTAATGCTTTAAATAATGAATAAAACTTATTATCTGCCCCGGAGCCTCTATCTCTTTTAAAGAGAGAAGGTATTGTGTACCCAACATATCCAGTCGTATTGCTTCTGTGTTGCCAAGGAAGGCTTGCTACGAGATGATTCGGTGCTCCTGAAATATCTGTAAAAGTTTTTCCACCATCTGTCGATTTTGCCATTGACATAGACGCATAATAACAATCATCATAGCCGCCGCTAGGACATTGTCCGGTATTTCCGCCAATGTACTCATTGTGCATGAGTGCATAAACAGTAGAACCTGTTGTTGTGAAGAATCCCGAAAGCCATTCGTAATAGTTAAATTTATTTGGTTGGTTTTCACAGCTGGATGCCATAACGGCTTTGTTGTCTGCAGGACACTCTGGGGCAAGAGTGCCTCTTGCAAAGTCACTTGAATTTCCACTCGATCCACCAACTAACCGTGTGTTGAAAGAATTTATAATCGGAACGATCAATTTATTTTGATTATCGCGATATGCCCTTTGCGGAAGATCGGGCAGCTCAAAATCCCACCCACCGGTTGACGAACAAACATTTCTTCCAGAGGCGCATTTATCCGATGAATAGTCGTATACTATTTCTTCTCCACCAGTTGTTGGGACGCAACTTTCTCCTATTTCTACTTTTCCATTACCACATACTGGACAACCTTGACCCGGTTTTACGTTTGGATTTTTATCATTGCAATCACCCTGGCCAACAGTTACTCCATCTCCGTCTTCATCAACGTTTTCATCGACTCTTCCATCACAGTTGTCGTCTATGCCATTACCCGGTATTTCATGACCTACCCATTCACGCCATTTACCATTCCAGCAGAAAAGTCCTGCTACTGGTCCAGTTTTTTGATAACCGGCGTTACAATTCCAAGTACTTGGACTTGAACCGATGCAAGCATACATGTAGGAGTCTCCGTTTTGTTCATCATTAACCATGAGAAAATCATCGTTTGATTGTTGTCCGTATATCTCGTGACTGACCCATCCATGATCTAGACATTGCGCTGTACCAACTCCGTCGGTTGAATTTGGACAGATTTCCGTTTGACTGTTACAAGATTTCCCGTTGGGGAAATTCCAACAGTTCGTGCGAGTGTATGAACCTCTTGAGGTTTTTGCATCTGCACCGCTACAGTTTTCATCTATGTTATTGTCCAGTATTTCATATGCACCTGGGTATACATCTCTGTTGTTGTCATTGCAATCACCACCGGCAACGGTGAATCCGTCGCTGTCATTATCGTATTCGCCCTGACTGCCACAGTCGGCGGGGCATGAAGACGGTGTTTCGTCTGCGTCACATCGATTATTTCCACAGAGACCACTACATGTTCCTGTGCCAGGGAAAACTCCTGCATCGTGATCAGAGCAACCCTCTCTTCCCATATAGTCTCCCTGACAAGTTGTATACCCGTCATGGTCTTTGTCGTCGCACTCATCTGGGGAGCCAGTATTGTCACAGTCATTATCTATGCCATCACCCGGTTTTTCGTCAGCTTGTGATTGAAAAATCCATCTATATTGCAATAAATCGTTTTGGGCGCAGACAACTGTTCCACTACCACTTCCGAATGAACCTTTTTGTCCGCGTCCCTTGTTACAAAGATCTGCAGAATTTGCGCATCCATACCAAGTATTTACTGCACAGAGGGCAGTCGAACCCGGCAATATTCCCTCTTCTACACATGCGCCTGTTTGACCGTTGACGCACATGTTATTTGAAAGACAAATACCCTTTGGGTCTGTACAGGTATATCCTTGTCTGCTTCCTCCTACAAAATTTGTACAGTATTGGAGATTATAAGAACTGCAACTGGTGTTATCACTGCCATCACAGTTTTGGTCTATCGTATCACCGCAAATCTCTGGCGCGCCCGGATGAATATTTGGATCATTGTCGTTGCAATCTGCCGGTGGAGCATATCCGTCTCCATCGTTATCCTTTACACCACTACCTTCTGAATTATCTTGATAATTAACACAGTCTGAATCTCCTTGGCCTATTATTCGACTATAATCAGTTTTTCCGTCACCATCATCGTCTATGTTATTTTGACATTCTGCTTTTGGTTCTGACTCATTATCATCATTGATCCCAAAACAACTAAAATCACTGCCGAAATCGACTGCCCCGTCACCGTCATTATCGATACCATCCGAGCATTGAGGTAATTTTGGAACATAGCCGGAAGAGTTATTTGAGTATCCGGAATAGCCATCAAAATTTCCTGCGCGAATGCGATATACGTAAGTTCTATCCCTTTGTACTGAAGTATCCGGATAACTTTGAGCGTTTGTATTTGGTGTGGCGATTTCCGCAAACGAACTATCCGGTTCTGTTGAAAGTTTTCTTTCAATGGAAAAACCTGCTTCGTTGTTTGAGTTGTCTATCCAGTTGAGCGTTATTTTAGGAGTGCTACTATCAACTGTTGATGTGAGATTTGATGGCGCTGTAGGAGAGGCATCTTCATTATTGTCGTCAGCATTAACACATCCCGGGTCATTTGAGTCGATTTTTTTATCTCTATCGTTATCGATACCGTCTGAACATTCTGTATTTCCCGGCGGAGGTGTTGGCGTGGTGGTTGGTGTAGATGAAGGTGTGGGTGTAGGTGAATGAGTTGGAGTTGGGGTGGGGTTAATACTCGAGGTTGGGGTTGGGGTCGATCCCGGTGGTGGAGGTGTTGGGGTTGGCCCACCTCCTTGAGGAGTGGTGACAAGCGCTTCATTTGAAAACCCCGAAGTGCCGGTGTTGTTATATGCCTTGACCCTATAGCCATAAGTTGTGTTTGGAGAAACCGAAAGATCGTTATACGCAACAGCATCCGGTTGATTTACAAAACTTAAATCATTATAAGAACCACTAGCGCCTGTTTTTCTTTGAATGACAAAACCTAATTCGTTTGATGCATTATCTACCCAATTTAGAGTAACTCTGTTTGAAGAAATATTTGTGAGCGTGAGATTTGAGGGTGATGCTGGAACACTTGGTGGTGGAGTACCGGTTGGGGTTGGCGCAGGACTTTCACCACAACTCTTATCCACCCCATTACAATCTTCATCTATCCCGTTACCACAGATTTCAGCTTTGGGGCCAATGTAGCCTTTGCAGGAACCCCAGGAACC
>PFAZ01000008.1:29392-55950 GCA_002773535.1 Candidatus Harrisonbacteria bacterium CG10_big_fil_rev_8_21_14_0_10_40_38 | reverse complement strand
TCATATGGTACGATAGTAAATAGAAGTGGTTCCTTCAAAGAACAACAAAAATATACAGGTCATGAACTGGATGACTATATACCGTATACGGAGTATACGTATGCAGGAGCGATGTGATTTTTTATAATTAAAGGTCCAATAATTAATATAATTTAATAATTAAAATGCATTTATCAAAAAAAGCTATATTACTAATCGCCATCTTTTTAACAACTTCTATCTTTGTAGGTTCAATTGTTTTCGCAGCAGCACAAAGAGTCCCGACAAGTGACGGTTCTTATCAAGATTGGACAACGTCAAATGGATCAGGAACTCATTACACACAAGTGGACGAAACTCCATGCAATGGAGTAAGTGACTATAATTTTGCAACCTCTACAGGCGACAGAGATTCATATGGTATTTCTCTTAATCACGTCTTTGGTACTGCAACAATTACTTCAATCACAATTTATCCTTGCGCTGCAAAAAATATTGGAAACGCTACCACGATTCCTGAAATGGATGTTTTTTATAGATTTAATGGTGTGGATGGACCTAATGCCGGTAATTATATATTTACTGGCACTAGTACAACGCCTGTTGATCTTGCAACGACTACTTTTTCCGGTTTAAGTCTTTTACAAACTTCAACTAGTACGCTTGAGGTGGGCGTGGTTCTCTCTGATAGCGCATCTTCTACAGGTGTTCGTGTGAGCCGTATAGGTGTCGAAGTGAATTACTAATCCTCGCAACAAATAAAAAACAAAAAGCCCGATTGAGGGCTTTTTGTTTTTATATTTCCAAATACAGCGGCGATAACTCTCAAATTGACAAATCAATTAAATATATATAATCTCTCAGACAGAACATAAACATCAAAATCAAAACCTCGAAAGGAAAATCTGATGACCCACGAAATTGGCGACAGATCTTACATTGAATGGCTAAGAAATGAAATGCACGAACTATATAGTTTCCAAAATACACAATCAGGACATGACGTCGCACACCCATTGCGAATGATACTAGTAATGCAGGAAATGACATCACCGCCATTTCCTTCATTCGATTCAACTGAATTAGAAACCGCAATCTGGCTACATAATCTCGATAGAGCAAAATCTCTCAAAGAAAGGATTAGTTACCTTGGCCTCAGGATCGTTGCAGAACGGTTTCTCGACCAATCACCATTTTGTAGAAAGACTAAAGACGAAATCATTCTAGCCGTAACCGAGCATAGCAAAAAAGATGACGAATCAGATGACCCGCCACTATTACAACTAGTAAGAATTCTCGACAAAGTCGATCGGCTTCGGCATCCAACTATAGAGCTAGTCTCTTGTGGCGCGTGTTATGGGGACAAACTACCGCTCTATAGGCTTAAAAATCCTTTTGGATATAAATCAGCAATCAAAGAATATCGATCTGTCTATGACAACTTCTTCCGTATTCTTGAGTGGGTAGGCATGCTACCATTAGAAGCTGCTCGCAATCTTGCAGGCACAGACAATATCCAATTTTTTGTGACTATGGTCCGTCACTTTGGGAAAGATGTTGCAAAATCGCTCAGTATCGAAAATCGTGTCGAAGAGGACATTAAAAAAGCACTAGGGATCTACTATGATCGCTACGCCACTTAACTTTCCACGCCCCCGCTAAAAACGGGGGCGATAACTTTTCTGGCTTTAAAATGATTATAAATACTGCTACCATTATCGAAAAACACCCCACCATGAAAGCTTCTATTATCCTTCCTGTTATAAACGAAACATCATCGCTCGAAAAGACGGCAAAAATAATAACCGATGAAAATCACGATGATCTTGGCGAAATCATCATAATGACAGCCGTAAAAACCACTCCCGAAAGCATCGCGGTCATCAATAAGCTAAAAAACGAGTATCCAAATCTTATAAAAGCCTATAGGCAAGAACTCCCATTTTTAGGCGGCGCCATGCGAGATGCCTTTACCCGCTCACAAGGCGACTGGACTCTCATGATGGCAAGCGATCTCGAAACCGATCCTCACGCAGTAAAAGATTTAATCCGAGAAGCAAAGACAGGCAACTGGGACATAGTTACTGTCACAAGGTGGACACAAAAAGGGGGTTTTAAAGGATACAATCCTGTTAAGTTTGTATTAAATTTTGCATTCCAAAATCTTTTCAGACTTCTTTATTGGACAAATCTTTCAGACCTCACATACGGTTTTCGCATTTTTAGAACAGATCTAATAAAAAAAATTAAATGGGAAGAGGTCCGCCACCCTTTTCTTCTCGAAACAATTCTAAAACCACTCAAGTTAAAACAGAGAGTAAAAGAAATTCCTGCAAAATGGGAGGCAAGGAAAGAGGGCGAATCCCAGAACACATTTTTTAGAAATTTTGAATATATAAAAATCGGAATAAAAGTGTTACGCTCTAAGAAAGAAGATTTGCTTGTATGACAAATGATGTAAACAAAAAGCCGGTGCTCGTCACCGGCGGGTGCGGTTTTGTAGGCCGGCATCTGGTAAACAAATTAATAAAAAAAGGCAATTCGGTATGGATCGTGGATAATCTCTTCACAGGCTGGCATCCAGACAAGTGGCTTCGTGGTTATGATCGAAAAGAAGACGGAAATTTAATCAAGTATACAAAAAACGGTATAGAAATAACCTTCATAGAAGCCGACGCCTTAGACTTCTTTTTAGATGAAATAAAATCAAGACCAAAAATAAAACTCCCTGCCTTTAGCGACGTCTATCACTTAGCTTCAATTGTCGGCGGGCGTGCTCTTATAGACGGCGATCCGATACAAGTCGCCACAGACCTCGCGATAGATTCTCTGTTTTTTGTTTGGGCAACGCGCAATAAAGAAAAAATAGAAAGAGTTATGTACACGAGCTCGTCTGCAGCTTACCCGATTCACCTTCAATCAGAATCAAACACAGTTGCTCTTGCAGAAAATCTTATACGCTTCGATCACGGCATGGGCCTACCCGATATGACATACGGCTGGAGCAAGCTTTCCGGCGAATACCTTGCGCGTTTCGCCGCAAAACACTACGGCATGCATGTTGCGTGTGTCAGACCTTTCTCCGGATATGGTGAAGATCAGGATACGAGCTATCCAGTCCCCGCTATTGCATCGAGGATAGCAAAGCGTGAAAACCCTATGACCGTATGGGGCACAGGCGAGCAGGGCAGAGATTTTGTCCATATTGATGACTGCATCGAGGCAATGTTTATCGTCCTCGATAAAATCAGCGACGGAAGTGGAATAAATATCGGCACCGGTAAACTTCTCTCATTCAACGAAATCATTAGAACATTTGCAAAAATTGAAAAATATGAGCCATCAATAAAACAACTTTTAGATAAGCCCGTAGGCGTCCAGGCAAGACACGCACATCCGGAAAAAATATTCTCACTTGGATGGAAGCCAGAAATTTCTCTCGAAGACGGCCTCACAAGAGTTTTAAATTACGCAAAAGAAAATAAAACATTTGAAGTTTAAAATGAGAAAAGCAATCATCACAACTACAATATATGTACCTGTTCTTCTGGAAGAATATATAAAGAATGTAAAGAGAAATAAACACGACAATGTCTTTTACGTTGTGATAGGAGACAAAAAAACCCCACCGGAAGCAGAAAAATACTGCAAAGATCTTGGAAATAAACATAAAGTCGAAATAGAATTTCTAGGCGTTGAGGATCAGGAAAAATATCTCAAAAAATTTCCCGAACTAAATAAACACTTGGTATACAATTCCATTCAACGCAGAAATATCGGAATTCTTCTCGCATACGAAAAAGGCGCTGAAATAATAGTAACCATAGACGACGACAACTTTGTCGTTGAAAAAGATTTTATCGGTAAAAATCTTATTGTTGGTAAAGAGGTATCTCTTGATTGTTTAAGCTCAAATACAAAATGGGTTAATGTCTGTCAATTTTTAAAAGAAAAGAACGACTTCCCTTTTTATCACAGAGGATTTCCAATGGAAAAGCGATGGCTAAATGAAAAAATCACCAAAAAGAAAAAAACCGGCAAAGTGGTTGTAAACGCCGGCTTCTGGCTTGAAGACCCGGACATTGACGCCATAACCCGTCTCACCATACCAATCGATGTAAAAAGCTACACAAGAGATAAAAACTTCATGCTCGATCACGGAACATGGTCTCCGTTTAACTCGCAAAATACTGCGCTAGCAAGAGAAGTTATTCCCGCATATTTTTTAAGTCCCTACATCGGACGCTACGATGACATCTGGGCAAGTTATATTGTTCAGAGAATTGCTCACCACAGAAAAGAATATATTTCATATGGACTTCCAATGGTTATACAAAAAAGAAACCCCCATAACTATTTCAAAGACTTTGAGAAAGAAAGAATCGGTCATTTACTCACCGGAAAATTTTGTGATTGGCTAGACAGTATCAAATTTAAGAAAAAAAGCTACGAAGAGTGTTTTAGTGAAATCATAAATGCACTTCCCCAATTTATAAATAAACACAAAGAACTGACCGAAGAAGAAGTTGTATACATGAAAAAATACGAAGAAGGTTTGCGTGTTTGGAAAAAAACAATAGAACGGACAGAGGTATAGCGATGCTCAAGAGACAAATAACAAGATATCTTATCATCGGCATACCAAATGCCGCAATTGATTTTGGATTTGTTAATCTCGCAAGTTATATATTTAACACATACAAAGGACCACTAATCATACCAATTAATTTTGGTGGATTTTTTTTCGCCACACTTAATAGCTATTTTATGAACAAGTTCTGGAATTTTCAGGACGGTGAAAAAACAAATCCCAAGCAAATGAGTGTTTTTTTTGGCGTAGCGGCAGTAGGAGCAATAGTAAATACCGCAATATTATATCTTCTTACAACATTTATTCCTTTAGATGAAGTTGTTGGAAAAGAAATCTGGCTAAACGTCGCAAAGCTATTTGCAACAGTGATTCAGATAATTCTAAATTTTGTTGGATATAAATTTGTTGTATTCAAGAACTAATCGTAGGATACAATTTTGTAAACGTTTGTTGACCTACTCTCCCACGGAACAGTAAACGAGGAAATAACTTCAAGGTGTGATAGGGGATCGTCTATACCAAGGAACCATTTATACCTCCAAGAAACACTGATTTCATTATCGACAATATAATCAATTTTTTCTTTCTGAAAAAAATCCCACAGCCTCTCTCCTTTAGACATTACACTGTAAACATCATTATTCACCAATCCATCGGAATTCATCACAAACTGATTCGTATAGTATCCCAAAATGCCACTGTTAAAAGATGCGATTCGCGCATCTTGTGGCAGATTCTCATTGATCCATTGAGCTGCAAGATAAGTCGGGATTGGTTCTTTTGGCGGCACAAGGTATGAACCATAATAAGGATAATAAATAAAAGCTTGGGTTCCTGCCAACAGTAAAAATATCGCGATAGCGAGAGACTTAAATTTCTTTGAGAAAACAGATGGAAAAACCCTAGTAAATAACAAAGGTACAAAAATCACAAAAAGCAAAGGAGCTGTCATGAAATACCATGGTCTCGATGCCCATCTTATCGCTCCATGAATAAAAGTGAAGATAAGCAAACCAAACGACAAAACCAAGAGCGTCCTTGCTAGCGCGTCCATGCCAAATAAATTTTTTATTCGGGAAATAGATTTTGTTTTCTTTAAAAAATAATAAAGCGAAATACCAATTATCAAAAAAACAAAATCTTCTATTAACTGAACAAATGGCGGATGTGAATATAATGGCACTGGGATACCTATATAAATAAGTACACTGGAGATTGTTCTGGATAATTGATACACAGACCAAAAGAACGTCTCAAAAACATTTCTCGGTTCATCGGTAAAAAATAGTTGATGGTTGATATGTGTAAAAGCGAGGCCACTACTTGGGAAAAAACTACCAAATGAAAAAAAGTTATATAAAAACCACGGTCCGGTTAAAATCGCGCAAGGAAGCAGGAATAAAACCGAGAACTTTAATCTTTTTTGGGAAGGAATTGTAAAAAATAAATAAACAAAAGCCGCCACAACAAAAATCGCATAATCAATTCTCGCTAGAGTCATTATGCCGGATATTATTCCAAGTAAAACAAAATTTCTTGTATTTCGTCCTGATAGCGTATTTAGGAAAGTCAGAAAAAACAAAGCAAAGCAGAAAACCGCGAGAGATGTTTCTAATCCATCAATCGGCATCGTAGCCGTAAAAGGATTTAGCGCATAAATAAAAATAATAAGGCTCTGCGCCGCCCTATTTGGTGTAACTCTTCTTAAAATCGCAAGTAGCACAAAAAGAGTTCCACCAAAAAGAATAATCCCAATAGCCTGAAGAATATAAATCGGCGTCGGATGATTTGGGAATATTTTATAAGTCAAAGACACAACCCCCATCCATAATGGGTGATAGCCATTGGTAAGATGCTCTCCGTCGAAAGTCGCTCCATGTCCCAAGGCAATATTTCTCCCTATCTCATAGTAGTAATAGGCATCATCCATGCCAAAAACAAAGTCACCATCTGATCGGTTTATTAAAAGTAGGGCCTGACCTAAAAGTATGACCCCAATCGCTAAAAATGGTAAAAATTTGGCTTTCATCAAATAGTAATAATATAATAAGGCATTATACATAAAACAATGGAAGAAAAGAAAAAAGCCCTCATTACAGGAATCACAGGACAAGACGGTTCGTATCTCGCCGAGTTATTGCTCCAAAAGGGATACGAAGTACACGGGCTTGTAAGGCGTTCAAGTAGTTTTAATAGATGGCGCATAGACCACCTTCGCGAACATGAAGATAGTGAAAAAATATTTCTTCACTACGGCGACTTAAGCCACGGAAGCTCGCTTGCCCGCCTTATAGAAAAAATAGCTCCGGATGAGATCTACAACCTTGCCGCCCAAAGCCACGTGAAAATAAGTTTTGATATCCCCGAACACACAATGGACATAACAAGCCTTGGCCCACTCCGGCTCCTCGAAGCTATTCGCGACGCTCGCCTAAAGACAAAATTTTATCAAGCATCTTCATCAGAGATGTTTGGCAAGGCTCAAGAATTTCCACAAACCGAAAAAACTCCATTTTATCCACGAAGCCCCTACGGCGTATCAAAAGTAGCGGCTTATTGGATTACTAAAAATTACCGCGAATCATATGGTATACACATCTCAAACGGCATCCTTTTTAACCACGAATCGCCTCGCCGAGGAGAAAATTTTGTAACAAGAAAAATCACAATAGGACTCGCGGAAATTCTTGCGGGCAAGAGAGATAAAATTTATCTTGGCAATTTAAACGCAAAGCGAGATTGGGGATACGCCCCTGAATATGTTGAAGCAATGTGGCGAATGCTCCAGAGAGACAAAGGAGATGATTATGTTGTCGCGACGGGAGAGACGCACACAATAGAAGATTTTGTAAAAACCGCATTTCAACTCGCTGGCATAAATGATTGGGAAAAATATATCGGCATCGACCCCAAATATTACCGGCCGGCCGAAGTAGATTACCTTATAGGAGATTACACAAAAGCAAAACAAGAACTCGGCTGGGAACCTAAAACCGCATTTAAAGATCTAATAAAAATAATGCTAGAAGCGGACTGCAAAAGTTTAGGCGTGAGTACGGCCAACTTACCCATGTCGTTAAAAATAAATAACATGGAAGCCATACAAGAAGCATGAATAAAAAACGAGCACTTATCACCGGCATCACTGGCCAAGATGGATCATATCTCGCAGACCTTTTATTAGAAAAAAATTATGACGTCTACGGGCTCATACGCAATCCGGAAAAAAAAGAAGACACTATTGCGCATCTCGAAGGTAAAATAAAAATAATAAAAGGAGATATTACCGACCGCGAATCAATAAAAAGAGCTATACAAGAATCAAATCCTGACGAGGTATATAATTTTGCGGCGCAATCTTTTGTCGGAGCATCTTGGAAAGACCCGATTCAAACAGCCGAGATAAACGCAATAGGCGTAGTTTCATTGCTTGAATCCATTAAAGAAATAAAAAAGGAATGTAAATTTTTTCAAGCTTCATCATCTGAAATATTTGGCTCTGCGGAAAACGTGCCTCAAAACGAAAAAATGCCGCTCCACCCGACAAATCCATACGGCGTCGCAAAAGCATACGCCCACTGGATGGTAGAAAGCTACAGAAAAGCCCATGGTATGTTTACAACGTCCGCGATATTTTTTACCCACGAATCACCCAGGCGTCGCCTCGATTTTGTGACAAGAAAAATCACAAACACGGCAGTCAAAATAAAGCTCGGGCTGGAAAAAGAACTTCGCATGGGAAATATGGAACCTCGCCGCGATTGGGGATACTCAAAAGATTATGCCGAAGCTGCGTGGCTCATGATGCAACAAGAAAATCCTGATGATTATGTAATAGCTACAGGAGAAACACATTCAGTAAAAGAACTTGTAGATATTATTTTTAAAAAACTTGAACTCGATCCAGAAAAATATATTGTTATAGATCCAAAATTTTTTAGGCCGGTAGAACCGGGGCAACTCGTAGGAGACGCGTCAAAAGCAAAACAAGAACTCGGGTGGCAACCAACGGTAAGCTTTGAAAAAATCATAGAAATGATGATTGATGAAGATATGAGGTTGCTCTCAGAAAAATAAAAAAATGCCGGCAGCGCGATAAACGCACTGCCGGTAAGGCGCCCTTCAGGAAAGAGGGAAGGTAATCATGTCTTCCCCGTCGAACGTCTTGTCGGAGTCGCAGATGAGCACGCCGGGTTTGTCGAAGACGAAGAGATGGGCGGTGAAGGGGGGGGGGCATGACGATGAGTGACGGAGCGGTAACTTCTGTTACCTCGCGATTGCCGTGAGGAACGCCGTCTTCATCGACATCTCGTGTCACGAGAGTCACTCTGCCTTCCGCGAGCAGAAAATGTTCGGTAAGCTCTCTGTGGTAGTGGTTGCCAAGCTTGGCAACGCCTTTTACGACGAGTACTGTCCGTCGGACCGACGGCGGAGAATCGATCTCAAGCTCGAAGATCTCCCGCCGCGCGTCGGCGTTTACGGGAGGAATGGGGATGATTTCAACACTCATGCGTGGTTTCCTTTCAGGAAAAGAGGGTATGAAAAGTGAGCTAAAAAAATACTACTTTTTTAAAAAAAATAAGTCAAATAACCTAATCTGGTAGAAAAAAGTTATACAATATGGCTCACGCAACACAAATACATTGAGATAAAATAATAATGAACACAAAAACAAGCATCCAAGTTTTAGATTGGGACACAAGTTTTTTCGGGAAAAAAATCGGCACATACAAAAATGAAATTTGGAACAAGAAAGTTTGCGAGGCTCTACGTGGCGAAATGAAGAAAGAAGCGATTGAGTGTGTGTATGTAAAAATGCGCCGCGAAAATCTATCTCTACAGCAATCCATCTGCGGCCTGGGACCGATAGATTCACAAGTAACTTACGAATGTGACATGAAAAATTGGAGCTCAACTGGCACGCCAGCCGAAAAGTTTGAAACAAGCGCCCAAAAATCAGACTTGGAATCGCTTCACGCATTAGCCAAAGAACTTTCGATCGCAAGCCGCTTTTGGATAGACGAAAAGTTTCGTTCCAAAGCAGCCGAAATGTATCTTATCTGGATAGATAAACTTGTTGCGGATCCTGACGCCTCGGTACTTATTACAAGGGGCGACAAGGGCATTATTTCAGGATTTGTAACTTGCCGAAAAAAAGGCAAAGAGTGCCATCTCGATTTAATCGTTGTCTCTGGCAATCATCATGGAAAAGGCATTGGCAGTCAGCTAATGGAAAGCTTCATGAACTGGACCGCGGAAAATGGTATTAAAAAAGCGGTTGTTGTTACGCAGGAAAGCAACGCTCCTGCCCGCCGCCTATACGAAAAATTTGGATTCAAACTTAAGGAAACAACTGATATTTTCCATATCTGGAGATAAATAAAAACCTCATAGTAAAAAATTGACAACTTTATAAATTAGATTAAAATGCGAGAAGGTATTTAAAAGCCAAAAAGGAGGCTAAATTGGGTTCAGAAATCACAATCATCACACGCACGTACGAAAAATCTGTAGATTTCATCTCCGTTTTAATGGAGAGTTTTCTCAATCAGACAATTGCGGACAAATGCGAATTTCTGATCATCGACAACGATTCGCCAAAAGAAGGGACGATCGCAGCCCTCAAACCCTTTATGAGTCGCATAACCTTATGGCAGCGCGACGGCATCAAAGATCCGATGAGAAAACTCAATGATGGGGTTTCCTGTTCGCGCAGCCCATTTATTATGAACTGTGATCACGACGATCTGCTTTATCCGGAATGTGCAGAAAAACTTCTTCGGGCATTTTCAAAATCACCAGAAGCTTCCTTTTCGTATTGCGATTATTACGACAAATATCCGGATGGTAGTAAAACGCTGATAAGTACGGATGGCATTAGTGGGGTATGGAACACCGTGGCGGGAGGCATGCTGTTTCGACGAGACCACATTCTCGAAGCCGACTGTTATGATGAAGCGCTCATGTTTCCCGAATACGACCTTCTGCTAAAAATGTTTGCTCTCGGCATGAAAGGTGTTCACGTACCAGGGGAACCATTATGGGAGTATGCCAGAACTCCAGGAAGTATGAGCGATGGGGGATATGTAACTCGAGCAATTGATGAATTAAAAAGAAAATACGGACTCACACCACCAATTCGTAGTTACGAAAGATAACACTCGGCAAAATGCCTGGCTAATCCATAGTCGGGCATTTTATTACTACCGCAAAGAAAAAAGTTGGGGTATGCTGAATTTATCATAAAAATGAAAACCAAAACAAAAATCGCCTTTATCGTCAACGATCTTGGCTTAGGCGGAGTTCAACGCCTCACAATCGATTTCACGCGTCTCTTAGATAAAGAAAAATTTGAAACAGACGTTATTTTATTACTCGACAAGCCAAACGCCCAATTTTACACAGACGAATTAGCTTCCCATATAAAAAAACACAGTTTCATATTTAAAGGTGTATTTGACACAAAAAATTGGTTCAAACTCCAAAGGCTCTTACGTAGAGAAAAATATGATGTAGTCATAACACAGCTCGAATTTAGTGATTTTATCGGCCGCGCGACAGCATGGCTCGCTCGCGTGCCGGTCATTATGACAATTATTCAAAACCTCATTCCAAATAGTCCGATCAAACAGCGTCTGGCAGACAGGTTTCTCGCAAAGGTTACCGATGTTTGCATTTCACCAACAGCCGCCATACATGAATACGCAAAAAAAGACATCGGGTTTCCTGAAAGAAAAATTATTGACATCGACACCAATGGCGTAGACAAGGAAAGATTTGAAACCGAACTTGATAAAAATAAATTTAGAAAAGAATTAAATATACCAGAGCAAGACACCGTAGTCGTAAATATAGGAAGGCTTGTAGAGCAAAAAGGGCAAAGTGTTCTCATAGATGCCGCAAAAAAAATCCTCGAAAAGCAAAAAGATTTTTCCTTTGTAATTGTCGGAGATGGCAAACTCGAAGACAATCTCAAAAAACAAGCCAAAGAGCTGGGCATCGAGCAAAAAGTGTTTTTCACCGGATCGAGAAAAGATACGCCGGATATTTTAAGATCATCAGATATATTTGCTTTCCCTTCAATATGGGAAGGTCAGGGGCTTATTTTATTTGAAGCAATTTTTTCAAAAATACCAATCGTCGCCTCAAACACAGGCGGCATACCGGACATTATCAAAGACAACGAAACAGGGGTTCTTGTCGAACCGGGAAACTCCGATGAATTGGCTAAAATACTTATGCGCGTTGCGGAAGACAAAACTCTCCAAAACAAAATCACTTCATGCATATACGAACGTTACAAACACAGAACTCTCCAAAACACGGTTAAAGCTCTAGAGGAGGCAATAGTAAAATCACTAGATGAAACGAAGTAGTTCAAAGCCTAGTTAAATATATTGTTACAATAAAAGCCAATTAAAATGGAAGAACAAAAAAAGGATTTTATACTATTTGGAAAACCGCTTATCGGGGAGGACGAAATAAATGAAGTGGTTAACGTACTAAAGTCAGGATGGATCGGCATGGGGCCAAAATGCATAGAGTTTGAAAATGAATTTGCAAAATACGTCGGCGCAAAACACGCCATATCTGTAAGTTCATGCACCGCAGCTCTTCACCTCTCTCTCTTAGCTGCAGGCATTAAATCTAGCGACGAGGTAATCACAACCGCGCTTACTTTTGCCGCAACAGTAAATGCTATAATCATGACCGGCGCAAAACCCGTACTTGTTGATATTGACGGAAAAACTTTAAACATCGATCCGGAAAAAATTAAAAAAGCCATTACCCCAAAAACCAAAGCTATAATTCCTGTCCATTTCGGCGGCTTGCCATGCGACATGGAAAAAATTTATGAGATCGCCAAAGAGCACAATCTTACCGTTATCGAAGATGCCGCCCACGCAATCGGAAGCACATGGCGAGGTAAAAAAATCGGTGGCCTAAAAAAATCAATGGCTTGCTTTAGTTTTTACCCGAATAAAAATATTACTTCAATCGAAGGCGGCATGGTAACAACCGATTCCGATGAAATTGCGGAAAAAGTTAAAACAATGAGAGTTCATGGCATGAGCAACGAGGCTTGGAAAAGATACGCAAAAGGCGCGAGCCTTAACCACTCATGGTGCGTTATGCCGGGGTTCAAATACAACATGACAGATGTGCAAGCCGCCCTCGGTCTTGGCCAACTCAAAAAAATAGAGAAGTTTCTCGAACAAAGGGAAAAATACACAAAATTATACGACAGCGAATTTAGAGGCCTCCCGATAAGGCGGCCTCTAAGCGACGATGACCATCGCCATGGCCTTCATCTATATCTCTTGGTTTTAGATCAGGGCAAAACCTTAAAAAGCAGAGATGAAATTGTCCAAGAAATGAGAAATGCCGGTATTGGCGCAACTGTACATTATCACGCAATTCATAATCATCCTTATTTTGCCGAAGCGCTCGGATACAAAAAAGGATCATTCCCTATTGCCGAAAAAATTGGCGAAACAATTTTTACTCTCCCAATATCTCCCAGCATGAGCGATGATGAAGCTCAGTACGTTGCAAAAACCGTACAAACAATCATAAAATTTAGTACCAAACGTGTACCAGTAACAGTATAAGCACATAGTTATGAAACGAATAAAGGTAATATGCGAGGTTTCAAATAAACATTGCCATTTGACCGAAGAAACTCTCAAAAAAGAAAATGTTAATCCGACAAAACTGAAAGACATATCCCAGCCCGGCCAGTGGGTTTCAAACGAGTATTATAAAAAAGATGATGGCCAGTTTCGTATTGTAATGCCGGCGCGCAGCGGAGATCAGTTTGAAATATCGCTAACAGACTGGATACGTAAATTTAAAAAAAAGGCGCCATCATGGAAACGCGGGGAAGAGCCGGGTTATGTCGTCACGCTTCGCCATTTGCACATTACAAATAACGAAGCAAAAGAATTAAGCCTCAAAGATGGCGAATATGTTTCAATCGAAAAAGATGGAATAAGGGCAGGTCGCTTGGATAAAGTATTGGTCCGCGTTAGTGACAAATCATTATTTAGAGTCCATCTCGACACCGATGAAGCAAACGCGTTATATATCCAAAACGGTGAAGAGGTAGATCTTTTAATAGAAAAATAAAATGAAAAACACAGGCAAAAAAATAAAAGTAGGCATATTTGCCGATGGTTTAAATCGAAAAGGCATGGGCACAGCGGTGGTGCTCCAAAGAATTGTTGATGAATACATAAAACAGAAAGACGAAATAGAACTTGTACTCATTCATCGTGCGCTCGAAAAAAACGAACCGATGCACCCCGAAGCGCGGTCACTGATAGTAAAAGAAATAAAATCACCAAAAGCAAAAGGGTTTATTTCATACGGATGGTTTTTCCTTAGTTGTCCGGAAAAATTTGATATCATGCATTTCCCCCGTCCTGCGCTTCATCCGCTTTTTATAATGTTAAAACTGCTAAGAAAAACAAAAAAAATAGTAGTAACATTCCATGGTGCTCCAGACAACAAAGATATTCCAATCTTTGAAACAAGAATGACAAAATTTAATAAATGGTTTATCCGCCGCATAGGCCAACATTTTATTGACGCCGCAATTGGAGATTCAAAAACCGGAGCAGAACAGGTAAAAAATTATTATCACATTTCAGAAAAAAAACTCCACGCAATCTATTTAGGAGTAGATAAAGAATATGTGCCGCTAAACGAATCTGAAAAAAAACAAAAACAGGAATATTTAGAAAACAAATACGGTATAAAATCTCCATACATTTTATCTGTCAGCCGATTTGATCCGCACAAAAACGTCCATCGCCTAATTGAAGCATTTGATAATTTAGATGGAAACAAAGAAACACTAGTTCTTGTTGGCGGCAAGCATGAGCCAAAATATTCAGAGAAAGTAATGAAGCTCATAAACGAGTCTCCTAAAAAAGATAAAATTTACATCCCTCCATTCATAGAAGACGAAGACATGCCGCTTCTTTACGCTTGCGCAGACGCATTTATTTTTCCATCTCTTTCAGAGGGTTTTGGCCTTCCACTTATAGAAGCCATGGCATCTGGAACTCCCGTTGTGGCATCAGACACATCTTGTCTTCCTGAGGTGGGAGGAAGCGGAGCTTTATACGCAGATCCATATAATTCAGATGACATAAAAAAAGTAATACAATTAGTTTTAGAAAACGAATCAATTAAAAATCAGGCAATCAAAAACGGTTTGATAAGATCAAAGGAATTCACCTGGGAAAAAACCGCAAAGGAAACAATTAATCTTTACGAGCAACTACTTGGCAGATTATTATATTGATTATTCTATTATAGAAACAATGATTGATCCAAAAAAGAAATTAAAAGGAAAAACAATTCTCGTAACCGGCGGCGCCGGTTTTATAGGTTCGCATCTTATTGATCATCTAATAAAGTATGGTGCGCGTGTGATTTGCTTTGATAATCTTTCAACAGGAAAATTGTCTCATTTAAAACAGCACGAAAAAAATCCAAAATTTTTCTTTATAAAAGGTGATGTTAATAAAATGCAGGACCTAAAAAAAGCTTTTGCAAAATGGCCCGTTGATTATATATTTCACTACGCCGCCGTTGTTGGTGTAAAACGCACAATCGAAGAACCACTTAAAGTCCTTGAAGACATTGAGGGTATCAAAAACATACTCGAGCTTTCGCGAAAACATAAAATAAAAAAACTTGTATACGCATCATCTTCTGAAATTTATGGCAATCAGGAAAAAATGCCGCTGCAGGAAGAAAAATCATATTACGATATAAAATTTCCCTATGCTCTTGTAAAATCCGCTGGAGAAAATTTTTGTAGGACATATTGGGAAACAACCGGTCTTCCGGTAACCATGCTCCGATTTTTCAATGTTTATGGACCACGTCAGGAATCTTCTCAATACGGCTTTGTCATTGGAGTTTTTATTTCCCAAGTTTTAAATAAAGAACAGCCAACCATTTTTTACGACGGTAAGCAAACCAGGGATTTTATGTTCATAAATGACAACATAGAAGGATCTATACAGGCTCTGTTAAACGAAAAATCAAACGGAGAAGCAATTAATTTAGGAACAGGAATCGAAACAAGTATATTAGATCTCGCAAAAAAAATAATCTCAATTTCACCATATAAAAAACTAAAGCCATCACTTCTTCATAAGAGAAATATGGTGGAAATAAAAAGGCGTGTTGCTGATAATAAAAAAATGCTAAACATGCTCGGGTTTAAAGCAGGTTTCGCCCTTTTAGATGGCCTTAAGATTACTTTTGACTGGTATTCAGATAACCCAGCAATTATTAAAAGCAAAGAGGAGGCAAAGTTTGAAACATACAAGAAAAAAGTCTGGGTTGGAAAACGCTCTTAAACAATCTTCTCAATTAGTTTTTTCTCTAAAAACTTATCAAGGTAATTTTTAACATCCAAAAAAGATAGATCCAATTCATCCGCGATATCAAAAACACTTTTATTTCCCTCCAGACGAAGCATTATCTGTTCTGATTTCTTATTCATTTCAGGGTTTACTCTCCAATCTATCCACAAATCATATCCTGATAAAAACACAGGCCCCCTAAATTTTCTTTTTGGGAAATAATCGTTATCGATAATACTAATCATTTCAAGAATAACATCTCTTGCCTCCTCAAGTTTTTCTACAGAAACTATCTCTGGCGTGTCATCACTCGTATGATATTCAGGATAGTGATTTGGCTCTCCAGCAGATCGGCTGACTGAAATTGTTGGGATATCCACCCCGGGTCCATTCCAGACCATTTCGTCATTTCGAACCACGGTTCTAAATGAGCCATTTAAAAAATCTCCAAATCTTTTTTTTAGAACATATTGAGCAACACGATCAATTTTTTCTGTATCTTGCCTTGATCTCTGAAGTGCTAAAGAGTTGCTATTCCCAAGCATCTCAAGGAAGATTCCATATTTTATACTGGGAATAATATTTTCATTACTACTTAAATATGCAACTGATCCGATTGTCTCAGGCAAAATTATTATTCTATACGTATATTCAAGCTTCTTTTTAAATAATTCTTTTGCAATCTCAACAGCTACAGCAACGCCACTCAAGTCATCATTAACCATTGCCGGATGATCAAGATGAGCTATGAGTGCAATAGATTCTTTTTTTGCCCCAGGTATAACACATTCTCCAATTTTCAATTCACCCTTTTTAAATGAAGCATCTATAAATACACGATATTTTTCTTTATTAAATAAATTAAGTTTATTGTGCTGAATACAAAAACCCCAATCCCGCTTATAAAATTTAAATTCATAAGGAATGGCATTAGGCCTCGTCGTCTTTGTGTGTAAATGGGCTAAAAGTTCTTCTCGATTAACGATTTTATCAATAGTGTCAGAGTAGGCAACAACATGAAGCGGATGATCTTTCAAGTCCAAAAGTCTGTTACCCTCCATATCTTCTATGTATGCCGACTTTACCTCCCACTGGTCGGGTATTGTCCATGTCCATGCCTTCTCTCCACTCGGAACAGTATGTACTGTAAGAGGAATAATTTTACCAACATAATCAAGCGCTTTATCATATCCAAAAGAGACCAGATCACGCCTCCCAAACCACAAATCCTCGATCAATTTCTTCATGGCGGCATTCTATCACCTTAAAAAAGCATAGGCAAACATTGTGTTGCAAAGGATCGATAAAGATGCTTATATACTTTAAACTGTTTCAAAATATGGAAACAGTAAAGCACATTAGCAAAGCAAAAAGAGGTGATAAATGGAACTCGCGCTTTTTGGCAGCATTCCGGTTGTAAGTAATAATCCCGAATTCAACAGCATCGGCGTGGAAGAAGTAGAGGCAGTTACGCAGTTCATGAGAGGCGTCGTGTCGGGATCAGAATCTCTTTCGGGATTTCTAGGAAGAGCTGGAGACAGATTCCTTGGCGGAAAAAACGTCAGAAATCTCGAAAAAAGATTTGAAAGATATTTCGGATCAAGGCATGCGGTAAGTTTCAACTCGGCAACAACCGCTCTTCAAGCGGCTGTTACCGCCCTTGAAATTAGTGCCGGGGATGAAGTCATCACGACTCCTTTCACTATGCCGGCGACAGCAACCGCTATCTATCTGGCGGGTGCCACTCCGGTTTTTGCTGACATTGATCCTGATACCTACTGCATAGACCCCGAAGATGTTGAGTCAAAGATTACGCAAAGGACAAAGGCTATTCTCGCGGTCAACCTTTTTGGCGGCTCTGCCGATTATGAAAAATTATGTTCTATCGCTTCGCATAAAGACCTCTGGTTGATAGAAGACAATGCGCAAGCACCGGGTGGTCGTTTTGCGGGAAACTTCACAGGCACCATAGGTGACGTTGGAGTTTTTAGCTTCAATGTTCACAAAACGATGCAGTGTGGAGAGGGGGGAATGCTCGTTACAGATGATGATTCAATAGCAGAAAAAGCTGCGCTAATCCGAAATCACGGTGAGGCAGTAATAGATGATCTTTTCGAAACAAATTCATTCGCCAATGACGGTATCGCGGGTAGCAACTTCCGCCTTTCTGAAATTCATGCAGTCATCGCTATCGAACAACTTTTGAAACTCAAGGAAATGAACAGTATAAGGGTTAGTCTTGCTGAAAATCTTTCAAAAGAACTAGCCCATTTCGATTGGATCGAGTCGCCGCATGTTCCGCCAAACGTCAACCACGTCTTCTACAGGTACCCATTCAAAATAAGGCGTGGGGTGAACGGTGTGTCATCTGAAACAATCACAAAAGCTCTGCGTGCAGAAGGATTTCGGGTTGCAAAGGGGTACCAAAAACCCCTTTATAAGATCCCGCTCTTCAAAGGTCGTTTCAGTCAGGGCTCGTGTCCTGTCGCTGAGAGAATGTACGAAAAAGAGCTTCTGATTACCGATGTAGTCTGTCAGTCAAAGAAAGGGCAGTTCCGCTTCATCTCACAGTTCATCGAGGCTCTCGAAAAAATCGAGCAAAACCTTGATGCCTTGAAAGAATACGACAGGAGAGAGTAATCTCTCCTGTTTTTTATTGCCAAATATTTTTTTGTATGTTTATATATAGCCTAGAGTTTGTTTCCTTGAAAACCGAAAAAAGAAAGGGATTTCATCATGAAGATCACATTCTACGCCAACGCCTGCTGTGTTTACGAATGCGATGGTTTCCGCCTGCTCTCTGATCCATGGATCATAGACGGCGCCTTCGAGGGCGCTTGGTATCACTACCCTCCGCTTTCAACAAAGCCAGAAGATTTGAAGAATGTAGACGCTCTCTATTTGAGCCATCTCCATCCCGACCACTTCGATCCCAAAACCCTCCCCGTCTTCCGGAGAGATATTCCGATTGTCATACTACGAAGAGAAAAAAACTATCTGGAAAAACTTCTTCGCAAGATGAAATTTTCAAATATTCTTCTCATAGAAGACGGTGCAAGTACAACTCTTGGTCCTTTCAATCTAACGATGTATGGGCCATTTGAAACTCACGTATTTTATGACGCCAGCATAGGCTATCATATCGATAGCGCGCTTGTTGTCGACGACGGAAAACACGTTGTGCTAAATGCCAACGACAACAGGCCTAGCGAACGATCAGCTCACGAGCTAAAAGAGCGACATCCTAATATCATGGTTGCTCAACTCATGTACGCGGGCGCGAGTCCATACCCGAGTTGCTTTAATAACCTCACTGATGACGAAAAGCTTCGTGAACACGATGGAGTCGTGGAAAGAAGTCTTGCTCACATGGTGAAAATCGCAAAAATTCTCGAACCAGATTTTGTGATGCCGTTTGCCGGCGAGTTTGTTCTTGGAGGAAAAGGCTGGAGAAAAAACCGATTTCTCGGCACGACCACTCCTGAGAACGCCGGACAATTCGCAAAAATACATGGGCTTTCGCCTCTGCTTCTAAACGAAGGAATGTCCTTCGATTTAGAGAGCGGTAAAACAATCGGTACATACGTACCTGTAGATACATTTGTAAGAGACAGATACATCGAGGAGGTAATATCCAAAGAAAGATATCCATTCGAAGATGATTGTCTGAAAGATTCTTCATGGTTTCATGAAATCCTTCCATTTGCCCGCGCGCATCTGTGGAACGCCCAACAACGATACCGGTACTTTCCCGATCTGTGTCTCTATCTCAGTGTTCGGGATGAGTATTTCGTCATAGATTGGGAGAAAGAAGAGGGTTTCTTCATAAAAAGAAATGAGTTTCGGGAGCCATTCATCACTTACAGTCTCCCACTCACCCTACTCCAACGGATCATGACTCGACAGGCTCACTGGAACAATGCCGAACTCGGCTGTCACGTCGATTTCATAAGACAGCCAAACAAATACCTTCCAGACATGCACGCGCTCATTTCCTTCTTCCATGCGTGAAAAAAATCCCCGTGGGCGACTACGCCCACGGGGGTTAAAAAAACAAAGGAGGTTTTGTGAGAATCATCATCATGATGACCGAAGAAAACATCGTCGGTAGAGAACTCCTCAAACAGTGGTCAGAAAGAGGAAGGGAGCTTGTAGGGTGCGAATTGGTTTGTATTATAGTCGAACAAAGCGAAAGAGCGGAAAGAGAAAAAGAATATCTGAAAAACGATTTCTATAATCCGCCACAATTCAACGCAATTGTGCAAAAAATTCACACGCCTACAAAAACCGTGAAAAGTCTGAATGGTAACAAATCTAGGAGAATAGTCAAAGGGTATGAACCAGGCATCATTCTTCTCGATGGATCAGCTGTTATCAAAGATAGAATTTTTAACATACCCACAATAGGCGCAATCAATGCGCATCCGGGAATTCTGCCAGATTTCAGAGGCGTGGATTCTGTCCGGTGGGCAATCCTCAAGGACAAAGCAGTCGGTGGTACTGCTCACATCACCGACAGTGGACTCGACACTGGCCCCATTCTTCTCAAAAGAGCGGTCGACGTCGAAAGATGTGAAGACATCCTCACTCTGCGCGTCAGGGTCATGCGCGTCTGTGCAAGCCTCCTCATTGATTCAGTAATAGGCCTCAAAAACGGCACAATAGAACCAAAACCTCAAAATCTGGATGAAGGCAGTTACTACACATGGATGGATGAAGCGAATCGCGCAAAAGTCGATGAAATCCTTCAAAGAAAATAATCGCAAGTACAAAAACAGGACTAACGCCCTCCGTTAATGCAAACGGAGGGCATTTTCATATACAATTAATTCAAATGAAAATTCTTTTTAGCGCATACGACGCTGGTGGCATGGATGCTCTTACGCCTGTTATAAATAAAATCAAGGATAATAAAAAATATATATTAAAAGTTTTTTTAGGTGGTCCTGCAAAAAAAATAGCAAAAAGTGAAAAAATAAAATTCATAAATTGTGAGAAAAAGACTATCAAGGAAATAGAAGATTTAATTAAAAAATTTAAACCAGACGTAATCTGCACCGGAACAAGTAGCGGCAAAACAATAGAAAAAATTATCTGGAGAATTGCAAAAAAAGAAGACATCCCAACAGTCGCAGTTGTAGACTTTTGGATAAACTACAATCTTCAGTTTAGTTTTAGCAATAAAGAAAAAATAAATAAAAAAAATCTCCCTGATTTAATTTGCCTTATGGATGATCTCGGAAAAAAAGAAATGATAAAAGAAGGTTTTCCAAAAGAGATTCTAAAAATAACTGGAAATCCTCATTTCGAAAATTTTAAAAAATTCTCTAAAGTAAATCAGAAAAGAAAAAAAATTACATATATCGATCAACATTTCTCAGAACTGATTCCAAAAGGCATTCATGACGAAATTGGATTTCGCGAGCAGCAAGTATTCGACGACTTTATCAAATCACTCTCAGAAAATGATTGGGATGGGGAAGTGGTTATTAAATTTCACCCCGGTTCAAAAACTAAGAACAGATACGACGCAACAATCAAAAAATCAAAAATTAAAATAAGAAAAGCAAAACCAAAAGAAAAACTGGACACTTTGTTGGAGCAAAGTGAGTTCGTTGCGGGCATGACATCAATGGCGCTTTTCGAAGCCGCCCTTGGAGGAAAATTTGTAGTAAGCTACCAACCACACCAAAAGAAAAAAATAGATCCACTGATAAGTAACCGTCTCGGCTTATCTCACTTTGCGTATTCATACAAAAAATTAAAAAATGTAATTACAAAAGCAATAAAAGGAAAATATAACGATAAAAACATAAAAACTATTCGTGAAAAATACACAAAAATTCATGCAACGGAAAATGTTTTGCATCAAATAAAAAACATTTCCAAAAAGTAACCAAACTTTAAAAGGTGTTGTTTCAAATATATAAATCAATGAAAACAATTTGTATTATTCAGGCCAGAATGGGCTCAACGCGTCTTCTGGGTAAGATTCTACTTCCACTTGAAGGTAAGCCATTATTGTTGAGAGTCGTAGACAGAGTTTTAAAAGCAGAATCAGTTGATGAAATTATTGTTGCAACAACTACAAAAGAACGTGATGAAAAAATAGTTGAACTCATAAAAAACTATAACCCTAAAGTAAGTGCATACAGAGGATCAGAGGAAGATGTATTGGATAGGTATTATCAGGCTGTCAAAGAAAAAAATCCCGACCTTGTTGTACGAGTAACATCAGATAATCCATTTATAGATCCAGACATTATCAATAAGACTGTACAGGAATTTAAAGATGATCCATCACTCGAATATGCCTCAAATAATATTGGTGAACACACATACCCAAGAGGGCTAGATACTGAAGCTATTAAATTTACAACTTTAAAAAAATTATGGGAAACAACAACAGAATCAGTTGATAGGGAACACGTCACAATCCACGTCAAAAGATTTCCTAATAACTTTAAATGGAAAACAATAAAGGCAGATAAAGATTATTCAAAATATCGGCTCACCGTTGACGAAGAATCAGATTATAAATTAACGCAAGAACTTTACAAAATATTGGAAAAAGAAAAACCAGACTTTCGCATGCAAGACGTTATTAAGGTTCTTGAAAACAATCCAGATTTATTTACTATAAACTCTCATGTTGAACAGAAAAATAAAAAATACTAAAACCTTCGAATGTCCCGTTTGCAAAAAAATAAGCCCAGAGGATCAAAAAGAAGAATTTAACAAATACACTCTATGGCAGTGCGGTATTTGTTCCGTCCGGTTTTGGACACCATTTGAAAACCCAGGAAGCAATTGGTACGAACACGATGAAAGATATAGCTTCAGGAACAAAAATCCGCTAACACGACCCGAAAGAAATCACAGACAGTTTTTAAAAGATTCTCCGGCAAGGAATGAAAAACTTCTCGACATCGGGATGGGAACCGGGAATTTTCTCGCCGCCGCAAAACAAAAAGGTTATGAAGTATACGGAATAGATTTTGACGAAGATGCAATTAAAACCGCAAAGGAAGAATTCGGATTAACTAATGTATATGTCTCCGATGTTATGGGAATTAAAGAAAAAATGGGCAAAGAAGTATTTGGAGTCGCAACATTTTTTGAAGTATTAGAACACCTTAGCAACCCATATGATTTTCTAGAAGAAGTGAAACAAATTATTAAACCAGGGGGTTACATAGGATTGAGCGTTCCTCATAGGGAATGCCCCGATTTCTTAAAAAAATATGATAAACCACCCCGTCACCTCACAAGATGGAATGAAAAATCAATTAAGTACATATTAAACCAGCATGGATTTGAAATTGTGAGAATTCACGCCATCAGACTGCCGATACCATTTCTAGTTACAAAATTTCATTTTTGGACAAGGAAATGGACAAGTATCGGGCTAGTTTCAAAAGTTAGTTCCAAGAACCAAAAACTTACATCGGAGGATAGCGGTCAAAAGAAAAAAATAAAAATACAAAAGGCGGCACTTCTCGCAAAAATAAAAGACTATGTATTATTTTTTATCCCGGCTGTCTTTCTGAAAATATTTTTTACACTCACAAGGCGCGACAAGTTAGGATTATATGCGCTCGCAAAAAAGAAATAAAATGAAAACAAAAGAAATAAAAATCGGTAATATTACAATCGGTGGAAACGCGCCCTGTTTTATGGTGGCCGAAGCCGGAGCGAATCATGATGGCGATTTTAACAAAGCTAAAGAGCTCATCGATGCCGCCGCAGACACAAAAGCAGAATCAATAAAATTCCAACACTACTCAGCGGGAAAGCTTACCTCAAAAGAAGCAAAAAGATATTGGTATGTTCATGGAGACGAAAAAGGTTTTCAATTTGACCCAACATACTACAAGGACGATCAAAAAAGCACATTCGAAAAAATAGACGGTATTCCTAGGGACAAAGACGCAGAGCTCATTGCGTATGGCGCGCAAAAAAATATAGTCGTTTTCTCAACCCCGTTCGATTTTGAGAGTGTTGACCACCTTGAATCAATTGGCGCACCTCTTTATAAAATTGCATCAGGCGACATTACTTATCATGATTTTCTCCGCTACGTTGCATCAAAAGGGAAGCCAATTATGCTTTCAACTGGCGCAGCCAATCTTGATGAAATTAAAGCAGCAGTAAACGTAATTAAGGAAGCAGGCAATGATCAAATCATTCTTCTTCACTGCACACTTGCATATCCAACACCGCTTGAAAACGCCAATCTGCTCATGATGCAGGATCTTCACAAGCATTTTCCCGATCTTCCAATTGGTCTTTCAGACCACACGCCGGGTATAAAAGCTGATGTTGCCGCCGCAATGCTCGGAGCAGCAATGATTGAAAAGCATTTTACCCACACACCGGGGCACGCAGTAGGTGATGAAAAAGTAGGTGATAGCCCAGATCACGACATCGGTATTGGTCCGACTGCATTTAAAGAAATGATAAGTCGAATTAAAGAAAATGAAAAAATAGGAAAAAGCACGCGTCACGGCATGTCATTTGAATCTGCAATAGAGGAAATTAAAAAAACAGTTCCGGAAGCTTTGGGAAGCCACGGCATAAAAGAAGTTGATGAAGAAGTTGAACGCAAAGCTCGACTTCAGGCGCGAAGAAGTCTTGTAGCAAACACTAGGCTTGTAAAAGGCGAGATTATTACAAAAGAAACTTTAGCGGAAAAAATAACAGTCAAGCGGCCAGGTACCGGAATTGAACCGTATAGAAAAGAGGAACTTATTGGTAAAAAAGTAAAAGAGGATATCGAGGTGGATACCGTTCTCAAGTGGACTCATTTAGTATGAAATTTTCTCCTCAAGAATTTAGCCAACTCATTGCCCTTGCCTTAAATGACAAAATTAAAAAGGCAGATGTTATTTTATTTATCCAAGGAGACGGCCTATCAAAGCCAGAAGTTGCAGCATCTCTTTATAAAAACGGATACGCGCCAAAGATTGTCGTTACAGGGGAAATAAATAAAAACCCAGTAAAAAAAGACTCACGCGTTGAAAGCGCTCTTAAAATTTTAAAAAAATCCGGCATACCCGAAAGCGCCATTATTACAGAGCGTTCATCGACAAACACGAGAGAGCAGGCGATTGAATTTATGCGCCTCGCAAAGAAAAATAAATGGAAAAGCGCGATACTCGTTGCGATGCTTTTCCATAAACCCCGCGTTTACGCAACATTCATAAAAAGAATGCAAGAAGAAAAAACAAACATCCATTTTATAAACAATCCGGTTTTAGGTCTTCCGTGGTTTACAAAAACAAAAGAGGGAACAAGAATAGACTTATTAAAATTGGAAATTAAAAAGATAGACCTTTATACAAAAAAAGGGCACATAGCATCTTTTCCAGAAGTTCTTAAATACCAAAAATGGAAGGAAAAAATATAAAAATCATCGCACTCATCCAGGCCCGCATGGGCTCAACAAGGCTTTCCAATAAGGTTTTAAAAGAAGTTGATGGTAAACCAATGATTGGGATTATTATTGATAGGATCAAACAAGCAAAAGAAATCAACGGCATTGTTATTGCCACAAGTGACAAGGAAAAAGATGACGCAATTGAAAAATTTGCAGAAAAAATAAACACAGAATGTTTTAGAGGTTCAGAAGAAGATCTTTTAGATAGATTATATAATGCTGGTAAAAAATATGGCGCAGATGCAATACTTCGACTTACGGGAGACAACCCGATCATCGATGAAAAAATTATCGATAAAGTAGCTAGAACATTTAGGAAGCAATATGGAAAAATTTCACTTGTAAGCACATGTGTCCCAATGACTTTCCCTGAAGGATTAAGTATGGAGTTGATTGATATAAAAACCCTCGAAAAACTTCACAACGAACTCAAAACACCAGCTGAAAGAGAGGGTTTTGCTGTAATAGTGCACATGAAAAAAAATGAAAAAATTTATCTAAGACATACTATTGCATCAGACACGGATCAAAGCAGGTTTAGATTATCTGTAGATTATCCCGAGGATTTTCATGTAGTAGAAAAAATTATTAAACATTTCAAAAAAAATAATCAGCAATATTTCAGTATAAACGACGTCGTTCATTTTCTTGAATCCCATCCAAATATTTTAAAAATCAACTCACAAAAACAGGATAGGTCAAAATATCCATTTGTTGCAGATGATAACGCAGTACAAAAAGCCAGATAAATCAGATTGACATTTAAGCATTTTTTTGATAAAAAACATTAAGCAAAAAGCACATTGTCAACTTCCAGAAAACAAGGAGATTAGAGTTGGAAAATAAACACAGAGCCATCGTCGTTGGTTGTGGAAGGATCGGCGCCCAGTCTGAGCTGGATGAAAGAAGAGACAAGCCAGCAACTCATCTCGGAGTTTACAGAAGATGCAAGTACACGGAACTTGTTGGTCTTGTTGATACCGACAAAGAAAAACTCGCTGCTGCAAAAAGTCAGATTGATGACAATATCGCAACTTTCAATGATGTGGTAACTGCAATAGACAAGCTCCGACCCGACATTGTCTCAGTCGCCACCACGTCGTCTTCTCATAAAGACGTCGTCAAAGCCGCAGCAGCTAAAAAAACCCCGCTCATCATGTGT
>PFAZ01000008.1:28262-29382 GCA_002773535.1 Candidatus Harrisonbacteria bacterium CG10_big_fil_rev_8_21_14_0_10_40_38 | reverse complement strand
CATGTGTGAAAAACCAATCGCGGAGACAATCGAAGATGCAGAAGAAATGGTCGCCGCATGCAATGAGTCAGGGTCAATCCTCATCGTCAATCACACAAGGAGATTTGACAGGTTCCTCGGGGCTTGGAGAAAATCAATCTGCGAAGAAGGTATTGTCGGTGAATTCCAGCAAATATGGGGAGGGTACGCCATCGGCCTTCAGCACATGGGTACTCACCTCATCGACTTCATGATGTTCCTGTTGGGTAATGTCAAAAGTGTTATGGGCGTCTTCAATCACAAAGCTCATACCGCCATTCCCGGTGATACGTGCGTTGACGGAATTTTAGAATTCGAAAACGATACACACGGAGCAATCCAGTCAGTCAATGTAAAAAACTACTCTTTGTTTGAAATCCGTCTTCTCGGCGCAAAGATGGATGTGTTTATTCGGGACATGGGGCTCACCGTAGAGCATGTTCCAGCAGAGCCATCGCAAAGGTTTTCTGGTTTTACTGAACTCAACATCGCGCATAGAGGTTCTGCGCATAGGCCAGAAACAGGAGAAAGCCAGTTTGGTGCATTTGTCGACCACGTTGTCGCTGTTCTTAATGGGACTGAATTTCCAACAAGCACAGGCGAGGATGCTCTCGGTGTATTGAAAGTCCTATCTGCTCTTAAAAAAAGCGCGCAAAATGAAGGCGCTAAAACAATTGTGTGATATAACCCCTCGCGTGAAATTCATGCGAGGGGAAATTACTTTGTTACCAAAAGCGATCCATTTTTGTTTTAAACAAAGCGCACATTCCAATTTTAAAAAACAGAAAAGAAAGGAATAGAAATGAGCACATACAGAGCCGCTATCATTGGATGTGGCCGAATCGGTCTTCTTTCCGAAAAAGATAAAAAACGCACCAAGCCGGCAACTCATGCGGGTGCGTTTCAAGCACATCCCCGTATCAAGCTTGTCGGCGTTGCGGAAACTAATGAAGAAAGAAAAACTGAAGCGAAAAAGATGCTTCCTAGCGTGAAGGTTTATTCGGATGCAGATGAACTTATAAGAGAAGCCAGACCGGATATTGTATCAATCGCAACATTTCACGACGAACACAAAGAAGGCGTGAAACTCGCAGCGCGACAT
>PFAZ01000008.1:24835-28252 GCA_002773535.1 Candidatus Harrisonbacteria bacterium CG10_big_fil_rev_8_21_14_0_10_40_38 | reverse complement strand
ATGTGTGAAAAACCAATCGCGGAGACAATCGAAGATGCAGAAGAAATGGTCGCCGCATGCAATGAGTCAGGGTCAATCCTCATCGTCAATCACATGAGAAGATTTGACCCCGCTCTATCACGCGTTGCTGACATGATTCTTAAAAAAAAGATAGGCGATATTCAGAGTGTTCGATGTCTCTATGTAAATGGTCTCATGAATACCGGCAGTCACATCATAGATATGCTCCACTGGTATTTTGGTGAGATTAAATGGGTTCTGGCTGTTCCGAATGGCCAAGAACCAACTTACGGCAAAGATGTATTAGTAAATGCAATTATCGAATTTGAATCTGGTGTTCAGGCAACTCTCCAATCCCTCGATTCAAAACACTACGCTGTTTTTGAAATTGAGGTTTTTGGCAAAACCGGAAAGATATCCATCACTGGCCTTGGTCAGATAATCGATGTAATAGGTCTTAGGGAGAGTATGCAATACAGAACCTATATGGAGCTCAACCCTGAAAAAGTGGAAAGAATAGCGGATGAAGGGAGAAGCTTCTTCTCCTCGATGGCTGAGCATCTCGTCTCTGTACTCGATGGAGCTTCTCCAAAAAGCACAGGAAAAAATGCGCTCCAAGCGCTAAAAGTTCTTCTTGCGCTCAAAAAAAGTGCAGAAAAAGGAACAAAAGAATTTGTCTAATAAAGCGGGCACGTATGTGCCCGCTTATCTTTTCAAAATCAAAAAAATATATTATACTAATAACGTAAAACAAAGCTCTTTCAAAGGAGAATAAGGATGACTTTCAAGGTTCTCATGCTCTACCCGAACGTTCGCAGCGAAACTCTAGTTCCCTACGCCCTTGCCCTGTTTTCCTCAATACTAAAGAGAGAAGGATTCGAAGTCGATTTATTTGATACGACTTTCTACAAAGACGACCGAGATACCGATATCGACAAAGAAAAAGCCAAAAACTTCATAGTCAGGCCGTACAAACTTGATTTGCCTATCAAAGATAGTGACGGGCGATCGAACTTCAGGAAAAAGGTAGAATCCTTCGGTCCCGATCTCATCATCGTCACTTCGACAGAAAGCACATTTCGTACCGCGATTCGTTATCTGAAAGAAATCAGATACACGAAGATACCGGTACTACTCGGTGGTGTTTTTGCTACCTTCGCTTCGAAGTTTGCGATTTCTTTTCCCGAAATTGACATGCTCTGTGTCGGTGAAGGGGAAGATATACTCCCAGAGCTTTGTCGGCGAATGCGAGATGGAAGATCAATCCGAGATTTACCAAATCTCTGGATAAAAGAAGATGACGGCACCCTCGTTGAAAACAAAATGGGGCCACTGGTCAATCAGGATGAGAACCCTCTTCCTGATTATTCAATCTTCGAAGACGAGAGACATCTTCAGCCTCGAAGCGGAACAGTGTTTCGAATCTTCCAAATAGAAACACATCGCGGTTGTCCCTACACCTGTACATTCTGTAACTCACCATCTCAGGACGTTCTCTACAAAGGAGCAATTGGCACAAAGTTTTTCAGAAAGCGCAGCCTCGAAAGAGTGAGAAGAGAGATCGAATACGTTCGTGACAATTTCGGGGCAAACTACATTGGTTTCTGGGCAGATACGTTTCTCGCCTGGTCACCGAAAGAATTCGCCGCCTTCTGCGAAATGTATTCTGACATCAAACTCCCTTTTTGGTGCCAGACACGCATCGAAACTCTCACCGAAGAAAATGTGAGGATGCTCAAAGATGCCGGCGTTCACAGAATGGATCTCGGTCTCGAGCACGGCAATGAGGAATTCAGAAAAAGAGTCGTAGACAGAAGGTATTCAAACGACACCGCTGTTGAACAACTCCGTCTCCTCGCCGACTTCGAAATACCTCACACACTGAACAACATCCTCGGACTTCCCGGTGAAACTCGAGAGCTTGCAGATGACACAATAAGTCTCTGCAGGAGAATGACCCCAGACACTGCGCGCGCATCAATCTTCATGCCATATCACGGCACACCCCTTCGAGAACGCGCAGTTGAGCTAGAATACCTTGATTCGGATTTCATCTGCGACCCAAATCCCAACGAGCCGATTTTCGGCATGCCGGGGTTTTCCAAAGATGAAATCAAGGGACTCCTCAGAACCTTCAACATGCACATTCGCTTTCCACTGAATCGAAGAGATGAAATCCGACGAGCAGAGGCATTGACGCCTGAGGGTGATGCCATCTATGAACGTCTTCATGAAGAATTCAGGAAAACTTATTACAGTAATCCTGAAGACATGAGTGAAACCAATCTCGCAAATACGCTCTCTAAACTAAACCCTTAGAGGGTAGGCGCGGTACCCGATCGGTACCGCGCTTTTAATTTAGAAACCACAATTATGCTTGTTTTGTTATAAGTTAAGTACCTCTGATAAAGGGGTTTTTGAACCTTAAGTAATAAAGGGAGTTCTGAAAATGAGGAATGTCTTTCTGAGCAATGACAAGATTTCCCTAAGGTGTTTTGAGTCAGATGATGTTTCACTGATTACTAAATGGCTGAACGATGCAGATGTTACAAGATTTATGTTCTACGGCCAAAAGCCAATGACGGAGGAGCAAGTTGGTGAGTTGATAAATTCCCAACTTGGGTCAGACAAAAATGTTGTTCTTATGATTGATAGTTGTGAATCACCGTCTGCAATTGGTTTTTGCGGTCTCTACGATATTCATCCAACAGCCAGAAAAGCGGAGTTCAGGATTCTGATAGGCGACAAGAACTGTTGGGGTAGGGGGTATGGTACTGAAGTTACCAAGCTCCTAACAGCCTATGGATTTGATCGGCTCAATCTTCACAAAATCTGGCTGGGTTTTACAAGTGAAAACATCAGTGCGGGTAAAGCTTACAAAAAGTCCGGATACACCGAAGAAGGTATTTTGAGAGATGACATTTATCGTAACGGCAGGTATTATGACACCGTAAGGATGAGTATTCTTCGTGAAGAGTTCTATCGAGGCAAAACATCCTTCACCCCTTAACGGGGTGGAGGAATTATTTTTATAGTCATCAGGCGTATACTAAATTTATGGAACAAGAAAATAAAAAACCAGGAAAAAGAAACGACTACGCAAGAGAAACAAGTTTCGTCTACGGAGACCAAACCTGGGGAGTTGCATATTCAAAACTAGATGCAGAATTTGATGTTGAAGGAGAAGCCGTTAACAATGTAACAAAATACATTAGCGAATCTCTTGAAAAATTAAATATTTCTAAAGAAGATTTGAAAAAAATGACAGTACTCGATATTGGTACGGGTAGGCAAGCGGCATGGTTTCAAAAAAACGGCGCAGAAAAAGTTTATCATTTTGATATATCGAAAGCTCATATTGATCACACAAAAAAATATTGCGAAGTAAATAATATAAAAAATTTAGAATCTCACCTA
>PFAZ01000008.1:0-24819 GCA_002773535.1 Candidatus Harrisonbacteria bacterium CG10_big_fil_rev_8_21_14_0_10_40_38 | reverse complement strand
TTTTTGCTGCAGGAATCTATCAACATCTCATGCCACCACATATGGGCCTCATTAATTTCGCCCAGTCACTCAAAGTCGGAGGCAAAATGTACATGGGTTTCTATAGGTCTGGAGACTGGCGCTGGTTTATTGTATCCATGATTAGAAAAGGTGTAACAAAAAAGAATTTTTCAAAACTGAAAAACAAAATCTCAGTTTCGTGTGCGAAAGGAGACGCAAGTCATTTTCAAGTCGCCCGCATGTTGGATGATTTTTTCGTTCCGGGTCAGTCGCTATTTCATCCAGAAGATATTATCCATGACACGAAAGAATGTGGACTCGAAACTGTCTTTATTGAAGACGACATGCGGGAATATTGCCATGAAAGCAAAAACTATCATTCTGTTGGCGGCGACCGGATATACCTTCAAAAAGCCAAACATTTTTCTTACGAAGATCTTGCAAAAAAAGAATTTAAAACATCAAAAGGCAAAGATCAATTTTTTGATATTCCCTACAAAGAAGAAATAATTTTAGAAAATATTGATAAATGGCTTGAATTAGTTGATTTATACAATCATGGATTTATAGATGAAGATATCTGGTTAGATGTACTTATCAATATGTATCGCTTTGCAAGGCCATGGAATGAAAAGAAGGACGATTATTTTAGCGAAGCTCAGGAAAAAGGAAGACACATAATCTTAGGTGGTTTTTTATCACGGATAAAAAATAATTTTGTGAAATAAAATATGTGCGGCATAGCAGGCATTGTTGATTTAAAAAACCGACAAGTAGATAAATCAATTTTGAGAGCAATGACTGAAAGTATTGCTCACAGGGGTCCTGATGGAGAGGGTTATTTTTTTGAAAATGGCATAGGTTTAGGTCATAGAAGATTAAGCATCATCGATCTAAGTTCTGCAGGATCTCAGCCAATGAAAGGTAAAAATGGATCGGTTATTACATATAACGGCGAAATATATAATTACATAGAATTAAAAAAAGAACTAAAATCCAAAGACTATAAAAGTAAAACAGATACTGAGGTTTTACTTAAGGCATATGAAAAATGGGGCATAGAATGTCCAAAAAAATTAAACGGTATTTTTGCCTTCGCTATATGGGATAAAAAACAAAATAAATTTTTTGCTGCGCGTGATCACTGTGGAGTCAAGCCATTTTTCTACTCCACTCATAATGGACGATTTTATTTTGCATCAGAAATAAAAGCCTTGCTTAAAGGCGGTGTCCCCGCTAAACCAAATCAAAAAATAATTCATGACTATTTAATGTATGGATACTACGATCACACTGAAGAAACATTTTTTGAGAACATATATGAACTCCCACCAGGTCACTGCATGGAAATCAAAAACGGAACTATAAAAACCTGGAAGTATTGGCATACCGAAAATATAACTGAAAATAAAAAAATCACAGATAATGAAGCAAAAAAAGAATTCATATCTATATTAGAAAATTCTGTGAAAATTCAGTTACGAAGTGATGTTCCGATAGGTATGAGTATAAGTGGGGGACTGGATTCTTCTCTACTTGCCGCAGTCGTAAACAAAACTAACGGCGGACAGAAAAATTTTTTACTCTATCACTTTACATATTCAGGAAAAAACTACGAACAAGAAATTCCTTTCGTCAAAAAAATTAGCAAAAGACTGAATTGGAAAGATCCAGTGATAGTAAAGATTTATCCGGATGACATGCCATCCGCAATAGAAAAAATCACGTGGCACGAAGAACAACCATTCCCAGGCCTCCCAACGGTCGCATGGCACAAGCTTTATAAAACATTAGGCAACACCGGTACCACGGTAACGCTAGAGGGTCATGGAGGAGATGAGATGTTTGCGGGCTACGATTACTATGCGGGAAGCTATATCCTCGATTTGATTCGCAAAAAAGGCGCAAAATTTTCGGAAGATGAAATAAAAAAATTTATCACAGTAAGAAAAATAGTTAAGGGAAAAGAACTGGAATTTATTTTAAATGGACTGGAGGCATATTTTCGTGGAGGTATTTCAGCAGACGCTTCCAAAATAACTGGAAGTGAATTTATCAAAAAAGATTTCGCTGATGAAAATTTTCGAGAAATAAAATTTGAAAAACCATTTGATTCATCGCTTTCAAATTTTCAGTACAGAGAATTTTTTCACACAAAATTACCAAGGGTTTTGAGAAGTGTTGATAAGGAGTCAATGGCTTTTGGTAAGGAATTAAGAGTGCCTATTTTAGACAAGAGGCTTGTTGAATTCGCTTTTTCTCTCCCGATTGAGCAGAGGGTTAGAAATGGAAGCATGAGATTTATTATGAGAGAAGCCGCAAAAGATATTATCCCCGAAAGTATCGCAAATACACCCAAAAGATCTTTACCGAATCCTCAGAGATTTTGGTTTCAGGATGAATTAAAAAACTGGATAAGCGATATACTAAATTCCTCATCTTTCAAAGAAAGACCATATTTTTCTCACAAAAAAGTGCTTCAAGAATATAAGCAGTATTGCGAAACCAAAAACCCCAAAAATTCGTTTCATATTTGGCAGTGGCTAAACATAGAGTTGTGGCACAGGGTTTTTATTGATAAGAAGATATGAAACAAAAAACGATAATGTTTGTAGTGGCAACGTCCACTAGAATTGGGTTTGTTTTAAAAACAGACCTATTTAGAAAACTTGAGTCAGAAGGCAATAAGATGGTTATCGTCTCGCCGTTTTGGAATGACAAAAATTTTAAAGATGAATTCTCCAGAAACAATATTTTTTTGGAACCACTGCCAATCCGATCTCGGCTTGCAAAAGCAGCGTCAACAACGAGAAATGTAGCGACGCAAATAACTGATAGTGAAAAACTAAACAGGTGCAAAAAAATACAACAACAAATCACGCGAAGATATAGACCTCAAAACAAAAAAATAAACTGGAGAGGCCCTCTTCTAAAAGTAATTCCAAAAAAAATAAAAACATCAGACACTTTTTGGAACCATGTAGAATATTTTGCTCACAAGCAAAAAGGGTACACAAATTTATTTAAAAAATACAAACCCGACGTCTTAGTGCTAGCAAGCGGGGGAGCTGAAGGTGAAGATATACCGTTCCTATTATATAGCTGGAAAAGAAAAATCCCATCAATTGCCATCGATGGAAATATTGATGTTTTTGAATTTCGTTATTTCAGCAAAACTCGTCCAATAACAGAATGGGCGCTATTTAGTGAAGCTCAAAAGGAGGAAGGAGCATCAATGCAAAAAATTCCAAAAGAAAATCTCAAAGCAACAGGACCGCTTCGATATGATTATTACTTTCATGAATTCAAACCTGAAAATCGAGAAAAATTCTTATCCCGCTTAGGTCTCGATCCAAATAAAAAAGTAATCACGCTAGGCGCAAAAGTTCCTGTTCTTTTTCCTCATAATGACGACATCATCAAAATTATTAAAGATGCAATTAATGATAAAAAAATAGATCCAGAATCTCAGCTCTATATTCGATTTGATCCAAACCATGATCCCAAAATTTACGACAAAAATCTGTTATCAGGACTTAAGTGGGAATTAGCAACATCAAAAGAAGCGTCAACCAGAGAACATCTTGCAAATCTTTTGTATCACAGCGACATAGTCATAAGCATAAGCTCAACATTCTCCTGTGAAGCGTGTCTTGTAGATACTCCCGCAGCCTGGATAGGATTTGAGGGTTTTGCTTCACCTAAAACTTTGGAAGAATCATACAGATACGCCTATGAACTGGATTTATTTAAAAGAATTCTCAAAACCGGAGGAATCTCTTTAGTGGAAAGCCCGAAAGAATTAATAAACACTATTAATAAATACATTAAATCAAAAAAAGAAGGTAGAGAGGAAAGGAAAAAATTTGTACTACAAGAGTATTATAATGATGAAACCAGCGCGGGTGTAAAAATAGCAAAACTAGTCAATGATCTGATTAATAGAAATGAAAAATAAAACACTGATATTTCTGCACATATCAAAAACTGCAGGAACCACACTAAAACAAATCATCTACCGCCATATTCAAGGTGAAAATATATACAGAATCCCTTCTGGTGATTCCGAAATTAAAAAACTAATTGAAAAATTAGACGACAGTAAACAAAAAATCCAACTGATTCATGGCCATATCCCATTCGGGATTCACGAGTATCTTCCTAATCAATCCGAATATATAACAATTATTCGTAATCCGATTGCGAGAATAATCTCGAGATATTATTTTACCGTCAACCATAAGAATCATCCCCAAAGTAAATTATTTAACGACCTAGGTTTTGAAAATTTTATTCAAGAAGACAACATAATCACGTCAAATTTTCAAACCAGGTTACTTCTTGGTCAATCAATTGATCTGACCAACTATAAAAATTTTTCAAGTTTAACAAAAAATGCAATTGGTGAAGTGAAACAAAACTTGGAGAATTTTTTTTCAGTGGTTGGAACCCCAGAAAAATTCAACGAGGTTGTACTTCTTCTAGGAGAAAAATATAGATGGCAAAAACTATGGTATACAAACAAAAGAATTACAAGGGGGAAAATAAATATTAAAAACATACCACCATATATTATTCGAATTTTAGAAGAGAAAAATACTCTCGATATGGAGTTGTTTGAATATGCAACAAAAAGAATTGAGAGAGAAATTAATAATAGAGGCGCAAAATTCCAAATAGAATTAACAAACTTTAAAAAAGAAAATAAATATAAGGGTTTAATATATTCAATTCTCGAATCAATATATAAAAAAATTGGAGCTTTTCTAAACCCCAAAGCAAAACCATTTTTTAAAAAATTATTTTCTTCAATAAAACCTGCATGGAAATATGAGCGAGAAATTATTTAATTCATTAAAAAAAATACTCGGCTTCAACGTGGAATATGTATTTCGCAGCGGTTTTTGGCTCGCAGTAGATCAGGTCATATCAGCTAGTTTAAGTATTGGATTAACTGTAGCTTTTGCAAATCTTCTTCCACAAGCTACTTATGGAACGTATAGATATGTCTTATCCATATTTGGGATGCTTACTATAACAACTTTGCCAAATATGAATATCGCTGTTTCTACTTATGTTGCAAAAGGCTCCGAAGGGTTTTTATTTAAAGCTCTAAAAACAAGGGTTAAATGGGGATTAATAGGCGCCGTAAGTAGTTTCGTTATAGGATTTTTTTATTATTTTAGCGGAGCGCAAGAGCTCGGTTTGGCATTTATCATGATTGGCGTGTTTATACCAGTCATGGACTCTTTTAACATATATGAAGCATTTTTAACCGGAAAAAAACTTTTTAAAGCCCAAGCCATTAGAATGGTTTCTGTCCGGATTATTTCAGCTTTGTCACTGGTCGTCGCACTGCTTCTTTCGGATAACTTATATGTGATCCTCTTAGCATTTTTTCTTCCTTATTGTGTGGCAAGGCCAATAATTTTTGCAGGCACTGTTAAAAAATTTCAACCAAATCAAGAAATCAATGAAAATGTAATATCTTACGGCAAGCATCTTAGTGTTATTCAGATAATGAATGTTGTTATAAACTATCTGGACAATGTACTTATTTTTCACCTATTAGGACCAATTTCTCTTGCTGTTTATACAATCGCCATGGCTCCAATAAAAAAATTCCAACAGATTTTTTCTATCATACCCACACTCGCTCTCCCAAAATTTTCTACAACATCAATAGAGAATTTAAAAAAATCTCTCCTAAAAAAAATGATCCGCATAGCGTTTATATCCATCTTGGGAATTTTCATATACGTTATAGTCGCTCCTCTTATATTTAAACTTGCATTGCCTCAATATCAGGAATCAATTTTTTATTCCCAATTATTATCACTCGTCCTTCTTACATTGCCGTTTTCGCTCATATATACCGTTTTTCAATCACATGCTCTAAAAAAGAAATTATATGAATATAATATAGCAATTAGAATCATCCAGATAACTCTCACAGTTACCCTCATACCACTCTTTGGAATCATAGGGGCAGTTTGGGCCAGAATAGCTTTCCAACTTATTGCTGCAATTGTTCTCGTTATTCTATTTAGAAAAAGCGAGAAAAAAGACATTTAAAATCTTGCTGATATAGTCTATTGCTGATATGCTTCCTAAAAACATTAAATCTTCTCAATGAAAGAAAATATTAAAAATATCTTCGAATGGGCGATAAAGATTTTTATCTTTATAATTCCATTTCTAACTCTACTAATAGAAAAAACAATGCTCTTCCCGTACATAACGGGAAGAAATTTCTGGTTCCGAATATTAATTGAGATCGGGTTGATTCTTTGGATAGGATTACTTTTTACTGATAAAAAATATTGGCCTAAGAAAACATATATCACCATAGCTGTAGCAGTATTCATGTTGATTGTTGGGCTCGCCGATATTATGGGGGTTGACCCTTCAAATAGTTTTTGGTCGCGCTATGAAAGAATGGAGGGATATATTTCCATCCTCCACTTGGTTGGTTATTTCTTCTTATTAAGCAGCGTATTCCAGACAAAAAAAGATTGGAAAATACTCCTAAACTTATTTCTTGTATCAGGGGTATTTCTTGGGGTTTACGGAATTCTTCAAAGAATAGGTGTCATAGAAGCTCTCCAAGGTGGGCAGTATAGAGTAGACGGAAGAATAGGTAATCCAACTTATTTTGCAGCCTATTTGTTTTTTATGGTTATCCTCTCGCTTTTATTTTTTATCCAGTCAAACAAAAAATTGGAAAAATATATTTACGGATTTTTGTTGGTGTTTTTCTTAGTAATAATATATCTGACTGGAACTAGAGGGGTTGTTATAGCCCTCCTTACAAGCGCAATTCTATTCCCTGTTTTATACTTGATTTTCGGGAGAAATAAAGATCATAAAAACAAATCATTATACACAAAAATCAGTATAGGAATTTTAGGGGTTTCCATTTTAATGCCAGCTCTATTCTGGGCTATTAAAGACACTTCTTTAATACAAAACAACTATACCCTTGCTAGGTTTGCCAATATTTCACTTAGTGAAAAAACGACTCGTTCAAGATTCATGGTTTGGGGCATGGCATGGGAAGGATTTAAAGAGAGGCCAATCTTGGGGTGGGGGCAGGAAAATTACGTTGTTGTATTTGCAAAACACTACAATCCATCAATGTACGATCAGGAGCCTTGGTTTGATAGGGCTCATAATATAATTTTTGACTGGCTTATAAACGCTGGCGCCCTTGGGTTGATTTCTTACCTTTCATTGTTCATAGCTGCTTATATCACAATATGGAAATTGTATAAGAAAAAAATAATAAATTTTGGAGAAGCAGCGGTTTTGGGCGTCTTGTTAATTGGTTACATGATCCAAAATCTATTTGTTTTTGATAATTTCAACTCATATATATTATTTTTTGGAGTTCTTGCTTATATAAATTCCCGTGAAAAAACAGAGAAGATTGAAAGCCACGAAGCGCCACTTAAAAGCACCGTCACTACAGTAACTGTCGCCACAGCGGCAAGTGCTCTATTGATATTCGTAGTCATGTATTACTCAGCCATTCGCCCAATGCAGGAAGCAAAATCAATCATAAAGACTCTAGAAGCTACCGGCTCAAATGGAAGCACTCCAGAGAGCATTCTTAATTATTTTAAAAAAACACTTTCCTATAAAACATTTGGTGACGGCGAGGCAAGAGAGCAATTATCAAGATTATCAATAAGTCTTTTGAATAATCATTCAATACCAATAAGCGAGAAAGTTGATTTTGTAAAATTCGCTATAAATGAAATTGAGAAGCAAATAAAAGATCACCCATTAGATCTCAAATCTCGTCTTGCTTTAGGAACGCTTCAAATGGGGCTAACTGGTATAGATGTAAATAACGTAAATCAGGCAAGAATAACTTTAAATAATGCATTGAAGCTTAGTCCCACGCGCCAGCATATATATTTTCTTCTCGCAGATTCGTATCTAATAGTTAATGACTTCAACGGCGCCTTGGATCCTCTCGAAAAAGCCGCGCTACTCGAGCCAAATTATTTAGAAGCTCAGGTTAATCTTGCAAAAGTTGCAATACACGCAAACAGAGATGATTTAGTTGTGAATGTCGTACATAGTTTCGATGAAACATCTAAGGAAAGAGCCATAAGACTTGGCAATAGACCGGATTTAGCAAAAAGAGAGGAAGCGCAATCCTTAGCGAGTATAGGAGATGTTTATATTGATATTCAAAATCTTGCTAAGGCTCTTATCATATATAAAGAAGTTGTTTCAAAAACAAAAGAAGCAAGCTCTGACCCACAATCAGATGCTCAATATTATGCAAATCTCGGAGGCCTTTATCTAAGTCAGGGTTTTCGTAAAGAGGCTCGCGAAGCTGTAGACGAAGCGGTAAAACTCGACTCTGATAATTTTAAAGAAAGAGCAGATCAGTTTATAAAAGAAAATAATCTTTAAAATCCACCAACACTTTTTGATTTTTTGTATCTTGCAAAAAAATCAAACAGAGACAAAAAAGAAGATTTTATTGAAAGTCCGGTAACTTTGTATATCGTATACCAAAGATAAGAGCTTGTAATAATTTGAACTGCTATCGTAGCAAATGCAGCACCCTCAATTCCAAATTTCGGAATTAAAAGAATATTAAAAAAGGCATTCCCGAAAATCGTCCACAAAACCACTGGCAAGAACCTCTTTTCATATCCATAAGCAAAAATTGCCTGACTTAAAATTGAGGAAGGATACACCGATAAGAGTGTAAATATTAGAATCTGAAAAGGTAAAACTGCTGCAAAATAAGAAGATCCAAAAAATAAAGAAATAATTTCAGGAGCGGCAACAAATCCTATCACTACAAAAACTACAGAAAATACAAATACAAACGATAGAGCATATTCAAGTATTTTTTTTGCAATAGCAGGAATAGTAGCAAGTAGTCTAGATACAGCCGGGAAAATGCTAATACCTATCAAGGTTGGAAAAACATAAAGAAGTTGTATCAATTTTTGTGCAGCAGAATAATAACCAACTTCAGAGGGACTCCTTAGCCACCCAATCATTATTATGTCGGTGTTTAGAGTTACTATCCCCATTATCCCAAGAAGCCCAAAAGGCCATGCGGTTTGTAAAATTGGCTTAATTAATGATGGTTTGAAGTGAATAAAGATATTCTTGATATGTCTTCTTAGTGAAAAAATTGCAATAATCATTCCAAGCAAACTACCAATTGCGTAAGCCAAGGCCAGAGACATGCTTGTATTTGAATAAGCAAGTAGAACAAATCCAAGAACAGCAATTATTAAATTAGTAAAAACTGTAATCAGCGCTTCGAGTTCCATTTTTTCCAGAGATCTTATGAGCGCATTACCAAGATCTCTTATGGTATCAAAGGCAAATACAAATATTAATATAGGTATAAGTGTTTTTGCTTCTGGAATATTTGTCACATGCGGAAACAATATTATTAAAGCAATTAGTGCAACGCTTATTAAAAAAATTTTTATAAAAAAACCAGTCGAAATATATTCATCCCGCAGTGCAGGATTTTTTGACGTCTGCCTTGTAATTAGTCCATTTATTCCAATATCGGTCACAATTGTTAAAAACGTTGCGATTCCAAGAGCATGAGAAAAAGCGCCCCAACTATCAGCGCCTAGTTTTCTCGCGGCATATATTACAATAGTTGCCCTGAAAAGCCTGCTTAATATTTGTCCAAAAAAAAGCCAAAATGTATTTTTTGTTACAGTCTGCCCCGTGGAAGTATTTCGTAGTAAAAATTGCTTCAAAAAAAATATAGTACGAGCCATATAATATAAAAATTATCTAGCAGGAATAAAAAGCCTTTTAATTGTCCTGACTAATATTATTAAATCTAACATTATCGATCGATTCTTGAGATAAAAGATATCATATTCAAGCTTCTTATAGCTATCAGAAGTTGAAGACCCATATCTATAATTTATCTGCGCCCACCCGGTAAGTCCGGGTCTGACTAAATTACGAAGTTCAAAAAATGGAATTTCCTTGCTAAGAACTTCTGTAAATTCCGGCCGCTCCGGCCTAGGTCCTACAAGCGACAAATCACCTTTTAAAATATTCCAAAGTTGAGGTAGTTCATCCAAGTGGGTTTGGCGTAAAATCTTACCGATTTTTGTAGGTCTTCTGTCATTTGGACCCGACCACGCAGGACCATTCTGCTCTGCATCAATTGGCATTGTTCTAAATTTCCAAAGCGTAAATTTTCTGCCATGCTTCCCAATTCTTGTTTGTGTAAAAAACGCAGAACCGGAAGAAGTTGCCTTTATCAAAATTATTAATAAAACACCAAGAGGGAGAAATATCGTGCCCAAAATCAAAGAGAGTATAATTTCAAAAGGCCTCTGCACCGCATCGTGAAAAGACCTGTCTATTGCAAGGTTTTCCAAGAACCAAACCTCCTCAAGTTCTGCAATTGGAACTCTCTGAAATAAAAATCCATACAAAGTAGCAAGATCTATCACTTCAATACCTGATCCAAGATATATATAAAGAAGTTTTGTTGTTTTTGAGTCCTTTTTTAAATGAGCCGGCACAACAATAAGGTTTATTTTTTCACTCTTAATAATCTCAAAAAGATTTTTTGAATCTAAAATATCCGCATCATTTTTTATCCAGTGTCTAACTTCATATCCAAGTTGTGGATGTGTAGAAAGGTAGTCGAATGTTTCTTTTGTGGTGGCGGATGTTCCCACAAGTAGTATTCGTTTATGGGATGAGCCGCTACTCATTAGAGTATTCACAACTGTTCTCCACCAGTGAGCTAGAGATCCAAATAAAACCAAAAACAGAAAGAGGTTCGTTTTCGGTGTGATTTCAAAACCTGGCGCAAAATAGAAAAAAGCGATTGCCAGTAAAAAACTTACTGCAAGTCCAGCCAAAAACCTCTTACGAAACTCCTTATCGTTTCTAAGATCTCTAAGCTCATAAAATCCGGAAATATAAAAAATCAAAAGCCAAAATACAAATACAATACTAAAAGGCGCAAAGTGGTCTGCGCCGAAAGGGGATAATGTGCCGTACCTTACAATTAATGTGAGTATCAGTGATACATAAAGTATGGCTATATCTCCCAAAAAGAGTAAAAACTGCTTTATCTTTGGAGAATGAATCATTGCTGTGGAAATGTTATTTTTTATGAAGTATATTTAGTGTATACTTGGGACTGGTCGAATCCCTAAGTACTACAAAACGCAAATAATATAAACACATTTTCAAAAAAATGGAAACAGGAGAAAAAAAGAATTCAAATTTTCTCGCAATGAGTATTTTGGTTGCCGCTCTAATCATTGGAGGGTCATCAATCTACAGCGCCTCAATAAAAGGCGGTAATCCTTCAAATAATGTAGGAAATGTTGCTATAAACGCCGGTAATGACAATGGACAGCCTACTATAGTAAACGTTTCAGAGGACGATGATGTCATCTTGGGTGACAAAGACGCCCCTGTAACCATGATAGTATTCGGTGATTTTCAGTGCCCATATTGCAAACGATTATTCGATGAATCCGAAGGTCGTCTTCGCGATGAATACGTTGCAACAGGTAAATTAAAAGTCGTTTACCGAGATTTCCCATTAAGAAGCATTCACCCATATGCGCAACCATCTGCTGAAGCCGCTGAATGCGCAAAAGAGCAGGGTAAATACTGGGCATATCACGATGAGCTTTTCAGAAGACAGGATACTCTTGCCACAATCGATTATGGCAGTCTTGCAGCTGAACTAGGTCTTGATAAGGCTAAATTCAATAAATGTGTCGCAGAAGGAAGATATAAGGACGAAATCGAGAAAGATTATCAAGATGGTATAGCAGCCGGCGTACAAGGCACCCCAGCAAGCTTTATCAATGGAAAATTTATCTCTGGAGCCCAACCATATGAAGCATTTAAGGCAGCCATCGAAGAGACCTTGAATTCTTAAGTACTTTATTGTACGCTATTGACAGTTTAGTTCGATACGTTTGCAGAAAGAAAAACAAACGTTTTGCCTCGTATCCAGCTAACAAAAGGTTCGAAAAAAGCTATATACAGGCAAAATGAATTTTAGAGAAGAGCCAAGACAAATGTTCAAAGGTAGCTGGAAGTGCGCAAATTGCGGTAAGGATATAACCGAATTGCCATTTGAGCCAGACCCAGCCAGATTGAACAGCTTGCTCTGCCGCGATTGTCACCGCGAAAGAAAACAATCTTTCAGGAATCAGTCATTTGGTAGATAGGCAGTAAAACAAAACACCCACCCGCTTTGCGGTGGGTGTTTTGTTTTAGTTGAGGATTTCGACTAAAATATAAACCAATGATGTACGACTTAATAATTATAGGAGGCGGTCCAGCCGGAGTTGCAGCTGGTGTGTATGCTGCTCGTAAAAAACTAAAAACTCTTCTCGTTACAGAATCATTTGGTGGTCAGTCGGTTGTCTCGGCAGATATCCAAAATTGGATAGGGGAAGAGCACATATCCGGTATTGAGTTAGCAGAAAAATTTGAAAAACACATTCGAGCTCATTCAGATGTTGTCGATATAAAATCCCCTGAGAGAGTAACAGAAATAATTAAAAAAGATATTGAAAATGGTGAATATATATTTGAAATAAAAACCGACAAAGGAGAAAGCCACGAGGGAAAGGCCGTTATTCTTGCTCTCGGAGCTCGCAGGAGAAAGTTAGGCATCCCCGGTGAAGACAAATTAAATGGACGTGGTGTGGTCTATTGCAGTACCTGCGACGCGCCTATTTTTAACGGAAAACAGGTTGTCGTAGTTGGTGGTGGAAATGCCGGACTCGAAGCCGTTCATGATCTTTTTCCCTATGCGACAAAAATATACCTCCTTGTAAGGGGAGATGTTTTGAAAGGCGATGCCGTAACACAGGAAGTAGTTAAAAAGAATCCGAAAGTGGAGATTATAATGAACGTCGTAGCAGAAGAAATAATTGGAGAAAAATTTGTAAACAGCATTCGCTATCGTGATACAAAATCAAATGAAGAAAAAACACTAAGCGTGGAAGGTGTATTTATAGAAATCGGATCCATTCCAAATTCAGAAATTGTAAAAAATTTGGTTCAAATTGATGCATGGGGTCAGGTTGTTATCGACTCAAAACACGGAGCAACCTCTCTCCCGGGAGTTTTTGCAGCAGGGGATATTACAGACGATCCGTATAAACAAAACAACATATCGGCAGGTGATGCGGTAAAAGCCGCTCTCGCCGCTCATGCATATCTTTTAAAAAGAAAAAAAGAAAGTCCAGCAGCAGCCGATAAATTATAATAAAAAGCACATAGCACATAGCTATGGCAAAAAATAAAATCCAAAAAAATATATCACAAGAAGGATGGATAGCACCTGCAGTTCTGCTGGTTTTATTAGGGGGCACCCTGCTTATAGGCGCATATATCATTAAAAAAGAATCAAAAAATAATTTATCAGAAATAAAAAATTCAAACCTCGTTGCAGATATTAAAATCAATTCCGAGAAAAAAGATAATCAAAATCTAGAGTCAATAAGTCCAATCCCCGATAAATCGCCGCATTTACAAAAATCTTCATCACCTGAAGTAAAAATTTCAAAATCAAACCCGCCTCAGAAAAAAACACCTTCCCCGACACCAAGACCTTCCCTGGTCACCTCGAAGTCACCCCTACCAAGCCCAACTCCAACTATTCAAAAATCACCATCACCAACCCCTACACCGACTCCAACCCCAACTACGATACCATCACCCACACCCACTCCCACACCATCGCCTACACCAACGCCAAGCGAAGAGCCAGAAAATTCAAAGATATTAATTAGCGAATTCGCAGTTGATATGGAAGGAGTGGATAATACAGAATTTATCGAACTTTATAACCCAAACTCATTTCAGGTATCAATCACAGGTTGGTCAATTCAATATCTTTCTGGGTCAGCCGATTCCATTGAAAAAGTTTCCAAAAAAAATATTGCAGAGGGCGTCATTGCTCCACACGGTTTTTTTCTTATCGGTATGGGAAGTTATGAGGGTGTCACAAATACCGATATGACTTGGAGTCAGTCTTTAAATAACACCGGAGCCACGATTTTTCTTGTCAGTGATCAATCAAAAATAAGCGGCATAAGAGATGAAAATATAGTAGACAAAGTTGGCTATGGCCTAGGTGACGGGCCCATCGTTCCGGAAGGAAATTCTATAGGACTCCCCATAGCAGGCGAAAGTCTCGAAAGGAAAGCCCTTGAGTCGGGCGAGTGCCGCTCTGCATCAGACTCCGGAGAAGGTTTGGGAAACGGTTGCGATACTGATGATAATTCATCCGATTTTGAAGTTAGGGAAATTCCCAATCCGCAAAACACCTCGTCTACCGCCGAATAATTTTATTCTTCACATTCAGTCTTTTTACCCAAAACCGTATCTGCGAGTTTTGCGGTAATCACTTCAGTAAGCGATGCGTCATGGTTTTTAAGATCAAGTTCAGAAAGGGTTTTTCTTGCTTCTTCAATTATTTTTTTTGAATCATCCGAAATACCACCTTCATGAGCAGCGTCCTCCAGTTGTGAATCAAGTTTAGAAATCAACTTATCTCTCTTTTCAGATGGAGTAAGAGTAAGATCGGTAATTTTATCATTTACTGATTTTGGAACAGCTTTTTCAAGGAGAGACAAGCCCTGCATCTTTACGTCAGTTGGAGTAAGATTCAAAAGAAGTGCCCCGACTCCAAAAACAAAAACTATAAAAAATATTAGCTTGACGAACCACATAATATATAGAAGTATAACACGATAAAACATGGTTGTAGTTCTCGTAAATATTAGAAGCGCATGGAATGTGGGCTCGATATTTCGCTCATCCGACGCTGCCGGCATCGATAAAATTTTTCTCTGCGGCATCACTCCTGAACCAATAGATAGGTTCGGTAACCCACGGAAAGATATTGCTAAGGTTGCATTAGGCGCAGAAAAAACAGTTAGCTGGGAAAAATCCTCAAGAGTTGTTAAAACCATCGACAAGCTAAAAAAAGACGGCTATACAATCATTGCCATAGAACAAAACAAAAATTCCTGCCCCTACGACAAAATCAAACCCAAAAATAAAACAGCCATTGTCCTTGGTAACGAGGTAAAAGGTCTTCCACTGGCAGTTCTTAAACGTGCTGATAAAATAGGAGAGATACCAATGCGCGGAAAAAAAGAGTCGCTCAATGTTTCAGTCGCATTCGGCATCATTGTCTTTGAAATGATAAAAAAAACATAAATGAAGAAAATCATCATATTTCTCATATTCACTGCATTGTTTGGAACATATGCATTTCAAAAAGCTGAAAAGACTATTGGCGAGGACAAGGTTGTAATAAATGGCGCAGAGTTTTTTGTGAAGCTCGCCGATTCCAAAGATAAATATATCAAGGGTCTTTCAGGCGTCCCGGGGCTTAGAGATAACGAGGGTATGCTCTTTTTATTTGATAAACCGGATCGATACGGATTTTGGATGAAAGACATGCTTTTTTCTATAGACATAATCTGGATATCAAGAGGTAAGATCATAGGTATAGAGGAAAGCCTTGAACCGGTAAAGAGTGGGCTGCCGCCACTTTACTACCCAAAGACCCCCGTAGACATGGTTCTCGAAGTTAAAGCCGGAACAGCCATAAAGTACCAAATGAAAGAAGGGGATAGTGTAAAAATTTATCTAAAACCAAAAGAACTACAACAAGACGGAAAGTGAGAGTATACTAATAACCATATGGCAAAAATAGCAATAAACGGCTTCGGTAGGATTGGTCGCATGTTCTTCCGTCAAGCAGCAGAAAACAAAGATATAGAAATAATTGCGATAAATGATCTTGGCGATGCTGAAAACCTCGCCTATTTATTAAAATACGACACTGTCTATGGGCGATTTGATAAGGATGTATCAGTAAAAGATGGAAATCTTATCATAGATGGCAAAACAGTAAAAATAGTTCAAGAAAAAGACCCAGAAAAACTTCCATGGGGCGCAATGGGAGTGGATATAGTTATTGAATCCACAGGTGTTTTTGATTCATTTGAAAAATCCGCAGCCCATATAAAAGCAGGAGCAAAGAGAGTCATTATTTCCGCTCCCGCAAAAGATGAAGATGGAGACCTCGGGAAAACCATCTTGATGGGAATAAACGACGGCGAGCTAAAAACAGTATCACTTTCATCAAATGCTTCCTGTACTACTAACTCCGCCTCACCGGTCATTCAAATAATGAGCGAAAACCCTGGTATAGAAAAAGCCATTCTAAGCACAGTTCATGGCTACACTGCCACTCAATCAATCGTTGATAGTCCGACAAAAGGAAAAGATTTCAGAAGGGGAAGAGCCGCAGCGCAAAACATTGTCCCATCAACTACCGGCGCAGCAATAGCCGTCACAAGAGCTGTAAAAGAACTCAAAAACAAATTTGATGGAATCTCAATGAGGGTTCCTGTTCCAAGCGGGTCAATTGCTGACATTACTTTCATAGCAAAAAGAAATACAACCAAAGAAGAGGTTAATGACATCCTAAGAAAAGCATCTGAAACACCAAGATGGAAAGGAATTATAAAAGTTAGCGAAGATCAACTTGTATCATCAGACATCGTCGGCGAACCATACGGATCAATTGTTGACTTAGGTTTTACAAAAGTTGTTGATGGAAACCTTGTAAAAGTGCTCTCGTGGTATGACAACGAATACGGATATGTAGCTATGCTTGTAAAACACGTGCTAGTAGTATCATCCATTTTGTAGTGAATATGGATTCAGTAAAGTCTCTTCTAAAAAGAAGTTTAGATATCTATAAAGAAAACTTCCGTACATTCATTGGAATTCTTTTAGTACCAGCAGTTTTTGCTGTACTAGTAGGCTTCTTTGCGGTTTTCATTCCCGAGACAAAAGTGTGGGGCATAGTTATTCTTTTATTATTTATTCTCTCAACGTTTGTTGGGTTTTGGGCAAATACCGCATTGATTGTTTTTATAAGAGACAGAGCTAATAAAAACAGTATATTAAACATATACAAGGCAAGCATAAAATATTTTTTACCGCACTTCTGGATTTTAGTTCTCATTGGTCTTATCACGTTCGGTGGAATGATTTTATTTATAATCCCAATGTATTTCCTCGCGGTTTTGATATCATTGTCTCCATACATACTTATTGCTGAAAACACAAAAGGCCTAAAAGCTATCGCAAAAAGCCGCGAATATATAAAAGACTACTTTTGGCCCGTAGTAGGAAGGCAATTAGCCCTCATGGCATTAGCTGGGCTCATCGGTCTTTTTATTGGGTTGTTAGCGCTATCATTAAGCCTTTTCGGCCAAAGCGCGGAATCAATCTTTGGTCCGCTAATCTTTACTATCGCCGTTCTTCTCCTCACGCCAATTGCGCCAATATTTTTAACTCTCCTGTATGAAAACCTTCGCTCGATAAAACCAGCTGTATCAAAAGAAACAAATCACAAGCGAGGCATATTTATTGGAAGCGCCATATTGGGCGTGCTTGCGATTATCGCCTTCTTTGTCCTTATTATTTTCATTCCTCCTCAACCCGATGAGTTCGACGGCAATCAAACAGGAACACAAACACAAATTGAGGAATAATAAAAAAAATCAAAACAAAAAAATCAAAACCGTATTAGGGGGAATATTTTTTATATTTATAAGTGCGGGTATCGGCATAGCCGGAAGATATTCGATTACTCCGGAAAATAAAAATGTAGAAATTATAAAAGCCAAAATAGACCCAATTCACGAAGTCAAAAAAAAGGACGAAGATTTAAGCATTCTCTTTGTGGGAGATATAATGCTCTCCCGCGGCGTAGATTATTACATTAAAAAATTTGACGATATAAATCACCCTTTCGAGAAAATAAGTGATTTTACAAAGTCAGCATCACTAACTTTTGGAAATTTTGAAAATCCGGTTTCAGAAAATGGCAAAGACGTAGGTAGTAAATATTCTTTCAGGACAAATCCAAAATATATAGAAGGATTACTCGGAGCAGGTTTTGATATCGTATCTATTGCAAACAATCACATTTGGGATTGGGGATTCGATGCAATGAGTGACACTATATCGCTCCTCGAACAAAACGGAATAATTCCCGTCGGCGCCGGACGCACAGAATACGAAGCCAATGAACCAAAAATTATTAATCTCAAAAACACTCGCATTGCTTTCCTCGCTTACACAAATCTCTATCCAAAAAGTCTTATCGCAAAAGAAGATAAAGGTGGAGTGAGTAACGGCAGTCTGGAAAATATTTTATTCTCCGTAAGAGAAGCAAAATCAAAATCAGACATAGTCGTAGTCTCATTTCATTGGGGCAACGAATACGAACAAACCCCGCAAGATTGGCAAACCCAAGAAGCCCATAAAATCATCGACGCCGGAGCGGATTTATTTATCGGCCACCACCCTCACGTCATCCAACCCGTCGAAAACTATCATGGAAAATGGATCGCCTATAGCTTAGGCAATTTCATATTCGATCAAAACTTTTCAGAAGCCACGAGGAGTGGATTAATGCTCAAGGCAAATATAAAAAACAGCAAACTCATAGATATCCAAACAACAAAGATAAAATTTACCGACACATTCCAACCCTATATCCCATAAGGTATAATTATACCCATGACTATATATCTCGCCTCGGATCACGCAGGCTACAAACTAAAGGAAAAAATTAAATCACATTTAACCGAAAAAGGGATAAATATCGAAGACTTCGGCCCTTTTAAAGAGGATCCAGATGACGATTACCCTGATTTTATCCATAAAGCCGCAGACGCTCTATCAAAAAATCCTGAAAACAAAGCAATCATCCTTGGTGGCTCTGGAGAAGGGGAGGCCATGGTTGCAAACAGGTACAAAGGCGTAAGAGCGGCTGTGTTCTATGGTTCCTCTCCCGAAATCATCAAGCTCTCAAGGGAGCATAATGATGCAAACGCCCTTTCACTCGGCGCCCGATTTATTGACGAAGAAGAGGCATTAAAATCAGTTGATCTCTGGCTCAACACTTCTTTCAGCAACGAGCCTCGTCATAAACGCAGAATAGATAAAATTGATTAATCATGCAGAAAATAATTCCGGCGCTCAATGCGGAAAACCTTGAAGATATTTTAAACCTCTTAGATAAAAGTAGGGATTTTTTGAAAACAGGTGACTGGGTTCACCTCGATGTTGCTGATGGTATTTATACGGGAAACAAAACATGGGGCGACCCAGATGAATTTGAATTAAAAATCACCGAAAATTTTAAATACAAATACGAAATTCATCTCATGGTTGAAAATCCCGATGAGGAAATCAAAAGATGGATAAAAAATGGAGTGGGTAGAATCATTGTTCATGCAGAAAAAATAAAAGATATAAGTTCACTAATCAGTCTTTGTGGTTCAAACGATATCGAACTGTCGGTTTCCATCGGTCCCGAAGTCGATATAGGCGTCATCGATAGCTACATTGATTCTCTTTCTAACATTCAAATTCTCGCAGTCACCCCAGGATTAGCCGGACAAAAATTTACAGAAAGTTCTGTGGATAAAATATCCAAGCTTCGCGAAAAAACAAATGCTACAATTGAAATAGATGGCGGTATGACTGAGGATACGATCGAAGTCTGTTTCGACGCAGGAGCGGATGTTTTTGTATCCGCCTCATATATTTTTAAAAACAATAATCCAAAGGCTGCATTTGAAAAGCTTGAAAACGCAGCTGGTGGATAAAAATAAATCGTGAAAAATAAATTAACAAAACGCATGCACCCCAGACACGAAAAATATTTCCACCGCATGACGTTTATATCTGGAACAATCGGCGCTTTATTTATTGTTCTGGGATTTTCTTTTATATTCGCCTCCCCAAGCAGCCAAACAGCTGCCATTCCAAATGTTTTTACAAAAAGCTCAAAAAACGGAACAGAAAGTGTTAAATTTCAGATTCTTGCGATAAATCCCGTAAATGGATCCACAAACATAGACTCAGGCTCAAACGCAGAAGTCGTTTTTAATAAACTTCTCGATAGAAGTACAATAAATTCAAATAATGTCTTTATCGAAGAATCCGCAACGAATGCAAAGATATCAGCAATTTATAGAGTTCGAACAGAAGGAGATCACACTGTAGTTACTTTAGCTCCGACAATTCAACTGAATAGATTCACTCCATATAGATTCAAAGTTACAACTGGCGTCCGCTCTGATAGCGGGGAACAACTGGGTAGAGTTTATACATCCGAATTCACAACCGAAAAACCTAAGAGAGGTGTTTTTATTGGCGATCAAGAAATTGAGATTAAAAAAGAAAAACTAGCAGCAGGCAACCAATTAATAAGAGACGCTTTCTACGGATACGGAAGTGGTGACTCAAAAAACTTTTCAATTCAAACTCTTGCAAACACCGCAAGAACACGAAACCCTCAACCATTTTATGGTACTTTTCCAAATACCCGTGACGACGCATACAACCAATTTTACAGAGATCATTGTTTTGATGACAAAGATTATGCCGCCGCCGCAGCCATGGCATGGCGACTCACAGGGGATACGACTTATGCTGATGCGGCAAAAAGATACGTAATGTCATGGGTTAACGCTTTTGACGTAGAGCACTCAAGTCCCTACGCAGAATGGTGGTCATCTGTTCTTTTAGACCTTTGCGGTGTCGGATTCGCCCATTCCGCAGATTTGATTTGGGACTATCAGGGGTTTACAGATGCGGAGCTCCAGACTATGTCCAGGTGGTTTTATTATTACGCTGAGCTAATTCGCGGCTTTTTAAATAAGGACGCCGTAGGCGATTGGAATTATCTAAGACAAGAAGCAGAGAGAAATGGATGGATATTCAAAGACAGGAATGAACTCAGAGGAAACAATATAAGAAGTTGGGACATAGCAACCATTGCAGCTATTAGTAATCTAATTGGAAGTGAATCTCTTAGAAATTATGCCTTCTGGAGTAGTAGTGGCAACACAAGAGCGCTTGACCACCAGATAGCCTATATTTGCGAACCATTTACAAATGGTCCATACGGAAATCCTGACAAGGCCACAATTATTGACACCTCAAGAGAGTTTGCTTCAAATGGTGGACCGGAGTCTGGAACAGGGTATGAAGTTTATCATGCTCAAGCATTAGGCTTTGCTGTTGCTGCAGCTAGAGAAGCCGGTATTGATCTTGCAAATTACACTGCGCCAAACGGCACAAAGATTCAGGACTGTATCGACCACCTCGCAGACAGACTCTCTGGAAGAGTGGGTTATCCTCCGGGATATGATCCGTTTGAGCAGGATGACATAAGCAATGTCGCTGGAATGTTTGAACTTTACTTCCTGCTATTTAGATCAGACGCTATTAAAAATATTCTTTCTCAAAATTTATCTGGCGGCAATCCTCCGCATAGACCATTTCTCGGAAGCCACCACAAGATGATGAATGTATTTATTGCAGGAGTTGATATAAACGACACAAAGGATGCGCCACCTCCATTCGATCCAGTAAATCTCTCAGGGTCAGCAGATGTGACTCAGGTAAGGCTTCAGTGGATAAATCCACAATCAAACACAGAAGACGCCGTCCCTTTTAAAAACAGAATTTACAGAAACAATATATTAATAGCCGAAACACCGGAATCAAATTTTATGGATACAAATCTTTTACCTAATCATAACTACAGATATTCCGTTCAAGCCGTAACAGAGGAGGGCGCCGTATCTCATCAAGTGGAGATTGGCATTACCACTGATTCGATAAATTAGTTTAAAATTAAAGAATGGAATCAATTCTTCACGACGAAAAATTAAAAGAACTGGAAGAGAAGGCAAATGAAATAAGAGAAGATATAATTGCCACACTTGTTGAAGCTGGATCAGGGCACTCCGCGGGACCTCTCGGTATGGCAGATATTTTTACTGCTTTTTATTTTCACATCCTAAACCACAAACCATCCGAACCAAATTGGCCGGATAGGGACAGATTGATTCTTTCCAATGGACATATTTGTCCGGTTCGCTACGTTGCAATGGCACATGCAGGATATTTTAAAAGAGAAGAATTAAAAACTTTAAGAAAACTTAATTCCCGTCTCCAAGGCCATCCGCATAGAACAGCTCTCCCGGGAGTTGAAACAACATCAGGCCCCCTTGGGTCGGGCATATCACAATCCGTCGGTATAGCGCTCGGAGCTCGCTTAGACAACAAAAAATACAGAGTTTATTGTGCTATGTCCGATGGAGAGCACGATGCCGGTAATACATGGGAAGGTATTATGCTTGCAGGGAAGTATAAACTTTCAAATCTGACAGCGGTTATTGATAGAAACAATATTCAAATAGACGGCTACACAGAAGACATTATGCCCCTCGAACCATTAAGGGCAAAGTATGAATCATTCAACTGGCACGTCATAGATGTTGATGGTCACAACATCAGAGAATTTGTAGATGCGGTTTATGAGGCTAAGGCAATTTACGAAAAACCAACTGCGATAATTGCCCACACGATTCCCGGCAAAGGTGTAGGATTCATGGAAAACGATTACAGATGGCATGGTAAACCACCGAATAAAGAAGAGGCAAAAGCAGCTCTTAGTGAACTAAGAAAACTAGGTGGCAGGATAAGATCAGAACACGAATAACATTCTGGTGAGCCTAAGTGTTATATGATAACGTTATTAATATAGCGGTGATTACCGCGCCAATCGTTAAAAATAAACAATTATGGAAACAAAACTAAAATCATCTCCAAGGGATGTTTTAATGCATCTATTCACGATAATACTGCTATATATTGGAACTGGCAGTTTTTTAGCTCTGCTTTTCCAATATATCAATACAAAATTCCCAGACCCGTTGAATATAGGTTCTAACCCTGGTCCTACAAGCCTTGCTATATCAATTCTCATCGTTGTCTATCCGGTGTTTCTTTGGGCTTCTAGTTTTATCAAAAAAGACATAAAAACAAATCCACACAAAGCAGAGCTAAAAACAAGAAAATGGCTTCTGTATTTCACCCTCTTTGCAGCTGCGGGTTTCATCATAGGAGATCTCGTAACTCTTATTTATAATTTTCTAAATGGTGAAGTTACTGTCAGATTTATTCTGAAAGTTCTCGCCATCCTCGTCGTTGCTGCAGCGATATTCTGGTATTACCTAAGCGAGCTGAGAAGTCACGGCAAGGAATCTGCAAAATTTAATAAATCCTATGCATGGATTACAACCATTGTTGTCGTCTTAACTATAACCTCAGGTTTCTTTATTACAGGTTCTCCATTCACGCAAAGAACAAGCAGACTCGATGAACAAAAGATATACGATCTCCAATCGATCCAAGGACAGGTTCTTAATTATTGGATAAGAAAAAACGAACTACCAGCATCGCTTTCAGAATTAGAAAATCCTCTAGAGGGGTACTACATACCAAAAGATACACAAACCGGAGAAGCATATAAATATAGCAAAATCAATAATCTTACCTTCGAAATTTGCGCAACATTTAACAGGTCATCGGATAATAATGCCACCAACGTTTATTATCCAGGTTCAATTTTTAAAAACGAAAATTGGGCTCACGGTGCCGGAGAGAACTGTTTTAAGAGAACAATCGATCCTTCGCTATACGAAAACAATGCTCCAAATATAAAAAGATAAACCAGTGCATGATATCACCCGACGCAAAATTAAATCCAAAGCTCTTTGATAAAGACGTTGAATTAAAACCAATCCGCAATGGTTACGGTGAAGGTTTAGTCATGGCAGGCGAAAAAGATAGTAACATTGTCGTTCTTTGTGCAGACCTCACAGAATCAACGAGATCCGAAGAATTTTCAAAAAAATTTCCGGAAAGATTTTTTGAAATCGGCGTTGCTGAACAAAATCTTGCAACTGTAGCCGCGGGTCTTGGGGTCACGGGAAAAATTCCATTCATCTCTTCCTACGCAGCATTTTCCCCGGGAAGAAACTGGGAACAGATCAGAACCACAATTTGTTATAACGATTCAAATGTAAAAATTGCCGGAGCTCATGCTGGCATATCAGTAGGCCCAGACGGTGCAACTCACCAAGCTGTCGAAGATATCGCCACTATGCGTGTTCTATCTAATATGCGAATTTTTGTTCCAGCCGACGCAATAGAAGCGAAAAAGGCTACTATAGCAGCCTCAAAGATCTGGGGACCGGTTTACCTAAGATTTGCTAGAGAAAAAACACCTATTATTACTACAGAAAAAACCCCATTTGTTCCGGGGAAAGCAGTAACTCTGTGGGAATCAAAAGCAAGTACAAAAAAACCAAAAGCGGCAATTATCGGATGCGGCCCTCTGTTATACGAAGCTTTAATAGCCGCCAAGGAATTAGACGAAGAGGGGATTAATACAATTGTCATCAATATGCATACTATAAAGCCAATTGATGAGTCCGCTATTGTTTCCGCCGCTAAAAAATATGGCGCAATTGTAACCGTTGAAGAGCATCAGGTTATAGGTGGTCTTGGAAGCGCCGTGGCTGAAGTCTTGAGTAAAAAACTTCCTACGCCAATGGAGTTTATTGGTCTTCAAGATACTTTTGGAGAATCAGGCGCACCAAATGAGCTAGTTGCTAAATATGGAATGAGCTCTAAGCACATTAAGTCAGCAGTCAAAAAAGTTATAAAAAGAAAAAAATAATTTTGTTTATACACAAGAAGGTATAAATAAAAAGGGTACCTTGGCTTATAATTCATTCAAATACAAAAGTTAAATGCCCCACAAAATCTCCCTCATCATACTCGCCATACTAGGAGTATTCGCTCTGTCAGTACTCTCATTTTTTTTCGTATCTCAATCAAGTATCA
>PFAZ01000010.1:1294-1776 GCA_002773535.1 Candidatus Harrisonbacteria bacterium CG10_big_fil_rev_8_21_14_0_10_40_38 | reverse complement strand
CATTTTCAGAGGGCACAGGATTTACCCCGATACGCTTTCTAATGGAGAGATCCTTAGGTTGGAGAATCTCCGCAGTGAGTGCGAGAGGAGTGGGAGACACACCCCCGAAGCCTTGAGTGTAGGCCCCGGATGGTGTGTGGTGTGTGGTTACTTCACGCAAAAATGCTGAAGATTCCAACTAAAACCAGCACAACAAAGTCCCCGATCGCGACCGCGACGGGGGCTTTTCCAAAAAAACCAGCATAACAGCCGGCTTGGAAGCTTAACTTCCAAGTACTACTTTCTGCGCAACACCACAACAGGCAATGATATCTTCTTGAAAATGCTTGAGTTAGCCAAACCAAGAAGAAAAAAGAAAACGCGATTCATCATATTTGCCCCCGAGTTATGGTTGGGTTCAAAGCAATCAACATCCATCCTTATTCTATAATATTTATGGATATTGTCAAATATTTTCGTGTTTTGAAACTTGGTATTTTATC
>PFAZ01000010.1:0-1275 GCA_002773535.1 Candidatus Harrisonbacteria bacterium CG10_big_fil_rev_8_21_14_0_10_40_38 | reverse complement strand
ACAATCTCTCCCCCACCATCCCCGCCTTCCGGACCAAAGTCTATAACATAGTCGCATGATTTTATAAAATCCATATTGTGTTCAATGACAACAACAGTATTTCCCTTTTCAACCAACTTTTGAAGAATTTCTATCAGTTTTTTTACATCATCATAATGTAAACCAATAGTCGGCTCATCCAGAAGGTAAATTGTTTTTTGCATATGTGGTCTATAAAGCTCTGATGACACTTTCACTCTTTGAGCTTCACCGCCAGACAGTGTGGTGGCAGATTGCCCTAATTCCAGATATGAAAGACCGACCTCATCCATTGTTTTAAGACGGTCATAAATAGCAGGAATATCTTCAAAAAACATAAGCGCTTCTTCTACTGTCATCTTCAATATGTCGTGAATATTTTTGTTTTTGTATTTAACTTCAAGCGTCTCCTTCATAAATCTTTTACCATTACACACATCACAGGGAACATGAACGGTCGGAAGAAAATGCATTTCAACCGCAATTTCACCATTCCCCTGGCAGGTCTCACACCGCCCCCCTTTAACATTAAAAGAGAATCTGTTTGCTTTCCATCCACGAGCTTTAGCTTCCACACTTTCGGAAAATAGTTCTCGAACAAAAGTCCAAGCTCCCGTATATGTGGCGGGATTTGAGCGTGGCGTTCTGCCTATCGGCGATTGGTCAATCAAAATTGAGCGCCCGATATATTCCGTACCGCTAAAACTGGTACAATTGTATACTTCCGCGCTTCTATATCTTCTATCAAATCTGGCTTGTAGATTTTTGTGAACAATTTCATAAATAAAAGATGACTTTCCGGAACCCGATACCCCCGTGACCGCTACCAATTTGCCCAAGGGGACATCAACGCTAAGGTTTTTTATATTAAATATTTTTCCACCCCTGATGGACAGCTTGCCTTTTTCGGATGTTCGTCTATTTTTTGGTATTTCTATGGCTAACTCATTGCGGAGATAGGATATCGTCCGTGAACCAGAATTGTTGTTTTTTGATAGGAGGAGTTTGTCTAAATAATCCGCCACAACGATTTTCCCGCCATGAATCCCCGCTTTCGGTCCTATGTCAACGATATAATCCGAAGAAAAAATCGTATCTTCATCGTGCTCTACCACAATGATTGTATTTCCTAAATCCCTTAAACCCAAAAGAGTTTTTATCAATCTGTTGTTGTCACGAGAATGCAACCCTATGGTTGGCTCATCAAGAACATAGAGCGCGCCGACAAGACCGGAACCAAGCTGGGAAGCGAGGCGA
>PFAZ01000015.1 GCA_002773535.1 Candidatus Harrisonbacteria bacterium CG10_big_fil_rev_8_21_14_0_10_40_38 | reverse complement strand
CTAAACGGGTAATTGCACCTCTCTCCATTCGTGGAGAAGCTGGGCAGGATAAGAACCGTCCCCCTCGTTCCGAGGAACAACCACGGGCGCATCATTCTCACGAGTGATGCGCCCTTTCTCTTTTCAATTGAGTAAATTTCTAAATTCATATAAGATTCAAATTGGTGTTTGCTTCGCAAACTCAAATTAGTTGCCGCCAAAGAAAAACTTGAAATTGTCAGCGGTGCGGCTCCGCCGCCTTTCGGATTTTTCGAGGGGGGTTCTCGCCGCCTGTGGCGGCGAAATGGGTTCGCACTAATTCAAGAATAGAGCACAAAAAACAAAACCCCCTCTTGTGGGGGGTTTTGTTTTAGAGAACGTGGATAGTCGCTTTTCTGAGACCGAAGGTTTTAGCTTCTTCTCTTGTAGCAAACCAGACGTCTACTCGGTCCGAAAACCTTTCATGCATCCTGTCTTCTACAACGAATATCTTGTCTCCAAATAGTTCAGGAATCTGAATCTTTGTTCCTATGGGAAGGAAGTTAGCGGCAACAATACCATCTCGAACATGCGTTCCTGAGGCAGTGATGAACGGTGTGTCATCAGTCTGGTCAGGTGTCGAAGAGTAAGCGGTAATAACTACTGTCATTGCCCGATACTGGTTTTCGAGAAGAGATTCTGCGCTAAATGAAGTTGTCTGTACAATGTCTTCCATTGTAGGAACCATTGGTTCGCTAGGAGCAGCTGCAATCGCAAGCTGGAATGTATTAAATAACATAGCTGCAAGCACGATTGTCGCTTTCTTTCTAGTACCAACTTCACCAAGTTTCCTCATAAGAGTTGACTGTATTTTTTTCATTTTCATTTTGAAAGTCATAGTTTTTCCAACAAAAAAACCCGCTCCTCGGGTTCAATAACATATATATACTATACTTAACTTATTCGACTTTACTGCCTTAATACTAGCAGAAAGCAATACTCATGTCAATAGGGGTGTGGATATCTATTTATTGGGAAATCATTGTAAAATAAGGGTTTTTTGGTAAATATGGCTATTTTCGCTATATATTAAAAGGGTTTTTGGCATAGAAAACGTTATATTTTAAGCCTTTTTTATGGGGTATTTGCTTTAGTTTTCAAGGGGGTTTATAAATAAGTAGCTGGTTTTTCACCTTTTACCCATTAAATTTGGGACTTTAGGTGATACGAAGGCCCTCGTAGTTCAATGGATAGAATATGTGGCTTCGAACCATAGGATGGGGGTTCGATTCCCTCCGAGGGCACCATAGGTGTAAGTAGGACGTTTTTAATGCGTCGTATATAAAGGCAGGAAGCGGGCGTGGGGTTAACTATATTATTAATTGCTACTTTGGGTTGGTTAGCCCTGCGCTGTTTCTCGTCGATTTTTCTTGTATACTGTACTTGATTTATGACTTTACGTGGGTTTTTAATATTTTTTTTCATTATATTAGCACTGTTTTTTGGTACTTACTTCTTTTTTTCTGGTGATACGGAAAGTGATTCTTTTAATGCGCCAAAGGAGTCACCAATTTTAAAACAAGTTTCTATCTTGGGTAAGCTTACTTGTTTGCCTCATCGTGACAATACTGGTCCACAAACAGAAGAGTGCGCGATAGGTGTGGAGGGGGAAGATGGTCTTTTTTATGGTTTGCTTGGATTAAATCAAACAGATCTTATTGCTGGAACTCTTTCGACTGATTCTTTTGTAAATATTTCTGGGATTATGGATTCAACATCTGTTACAGCTCCCGCGCTTTGGAATAAATATGACGTGTCGGGGACAATTATAATTAGCGATATAGAAGATGTTTCTTCTGCGACTGCGGAACCTGATAAACCGGGAGAAGGGGCCTTGTCTTCATATCCCGATCTTTCACTAGATCCCATACCCGCTGTTATATTTACACCAAAAATGATTTTGGAACATAGAAGCGCTTTGAATGGTAGAACGATTCCTTTGAGAGGGGTTGTTACTTCAAATCTTTTGGGGGATGATGCCTGTCCACCTGATGCCGGCGCTTGCGCAAAACCAAGGATTTTTATTGGGGAGTCTTTAGATGAAGATAGAGATAAATCATATGATATTATGGTTTTACTTTCGGAGGGTGATATAACTGATTACTCTATTGGGTCATTAGTGACAGTTACGGGTACGGTTTTTGGTAGCTCTGAATCAGTATATCTACTTAAAACTTATTAGTTAGTTATGAAATAAAACATTGCTTTGTTTTTTTGTACTATAATTGTGGATGGTGTATAGGAGGTGGTAGTGTTGCTCTTTTTTTTGCTTGTGAGTATAATATTTCAGACTTGATAGTTTGCTCTCATCGTCTAACGGCTAGGACGCCGCCCTTTCACGGCGGAAATCGGAGTTCGATTCTCCGTGGGAGCACATACTAGCTACTAGAATCTAGTTAGTAGCCACTAGTAATATGTCTGACGAGTTACAAAAATTAAAATCTGAATTAAGGGACAGGGATAGAAAAATCAAAGAACTAGAGTCTCTTGTTTTTACCGATCCACTAACCGGTCTTTATAATAGGCGTGGTTTTTTAGCTTTAGCTAAAAAGCTTTATTCGGATGTAAGTTGGATGAAATCAAATAAAAACTCTCCGCGAACTCATTTTTATGTGGATTCATTTACAATTTTGTTTTTTGATATCGATAATTTTAAATCTATTAATGACAAATATGGTCATGAGATCGGAGATCAAATATTAAAATTCTCTGCACAGATAATCGAAAGCAAAGTTCGGGCTTCGGATTTTGTTGGAAGATGGGGAGGTGAGGAAATGGTAGCTGCTCTTATAGGGGCGAGTGAGAAGGACGGATTTTTAAAAGCTGAGGAAATAAGGAAAGCGATAAAAAGCAGAGTTCATATACCAAAAGATTTATCTAGAAAAATAACTATGAGTGTCGGAGTGGCAGAATTGACCGGAAAAAGTTCTTTGGAAAATCTTGTTAAAGCGGCGGATGAGGCGATGTATAAGGCTAAAACTACGGGCAAAGACAAAACTGTAAAGTATTCTCAAATTTAAAATGCGTATTTTAGCGATTGAAACAAGCTGCGATGAAACGGCTATGGCACTAGTTAATGCGACGGGTGGTCTCTCGTCACCAAAATTTAAAATAGAGGAAAACGTCGTTTCGTCTCAAATTGCTATTCATAGACCCTTTGGGGGAGTTGTTCCTAATTTGGCTAAGAGAGAGCATATAAAAAATCTTCCAATTGTTCTTAGTGAGATTTTTGGCGATACAAGAGAAAATATTATCGCTAAAGATTTTAAGAAGGTTGATATGATTTCAGTGACTGTTGGTCCCGGTTTAGAACCGGCTCTTTGGACGGGGATCGAGTTTGCAAAGGAATTGCATAAGGAGGCAAAAAAGAAAAATAAAAAACTTTTACTTAGGGGAGTGAATCATATGGAGGGTCATCTTTATAGTTTTTTATTGCAGCAAAAAACTGTAACTCAAAAATCAAAACCAAAAATTAAAAATATGTTTCCCTCTGTAGCTTTGGTGGTGAGTGGTGGGCATACAATCCTCTTGTTACTTGAATCGCTTACGAAGTGGAAAAAACTCGGGGAGACAAGAGATGACGCCGTTGGTGAGGCGTTTGATAAAGTTGCGAGAATGCTAGATTTGCCATACCCAGGAGGTCCGGAAGTTGAAAAATTAGCTAAGGATGGTAATAGCGCGGCAATTGATTTTCCGAAACCTATGATTCACGCAAAAAATTATGATTTTAGTTTTTCGGGACTTAAGACAGCTGTTTTGTATTATCTGAAGAAAAATAAAAATCTTGGAAATAATGGCTTTGCTGATATAGCCGCAAGTTTTCAAAAATCTGCTATAGATGTTTTAGTAAAAAAAACAATAAAAGCCGCAGGTGAATTTGGCGCAAAGTCGGTAATTCTTTGTGGTGGTGTAGCCGGAAACCAGGCTTTGCGTGAAGTGTTGGGCGATGAATGTAAAAAAGAGAAGCTTGAGTTTTTTGTGCCGCCTTTTGAATATAATACGGATAATGCCTCAATGATTGCTGCTGCTGCTTATATAAATTTTTTACGTAAGAAAACCTACTCTGTTAAAGCTAGGGCGGGTTTAGGAATGTAAATTTATTCTTTTGGTGACGGTTCCGGTGTTGGGTCTGGGGACAGTGTGGGTTCGGGAGTTGGGGAAATTTCTGGCGTCGGGTCGGGTGATGGAGTTGGCGAAGGATAAATTTCCGGTGTTGGATCTGGACTTGGTGAAGGAGAAGGTTCTGGTGATGGTGTTGAGTCAGGGATTAGCGTTGGCTCTGGAGATGGTGAAACATCTGGCGTAGGATCGAGCGATGGAGTTGGGTCATGTGACGGAGAGACTTCAGGCGTCGGGTCGGGTGATGGAGTTGGTGATGGTGAGGGCGATATATTTGGAGAATTACTTGGTTCGGGTGTTGGGAGCATCTTGAGCACGAGGGGGATTTCCGGAACTTTTATTTTTTCTGTTGGGCTTGGTGTCGGGTCGGGTTTCTTCTCAACATTTTTTATAAAGCTTCCAAGGGCGGGAGCGGGTGCGGGACTATTTATTGCTTCAAATGGGCCTTCTTTGCAGATCTCAACTTTCCCGGCTGTATTTACAGCTTCAACTCTATCTTTCATAGTCTCTAGATCATTGTCGCTTGCGGGTGGATTTTTTTTAAGAAGATTATCCGCTTCTTTTTTAAGAAAATTAATTGTTATTTTTTCATTTGGAACAATTGCGTTACCTACTTTGAAATATGAAATATTAAAAGCCAAAGTGAGGAGTTGTTTTTGAAACTTGTGCTTCATTATGTTGTTGTCTGAATCAAATATTATTTCTGCCTGTTCAGGTGCTTCGATTTGTTCGTCTCCTATAATTTGAGGGAACATCCACAATGATTTATGTGTTTTCCAGAAGCCCATAGATCTCACATCTAACTTTTCACAGAAACGATTTTCAATTCTCGCAGTTACGTTTATGACGTGTGCTTCAAAAGCTGAAATAGGAATAGCTGCACTAACAATAAGTGGTATGGTGGCCAGCTTTCCGAGTGTTAAAAATAACCTAACTGAATAATTTCTTTCCTTTTTAGTTAGATTTTTTTGATCCATATTATCTGATTTCACTTGCATACACAGTTACCAGTCCGAGGTAGGGGATGCGAAATTGGTGCGATCCAAGTTTCACGGCTCTTCCTATGACTTCTTTGTAGCTAATAGAGGTATCTTCATTAAAATTAGCGTCTCCTTTTGTGGTGATGTTTTCATCATCTAGTTTAACTATTCTATGGATTGTAAAATTTTTTCTTTCCTTGTTTTCAAACACAATAATGTCTCCGACTGCCAGATCATCTTTTTTTACACCTTCTACGAGAACGAGATCTCCTTTTTTAAGAACGGGCCACATGGATCCTGAGGTTATTGCTGCCATTGGGTAAGGAGTGTCTAGGGCCCAAGAGAGAAATTTTGGTAAACCAAACACAAGACCGCCTACGATTGCAAAGTAAATTAGTATGTTTCCTATAGTTTTCATTTTATAAGTCCGAATGTTGGAACTTTAAACACGTAAACTCTTCCTTTGTATATGGAATCTATACTTGCTGATGCGGGAATGTATATACTGAATTCCACTTTTTCTTCGTCACCACTTTTGAGAACAAATGATTTTTTGTCTACAGATACTAATTCTCCTAAATCTCCGGTTTTTATGACACTGACCCACATTGGAATGGCTGTACCATTTTTTATATCGACTCTGCGGACAGCAGATGTTCCTTTGGCTAAGTCGCCAAAATCGAGCGCTTCTGATGTTGGGTTTACACCTATAACGCTTTTACCATCTACTACATGCACAAAAGCTTTATATTTGTTTGCGTCCAGAGTGACGTAGAACACGAATAGAAACACTAGTAGAAATACTGTTATTAATATTTTGTGCCATGTTTTTGGGGGTGCGCCTGTTTGTTTTTCCCACCAATTTGAAAATTTTCCTTTTGTTTCTGTCATATTTTTTTTTTACTCTATCCTCCCTCCCTTGAAACAAGAGGGGGAGAAAGAATAATCAACGATTTAATGAATACTTGTTACCTCAACCCATAAATCGCATCCAAATACTTCATGTTCTAAGCCATTTGGAAGTTTGTAGAGGTTTGGATCTGCGTCTGGATTGTGACTGTGAACGAAATCAGCCCAATCCTGAGCACAGTGACCTTCAAAACATGGAACTGCTAGATCCACTGTCCATGTATCTGCGGGGTCGTTACCAATTGTATTCCCATTCTCGTCAAATTTCACCAATTTCCCAATTGCCCATGAACTTGGGTCGTTTGGGTCATGAAATGGCGGCACCCCGGTATCGTTTCCTGGTTCCGGTGTGCCATCGGGTTCTTTTGATAAATACGCGCATAAGAGAGGATAACACCTGTCATAATATGGGTCGTTTGGGTCACCTATATTTTCCGGTTCGTTATCATGACACCATGTTCTTTCTTCGGGCGTGTCTTCTCTCGGCTTTGGTTTTTGTTTTATTACGTATTCAACAGTCCCCACCCTTCTTTGGTCGTCTCTTGAGAATGATTCGCTGAAGGCAATAAAAAATGAACTCTTTAGGTATTCCTGCGGAAATACTGTGCCGAATCTTAATGATTCTGGATGCACAAAGAGGGCATTTTCTATTTCAGCGGTCACGTTGATCACGTGCGCCTCGAATGCCGCAAAGAGCGGCATCACTGCAACGCTCGTGAGAATTGCAGCTGACACTATAAGAATTTTTTTCATGTTATTGCCAGCTTACTTAATTTTATTCACCTTCTCTTTCACTAACTCCCGTTACTTCAACCCACAGGTCGCATCCGAATAGTTCGTGCTCGTTTTCTGTTGGTTGTATGTAATCGCCAGCTTCGGCA
>PFAZ01000016.1 GCA_002773535.1 Candidatus Harrisonbacteria bacterium CG10_big_fil_rev_8_21_14_0_10_40_38 | reverse complement strand
TTTAGGTGGTTTATCAGCAGCTGTACTGACTGGAAGAGCAGCAATAAGAGTAGCACCATAACATTTTTGGGCAGGCGGACAGCCGATTTGGCCAACAGCCTTAAAAAGTACTTTGTTGTCTAGGCCTTCCTTAGAATTAAAACCAGCCGCAGCAGCGTCTTTCGGTTTTAAGCATCGACCCGTTTCTAAATTAAAAGTGGCTCCATAAACCTTGGCTTTAGTTTTGGTTCCGCAAGCGTGTTTGGAAGGATCGTATTGGCTGGCAGAATTAGTTCTTTGGGCAGCTGGTTGAATTTGAGGAAGATTTGCATCTTCACCGCTACATTTATCGTTTAACCAGTTTTGACCTACTAAATTAACATTTTTCAAAGGTTTGGTTTTTCCTGGAGGAGATCTCTTCCAAGTTTTCTTACCATTTTCAGTAACTAACCAATAATCATTTTTGGAATCTTTTTCTTCGTTACATTTTTGATGTTGTGGTGCAGCAGGTACAGCAGAACCAGATTTTGTAAGAGTATAACGATCTACACCTTCGTCTAAAACTTCTGATTCAATAATTTTTTGATCAGCAGCTAAAACATAACCGGCAGGAATTAAAGTTAATCCAGCAGCAGCAGTTCTAATTAGAGCTTGTTTAATTATATTAGTTAAATTATTCATTTTTGTTTACCTCGGTTTGTTTTTGTTGGAAAGTAGACATCAATTTGTCTTTTATTAGCAGGACGATTCATCAATTCTGAATGGGTATCAAAAAGACGATCAATACACATTGATAAAATAACTTCAGTAGCGGTGTCATCTCCTCTCTGAAGTTCGTTATAACAAGCCAAACGACAGATATTTTGTGGACCATTGACACCAAGTTTTCCGCCAGCACCTGTTTGGATTAACTCATTTAAATATTGGTCAAATTTTTGAACATTATCTCTAGTCAAATTAGCAGCTAACTGAGAACAAATAGTGTTTCTTTCATTTTCTTCTAATTGTGAAACTTTAGCTTGTGATTGTTGATATAAGCCAGTTTGTTTAACACTATAATTAACTAAATCTTGACCCCATTGATATAAGGAAAGAGCAGCAGCCACAGTTAAGGCAACACTAGCTAAGGCGACAGTAAAGCGGCCGTTACTATTTTTCTTAGCAGTAGTTGGTTGAGCTTGAGATAGGTGTGCAACCGGTTGTGATGCGGCAACAACTTTTTCTTCTAAAGGTTGTGCTGGTTGTGCAGGTGCTTCAGTAGGTTGAGGAGTTTGATTTTCAGTCATTTTGGGTTGGGTCTCCGCTGATTGTTCAGCTGTTGGTTGATATTGAGT
>PFAZ01000013.1:898-7993 GCA_002773535.1 Candidatus Harrisonbacteria bacterium CG10_big_fil_rev_8_21_14_0_10_40_38 | reverse complement strand
ATTTGGTTTTGGTCAGAAAACCGGAATTGATATACCTGGCGAGTCTTTGGGTCTCCTGCCAGGACCTGATGAGGAAGGCGATTTTGGTGATCACCCGTGGCGCTTGGGTGATACTTACAATGTTTCCATTGGGCAGGGAGATTTACTGGTTACGCCTATTCAGCTTGCGAATTTTTTTGCATCTGTTGCAAATGGCGGTGTTGTTTATAAGCCCCATCTTTATAAGGATGAACCTTCCAGTGTTATTTTTGATTATTCAAACTGGTCTGATGAAATTGCTGCTGTAAAAGAAGGCCTTCGTGAAGGTGTTAAAGATCCTTCAGGATCGTCACATATTCTTTCAACTTTACCTTTTTCTGTGGCGGGAAAAACTGGAACTCCTCAAACTCATAATAAGGCGAGGGTAAATGCTCTTTTTTCTGGCTACGGTCCGGTTGAAAATCCTGAAATTTCGATTTTGGTTTTTATTGAGAATGCCAAAGAAGGAAGTTTAAATGCACTTCCTGTCGCATATGATGTATTTGATTGGTATTACAAAAATAGAATAAGTAATGGTGAATAAATATGTTTAAGGAACTTATAACAATTCTTATTGCCATGACCCCGACTTTGGAGGCTCATGGAGCAATTTTGGCAGGAATAGCTTTTCATTTTTCAATTATAAAATCTTTTTTTCTTGCCATTATTGGAATGGTTCTTATAACTGGTCCACTGCTTTTATGGTGGAGGGTTTTGTCAGAATATTTTATGCATCGGGTTTATTTGATTAATCGATTTATGAGTTGGCTTTTTAGTTATACGCGCAGAAAACATTCAGATAAATTTGAGAACATTGATCCAGCCGAAAGAAAAGCTCATCTTCTAAAGGCTATTGTTCTTTATATTTTTGTTGCTGTCCCGGGACCGTTTACTGGTGTTTGGGGTGGTACAGTTGCTGCTTATGTATTTGGCGTTCCGTTTAAATATGCCTACGTGAGTCTTGTTTTGGGGGCCGTAACTGTTGCCGTACTCGATTCTCTTGTAATAGCCGGTGCCATTAAAATTTTAGGTTTTGGTTGAACCCACTTGGGATATTTTTGTTGTATAGTTTTATATATGAACAAATTGGTTATTGCTAACTGGAAAATGAATCCAAAGACAGTCTTTGAGGCAACTCAGCTTGCTCAAGCTATAGATGGGGATGGTTTAATTATCGCTCCTCCGTATCCGTTTATTTCAGCTATACGCTCAACGGTAGTGCGTTCGAGATTGGCGGTTCAGGATATTTTCTTTGAAGACACTGGTCCGTTTACCGGTCTTGTTTCTGGGTCACAAGTTTCATCTTTAGGCGTTATTTATGCAGTGGTTGGTCATTCTGAGCGAAGGCGGATGGGTGATACTGATGAGGTTATTTCAAAAAAAATAATAGCTGCTTTACGCAATGAACTTGTACCAGTTGTGTGTATAGGTGAGAATGCTCAGGAAAAAAAGGATAACCAAACTGCCGCGGTGCTACAGAGGCAAATGAATTCCGTTTTAGCAGCTCTTACTGGTCAGAAATATAAATTAAATGAAATTGTTATTGCATATGAACCGGTTTGGGCAATTAGCACAGAACCTGGGTCGGAGCCGGATAATCCAGAGAATGCGGTGGCTGTGGTTAAAACTCTCAAAACACAATTTGAAGCAGCCAAGTTGCCTTTCACCGCCAAGTTTATTTATGGAGGATCTGTGTCAGAAGCTAATGCGGATGGATTTCTAAAATCTCCTGACATAGAAGGCGCCCTTGTCGGAGGAGCCAGTCTTAAGCCGAATGAAATTAAAAGAATACTTGAATTAGCACACTTTTATGCCAAACAATAATAATTTTTCACAAAAATGGTTTTGGATTTTACTAAATAGTTTTTTGGTAGTTGCGATTGCTTTCGGAATCAAAGTTTTGTTCTTTTCGTCATTTTTTAGTCCGCTTCGAACTGTTAGCGTGAGCGCTGAAGGAAGAGCGATCGTTGCGCCAGACATTGCAGAGATTTATTTTTCTGTCGTGTCTGAAGGGAAAGATCCAAAAGTGGTCCAGGAATCTAATACAAAAAAGATGAACGATGCGATTGATTTTGTTAAATCACAGGGGATTCCTGCGGTTGATATAAAAACATCGAACTATAGTCTTATTCCCAGATATGACTATAATCCAAGGCCTGATCTCTATCCGACGAAAACAGAACAGATAATCGGCTACGTTCTTACACAAACTGTAAATGTCACTGTAAGAGATTTGGAAAAAACAGGAGCTATACTAGGCGGACTTCCGTCTCACGGGATAAATCAGATCGAAAACGTAAGTTATATGGTTGATGATCCAGACGCTTTCTTGGCTGATGCTCGAACGGAAGCCTTTACTAAGGCGAGAGCAAAAGCCGATGCTATGGCTAAGGCAAATAGGGCAAAAATAAGAAGAGTAGTAACCTTTGGGGAGTCTACGGGAGGATATCCGATTTTCTACAAAGGTGAAGCTTATGGAAGGGGAGGCGCTACAGATGTTGCTTCTGTGCCAGCTCCACAAATAGAACCGGGGACAGATGAGATTACTGTTCAAGTGAGTGTGACCTATGAATTGTGGTAAGTTTTTAACACAGGACTTGACTTTTTAGGTGATACTAATGTATACTTGTTTTCGGTGAGTGCTCTTTATTCCTGATTCGCAAGATTTAGGAATATCTCTCTCGCTTTTGTGGCTAAAAACCCCGCTTCGCGGGGTTTTTAGTTTGTTTTAGATATTTGGGGCGTGTATTATATATTTAGCGTTGAGTCGCTTTATTATCGGTTTTCCTAAGGACTGCAAGGACGAGCACTCATTGAAACACAAAAGCATTTGTGAGGTCACCACTTGCAGTCCTTAGGGAAACTGATTTTTTATGTTTAAACAGGGAATTAATCTTTCAGAACATACGAGTTACAGAATAGGCGGGCCAGCTAGATATTTTTGTACTGCAAAAAATGTTGAAGAGATAGAGAAAGCTGTTTTGCGAGCTTCAAATGAAAAGCTGCCGATTTTTGTTTTAGGGGGAGGGACTAATATTGTTTTTTCTGACGATGGATATGATGGCGTTATTTTAAAACCATCGCTTTCTCGTCTCGAAGATAAAAATGGACTGGTTTTTGTGGAGGGGTCAGTTTTAATGACTGATCTTCTTGATTTCGCGGCTACTAAAGGATTGTCTGGTCTTGAATGGGCTGGTGGACTTCCTGGGACTCTAGGAGGGGCTATAAGGGGTAATGCCGGGGCTTTTGGTGGGGAAATAAAGGATTCTATTGTTGAGGTGGTGAGTTTGAGAATCCAAGACGGTAAGACTTATCTTATGAGGAGAACGGCTACACAATGTAATTTTGGTTATAGAAATAGCGTATTTAAAACAAGCCCCTATCAAGAAATAATTCTTTTTGCGACATTGAAAATGGGGAAGGGAAGCAAAAAAGAAATAAGAAATTCTATTGAGGAAAAAATAGCTTATAGATTTTCTCGTCACCCGATGGAATATCCGAATGCGGGCAGTATGTTTAAAAATGTGCCGGTGCATCAATTTTCGGAAGATGTTTTTAGCGAGCTTGCTTCTCATGTAAAAACCGACCCATTTCCTGTCATTCCTGCAGCTTACTTAATTTCACAGACTGATCTAAGGGGCGTGGGTATTGGGGGAGCTATGATTTCTCCAAAGCATCCGAATTTTATTGTGAATGTTTTACATGCAACTGCTGCTGATATTTCATCTTTGGCAAATCTTGTGGAGGCTACCATTCATGACAAGTTTGGCGTAGATCTTGAACGGGAGGTTATGTATGTCTAGTTTTTAGGTTAGTAAAGATAACAAAAATATTTTTTGAGGCGTTATAAATTGTATGAATATAAATATAAAAGCGACAAATATAGATCTTACCCCCGCTCTTAGGGAATACGTTGAGGAAAAAATAGGGTCACTTAAAAAATTTACCAGTAGGTGGGATTTAGAAGGAGGTGTTTCTACTGCTGTTGAGGTTGGTAGAACGACAAAACATCATAATAAAGGCGATGTTTATAGGGCTGAAGTAAATATAAAAATTCCTCATGGATTTTTGAGGGCTGAACATGAGGGTCCTGATGTAAGGTTGGCTATTGATAAGGTTAGAGATATTTTGCAGATAGAAATCGAAAAACAGAAAGGAAAGGAGCTGAATAGATAGATTTCTCAGGAAAATACTTTAGTTATTGGATTTAATGCGTTTTCGGTATAGAATACGACACGTATGTTAGGTTTATTTTCTAAGCTTTTTGGAGGTGAAAAGGAGCTTAAAGGGAAAGTCGCGCTGGTAAACGATCTTGAGGAAAAATTTTCCAAACTCTCTTTGGAAGAGCTTTTTTCTGAAAGCGCGAGACTCCGAAAGGAAATAGGGGGGGATATAAAAAAGCTTGATGATTTTTTACCGGATGCTTTTGCTCTTGTAAGGGAAACTGCAAAGAGAACTCTTCGTCAGAGACATTTTGATGTGCAAATTATGGGTGGGGTGGCGCTACATGATGGCAGGGTTACTGAAATGAGAACTGGTGAAGGAAAGACTCTGGCGGCGACTTTACCGGTTTATTTAAATGCTCTTTTAGGAAGAGGGGTTCATGTTGTGACCGTTAATGAATATTTGGCGAAAAGAGATGTTGTGTGGATGGGGCAGATATACAATGCGCTTGGACTATCTGTGGCGTGCCTTGTTCACGAAGGAGCGCTTATGTATGACCCGAAGTATGCTGGTGATTCCACTTTTGAAAATAATGCTCCCGATCAACCAATGGCTGAAGGGGGTATGGTTGATAAGGAAAGAGACACGACAGGGAGTTTTTTGGTTCAGAATGAATATTTAAGACCTGCGTCGAGGCGTGAGGCGTATGAGGCTGATATCACTTATGGAACGAACCATGAGTTTGGTTTTGATTATTTAAGAGATAATCTTGCACACAATTTAGAAGACCAGGTTCAGAGGAATAGGAGATTTTTTGCAATTATCGATGAGGTCGACTCAATTTTAATTGACGAAGCAAGAACACCGCTTATTATATCGGCGCCGGATACGGAATCGAGTGAGTTTTATAAACTTTTTGCGAGAGTCGTTTCTACTCTTCAGAAAGATCTGCATTATAATGTTGATGAAAAATTGAGAACGGTTGATGTGACTATTGAAGGGATAGATTCTATTGAAAAATCTCTAAAGATAGAGAATATATATGCGCCAGAAAATTTAAAATTAGTTCACTATTTTCAAGAAAGTTTAAAAGCAAAAGAGCTTTTCAGGCGTGATAGGGATTATGTTGTTAAGCAAAACGAGATAATTATCGTTGATCAGTTTACAGGGCGACTCATGCCCGGTAGGAGATATTCTGGAGGACTTCACCAAGCGATTGAGGCAAAAGAAAATGTCCCTATCAGACAGGAGTCCAGAACATATGCAACAGTTTCTATACAGAACTATTTTCGTCTTTATGAGAAGCTTGCCGGTATGACCGGAACTGCGCAAACATCAGCGGAGGAGTTTGATAAGGTTTATGGTCTTGAGGTTTCGACTATTCCTACAAACAAAGATCCACAGAGGGTGGATTTTCCAGATAAGGTTTATAAAACCAAAGCGGCTAAGTATAGAGCGATAGCTGAGGAAATTAGGGAAAGAAATAAAAAAGGCCAGCCAGTTTTAGTGGGAACTGTGTCGATTGAAAAAAATGAAGAGCTTTCAAGAGAGCTTTCACTTGCCGGTTTGGATCACAAAGCTTTGAATGCAAAAAATAACGAAGGTGAAGGAGCTATCATTGCGCAGGCTGGAAGGCGTGGGGCTATCACTGTGGCAACGAACGTTGCTGGTAGAGGTGTTGATATTATTCTGGGTGGTAACCCGCCTAAACAGTCTGAAGCGGAGGAAATAAAGACACTTGGAGGTCTTCATGTCATTGGTACCGAGAGGCATGAATCGAGACGTATAGATAATCAGCTCAGGGGTCGCGCGGGGCGTCAAGGTGACCCCGGTTCATCGCAGTTCTTTCTTTCTCTTGAGGATGATCTCATGCGTATTTTTGGAGGGGATAGAATAGGTCGCCTTATGGAAACTCTAAAGGTTCCTGAAGATGTGCCGATTGAGGCGAGAATGATTTCATCTGTTATATCGCAGGCACAGGGGAAAGTTGAGGGTATGAACTTTGATGCTAGAAAACATCTTCTTGATTTTGATGACGTCCTTAATAAACAAAGAATAGCAATTTACAGGAAGCGTCAGCAGGTTTTGGAAATAGGAACTATTTCTATAACAAAAGAGGAAGTGGAGAGCGAATCTTTATCAAAGGAGGAAAAAAATGTTTCTGTTCTTCAAATACCTCCGGGGGCTATGCCAGTGGTTCTACAGATGCTTGATATGCTCTGGATGAACCATTTGTCAGAAATGGAGGCCTTGGGGGACGCTGTGAGGCTTCGCGCGTACGGACAGCATGATCCTCTTGTGGAATACAGAAGAGAGGGTCATATAGCGTTTAGGGCACTTCTAGTCCAATTTGATTCGTGGCTTTTGGAAAACGAAAAAAAGATTTTGGAAATGCAGGAGGTTCATCATCACAGGCCGCAAAATGTGAAAATACCAAACCATCCTTCTCATGAGAAAGTTGGGAGGAATGATCCATGTCCGTGTGGAAGTGGGAAGAAGTATAAGAAGTGTCATGGGTCATGAGGGAAGCCTAAAAAACCTTTAAAACCGGGAATTTAAGCCAAAAGCTCAAACCCGATGTCTTACGAAGACATCGGGTTTTTGTATTACCAACAGAAAGTGTCATGGGAATTAACCACATAAAAATATGAACGAAAAAATGAAAAATTCACATTTAGAGAAAACAGAACGCAACCAGCGGATTCGAGAATTGCTGACCAAGGACTGGAGTCAGCCGAAGATCGCCGAAGCGTTTGGGATCACGGTCCAGAGAGTAAACGATCTGGTGCAGAAATGGGTATGGCGAGGACTTCTCGAAAAAACCGAGGAGGGCTTTGCCCTACCAAAAAAAGGTCGAACACCAGCAAAAGTTATCCACAAACCATAAACATATGAACTACGACAAATACCAAT
>PFAZ01000013.1:0-877 GCA_002773535.1 Candidatus Harrisonbacteria bacterium CG10_big_fil_rev_8_21_14_0_10_40_38 | reverse complement strand
TGTCCTCGACTGGGATGAACTCCCCGAGGACTTCAAAGAAGAAAAGATAACCGAGTACATCGAAAAGAGCGAGAAGCTCGAATGCAAGGAGTGCGACGGAATGGGGACTCAACCGATGGAGATTGCCGGCAAAGAAGGAGTGACCTGCGAACCATGCAAAGGAACCGGCGAAGTCAGCCCCGATCCAGACGATCAGGATCAAAGAGAGAAAGCCGAAGATTACATAAAAGCGCACTTCCCGATTTATTTCTAAAGGTCGAATTAATAAACCAATTAAAAATTACAACCATGACAAAAGCGCAATTGAAAAAAACCATCGACAAGGAGATTCGAGCCATGCGAGGCAGAATCACCTCAATCGTCAGAGACCGAATTGCCGATCAGATCATCGATGACCTCGGAGACGAGACCGGCGAGCTGATGGGAAAGCTGACGGTGGACTTCGTAGACGACCCCAAACTTACCGACTACGCCTACGGAAAGATATACGATGCCCTGCTCGAGGAACTGATCAAGTATCTTAAAAAACCGCGATAAGAACCATGAAAAATTACTACATCAAACTGACCATCAACGACCCCTATCCGAAGCATTACGAGTCGACGGATCAGGGATCGAATGTGGCGATAGCGGTGAAGCGTGCCATCCAGAAGTTCAGAAAAGAAAAATGGCAACGCCGGCCGCTCAAAGAATTAACCATCTACGCAAAATCACTATGACAAACGAATGGCAAGAAAAGCTCAAGAAGTTCCAAGAGGCCAGAAAAGAGAAATCCGCGTGGTACGAAAAGACCGGCCGGGAAATCCTCGAAAAGCACCAGATAACCGCCTGCTACAAATGCGACTGCCGAGGATGGGGCCGAGAAACGAAACACAGC
>PFAZ01000006.1 GCA_002773535.1 Candidatus Harrisonbacteria bacterium CG10_big_fil_rev_8_21_14_0_10_40_38 | reverse complement strand
GCGCGAGCGCCAGCGTTTGGCACAAATTCGCCACTCTACTTTGGTAGTCGCGATGTCGCAGCAAAAACAGGAACAACAAATGACTACCGTGATGCGTGGATTATCGGCTACGCTCCAAATATTGCAGTGGGGGCGTGGGCAGGAAACAACGACAACAGCCCAATGGAGAAGAAAGTTGCTGGCTTTACCATTGCTCCGCTGTGGCATGAATTTATGAGTGCTGCTCTTGCAACTCTCCAAAATGAGTCGTTTGTTCCTCCCCTTCCGCCTGAAGATATAGAAAACACAAAACCGGTTCTTAAAAATATTTGGTTAGGTGGTGAGCAGTATATTATCGATACTGTCTCAGGAAAGCTCGCAACTGAGCACACACCACAAGAAACACGGGAGACGAGGGTGATCCCAAGTGTTCACTCAATTCTCTACTGGATTGATAAGAAGGATCCAACCGGACCAAAACCAACCGACCCGAGCAAAGACTCTCAATTTACTCTTTGGGAATTTCCTGTACTGCTATGGGCAAATAGAAATGGGTACTCAAACCAGAATATCTCTATTCCAACAGAAACTGATGACGTACACCTCCCCGAAACTATTCCCACTATCTCTTTTATTTCGCCAGAACAAAATGCTTCTTATACAAAAAATACTCTTCTTTCTGTGCGTATAAACACCACCGGGCGCTACCCAGTGACGCGAGCAGATTACTATCTAAACAATGTATTTGTTGGCTCTTCTACAAACGCACCATTTACTGTATCAATCCGTCCACAAGAGGGGCAAAATACTCTTTCAGTGAAAGTGTTTGACTCAGTGAAGAATCAAGGCAGTGCGCAGACCACATTTTCTGCACACTAAACAATACGAGTAACGCGAATATCTCTCTTCTCTAACCTACTATTTAAGGATAGTAGGATATTTTCTTGATTCAGCAGTATCTCACTTTTAATTACTGAGTGTGTTTTTAAATATACAACACCATCTCTAAACGAAAGTTTAACTTCAGGTATCCCTTTCTCTTTTAAAACAGCGTTCAGCTCTTCTGCGACGGTTTTTTGGGGGTTTGAGAGGGTTTTAAATCGCTTAAGATACTTTCCAATACCATCCATACAATTACCGGTTCATTGGCATAACAAGGTAGAGAAACGAATCGTCTGAACCCCCGCGTATAATTAACGGTTTTCCCGGGCCATTAAATGCCAGAGAGAGACTATCGGAGTGAATATGCGAGAGTACATCTACTAAATATTTTAAATTAAA